>PAZY01000026.1:0-68187 GCA_002715765.1 Rhodobiaceae bacterium | reverse complement strand
CCNTANCCNGGCGTNGCAATGTCTGACGTGGTGCCNCTGTCATACCGCCCTTTATCCGAATGACCTTCCAGAGCGGCNGTATCTGCGCCCGCGCAAAAGGCTTTTCCGTCCGGATCCCCCGTTACAACGATNACCCTCACAGACGGGTCATGATCCAGCTCCATCAGAACGTGTCTGTATTCAGTATGCATCCGGCCTGTCCAGGCATTACGGCGATGCGGCCGGGAGAGAANGATCGTGGCCGTGGCGCCCCGCCGCTCAAGCTTTAGTGTCTTCAGTTCCATACGCATTATCNCCGCTTTGCCATTTTTGCCGATCATTATCCCATGTTTTCCGGGCNAGNGTTGAACAAAACCGGAGGGCAAGCGNTTGAATCCGTCCCNCTGATCCTCAAGAATGCCCGTCTTGCGATAAAGAGGAGACAAGGTTTGTTGGGAAAATCTGCCTGTATTGTCATCACCACNTGTTTGCTGACGACCTGTTTTATACCTGTCGGCGGCAGGGCCGAACCGGTGCAACCGCTAATTGACCTGTCATCCGGTCAAGCCGACCTTTTTTTCAGCTGATGATGAGTATCGCCCCATCCGGCCAGGCGCNATGGATGATCGCTTTAANCGCGGGGAGGCTGNCGGCGACACGGAAATCAAGCTCGGGTATGACGACCAGACAGACATTGTTGATGAGTATGGCGTGGTTCGGGAACAACCGGGCAAAGATACGGCACCAACATTCACACCGTAATGCTCTCCGTCCATTGACGCCACGCAACCATTCCAAGGCTCACAGCGATCATCATGAACAGGTATGCCTGCGGCATGGCGACCCAGGAACGGCATTGAACAAGCGAAACGCCCAGGCACATTATGCCCAGCACCAGCGCATGAAAGCTGGCGAATACCAGCGCACCCGCCAATAGCGGGTGTGAGGAAAAGAATGTCGCACCGGCCAGGCCCAGATGAAGCAGGAGCCAGACCGACACGGCATGCCATGTGGCACTTTCCAGCGCTTGCAAGCGACCTGAGAGTGTCNTCTGCATGGCACGATGCGCGCCCCGGCCTGCAGCAAAAATGTGAAGAACGGCGCCACCCGACAGCAAGATCAGCGCGACAAAATTATAAGACATCATTTCGCCCACTCATATAAAAGGCGCAAGACAGGCGGCTGCAACAATCAGAAATGCGACCCAGGACAGATGTCGGCCGCCGGTATAGAAGAAGGCGAAACCGGCAGTCACCAGGGCAGTCAGCGCGACTATTGTTGAGACAAAGGCGCTGCTGTTTTCCACACCCAGCACTGGCGCAAGAAGTAGTATCGCAAACCCGAACCAAGCAACGGTAATGATGTGCCAGACAAAACGCACCGTCCCGTTGGAGAAGTCTGCACCCTTCCCCTTCTCGCTCCAGACCATTCGCTCGATAATGGGCCGCACGATATTTCGCTCACCCANAAACGAGTGAGCAATCGCCATAATGCCNATGCACGTCGCAATCACTCCCAACCGGACCATTTCTGCTTCCACAACACTCTCCATACGCTATCGTATGGAGAGTGTTGTCTATCGACTTCTTTTTGTCAATACGGTAGCGTATGGAAAAGGAGCTCTCTTCAATATGANGACAAAGACGATAGACCTTTCAAAGACAGACTGGATTGAAGCCGGGTTTCAGGCTCTCATCACATCAGGCCCGACAGCGGTCAGTGTGGAACCGCTGGCCAGGCAATTGGGCGTGACAAAAGGGAGCTTCTACTGGCACTTCAAAAACCGAACGATGCTTCACGAAGAAATGCTCAACCATTGGGAAACCGTTTCGACAGAACGCATTATTGAGCTTGTTGAGTCCACAGGTGGCACCGCGCGCGAAAAGCTGGAACAGCTTGTCGGTTTTGCGCTGCACGCCTCACCCGGGAAANATGGCGGCGCACGCGCAGAAGGTGTCTTGCGCGCCTGGGCGNCAAGCAGCGAGCGGGCGCGCAAAATGCTCGCACGTATCGACAAGCGGCGGCGCGCATATCTTACCAAGCTGTTTAAGGAAGCAGGGCTTGAGGTTCCCGCCGCACGTCATGCCGCCGACATTGTCTATCTTGCCAGCATCGGGGCACAAACCGCTCGTTCAACAGGCCATACCATTGATCACCTATCAACATGGGATCATNTGCTCGACCGNCTGCTTGAGCAGACTTAACCGCGCAAACGCCCCCCTGTTGCTTTNGCCACCATTGCNATCACTTTACCACTCACCGCTTCCAGCTCTTCATCCGTCAATGTTTTCTCAGTCGGCTGAAGCGTCACTTCGATTGCGAGTGACTTTTCATCCGCTCCAAGATTGCCACCTTCAAAACTGTCAAAGAGTGTNACATCCGCGATGAGTTTCTTTTCGGCTCCAGCCGCTGCCCGGATCAGACTGTCGGCATTCGTGTCCTTGCTCACGATGAAAGCAAAGTCGCGCCGAACCGGCTGAAGATCGGGGATAGAAAGAGCGGGTTTNGTTTTGGTGGGTTTTGACTTCGGCGTGGGCACGGCATCCAGCAGAACTTCGAACGCCACAATCGGCCCGGCAACATCCAGTGCATTCAAGACACTTGGATGCAACTCACCAAAGCGGGCGAGAACATTTTTCGGCCCCATGCGGAAGACGCCGGACCGACCCGGATGATACCAGGCAGGGGCGTCTGCTGCGATCTGCAGATTTTCAACCTTCACACCAAGGCTTGCCAGCACAGCGGCAGCGTCCGCCTTCACGTCGAACACATCAACTGAGGTTGCACCNCCCTGCCAATGGCGGCCGGCNCCGTTGATGCCGGCTGTACCCTGACGGATACCGACCGCGACCGAGGCCTGATCTCCCGGCTGATCGCCATCATAATGCTGACCTGCCTCGAAGAGCATGACATNGCNTGCGCCGCGCGCCATGTTACGCCCGGCCGCTGCAATCAAACCCGGCAAAATGGAGGGGCGCATGTGGCTCATGTCGGTNGAGATCGGATTGGCAAGAGCCAACGGCGCGATCTCGTTGCCACCGCCAAAGAGCTGCGCTTGCNCCTCTGGAATGAACGACCAGGTGACGGCCTCGACGAACCCGCGCGCAGCGAGCGACCGGCGCACGGTGCGCAGACGCTTTTGTCCGATACTCAGGACNGGGCTTGCCACAGCTTCTGATTGTGGCAGCGGTGTCGATATCACTTCGTGGAGGCCATGAATGCGCACCACTTCCTCCACCAGATCAGCGGACCCGAAAACATCAGGACGCCAGGTNGGTGCGAGTACAGAAAGAAGACCTTTGCCGCNNTCCNTCACACCAAACCCCAGGTCTTTCAGGATTTTTTGAATTTCAGCGGGGTTCAGCGTCAGACCCGTCAGCTTTTCAACGCGCGCCGGATCAAAAACGATCGNTTCACGCGTGTCCGGCACGCTGCCTGCCACAACACGGTCGGATACGGCGCCACCACATAATTCCACAATCATCGCGGCTGCGCGATCAGCCCCGTCCAGTGTGGAGGCCGGGTCAATACCGCGTTCAAAACGATAGCGCGCGTCGGAAACAATCCCCGTCTTGCGCCCCGTNGCGGCAGTNCGGTTTGGATCGAANTAGGCACTCTCGATAAAGACATCGACGGTTGCCTCTGTCGAGCCGCTTTCTTCCCCCCCCATGATGCCGCCAAAGCCCAACACGCGGGNATCATCTGCGATCACGNTCATGGTCTCGTCGGCGGTATATTCNTTCCCGTCGAGTGCGAGGAAAGTTTCGCCCTTGCCAAGCCGGGCCTTCAGATTGCCGGACAGTTTNGCCACGTCATAAACATGGAGCGGNCGTCCTTGATCATAGGAAATGTAATTGGTCACATCGACCAACGCATTGATGGGACGCAGACCGATGGCTTGCAANCGATCACGGATCCATTTAGGGCTCGGGCCGNTTTTTACACCCTTCACCATCCGCCCGGCGAAAACGGGACACGCATNTTGCGTCTCTGCGTCAAACTCAAGCTCAATACCGACAGGGCTTTTGAAGCTCTCCGTCAGAGCAGGCAGCGGCTTCGATTTCAGCGTGCCCAGACCGGCGGCGGCAAGATCNCGCGCGACGCCATAGACACCCAAACAATCTGGNCGGTTGGGCGTGATGGCAATCTCAATGACCGGATCATTCTTGCCGAGCGCATCCGCTGCCGGGGTGCCCACCGCGAAATCGCCTTCGAGCTCGATAATGCCATTGTGCTCGTCGGAAAGCTCAAGCTCCCGCTCGGAACACATCATGCCGTTGGATTCAACGCCGCGAATCTTCGTGGGCTTCAACACCATGCCATTCGATGGAATGGTTGNGCCGGACGGTGCAAAAATNCCNGTNAGNCCNGTNTTNGCNTTNGGTGCACCACACACAACCTGCAGCACCTGAACCTTGCCTTCGACAAGTGCTTCGACCTTGCAGAGGCGAAGTTTGTCGGCATCCGGATGTGGCACGGCTTCCAGAATGCGGGCCACAGCGAAGGGTGCCAANGCAGCCGCTGGATCGACCACCTCTTCCACTTCGAGGCCAACCATGGTCAGCGTCTCGACAATTGTTTCAAGGGATGCGTCTGTTTCGAGATGATCTTTCAACCAAGAGAGGGTGAACTTCATGATGAGAGCCCTCCGGCCAGTGTGGGCACATCGAGCGCCGAAAACCCGTAATGACGAAGCCATCGCAGATCTGTTTCAAAGAAAGCCCGCAAATCAGGAATGCCATATTTCAGCATTGCGAGACGATCAATCCCGACGCCGAATGCGAAACCTTGATAGATTTCCGGGTCAATACCTGCGGAGCGGAGTACATTGGGATGCACCATACCGCAGCCCAAAATTTCNAGCCAATCGTCGCCCTCNCCAATGCGGATTTCATTACCCAAGCGTGCACAGCGGACATCGGCTTCCATNGAAGGCTCGGTGAACGGGAAGAAAGACGGGCGAAAGCGGATCTCCACACCATCGGTTTCAAAGAACGCGCGCAGAAACTCTTCCAANGTCCATTTCAGGTGGCCCATATGCGTGTCCTTGTCGACGACGAGACCTTCGACCTGNTGAAACTGCGGCGTATGTGTCTGGTCGCTGTCGCAACGGAAAGTGCGACCNGGCGCAATGAAGCGGAAAGGCGGCTTGCCCTTCTCCATGGTGCGAACCTGAACGGGGCTTGTGTGCGTGCGCAGCAAGGGTCGCGANCCATCAGCGCGCTCGTTGAAATAGAACGTGTCGTGCATCTCCCGCGCGGGATGGCCTTCTGGAAAATTNAGTGCTTCAAAATTATAGAAATCACTCTCGATATCCGGGCCTTCTTCAACCGCGAACCCNAGNTCACANAAAATCGTCGTGATCTCGTCCATGACCTGACTGAGCGGATGAATGCGCCCGGCCTCAAGCGGCGTGGAGCGCACGGGCAGCGTAACGTCGACCCGCTCCGTCGCCAGACGTTCCGCCAAGGCTGCTTCATAAAGCGCTGCCTTGCGGCCTNCGATTGCCTCTCCCACANGGTCTTTCAGCCCATTGAGGGCTGGACCCATTTCCTTGCGCTCGTCGGGGCTCATTTTGCCCAAGCCCTTCATNAGCTCAGAAATGTTGCCCTTCTTGCCGAGTGTGGCGACGCGAAGCTCCTCCAGCGCCTTTTCGGTNGCCGCTTCCTCGATGGCTTTCAGCGTCTCGGCTTCAAGTGCTTTCAGGTCGGTCATCTATCGCATTTCCTTTTTCGCCAAATACCGCAGGNTCTCTATCCTCGGCACTGGATCTCTGGATGCATCTTCAATACAGGAAGGCGCTGAACGCAAAAACCCCGCAAGGGTCCCTTTAGCTGCCTTTCTTGAGGCCGGCTAGGGGGCTGCGGGGTTTTGGCTTGTTGATGCTGTTAAAGCCGCCAGACCTTGCGGTGCATCCGCACCACCAGACCTTTAGCGTTTTACTTCAGCGCTGCTGCCGCCTGATCGACCAGTGACTTGAAGGCCTCTGGCTCGTGGATGGCGAGATCNGACAGAACTTTACGGTCAACCTCGATACCAGCAAGCGAAAGGCCGTTGATAAATCGACCATAGGTCATGTCATGCATGCGAACTGCCGCATTGATACGCTGGATCCAGAGTGAGCGGAAGNTCCGCTTTTTCGTGCGACGGTCGCGATATGCGTACTGACCGGCCTTTTCAACAGCCTGGTTGGCAACGCGGAACGTATTTTTGCGACGACCGTAATAACCTTTCGCCTTTTTGATCACCTTGCGGTGACGGGCGTGGGTGGTGACCCCTCTTTTAACGCGTGACATTTAGAGCCTCCTCAGCCGTACGGCATGAATTTTTTGATAATCCGCGCATCAGGATCGGACATGATGGCCGTACCCCGCTGGTTGCGGATCTGTTTATTCGTGCGCTTGATCATTCCGTGGCGTTTTCCAGCCTGACCGGAACGGACCTTGCCTGAGGCCGTCAGCTTGAAGCGCTTTTTCACGCTCGACTTGGTCTTCAGTTTGGGCATTTTGCACTCCTTANATTCTACGCACTCTATTCGAAAACCAAGGAAAAGAGCGCTTTTTCGCATTTTGAACCAACACGGCATGCCCTGGGTGAGCCGGATGGTTCCGAAGTCGGAGGGTTATACGGGAAATCAGGGAGAATGCAAGGGGAAGGTCGATTGAAAGNCCGAAGATCCTGTCTTCACGTCTTATCGGCAGTCGGGGNANGAGGCCCGCGCGCTCCCTATTAACAAATTTGTCAAAGTAAAATCACNCCGCTATGATGAAACAACCTGGTTCTGTCGGACCGGGAAAGGAATTTGTACTCAGCAATATTTCCAAATACCGGTCGGCTGCAACATGATACATATNGTAACAAAGAACAGGGCAAGCCTTTACACACCCCAGTTTGAGGCGATGCCCGGACTGCTGCATCGGATTTATGCTGCAAATCGCGACAATCCTCGTATTCCGGCAGGCAGGAACGAAGGAACGGACCCTGCCCTCACGATCTATCTGATGCGCATCCATCCGAGTGGAGACCTCTCCGCTGCAATCCGCCTGAGCCCGTCTGAATTTCGACCNCACTCGCCCGTTCAACCCTATGATCTGGGGNTTNCCAGCCTTCCCATTGGCCCAAAGATCTGGGATGCCGGGCAAGTCTGCCTTCGAGCCCATCCTGACAAATGGATGGCACTGGCCGACATGGCCCTCGGGACACTGGAATTTGCACTTACCTGGGGGATCAAACAGATCTGCTTTCTGCTTGACGAAGAACTTCGCCAAGCCACCCGTTACTTGCCCTCGGGGGTGGAGTTTGCGGGACGCCCGTTTGTTTTTCTGGGCGAGACTTTCATGCCCACCATAATTTCTGCCAGCGCTGCCTCCCTCCAAAGCCTGCGCGAGCTCGTGCCCGATGACGGCCCGCGCCTGCTTTTGACGTAAACGTCCGGGATATCCGGCAAAGCTACTCTGCTGCGCTCGTCTTGTTCACTTGAGGGGAGGCAACCGCTGCCCGAATCATCGGGATGTCTTCATCGGCCAGGGGTTTCATCCACTCTTTCCGCGCCAGCGCTTTCTCTATATAGGGTGCCAGTTCTTCCGCCTTCTCTGCCTCNCGCCGGGCGGCATCCTGCTTGAAAATCGGCATGACACGGTCTGCAAACAGTTCCAGCGACTGACAGATATGCTCGTGCNGGTTTCGTCCGGCCTGCTGCATAAAAATGACCTGATCAACCCCCGCTGTTTGAAAAGCAGTCAGATGCTCGATCATATCGTCCGGTGTACCGATGCCGGCGGGTTGCGTCATCAGGCCTTGTGCATCCCGGACCATCGCCTCTGTCTTGTCGCCGCGTTGCTTGATNAATTCNCCCCACATGTCGGTACGNCCCGGCTTCTGATCTTTTGTCACCATGGCCGCCAGCGCATAACCGAAGAACTCAAACCCTTCAGCCCCCCGCCGAATGGCTTCAGCCCTGTCTTCATGGACCGAGAAGCTCGACACCATAGCGATGTTTGCGTTCACACTGTGCCCGATCGGGGTGCATGCGTCCGATTTGATGATCCCGTAGTAGATATCCGCCCAGGCCTTCGCCTCATCCGGATCCACAAAGGAAAATGCCAAAGCCCCCACGCCAAGGCTTGCTGCAATTTTAATCGTGTCACGGTTGGTACAGGCCATCCACATGGGCGGATGAGGGGTCTGATACGGCTTGGGCAAAACATTGCGGCACGGCATTGAAAACCCTTTGCCCTCAAAACCCGGATAGGGATCAAGCACGAGCATATTGGCGATCTGCTCTGCCGCTTCGAGCGCAAGCGCACGTTTTTCTTTTGCGGGAATATTAAACCCACCCAACTCCAGGCGCGTCGCCNCTTCGCCGATCCCGAAATCCACACGACCATTTGAGATAATGTCGAGNGTTGCGATCCCTTCAGCNGAGCGCGCCGGGTGATTGTAGTTCGGGATGACCTGCCGAATACCGTGCCCCAGGCGAATATTGTTCGTCCGGGANGCTGCTGCAGCCAGAAAAACCTCCGGTGCACTGGAATGNGAATATTCGTCGAGGAAATGATGTTCCACCTCCCACGCATAATCGAACCCCAGCTTGTCGGCGAGTTCTACCTGATCAAGAGCTTCATGAAACAAGCGGTGTTCATCGCCCTCTTTCCATGGCTTGGGTAGTTGTAATTCATAAAACACACCAAACTTCATCTCTTCCTCCCCGGCAGGCTGACCCTGGTCAATTCAATTCTTGTTTGACGCAAGTATGGCAGGCTCAAAGCNCATCGCAAGCNTTTGCCATTTCTCTCTATCGAACGCGACGTCATCCTCGCACTCAANGACTTGTCCTGCTTGCAGAGACGACGTGACTCCGCGAATATGCTCGTTCGCTTTCCGGACAAAGGATCCACAACATGACCGCTGCCAAACGCCCTTTGAAGATTGCCCATCGCGGCGGAAGCGGGCTGTGGCCTGAAAATACTCTTGGGGCCTTTGAACGTGCGATCGACATNGGTGCTGANGGGATCGAACTTGATGTCCATCTTACCAAGGACGGTATTCTGGTTGTCCATCACGACGAAAGTCTGAAGCCGGCGATTGCCCGCAATGCCGACGGTGCCTGGCTCACAAGACCCACGCCGCTGATCAAGGATCTCACTTTTGAAGAGCTGCAGCAGTTTGATATCGGACGCCTGAAACCGGGCGCAGGTTATGCGGGACGCTACCCTGAACAGACCTCCCTGGACGGANAGCGGATCCCCACACTGGAAGCCGTGTTTGATCTGGTTGCCCGAAAGGCACCTCGTTCATTCATTATCTATACGGAATTGAAAACCGCTTTGCTCGACCTTTCACAATCGGCCGACCCGATCAANCTTGCCGACGCTGCTGTGGACCTTATTGAGTGCAAAGATAACGCGGACCAGATTGTCTTCGTCTCATTCGACTGGCGGGCGCTGGAGCGCGCAAAGGAACGAGCACCGCATGTCAAAAATGCGTTCACGACGCTTCCCTTCTATTCCATCGATCCCACCGACGGATCTGCTGCTCACGACAGTTCAGAGGCTCAGGCCATTCGCACCGCGTCCGCCCACGGGGCGGATTTTTATGGCAGTGCCGACTGGCGGAAAGAAAAGGGTGAGCGTTTTTCGGAACAGATGCTTCGCGCTATTGCTTCTTCCTGTGCCGATGGCTGGTTTGCCTGGCATGGGGATATTGACGAAGTCACGTCCACTATTGCGAAGGAACTTGGTCTGTCGGTTGCCGCCTGGACTGTCGATGCCCTTGATGAGATGCAGCGCCTTGCAGATCTCGAGATTGACGCGATCCTCACCGACAGACCGGACAGACTCCGCGAACTGTAAAAGAAAAACGGGCCAGAGCGGCCCGTTTTTTTCATGTTGGTCATGGATTACGGATTGATCCTCAACCAGATCAACGGGGTGCCAGCACCATCACCATTTGGCGGCCTTCCATCTTTGGATAAAGCTCGACCTTGGCAATCTCGTCCACCTCGTCCTTTACACGGACAAGCACTTTCATACCGAGGTCCTGGTGCGCCATTTCGCGACCACGGAAACGAAGGGTCACTTTGACCTTGTCACCTTCGTCAAAAAACCGACGCATGCTCTTCATCTTCACTTCATAATCATGAGTGTCGATGTTCGGGCGCATCTTGATTTCTTTGACTTCGACCGTCTTCTGCTTCTTCCGTGTNTCAGCAGCCTTCTTCTGGGCCTGGTACTTGAATTTCCCATAGTCGAGAAGTTTGCATACAGGGGGCTCGGAATTCGGCGAAACTTCAACAAGATCAAGACCGGCTTCTGCAGCCAGGGCCAATGCCTCGTCAATAGGGATTACGCCGCGTTTTTCGCCTTCATCATCGATGAGCATGACGCGGGGNACCGAAATATCTTGGTTCACACGCGGGCCGTCTTTCGAGGGCTGCGCGAATACTGGTCTGCGGGCTATGTAATCCTCCTATAGCTTTGGGTCGCGCTGAAGCTTATTCAGCGCGGGATNGCAAAGGTTTACGACGCTCACAGCTGGTGTCAAGCGGCTTTGTCTCTATCACAGGCGAAACGTGGCGTCCCTGTGCCATGGGGGACACGGGCGCACGANCCATTTATAGGCGCGAACCCGAAAACGACCGTCCAGATCATAAACGGCAGAAAACTGCGCCCAGGACAGCCGTCTCATCAATTCCAGCAGCCTCAGAAGACCTCTGGGTGCCCCGTCCCCCCAAAGTGTCACCGGCAANGAAGCAAAAATCGGGCGGCAAGGCGTGGTTGTCAGGACTGTCACCATGCATCCGGCGTCTATTTGCGCGGTAATCANCGCCAGAATCCTGGCTTTTTCTCTCTCGTCGCCCGGCGGGTGCAAGCGAATGAAAAGAACGGCGGGTGNGCTCATCAGCCCATCACAAGTGAGCGATAAACATCAAGGGTGGCGTCGGTCATTGCTTCTACTGAATAGCGCCTTTCGACAAAGGAGCGCCCCCGGGCGCCCATAGACTGACGGTCAGCCTTGTTCGCCGCGAGAGCCTCAGCCATAGCCCGGGACAGCGCATCCACATCCCCGGGCTGAACCCGCCAGCCTGTTGCCGNCGCCCGCCCACCAGCATCTGTCGCATCAAGCACCGACTCTTTTGCGCCACCATGATCTGCGACGATCACAGGGCGGCACATTGCCTCGGCCTCCACCGCGGTTCGGCCGAACGGCTCCGGATCCAGCGATGGNGCCAACACGATGTCCGCCGCCGCACAGGCCGCCGGCATGTCGTCGCAATGACCGGCCATTCGTACGCGCAGCGGCAGTTTTTCAGCCTCGATAGCGGCTTTCAATTCGTCTTCATAATCCGTTCGTCCNTGCGCATCCCCAACAAGAACCAGTTTTGCCGCCGCCGCCGCGGGNCCCAGTCGCTCCGACAACCTGCCCAACGCTTCGATCGCGAGTAATTGCCCTTTCCAGCGGGTTAAACGCCCCGCCAGGAGAAAGACCGTGTCACCCGGCGTCGCCCCCCAAGTGTCTCTTAATTTGAGGCCTCGTTTGAGGNCCGGCCCGGCCGGATCAAAGGCGTTCATATCGGTGCCCGGCGGGATGGTCACAATGCGGGCCTCGGTTGTGCCATGAAAACGACGAATGCGGTCTGCCGTGAATTCCGAGTTAGCGATCACCACCGCGCCGCGCGTCATAACTGAATTGTAGAAGACCTTCAGGCGCGGACGTTCGTGCACCTTGCTGTGATAGGTGGTGACAAAAGGCCGTTTGGCNCGACGCGCGGCCGCCAGCGCACTCCAGGCCGGGGCGCGACTGCGCGCGTGGACGATATCCACATTCTGNGTCTCGATCAGNCGGGTCAGCCGCTCCACGTTGAGCCCCATCACGACCGGGTTCTTGGAGTGTACCGGGAGTTCAACATGTTCNGCCCCTACCCGCTCCAACTCAGCGACCAGACGCCCCCCCTGACTGGCCACGAGGGCGCGACACCCNGCATGCACCAATGCCTTTGCCATATCCACCGTTGTCCGCTCCGCCCCACCTGTGTCCAGTGAGGGGATGATCTGCAATACCGTNGGCTGAGCCGGGTGAACCAATTTAATCGTCAAGCTCGTGTCGCTTTCACAGGTTTCGGGTTGAGAATGTCAGCGCTCTTGGTTAGGCAATGATGCGCGCCCATACAAGTATTTGAAACAGGCGAAAGGCAAAATCATGGCGGATGNGACCCAACCTTCCTGGCTTTTGCGCGATGACGGCGAAAAAATCGCCTATTTCCGTGACGGCCACGCGACAGAAAATCAAACGGGCNCNATCTGGCTTGGTGGCTTCAAGTCTGACATGACNGGCACCAAAGCGAGCGAGCTCGCCCGCTGGGCGAACATACAAAGCCGATCTCTGGTTCGGTTTGACTATTTCGGCCACGGGCAGTCCAGCGGGGACTTTCGGAACGGAACGATCAGCCGCTGGCGAGAAGACGCATTGACTGTACTGGATACGCTGACAGACGGGCCTCAGGTTCTGATCGGCTCCAGTATGGGGGCCTGGATTTCGCTGCTGGTCGCTCTTGCCCGCCCCGACCGGATCAAAGGTCTCGTTCTGATTGCCCCTGCGCCCGACTTCACACAAGCGTTGATGTGGAACACCTATGACGACACTGTNCGGGCGACGCTTGANAGAGAAGGGCTTTANCTGGAACCTTCCGACTATGGCGATCCATATGAAATTACGCTGAAGCTGATTGAAGACGGTCGCCGCCACCTCCTGCTGGAGGGGNCCATTCCCTTGTCCGTTCCNGTGCGCATCCTGCAAGGCATGGCAGATACGGATGTCCCATGGCAGCACGCTATGCATCTGGCGACGCAGCTTAGCGCTCCCGATGTGCAGNTTCAGATGACCAAGNCAGGCGATCATCGGCTATCGGATCCTGACGACATTCAGCGCCTGACTGAAACGCTNGACCGCCTGCTCCGTTCCATTGAGCANCCATAATNCCCNTCCTGACCGGCCCTTAGTCCAGTTGNGGCAACATCCGGTCTGCATTCTTGAAATAGTTGCGGGCGTAATGAACCAGCTGCCCGTCTGACGGATGATCGACGGTCTCCACCCCTACTATTTTCTCCGCCACCGTCGCATGGCGTTTTTGCAGATGTTTGAGAAAGGCGAGTTTCGCGTTTGCGGGGCCTACCAGCAAAATTTCGTGGATACCTGAGAGCCTCGCCGACACGTCATCAAAAAATTTTGGGTCTTCCGATGCACGCCAACTGGACGCCGATCCTGATTTTACATGCAAATGCTTTGCAGCATGGTGCGGCCTTACCGTGGCCGCATTCACATCAGAGGCATCAAACTCAAGAATGCGGGCTTCGTGATGATCAATCCATATAACGGCGTGAAAATGATGTGACATGGCCGACCTCCTTCTCATGTTGGTAATGAGCTGAAGTTAAAGGACCGCACACNCCAAGACCTTGATCTGGGGCAATCACTCTCCCTGATCGAGCAAAGCCTTCAACCCTTCCCGGTAGGTCGGGTAAAGCAGTCTGACGCCAAGTTCCGTCTTGATCCGNTCATTTGAGAGGCGCTTTGTTTCANCGTAAAAGCTGCGCCCCATCGGGCTCAAACCTGCCTCCTCAACTGAAACCTCCGGTGGCACAGGCAATCCGGCCAGATCCGCCGCGAATGCGACAACATCCTGAGGCGGNGCGGCCTCATCNTCGCAGACATTGTAAACCGCACCTGCGCGTGGGTGNCTGATCGAAGCCGCGAGGACTTGTGCAATATCGTCCAGATGAATGCGTGAAAACACATGGCCAGGCTTCACAATACGGCGGGCTTTGCCCTGCCGCAGCGACGCAATCTGATTGCGACCTGGGCCATAAATGCCGGGCAGTCTNAATATCTGAACCGGAATGCCGGTGCGCTCTCCCAAGGCCAGCCAATCCGCTTCCGCGCGCGCGCGTCGCTTGCCGCGCTCGCTTTTCGGGCTGACAGGATCCGCTTCCGTCACCAGGCCACCATCCTTGTTGCCATACACGCCNGTTGTCGAGAGATAACCTATCCAGACAATATGATCGGCGTTAGCCGCAATGGCGCGGGCTGCCCTTGTAATCACGACATCGCCATCTGCTGTGGGGGGTACGGATACCAAAATATGCGTTACCCCCGATAAAACCCCTTCTGCAACAGCTTCCTGGCCCGAGAACAGATAGGTCGAAACATTTTCCTTCCGAAGACGGGCCTGTTTTTCCTGTGTTCGGCAGGTTCCCGCAATTTCCCATGCTTCACCCCGCAGACAGCGGGCCAGGGCCGCCGCTGTATCTCCAAAACCAAACGCAAAAAGCCGGTTAACCGTCACGCCGTTTTCTCCATTGCAATTCATGCCTGTTTGTAGATGCTTGGGGACCATGCGTACCATACAAAACCACTTCACATCTTCCCTCGCACGCCGCTTCGTCCCTGTGGCGCGTGGCACCTGGCGCCCCGCCTTTGCTGCTATTACTCTCTCCGTGGTGGTGACAGCGCCCGCCATGGCNGACCAATACCGCGACTGTGTTGCGCTGGCCGCGCAAAACCCGGANGCCGCCTATGATTTTTCCCTCCAGTGGGAAAGTACAGACACAACGGGCGGCGCCCTTCATTGCGGCGGTATCGCCCTGATGGGCTTGCGCCTTTTTGACGCCGCCGCAGAGCGGNTTGAGCGGGCAGCCANTCTGGCCACCAAGGTTGAAGATAGCGAACGGGCCGTTCTCTATCGGCAAGCGGGTGACGCCTGGCTCGCGACAAGCAACAGCACTAAGGCGNTGGAGGCTTTNACCGCCGGGCTGCGCTATCTACCAAAAGACCCTGCGCTCCTGTTCGGGCGGGCACGGGCTCATGACNTGGCCGAAGCACCCGCAGCAGGCCTGGAAGATGTGAANATGGCGCTTGGTGTTGCACCAGAGCGCGTTGACTTTCTCGTCCTGCGTGCACGGTTTTACCGCCAACTGGGATCATACGATCTCGCACTGGCGGATATNACGACCGCGCTTGCCGCAGGCGCAGATGCCATTCCCATTCAGCTGGAGCGGGGCATGGTTCGATATGAACAAGGGGATCTCACAGCCGCCCGTTCTGACTGGCAGGCTGTAATCGAGCGGGACCGNCGTCCCAATGGCGAGCCCGGTGCAGCCGCTGCNGCNGCGGCCCGGTTCATTGCCGANATTGAGAAAGAGAACGCAACCACTCAGCCTTGACCCCTGCATCAACTTCGGTGGGCATCAGCCTGTTGCGTTGACGCGCGACCTCCTCAGCACAGACCAGGCGCTGGAAGGCCCAGACCGCCATCGCTCGGACCAATGGTGATTCATCCTGCAAGAGAGTTTCAATTTTGGGTCGCAACGTCTGNTCATGTGCATTACCTGCAGCAATGAGTGCATTCCGGATAAACCGGTCACGCCCGATCCGCTTGATCGGNGAGCCCTGNAAAAAGCTTCGGAAAGCTGCGTCGTCGAAAGCCAGAAGATCGCTGAGTGGGGGCGACTTGAGATCGTCACGCGCCTGAAGCGCCATTTCGGAGGCTTCTTGTGCAAACTTGTTCCAAGGGCACGCTGCCAGACAATCATCGCAGCCATAAATCCGGTTTCCCATCGGCACGCGAAACTCGTCAGGGATATGCCCTTTATNTTCAATGGTGAGATATGAAATACAACGCCGGGCATCCAGCCGGTACGGCCCGGTAAAGGCATCCGTCGGGCACGCGTCCAGGCAGGCCTGACACGACCCACACTGATTGCGATGTGGCGGATCCGCCTNCAACGCCAGGGTTGTAAAAATTGANCCAATGAAAAACCAGNTGCCCAGATCGCTGGAAACGAGGTTTGTATGCTTCCCCTGCCAACCGAGTGTTGACTGCGCCGCNATCGGCTTTTCCAGAACCGGNGCTGTATCCACAAAGACCTTCACGTCCGCACCTGACTGCGCCACCAACCATCTTGCAACCCGTTTCAGGCGCTTTTTGACGAGATCGTGGTAGTCCTTATTCCGTGCATAGACAGAAATGTTACCGCAATCGGCAGCTGGGACATTCAGCGCGGGGTCCTGGTCCGGACCATAGGACATGGCCAGCAGAATGACGCTTTTCGCCTCAGGCCACAATGTTACCGGTGTCTCTCGCCGGTCGGCTGTTTCGGCCATCCATTGCATGTCTCCATGGCATCCGGCGGCAAGCCATGCCCGATAGCGCGCAACGGTTTCATCCGACAAATGCGCGGGCGCGATCCCCACGGCATCAAAGCCCGCGGCACGCGCCTCCTCGCGCAAACCCGCCACGGTGGCCGACAAGGCCGATGGAGCAGAGGGCGCGCCGGTTGTTGAGGCCCGGGCCAAGGTTAGAAGTCCAAGTTGGCGTAAGCGCGCGGTGGCGGCATGCCCGGGACATGGTCTGCCAGCAGGGTTCTGAAAGCCGGACGTGATTTAAGACGCACGTACCACTCCTTTGCTCCCTCATACTGGTTCCACGGCACGTCGCCGACATAGTCGAGACAGGACAGATGAGCAGCCGCGACCATATCTGCGAGGCTGATACGCTCTCCCGCAAGCCAGGTGCGGCTCTCCATCAGATAACATATGAAATCGAGATGGTAGCGGACATTGGGAAGCGCGGCGCGCACCACCGGCATATCAGGCCCGCCGCCGCCCGCTGAGACACTCAGGAAGCGCTTTGTCACCTTTTCGTAAATCAGCGGATCAGACACCTCCGCGGCAAATTTACGCGAAAACCATTCCGCCACCCGGCGGACTTCTGCCCGCGCCACGAGATCATCCGGCAGAAAGCGTGGATTTGGATATTTTTCCTCAAGATATTCAACCAGCGGCCAAAACCCGGCAATCACTGCATCTTCGGCTTCGGGACCCTCCACAAGAACCGGCACTTCGCCCGCCGGATTGAGGCGCAGGAAATCCTCTCGCCACTCCCATGTCTTTTCTTCGATGAGGGCCGGTGCCATCCCTTTTTCACCGAGCAAAAGTCGAACAGTACGGGATGCAGGCGAAATGGGCTGATGATAAAGCTGTTGCATGTAGGGGCTTGTTGTTCCTGTGCGGCGACTTGTGCCGATATGGGGCGAGAGCGCCGTCCGGTCGTGATCGTGGAAATTTCTCCTGTCTACTTACCCTTTCCGGGCGTGTTCGACAATTCTTCTAAAATGGGGCAATCGGGCCGATCATCACCATGGCATTTGTGCGCCAGCGTGGCCAATGTGTGACGGATAGACTGCAACTCACGTAATTTTTGATCGATCTCCGCCACATGAGCAAGTGCGAGCGCCTTCACATCCGCAGACGCGCGGGATTTGTCGCGGTAAAGCGTCAGCAGGTCTTTACACTCAGCGACAGAGAACCCCAACCGCCGCGCCCGATTGATGAAATCCAAAAACCGGACATCATCATCTGTATACGCACGATATCCATTCTCCTGACGTGGCGGCGCCTCCAGAAGACCAATCTCTTCGTAATATCTTATCGTTTTAGCAGAAACACCCGTCTGCTCTGCCACCGTGCCAATTTTCATGGGCCCCGTCCAGAATTCACCAACATCCCGGAAGACCTGATTGTCGGGATGGATTAGGATTTGTGGAATGATATAACAATTTCCCGCCCATTGCAGGAACAGGTCCTTCCATGTCTCTCGAACAGATTGTGCTTCTGGCACTCATCCAAGGTATTACCGAGTTTCTGCCCATTAGCTCTTCAGGACATCTGAGCCTGATTGACGAACTGACAGGCATGGCCGACCAAGGCATCCTGATGGATATCGCGGTGCATGCTGGCACGCTGGGGGCCGTGCTGCTTTATTTCCGACACGACGTTCTGGCGATGACGGTTGGCGGGCTGCAGATTTTCACCGGTCGGCTGACCGACGATGGCAAGCTTGCACTTTATCTCGTTGTCGCCACGATTCCGGTCATTATTGTCGGTTACATGCTGCTCAAATCCGGCTATGCGGAACAACTTCGCGTCATTGAAGTGGTTGCCTGGGCCAATCTGGCCTTTGCTGTTCTTCTTTGGGTTGCCGACCGTGTGGGCCTCACGCTACGCCGTCTGGAGCATATGACATGGGGGACTGCCTTTCTTATCGGGCTCTCTCAGGTGCTTGCGCTCATTCCCGGGGCCAGTCGGGCGGGGACAACAATCACCGCCGCTCGCTTTCTCGGCTTTGAACGGGCCGATGCCGCCCGTTTTTCGATGCTCTTGTCCATTCCCACGATCCTGGGGGCGACCGTCGCAAGCCTGCTGGAAATTTACGAGGCGGGAAACCTTGAACTTGGTATCGACATGGCTATCGCTGCCCTGATTACCTTCGGGACGGCCCTGATTGCCATTCACCTCTTCCTGAAAATGATGACGACAACGACCTTGCTGCCGTTCGTACTCTACCGTCTGGCGCTTGGTGCTTTTCTGCTGGCCTGGCTTTATCTCTAAGCCCCGCGTGATGGGATCAAGCTTCTGCGTTTTTTGCAAATTGCCCCATCTTGCGGAACCGATAGAGGTAAGACGGCAAGACGGTCGCCATAGGTGTTGCTGTCATACCCAGGTCCGACATTGTTAACGCCCCGTCGGCAACGATATTGTCGTGTTTCAAAAGTTCAACCTGATCTGTGGTCAGCGGTGCGCCAGGTATCCACTGGGTCAACCAGGCCATCCAATGCGCCAGGGCAAACGGAATAGTCACAAGCGGTTTCCGCCGTGCGGTGATATCCAGCACCATCGCCATGAGATCACGGAAGCCAGCCGTTTCAGGACCACCGAGTTCCAGTGTTTTACCTGCGAAGGCCGCCGACCCCAGCATAAGTGTTATTGCCTTCGCCACATCCTTTACATAGACCGGCTGGTAAAGCGTCTTGCCACCGCCGATAAGGGGCAATGCGGGCGCTATTGTCGCCATTGCGGCAAAACGGTTGAAGAACGCATCTTCCGGTCCAAAAATGATGGAGGGACGGACGATCATAGCGGTTGGAAGCATGGACATTATGGCGGCTTCGCCCTCACCTTTGGTCCGGGCGTAAGCTGATGCCCTATCAGCATCTGCACCTATTGCGGACATTAGTACAAAACTGGTGATTCCCGCTTCTGCAGCCAGCTTGGCCAAACGGCCCGCGCCCATCGACTGAAGCTCGTCAAAGGACTGCGTCCCTGTTTCGTTCAAAATCCCCACCAGATTCACGACTGCCTTCGCGCCTTCCATCGCGCGGGCGCATGAGCCTGCATCCTTGATGTTGGCCTGAACAGGTTGCACCTGCCCGACATCGCCCATAGGACGCAGGAAAAGAGCCTCATTTGGGCGGCGCACGGCCACACGGACCCGATATCCCTGCGCTGCCAGGGCGCGAACAAGATAATGACCGACGAATCCGGAGCCACCGAAGACCGTCACAAGATCGCCAGCGCGCAGCCCTTTGTCGTCTTTTACGGCAGAAACTGCCGCAGATGTCTGGCTGGATGTCGGGGTTGCCATGTTGCATTCCTCTCGGTCGTTGGCCTGTTTGGGTTCCAGTTGCGTGGCTGATCCCAATCGCCGTCAATTTGTTTGTCATTTGATAGCGCAGCTTCATCGTCCCGTATAGAGGTCAGGCCGCCGCAGGATGATACCCAAAAGAGTAAAAAATGCTCCCCCACACCCGCATCTGCTCCATTGACAAAGCCCGCAATGCCTCGTAAACCTCCGCACCTTGGGCCCAGGTGGCGGAATTGGTAGACGCGCTAGCTTCAGGTGCTAGTGTCCGAAAGGACGTGGAAGTTCGAGTCTTCTCCTGGGCACCAAACGTGTCGCGACAGCGCGGCAAGTCCGCAAACTGACGAGCGGCGTTGCCGCCCTGCGGCACATGTCTGTCATATCAGGCATGCGATGGGGGTCTTACCGGTACGCATAACGCGCACTCAATAATGGGAGGGCCGTGACAGCCCATGAGCATCACACTCCACAAAGGCGATCTACCAGACGGCCTGACATTCACCGGCTCCGTCGCCGTCGACAGCGAAACGCTCGGTCTTAATATCAATCGCGACAAACTCTGCCTTGTTCAATTGTCGGCGGGTGATGATACCGCCCATATCGTTCAACTGGACCGGTCCCGTTACGATGCGCCCAACCTGCGCGCTCTGATGGCTGACCAAAACGTGACCAAGATATTCCACTATGCGCGTTTTGATGTGGCTGTGATGCAGCGCTATCTCGGCGTTGTGACGACCCCGATCTACTGCACAAAAATTGCCTCTAAACTGGTGCGAACCTACACAGACCGTCACGGGCTGAAAGACCTTGCACGGGAACTGGCCGGGGTTGAACTGTCCAAACAGCAGCAAAGCTCCGACTGGGGGGCGGACAATCTGAGCGAGGCACAACTAGCCTACGCTGCTTCGGACGTCCTACATCTTCACAAGCTGAAAACCGCTCTCGACGCCATGCTCGAACGGGAAGGCAGGCTGGAAATTGCCAAGGCCTGTTTCGCCTTTCTGCCTATCCGAGCCTCGCTGGACCTTGCCGGCTGGGCGGAAGAGGATATCTTCGCCCACTAGATCTGACTTACGGGCACCACAAACACAGACCTTGTACGGCCTGTTTGCCCGGTTGACGCTCTGTGACGGGCACCTCATACTTTGTAGTGGCAGGGTCACACTCACGCCCTATTGAGGCCTATCATAGCTTCACGAGACGCTATATTTACGGCAGAAGACCGCTTGATGACGAATGCCTACGATCCCAAGCTTGACCCTCTTGACGAAGAGCGAAGCCCCTATAGTCGCTTTGTGACCGGCATGAAGATTGCCTTGCCGGCCCTGGCTATTCTCCTGCTTCTGACCGTCTTTATTTCAAGCGGGACCTTTAATGCCCGGCCGGAAATAGCCATCACGTTCCAGGAGGTTGGTGAGCTTAACGACGACCTGCGCATGGTGAGCCCGCGGATTACCGGCGTTGACCGCAAGGGACGCCCGTATGTTGTGACAGCGGAGACAGCAACCCAAACAGTCGACAATCCCAATCGTATTCATCTGGAAAACATCAATGCCGACCTGCTGCTCGATGCGGGAGGCGACTGGCTGTCGATTACCTCCCGGTTTGGTACGCTGGAGACAGAAGGTGAAACACTCAATCTCCGGGAGCAGATCGACGTTTACGCGGCAGAAGGATATGAGTTTCACGCACAGACCGCTCAGATGGATCTCAAAAATGGCGGGCTTGTCAGCCACGACCCGGTACACGGACAGGGGCCTGTTGGCACGATCCGCGCCAATGGGGTTAAGGCCACAGAAAATGGCGAGAAAATCACATTTACTGGCGGCGTTCGCGTTGTAGTGTATTACAAGTAAGGTAAATGCGAGACATCGGGGAGTAAACCAGTGCAGATTCCAACCCTTCGTCAGTTGGCCGGGCGCAGCCCCACGTTGCTTGTGGCGCTTCTCACCGCCTTTCTGGCCCCGACGGCCCTTATTCTCTCACTCCCGGCAGTGGCGGAAGAAGGCAAAGGTCTGGTTGGGTTCCGCGCAGACCCCAACGCCCCGATCGAAATTGAAGCGGACACGCTGGAAGTAGAGCAGAATGCGCAGCAGGCCACTTTTATCGGTAATGTGGATGCTATTCAGGGCACAATGCGCCTGCGCTCAGATCGCCTCGTTGTCACCTATGCCGAAAAAACAGCTGCGAGCACGGGTGGCGCGGGCGGGACGGAAATCACCCGTATTCGCGCTACGGGCGATGTCCACGTCATGTCAGAAGATGACCAGTCAGCCGACGGGCAATGGGCTATTTACGAAGTCGCAGCCTCGGAAATCACTATGGGTGATGCAGTTGTGCTGCGGCAAGGTGACAATGTCGTGCGCGGCAATCGGCTGAAAATTGACCTCAACACCGGGCAGGCCCGGGTTGAGAGCGCTGCCACGCCGGGCACCGGAACTGTAGAAAATGGCTCAAATGGTCGTGTCAGGGGTCTTTTCAGGGTTCCCGAACAGTAATTTTCTTGGTTAATACATTCTTTCATACAATTTTAATNCCAACTACGTTCTGATGGGGACCGNTGAGCGACCGTAATCACATGGACGCGGCCCAATCCCGCGCTAACTCTCATCCGACCGCCTCAACAGCATCGGAGGGTGGCCCGCGCCTTGTTGCCAGCAATGGTGGCCTGATTGTGGACAAGATCGGCAAGAGNTTTCGCCGCCGTCCTGTTGTGCGCGGCGTGAGCTTCTCGGTTCAACGCGGTGAGGCTGTCGGCCTNCTGGGGCCCAACGGGGCGGGCAAGACCACGACCTTCTATATGATCACCGGGCTCGTTTCNCCGGATTACGGCACCATCACGCTGGATGGCCGCAATGTGACCGGCCTGCCCATGTACCGCCGGGCGCGACTTGGGATCGGTTATCTGCCGCAGGAGGCGTCCATTTTTCGCGGCCTCTCGGTTGAAGAAAATATTCGGGCCGTGCTGGAAGTGGTGGAGCCGGATCGTGACCGCCGCGAAGCCGATCTGGATGACCTTCTCGCTGAATTTTCTATTACGCATCTGCGCCGGACGCCGGCAATTGCCCTGTCGGGTGGTGAACGACGTCGCGTGGAAATAGCACGTGCGCTCGCGACCCAGCCTTCGTTTATGCTGCTCGACGAGCCATTTGCCGGGATTGACCCTATAGCCATTGGCGATATCCGCGACCTTGTCGCGCATCTGAAAGACAGGGGTATTGGCGTCCTTATTACAGACCATAATGTGCGCGAAACCCTCGAGCTTATCGACCGCGCGGTTATCATTCACGACGGCATGGTGCTGATGGAGGGAGAACCCTCTGACATTGTAGGCAATGAGGATGTCCGTCGTCTTTATCTGGGGGATCGTTTCAGTCTCTGACCTGGGTCAGACGCTGATGTTCGGGTGAAATGGCATTAAATGCACGGATAGAGCTCCGACAGGGCCAGTCACTCGTCATGACGCCGCAATTGCAGCAGGCGATCAAACTCCTGCAATTGTCCAACCTCGAACTTACCGACTATGTCGAACAGGAGCTGGAACGCAATCCGCTGCTTGAACAGGCCCGTGATGATGATCCGCCCGGCCTGATCGAACCCAAGGAAGGCGAAACCCCTCACAAAGAAAACATGGATACGGGGTNTGACGGTGATGCAGACGCGCCGGGTGCTGACACNGGTGATGGAGGCGATATGGCGCCGCTGTCCCTATCCGAAGATGTTGCGCCACCCTCGCCTGACGGTGACCTTGATACGGACTATGACAATGTCTACGCCGACCAGAGTATTTCCGATGCNCAGGCCAACAGCGAAACACCCGGCATGTCCAGCTCTGACTGGCAGTCCACGCGTGGACAAGGTGGCGGCGGTTTTGATGGAGACGGCGAGTTTGAGAGCCAACTCACCCGCCCCGAAACGTTGCACGAGCACCTGAACGAACAACTCTCCATCGCAATCAAAGATCCCATGAAGCGGATGATCGGTACATATCTCATCGACCTTGTGGATGAGACAGGNTACCTGTCAGAAAGCATTGACGCGGTTGCGGACCGGCTGGGCGTTGCGGCAGCGCTTGTAGAAAATGTGCTGACAACACTCCAGACTTTTGATCCTGTCGGTGTTTGCGCCCGCGATCTGCGCGAGTGCCTGACNCTCCAGCTGAGAGAAAAGAACCGGCTTGATCCGGTGATGGAAAAATTCCTCGCGCATATCGATCTCTTTGCCAAACGAGACCTGCCAAAGCTCATGAAACTCTGCGAGATCGATCAGGAAGATCTGGGTTCCCTNGTTGACGACATTCGAAGCTGCAATCCCAAGCCGGGTAATGCATTTGGTGAAGAGCCTGTCCAAGCCGTCGTACCCGACATTTTCATCCGACAGAAAACTGACGGAAGCTGGGCTGTTGAGCTCAACACCGAAACGCTACCGCGTGTCCTGGTGAATAAACAATATTATGCAGAAGTCACACAAGTTGCCGGCAAAGACGCGACAGCCAAAAACTACCTGACCGAGTGCCTGAATGATGCNAACTGGCTTGTGAAGAGCCTCGACCAGCGGGCCCGAACGATCTTGAAAGTCGCGAGCGAGATTGTCCGCCAGCAAGATGCTTTTTTGGTGCACGGCGTCGCTCATCTGCGGCCCTTGAACCTGAAAATGGTGGCCGATGCGATCTCCATGCACGAATCCACCGTCAGCCGTGTGACNTCAAACAAATATATGGCTACACCACGAGGAATATTTGAGCTGAAGTATTTCTTCACCTCCTCCATTGCGTCGGCAACGGGCGGTGACGCGCACTCAGCTGAAGCGGTCCGCCACAAAATTAAAGAGCTTATTGACGCGGAAACCCCNAAAGCCGTGCTGTCCGATGACACGCTGGTTGACATGTTGAAAGCAGACGGNATCGATATTGCGCGACGGACCGTGGCAAAATATCGCGAGGCAATGAACATCCCCTCGTCTGTGCAAAGGCGGCGGGAAAAGAAGGTCTTTGCCTAAGAGGGGAAGATACCGCCTCGTCAAGCCTTATTCTTAATAGAAATACACGGCTTTTTTAAAGCCAAGCCACTGTTTTAACACACGTTTTTTCCTTTTNCCCGACACCGGTTGACAGGCATGGGTCGGGCTACTAGTTTCCGACCCGCTCGCGAGACCGGGGTCGATGCCCGTTGGTCGTGACATATGAAAGGTACCTCCACGCAGGAGCGTTTTCTGGAAACTGTCTTAGGTGAAAAAGACCATTTTCGGACGCATGGAAAAGCGGCAAACGATCACACGATTGACTACACTCCTAAATGGAGCCAGCGATTCAATTTGAGTCTCATGCTGGCAATTAACGGCCAATGGAAAGGTCATTGATGCAAGTTCAAGTCACCGGAATTCACATCGACATCGGGGATGCCCTGCGCACCCATGTGCTGGACAGGCTTTCTACAAGTGTCGGCAAGTATTTTGACACGCCCGTGGACGGCCATGTCACCTTTTCCAAAGCGGGACACGAGTTCGCCGCCGATTGCTCTGTTCACCTGAGCTCGGGCATGACATTGCAATCACACGGTCAGGCTGGNGATATTTACGCCAGTTTCGACGACGCTGTGGAGAAGCTTGAGAAACGCCTGCGCCGCTACAAGCGACGTCTGAAGAACCATCACAACACCCCAAAATCGGATTTACCCGTGTTGGACGTGCCGTCATTTGTGCTGGCTGCCCAGACAGGCGATGAAAACGAAGATGCGGCACAGGATGCNGACGCACCTGTCATCGTGGCCGAAGGCACCACGAAAGTGCCCGTACTTTCTGTAAGCGATGCTGTCATGCAGCTTGATATTTCCCAGTCCCCCGTTGTTGTCTTCCGCTCATCCAAGGGCGGTTTGAACCTGGTATACAAACGGGCCGACGGCAACATTGGTTGGATTGATGCCGCTAACGATTCGAAAACGGCTTAATGCCCGAAAGCCCAACGGTCATTCCGTTGGGCTGACGCTGCCACCGCAACGTGGCATCGACGAGAAATCGTCTCAGCGGGTGCGAATGGCTCCCGTTGGGACCGTTAACAGGAAACGGATTATGGATCTCGAAGATCTCCTTTCCCCAGCCGGGGTTACGGCGAGGCTGAAGGTCACTTGTAAAAAGCAGGTCTTGCAGGAATTGTCTGCGAAAGCCGCTGAGATCACCGGCCTGTCCGAGCGTGCCATTTTTGAAACGCTGCTGGAACGTGAGCGTCTTGGCTCAACCGGCGTTGGCCANGGNATCGGCATTCCACACGGCAAGCTTGCGGAGCTTGACCGCCTGCACGGTCTCTTCGCACGCNTGGAAACACCCGTTGATTTTGAGTCTGTGGATGATCAACCCGTTGATCTTGTGTTTTTGCTTCTTGCCCCCGAATCTGCCGGGGCAGACCATCTTAAAGCGCTGGCGCGGGTTTCCCGCTTGATGCGCAACCAGTCGATGGTGGAAAAACTGAGAGCGACAGATGATGCCGCCGCTCTTTATGCACTTTTGACAGAACCTGCGGCCTCAACGGCCGTCTAATNTTCTCCGTCCAACACCAGCGTCCGCTGCGAACCTGNGACCTCAGTGTACGCTGAGAGGTTCGTAGCCATAAGCTCTGGCGCCCTGAAAAGCACCTTCACGGCTATCCACAATCGCAAGACGNGCGCCGTTTGCCGCATGAACGGCATAAAGCCATGTATCCGGCGCCACCTCGATCTGACCACCGATATCCGCTTCCAGGTCACGCGCCTGCATTGCGCGAACATAGACGTGTGTATTCAGCCCCAGCTCTGCGAGGGCATCGTCGGTCATGTGGAGCATCTCTGCCCGGGACAGAACCGGCTCTGTATTTTCCTTGTTTGCGTTCAACATCACACAACTCCTTTCAACCGCATGCCCTTGCATGTTCAGCTATGCGGTCCATCACCCTAAACTATTTCGTCCGAATCTCGATCTGTTGCACACTTTCCGTGGGCTCAGGCTGTTCCAGAGAAATAGTCAGCAGACCGTTTTCAAGGTCAGCGCCTTCAACCTTGATACCTTCCGCCAGCACAAAGGCGCGCTGAAACTGNCGCGCGGCGATACCGCGGTGAAGGAAAGCACGTTCGGCCTCCTCCGTTTGGCGTCCACGAATGATCAACTGATTGCCTTCGACCGTGACACTCAGATCGTCTGGCGTAAAACCGGCAACTGCAAGGGTGATCCGAAGTCTGGCCCCTTTTCCGACCTCGACCTCTTCGACATTATAGGGCGGATAACCTTCCGGCCCGGACCGGGCAACCCGGTCCAACAGGCGTTCAACCTGCTCAAATCCCAACAGAAAGGGACTATCAAAGCGTGCCATACGCGTCATCTTACAAGTCCTTTCACCAGACAGGCTGGCTTTNCAGCAACTTTGTCAGTGCCCGTTTATGGCGCACCTGACGACAATCCCTCTCCGATCCAACNCACGAAAAGAGGGCTCTTTGTGCAATCCCAAACGGGCCTTGCTACGTCGTAAATGTGGGGGTTACAGCCAAGAATGCAAGNCCTNCNCCTCTTTGTTCCGCCCCTTGATAACGGTTTCCGACGGCCAAAACAGGCCATTTCTTTGGTCCAGTGACCGACTTCTTTCTATTTATCATACGACTGATTGACAAATTAAACCGTTTCGCCATTATGCTGACGGAGTGCAGCAGAGGAGGTGATTATGCGCGCAACAATGTTTCTGGGTGGCGTTCTGGCCCTGACAGGCATATTGACCTCCGCAACCCTCGCAGACCTCCCTGAAGAAGCGGTCGGCAATGTCGTCCCTTTTGATCGCACCGCACATAACCGGCTGGTTTGGGTCGCCGACATGAACTCGCCCTATCAAGCGCATAGTCGCGCTTACCTGATCNACCCGGATACGGGCACGTTCATCAGCATGCTGGACCTTGGATATTGGACTACGGGCATACAACTTCCCAAGAGCCGCGCTCAGATCGTTGCGGCTGAAACCCATTTTACCCGTACCACGCGGGGNGAACGGCAGGATTTTATCGTCACTTATGACGCTGCAAGCTTTAACGCNGTCTCGGAGATACCCATTCCCCCCAAACGCGCCAGCGTCGTCAAAATGCAAGGCACCGCAGCCCTCACGGACGATGAACGTTTCATGGCCCAGATGAATTTCACCCCCGCCAACTCCGTCACCCTTGTGGACTTGAAGGCGGGGCGTTTTCTCTCTGAAGAAGTTATCCCCGGTTGTGCCAACGTATTTGGCGGCGGCGACCGGCAATTTCATCTGCTTTGCGGGGACGGCTCTTTTGTAACCCTTACGCTCAACGACGCGGGCGANGTTCTTGGTAAAACGCGCTCCGATGTCCTGTTCGATCCGTTTTCAGATCCAATCACCATTTCCGGCGTTCGAGACGGGAGCCGCTGGTANTTCGTCTCGCTCGCAGGTGTTATTCACGAGTTCGATATGACGCCGGCCGGTGTTTCACATGTCGCGGCGTGGTCGGCATTTTCCGATGATGANCGTGACGATGAATGGTCNATCAGCGGCTTTCAGCACCTGGCACTTCACGCCGCTACGGGACATCTCTATNTTCTCACTCATCANGGCNCGCCCGAGACATTTGAAGATCCCGGCACGCATGTCTTTGTCTANGATNTCGCCACCCNCNANAAAATTGACGACATTGAACTTGCCGCACGCAGCCTTTCGATTTCTATCTCACAAGATGAGGCNCCCCTTCTCTACGCGATTGGCGCCCACATTCCGATGCCAATCCTTGCGCAAATATGGGTTTATATGACCCANGGCGAGGCCGCCTTTTATGATGTGATGCAGCTTGGCCTTGATATTTATGACGCCGATGAGGGGGAATATCTGCGCAGCGTGCCAAAACTTGGCCACTTCCCCAGCCATATTCAACCGTGGTGACATGATGATTGATCCTGTCTTCGAGATGGTTTTCCGCCTTACCGCCGCTGTTCTTCTGGCGGCGGCGGCTTGGCACAAGCTTCGACACCCGCACGAATTCTGGCAGGCCCTCGCGGGTTACCGTTTGTTGCCGGAACATCTGGAGCGTCCATTTGNTACACTCTTTCCGCTTGTCGAGGGTCTGACTGCTCTTGCCCTGCTTGTCCCTTATACTTCCGGCGGGGGTGCATACGTGGCAATCGCGCTTTGGGGACTTTACGGAACCGCGATTTTCGCCAACCTTCTGCGCGGGCGCACTGAGATTGAGTGTGGGTGCGGCGGCTTGTCGACAGATCAGCATATCCATATGGGGCTGGTCATACGCAATCTGGTACTCATGGCGCTCCTTGCCATGACGCTGGCGGGCAGTCTCCCNCGGGAGATGTCCTGGCTCGACAATCTGATCTCGCTGTTTGGCTCTACCNCCTTTCTTCTTCTTTATATCGCGGCAGACACACTGATGCNNAACAACGCCACCTTCCGGTCCGAGGCAAGNATATGATTGACGCACTCATCATTTCCAACGTTCTGGCCTGGCTCGTCATTGTTGCGATGGGTCTTGCCCTTTACGCTCTGACGCGACAGATAGGTCTGCTTCACGAAAGAATGGGTCCGGTAGGTGCCCTGACCGTTGCCAAAGGTTTNAAGTCTGGCGAACAACTTCCCCACCTTCACCTCCCCTCTCTTACTGGCGGCACATTATCAACCGGCCATACGAACGAACGCTCGACACTTTTTTTCTTCCTCTCNCCCGATTGCCCGGTGTGTAAAAGTCTGCTGCCGGTCATATCGTCGGTGGCTGAACGGGANAAAGACTGGCTGGAGGTCGTGCTTGCCAGCGACGGAGATGACGTCGTTTCGCACCAACGTTACATTGCCGCACAAGAGCTCCAGTCATTTCCGTACATTCTTTCCAGTGAACTTGGCCTTTCCATCGGCGTCAGCAAACTGCCTTACGCGGCACTTGTTGATGAAAAGTCGCGCATGATCGCCCANGGGCTCACCAATACNCGCGAACATGTTGAAAGTCTTTTTGAAGCCAAACGACATGGCTACGCATCTATTCAATCATTTCTCGCAGAGGAGCAACGGCGCGCATAACGCCCGTTGAAAACGGATGAATTGGCTCGACANATTCTTCGAAAAATCCGCCCGGCACACGGCTCGCCAATCTTCGCGACGAAGTGTGNTTGCNGGTATCGGCGCCACTCTGGTTGGTGTGGCAGCCTTCCCNCTTCTGCCCNTNTCGCGGGTTCGCGCGGAAGATCCCGNCAGTGATCCTGGCGATCCCACTTCCTGCGATTACTGGCGCTACTGTGCCATTGATGGCTATCTGTGCAGTTGCTGCGGCGGCACTCACACAGCCTGCCCACCCGGCACGACCATGTCGCCCATCACATGGGTCGGTACCTGCCTTAACCCCGGTGATAACAAGCACTATATTATTTCCTATAATGATTGTTGTGGGAAAAGCGGCTGCGGGCGTTGTACCTGCAACCGCAACGAAGGCGACAAGCCGATGTACCTGCCGCAAGCCGCGAACAACATCAACTGGTGTGCAGGGAGTGCGGCTGACATNGTGTATAATTGCTCGACCGCCATTGTCGTAGGTGTCGATGAAGACGCTTAGCTTCTCNGCNGGTTTTCTGTTGAACCTGGTCGCNAGCACGCTGCTGGNTGCAAATACGGCACGCGCGGACGACACACGNGCACGCGCGGACTACATGATCCATTGTCAGGGATGCCATGTTGGCGACGGTCGGGGCTTTCCCGGCCGNGTGCCGGATCTTCGNCATTCCCTCCCCCTCTTACTCTCTGTCGAAGGTGGCCGAGCCTTTCTTGTACAAGTCCCCGGATCTTCACAGGCCAACCTTTCAAACGACAGGCTCGCTAATACACTCAACTGGATGGTGAAAAAGTTTTCGACTCGTGAAACCGANACTGCTTTTCCTGCGTATACGGCAGAAGAAGTTTCAATATGGCGNAAACGCAGGCTTGNGGATGTGTTGGCGGNACGCCACACCCTGATCGGCCACCTGGAAATTCAAGCAACGGAGATAGATGGTGGCGGGACGCCCAAGTAAAGCCCTTGAGAGACGTGATCATATTCTGGATGCGATGGAAGTTTGTGTCCGCGAGAACGGCATTGCACTCGCCTCTCTCAGGCAAATTGCCGACCAGTCCGGGCTCTCTCTCCAAATGGTCAGCCACTATTTTGGCAATCGGCATTCTCTGGTNCTCGCTTTTGTCGCCCGCATCGCGTCCCGTCTGAGTGCGGAAATTGACAAGGCCGGGCGAGGACAATCACCGAAGGACCGGCTTCATCACACNGTTCGATTTCTGTGCGACGGGCGCTACAAAGCTCTTGCAGGCAATGACGTTATCGGGCGTGAAATATGGGGCTTGGCAGAACGCGATGATGATGTCCGNCTGATCGTTTGGGATGCATANGAAAATGCACTGGACCGTCTGAAAACCCTTGTCGAAGACGCGTACTCCCACGCAGACGAAGCAGCCTGCCAATCGACAGCCTACGCCATTTTGTTTTTGAGCGAGGCAAATGAGTTTTTCACGGGCATCTCTCAGGGTAGCGTTCCTCCCGACATGGCGGAGCAACTGATCNTCCGTCTCCTCGCTGAACTGGAACACGCACACCCTGTGCCGGTTCAACCATGACGCCCCCGATCGTTGGTGTTCTGCTTTTCCGGCGCGACCTCCGACTGGGAGACCACGCAGCCCTGACGGCGGCGAGCCAGGAGTGTGACAAACTCATTCCCCTCTATGTATTGGATGAGACGGCAGCNCGACCGGCCGGTGCGGCGNCCAAATGGTGGCTGCACGAGAACCTGCGTCAGCTGGAAACAGCTCTTCGGCAGCGCGGATCCGGCCTTGCTTATGCTGAAAACGACACATGTGAGATGCTTTCNCNCCTTGCTCNATCGGCGGATGTGACACGCATCTATCTGCAACATGATGCTGAGCCCCAGGCGCTCGCCCTGGANACACGTATTCATGACTGGGCCATGTCAGCGGGCATTGACGTCAGGCGNTTTGCCGGACAAACCCTTCTCTCTCCGACAAATATAGCCACCCAGCAGGGTAAACCGTACCAGGTTTTCACGCCCTTCTGGCGANCNGCACAGTCGCAAATATCCGCCGAACGACTGCTNAGCATACCAAGTACGCTGCCGCCGCTGCCAGACCTGTTGCCCACAACCACATTGGNNGATTTACCTCTTTTGCCTTGTGGCGAGGGTCAATGGACTAACGGACTTGCGCGCTCGTTCATCCCAGGTGAAGCTGCGGCTCTGAAGGTGCTTGACAGATTTATCCATGAAGANCTGCGAGGCTACGCTGCTCACCGAGACCGACCTGACATGCCCCGCGGCACNTCCCGCCTCTCCCCTTATCTGGCNATCGGTTGTATCAGTCCGCGCACAGTGTGGCGGCGTGTTTCAGACGCTATTGACCACGACCCCTCTCTCTCACCAGATGGNGCCGTTTTCCTGAAAGAAATCGGGTGGCGAGANTTCTCGCATCACCTTCTGNATCATTTTCCCTTTCTACCAACAACGCCACTGCGACAGNACTTCTCCTCTTTCCCCTGGCGCAGCACGGCCCGGATGCCCGACGCAGCAAGGGATCTGCGCGCCTGGCAGCAAGGCTTGACGGGTTTTCCCATCGTGGATGCCGGGATGCGCGAACTCTGGAAAACCGGATGGATGCATAATCGTGTCCGAATGATTGTTGCTTCTTTTCTGGTCAAGGAACTGCTGATCCACTGGCAGGAAGGGGAAGCCTGGTTCTGGGATACTCTCGTTGACGCTGACCCCGCAAGCAATGTCGCCAACTGGCAATGGGTTGCCGGCTGCGGAGCCGACGCCGCCCCATATTTCCGAATTTTCAATCCGGTTCTTCAAGGCCGCAAATTTGACCCTGAAGGCGACTATGTTCGGGCGTTTGTCCCCGAGCTTCGNCAACTGCCTGCCAAGTATATTCACACGCCACATGANGCCCCTCCCCACATTTTGCAGGAAGCCGGCANAAAATTGGGGACGGATTACCCGCCNCCTCTCGTCGATCGCACACGGGCTCGANCTCGCGCGCTCAATGCGTTCAAAAGCCTCAACGACGGGTGAGGTGATCCAGGCGGACCGATGTCTCGTAAAAGAAGTATGCGAAACAGAAAGGTCCCTTGATGATGGCTCCAACACGTTCGGCCTGTGATCTTGTTCATCTCGCCCGCAAGGGTGCTGTTTTTTTCTGCCTTNNGCTCATCATTATGGGCGGGCTCACCCGGCCCCTCTATGCTTTGGGGTCGACAACNGCGCCCGCACATCCGTTAACCCTCTATGGGCCGCTTCTTTCATTCGACATTTACCGAAACGGGACAAGGATCGGCGAACATAATGTNCGCTTTACCGACACGGATGGCACGCTGCGCGTCCGCACCGACTTCAACCTCTCAATCGGGGCTCTTTTCATCACGCTCTATGAGTTGACATATTCATCCGACGCAATCTGGCGGGATGGTGTGCTGCGCGGGTTGACGGCTTCCACCAATCGCAATGGCGACCTCAGTACGGTTTCTGCACAAGAGAATGGCGACGGGCAACTCAACGTCTCCGGACCGAATGGTACACAAGTAGCCACGATCGGGCTCTATCCGACCAATCATTGGAATGCAGGCGTCATTTCCAGCTCTGAACNGCTGAACACGATCACCGGAAAAACAAACAATGTGACGCTNCAACCCGTCGGAACGGAAACCGTCATAACCAATCTCGGTCGGCTTGTAGCCACGCGATNNCGCTATGTCGGCGAGATTGAGAACGAGGTCTGGTACGACGGGGAGGGCCGCTGGGTTCGCATGCAGTTCCCGGGCGATGATGGATCCCTGATCGAACTGCGTTGCCGTCAATGCGTCCGTCCATCNCAAGCCATAGCTGACAGAGAGGTCAATCCATGACTGATACAAAAAAGCGTGTCTGGATTACTGGTGCCGGGAAGGGTATCGGCCGGGCACTTGCGCTCACNATGGCCCGTGACGGCTGGCAGGTTGCCGCCAGTGCCCGCACCGTCTCTGACCTTGAAGAGCTGGTTGCGGCAGCCCCCNAGGGACATATACACGCCTTTCCGCTTGACGTGTGTGACCGTAGAGCGACGGCGGNGACGCTGGCAAGCATNACAGAAGNNCTNGGTCCACTTGACCTTGCTGTGCTGAACGCCGGGACACATATTCCCATGGGGGCGGACGATTTCTCCGCTGACACGGTTCAGCATCTTCTCAACGTCAACGTACTCGGCACCGCCAATGGGCTGGAGGTTCTTATTCCATCCTTTCGGCAAAGCGGTGCAGGACATATTGCCGTTGTTGCCTCCGTCGCCGGTTACAGGGGCTTGCCAACAGCGGCCGCCTACGGTCCTTCAAAGGCGGCAATNATCAATATGTGTGAAGCACTCTACCCGGAGCTNGCAAAGGCNGGNGTTCATCTCAGNCTTGTGAACCCCGGATTTGTCGATACGCCGTTGACGCGCAAAAACGACTTTTCGATGCCNATGCTGATCACCGCTGAGCAGGCGGCNGAAACNATCTATGCAGGCTTGCAGCGNAAGAAGTATGAAATTGTCTTCCCACGTCTATTTGCGTTTATCATGAAGGGACTTCGCCTGTTGCCCAACAAAGCCCTGTTTCTCATCTCTACACGGATGCTTCGCCCATGAGCTCTCCCCTTTCTCGATATGCGTGTTTTATGGAAACCCTGAGACCTGAAACGGTGGAGGGTCTGCAAGATATCGTTTGTGAGCACGTGCATTTCAAAGACCCGTTTAATGACGTCATNGGNTCACAAGCCATGCAAGCAATCTTTATCCACATGTTTGAAACCCTCGACCACGCGCGCTTTCATGTACATGCGCATGGTATGTTGGGAGAAACAGGCATTCTCCACTGGAGNTTTGAAAGTGAATTACGCCAAAAGCCATGGACATTCGAGGGGATGAGCCGTATCGAATTTGGNNCGACAGGNCGCGTTTCTTCCCACATTGATCATTGGGATGCAGCGCGGGACTTCTATGAGCATTTCCCCATCATCGGCCATGTGCTGCGCGGTGCACGCAAACGGATTGCCGCCGNAAGCGTTCTTTAGACCGCNCGCCGATTAATGATCGTTACATCATTTTTTTCGGTGGCCGGGCCGTGCCTGAAGAGAGGCATGCGTTTTACGAAAAGCTTCAAAGCCTCATAATGTATGGCCATCGTAACCTTGAGCGTCATCAGCGGGTATTGACCCCACANGGACAATGCTGCCCATTTTGAAAAAGCCCGCCTTTGGCCTGAAAATACGGCTTGAAGCACCTTGCCCTGCGTATCGTTCAAGGTCACCGATACACGGACATTTTCCGCCGGGGCCACCATGTGGAACTCATACTGACCCGCCAATGGCGTAAATGGCGATACGTACATTTTCTTCTCTGTTACCTGGTTGACCGACCCATCGCGTGTCGTTTCGACAGGTATGAGATAGGTATGGCTCTCGTGAAAAGTGTTCTGTACTTCGTAGATAATCACCCGCAGCTCCCCCTNCCTGTCCTTGATGTAATAGACGGTAAGGGGATTGAAAACATACCCAAGGATGCGGGGNTAACACAAAAGCGAAATGCTGAACCCCTCGGACGCGTAGCCCGCTTGGGCCAGGAGTGCATGTATTCTTTTCTTGAGTGACAAACTGTGATCCGNCTCGCACTTTCCATGGTCCGCTTCATGAAACGATAAAATCGCGCGCCGGTTCACACCGAAAATCCATCCACCTTTATCCAGCAAGNCCAGCTCATCCAGATCGATCAACATGGAAAATACCGAATAGGCGAGAAAATGCCGTTTCGGACGCGCACGGAGGTGGGTAACATTTCCCAGATAGAATGCACTTTGCATTGTCATCTCAATCTGCCGCCAACAGGGTTGGGGTGTTTACATTGATACGACTGTTCTGATCGGCCNTGTCCCANGGGCGTTTNACACTCCCCAGACACTCCGCCACAGCAAGCCCTGATTGCAGGGCATCTTCATGGAAGCCATANCCAAAGTATGNCCCGCAGAACCATGTACGGTTCTGACCCTGCAAAGCCCANAAACTTTTTTGAGCCCTGATGGCGTTCGCGTCAAACAATGGATGCTGGTAGTCAAATTGACGCAGAATAGTCTCAGCACGTGGGGGGTGAGACGGGTTGAGNGTCACAAANAGTGGCGTGCCTTCATCAATGCTCTGCAAGCGGTTCATCCAGTACGTGACCGTTAATGCTTCGCCGNCTGCTTTTGACTCNCCGAGGTAATTCCAGCTTGACCAGACCGCACGGCGTTTCGGCATCATGCTGGCATCGGTGTGAAGGTAAGTCTTGTTTTGGGTGTAGCGAAAACACTCAAGATGGTCGCGNTCCAGGGCTGACGCATCGGATAGCAGCTCAAGCGCTTCGTCTGCATGCGTGGCGAGAACAACATCGTCGTACAGGAACTTTTTCCCGCCTGCCGTCTCAAGTTCAACATGACCCGGGAGCCGCCGGACGGCGATAATCTGGTCATGCCGGATCTTGTTGGCAAATGTCTGAGTCAGGCGTTTTACATATTCCCGCGAACCGCCCTGGACCGTTCGCCATTCAGGGCGNTCTTTTACCTTCAGAAGCCCGTGGCTTTTGAAAAAGCGCACAAATGTCGCCAGAGGATAATCCATCATTTCATCGACACTTGTGGACCAGATCGCGGCGCCCATTGGCAATATGTGATCTTTGANAAAGGCATCGGAATATTTTTCACGCCGGAGATAGGCCCCGAGAGACANATCACTACATTCCGCATCCTGGGCAAGATTTTCTGCCGTCCTGTAAAACCTGAGCACATCGCGCAGCATGCGCCAGAAGCGAGGGTTAATCAGGTTGCGGCGCTGAGCAAGGAGACCGTTCACCCCCGTCCCGCANTATTCAAACCGACCCTGATCCACGGAGGCCGCAAACGTCATGCTGGACGGCTTTGTTTCGACACCCAGGTGCTCAAACAGCGCGACCAGATTGGGGTAATTCTGTTCATTGTAAACGATAAACCCGGTATCTACGGGCACGGGCGCGGCGCCGTCGCCCGCATCAACCGTGTTCGCGTGCCCGCCTACATGTTCGTTTTTCTCAAANACGGTGATGTCCGCAGACTGGTTCAATAGCCATGCCGCACCGAGGCCGGCGACTCCAGAGCCAATGATCGCAATTTTCCGTTGCTTGCCTGCGAGTGGGAGCAAAGGTGTGATGNCGGCGGGGCTTGCTTCATAGGGCACGGGCGGACCTTTCTTTTTGTTCCACTCNTCTTACGCGCAGAGAACAGCTCCGGATCACGACGNCACGCACATTCTACACCATTTACTGACCTGACGACGTGATCCAGGGCTCTATTACGACCGTATAAGGCCACATGAACAGTATGATCGCGACAAAACCAGCAGAACACACGCCGCGGATCCGGCTCGTGGTGGATAATTCCCCATTGGTCAGCGGCTCCATGGCAGCTATGGTTCGGAAGCGGAAACATCTGCATAGCCGTGGCGAGGGGGAAACAGGCTTGACGGACAATGAAGCCAACAGCATATCCGGCGAGCATTCCGCAGCAACGGACGCGTCAACCGAACTGCTTTGCACCTGCCTTGCGGATATAGCCGAACGGCAGGACAGGACGGCTTTCAAAACCTTGTTCGACTANTTTGCCCCCCGCATCAAGGCCTACGTGATGAAACTGGGCACCCCGCCAGCCCAGGCTGAAGAACTGGTTCAGGAAACCATGCTCAAGGTCTGGCGAAAAGCCGCGCAGTTCGATCCTCTTAAAGCCGCGCCNTCTACCTGGATTTTCCGGATCGCNCGAAACCAGCGTATCGATGCATTCCGCCGAGATGCACGCCCGGAGCTTGACCCTCACGACCCGGGCCTCATACCGGATGCAGAACCGCTTCCCGATGCACNNCTGGGGCAACAGCAATCTGAAGAAAACGTGCGGGAAGCCATGGCGACCCTGCCGGAAGAACAGAAGTCAATTCTGCTTCTGGCGTTTTTTGAAGATCTCTCTCATGGCGAGATTGCNGCGCGCCTGAACATTCCCTTGGGCACCGTAAAATCCCGTTCCCGACTTGCCCTTGCGAAGCTTCGCACCTATCTCGACCAACAGATTGACTTTTCAGGACCCAGCGTATGACGATCCAGCACCATATTAATGACGACCTTCTTGTCGCCTATGCTGCGGGCAGTCTGAGCGAAAGCTGGAGTCTTTTGGTTGCAAGCCANCTGGCTCTNTGCCCCACCTGCCGGAAAGCCCTTGAGGCAGCGGAGACGATGGGGGCCCAGTTNCTTGAGACTATCGCCCCTGTGTCTGTCGCACCATCAAGCTTTGACGCGCTGCTGGCGCGCCTTGACGGCGATCCTTNTGAACCTGCGTTACCGCCTTCTCACGAAACAATACCAACCCCCTCGGTGCTCCCTTCGCCATTGCGCGACTATGTAGGCGGGGACCTGCACGCCCTGAAATGGCGGCGGCTGGGTAAAGGCGNTTTTCATATTCCCATCAAAACCCGCGACGGAGAGGGNAAGGCCCGGCTGNTGAAAGTACCCGCCGGCAAACCCGTACCNGCCCATAGCCATGGNGGGGAAGAGTTGACACTGGTCCTNACCGGATCGTTCTCAACGTATCNGGGGGCTTTCCACCGAGGTGNCGTGGAAACGGCTGATGAGACGGTTGAGCACATGCCTGTGGCTGGTCCCGGCGAAGACTGTATCTGTCTAGCGGTCACAGATGCACCGCTCAGGTTCAAGAGTCTGGCGGCCCGTATTGTGCAACCTTTGATTGGTATCTGATGCACCTGCACAGGCATTATCGGAGTTTTGTCGGAAACCATGATTGACACCTGCACGCATCATTCTAGTGTGCAGGTATCATCCCGCTTNGGACGCCATAGCGACAGAGACATATAATGATTGACGTGCTTTCCGCAGCGGGGAGTAATTTTCTCTCACCNACGATTTTGGCCTTTGTCCTNGGCGCTCTTGCCGGNTTTTTCCGCTCAGACCTTGAAGTGCCCGAAGCTATCGCCAAGGGGCTGTCCATCTACCTGATGTTGGCCATCGGAATGAAGGGCGGTGCAAGCCTTGCGACGTCTGGTGTAGGTCTTGACGTACTACCAGGTCTTGTAGCCGCTGTGGGGTTGAGTTTTCTCATTCCCTTTGTCGCTTACGGNCTTCTGAAATTCGCCACCCGCCTTCAAAGCGTCGATGCTGCAGCGGTATCAGCTCACTACGGGTCAGTCAGCATTGTGACTTTTGTCACAGCCACTCAATTCCTAACTGACATTGACGTCCCCTACGAAGCGCATGTCATTGCGATGGTTGCCCTGATGGAAACGCCCGCAATTATTTCCGGCTTGATGCTTGCCCGGCGCAATGCAGCCAGCAAGGTCAACAGCNCACTGTTTTCTCCGGACATGGTGCGAGAGATTTTTTTCAACGGATCNATCGTATTGCTTCTGGGCGGCTTTGCCATTGGATGGGCGAGCGGCCCGCAAGGAATGGCTAGCGTATCCGCCTTTTTTGTTGATCCATTTCAGGGTGTTTTGTGTCTGTTTNTGCTGGACATGGGCCTGGTTGCTGCTCATCGCTTGCGGGCGGCACGGTCTCTGACATTCAGCGTTGTCGCCTTCGGTCTTTACATGCCACTTATCGGCGCAACCTTTGGTGCGATTACCGGGCTCGCTGTCGGCCTCTCACCGGGTGGCGCTATTCTGCTGACCGTGCTGTCTGCCAGCGCNTCTTACATTGCCGTTCCTGCCGCTATGCGACTTGCCCTCCCCAAGGCAGACCCGGGTATCTATATTCCGCTTTCGCTTGGGGTGACTTTTCCTTTCAATGTCCTGATCGGCATTCCTCTTTACGCCACCTGCATCAATGCGATCGTCACTTAAGGGAGCCTGCCTTCATGTTTCANAAGAAGAAAATTGAAGTTGTGGTCGAAGCCACCTACCTGCCACGGGTGATCGAAGCAGCGACGAAAGCGGGCGCAAAAGGTTACTCCGTCATTCCCCATCTCACCGGCAACGGCCAACATGGCGCACGGCAGGGGCGGGGATTAAGCGGNGCTTTTGAGAATGCCATGTTCATCTCTATCGTCGATAAGGCGATTGCTGANGAAGTCGTCAGCAACATCCAGAATGCTATCGGTGATGCAATCGGCATTCTCTATACATCAGACGTTGATGTTATCCGCCAGGATCACTTTTAGCGAATGACGAAACGGCGACAAACGTCAGCTCTTGGCGCGGCTCTTTGGTTTGTTGGCGGACTGCGCCAGACGAATCACATCCTTCGGTCGCTCGACCTCATCCTGCGCTAGTTCCTTCAAGAACATCGACCTCACGCTTGCAATGTTCTTGTCTATCTCCTCCGGCTTCCAATCCTTGGTTTCCACCGGCGGCAAAACCGTGACATGAACCGTGGCCGGGCGAGCCATNATGGCACCTTTCGGCATCGCATCTGTCGTATTTTTCAGTACGATCGGCACGATTGGCACTCCCGCTTGCATGGCCAAATGGAAGCCCCCTTTTTTGAACTTGGAAAGTTTGTTAGTCGGGCTTCGCGTCCCTTCAGGGAAGATGATGATTGAGGTGCCGCTTTTGAGCGCCGTCACAGCCGGAGCAAGTGCCTCCCGCGCTTTTTTNCTGTCTGCGCGGTCCACAAATATTGTTCCCATAGCCTCGGACACCTGTCCGATCACNGGNTGGGACCGCACTTCTTTCTTGGCAATGGCTGTAAAATCAGATTGGACAAGCTTCAACACCGCGATGGCGTCCACCGCGCTTTGGTGATTTGCCATGAATACAGCCGGTCTGTGTGACCATAAATGTTCGCGTCCCTTAACATCCAAATTAAGACCAATCGAGGCGGATGACAGCTCTCCCCACAGCCCCTGGAAAAGGTTTCGCGCCTGCTTGGCCGAACCGTTCAGCGAGTAAGACGATAGAGCGGCGGCGGCNGCTGGTGCCGCACTCAGATAAGCAAGACCTGTGCGCACAACATCTTTCGTTGTCGTGCGCCCCCGGCCCTCAAACCGCGTAATCGGCCAATCGCGTGCCTTTGCGACACCGGCAAGCTTTTTGTCCGGGTTCAAAGGGCGTGGACGTCCAACAATCTCAAGAAGCGGCAGGTCCTCGTTCCCATCTGTATAGAAAAAGCTTTCATTCAGATCGATATTACGATCGGCCACAAAATTCCGAACGGCAATTGACTTCCCCTCGCCGTAGCAAGCGGGTTCCACAACCTTGCCCGTGCAAATACCATTCTGCACTTCAAGGTGGGTACACAGAAAAGAATGTACGCCCAGATCATTGGCAACGGGTTCCNCCTGATAAGGTGTTGCCGCCGACACAATTACAACGATGTGCCCCTTGCGCAGGTGGGCGTCAATCAGCATCCGGCTTTCAGGATATATGCGACCCGCAATCCGCTTTTCAAACACCCGGCGACCAAACTCATAGTTCCGACTGTCCACCTGACCACGCAGATGTTTGGCTGTGCGATTGATCAGCTCCGCAAAATCAATTTTNCCCCGCGCGAAGCGGACGGCCTGACTTGCCTGATCGATGACCCCATCCAGGGACANTTCNCCACTGGTGACCTGCTCAACAAACAGGTCTTGNGCCGAAAACCCGTAAATCAATGTTCTGTCCATATCGAAAAAAGCGGCGATATGCGAACCTGCCGGGCCGGTTTCCACTTCATCGATCAGAAAGCGATGGGTCTGCAACTTTCCTATTCCTTCTCACATCAGTCCGCCTGTTTCAGTCTGTCTGGCGGCTTACAACATAACCGAGGATCACATCCAACCGNCGGTTGACCGAACGCACCTGCTCGGCAAACTGCTGCCGCTCATGCGCCAATCCCTCTGTCTTTCCCGTTTCATCACCGGAGGTAAGCCCACGATGNTCCGCCAGCTTGTAAGCCGTCTCGTAAAGCGTTTTTGAAATGCTCTCCTCAGAGAACACCCGATGCAGCAGGTGGGCTTGCGCGCCGTAGGTCATACACAGATCCAAGAACTCTTTCTTCTCTGCGATCGGTGCACCACCGCGCTGAACAAGAGCATCCGCGAGAACCTGGTATGCATCGATGAAAGAACGCAGCACGCCCTGTGCCACGAGCGGACGGAACCTCTGCACAAGAGCTTTTGCTGATGCGGGGCCCTTTTGCAGCAAAGCCTGCCACTCCGGGTCACGCTCTGCCATCTTCTCTCGAACTTCTTTCAGAAAGTCCTCGCGGGTTGTGAAATAGAACTCAAACTTGAGCAAGTCACGTAACGCCAGAGCCTCTCGCCAAAACGCAAGCTCTGTATCTTTCTGTTCGGCAGCGTGCAACAACGCCAATTCGATGACGGCATCGGTGACAAANAAATGGATTGCCGTATTCCGGTAATAGGCGGCCTTGTGATACTGGCCGGGGCTGANGCGGAACAATGCACCCANACCGCTGTCGTGACGTGTGACNACCCCATTGCGCTCCAGCGACGAAAGCGTNGCCTCAATCTCGCTGGCGGTACGCAATTTCTCACCCCCGACGACGGGCAATTTGCGCTCATCCACCAGATCCATCCAGGAACAGACTGTACGTGTCAGCCCATCCAGGGTTCGCGCGCGCGGGCCGTTGGCCAGCAATATAAGCGTCAGCAATGATGTCAGGTTTATCGGTGAGGCATCGTTCAGGCGTACGGCCGCCCGCAGGGCAATTTGCTCGACAAGCGTTTTCTTGTCCNTGTCGTCCATTGTTTCATTGAGTTTCTCGGCTGGATAGACGTCTGTTGCCAGAACCGGCTCCCCAAACCGCACATAGATCTTGTGTTCGGACCCTTTGCCGCGCAGAAAACGNAGAAACCAGCTCGCGCCTTCCGGTTTCTTTTCTTCGCCCCGCTGTTCGATNACATAGTCATCGACTTCGGTGATCTGATCATAACTCACGGAGACCGGCACAAATTTGAGCCCNTGGATTTGCGTCCGCAGAATGCTCTCCACCACGTAATTCATGAGACCGTAGCGCGGCGGTAGAAGTTTACCGGTGCGCGAGCGTGTACCCTCCAGCGCCCACATGAGTGAAAAGCGTTTCTCAACCAAATAGTCCACATAGCGGCGGAAGGTGGTCTTGTAGATATCATTGTCCTGAAATGCGCGCCGCAGAAAAATAATCCCTGCATTGGCTGCCAAGCGACCGATACCGATGGTGTTCAGGTTGATCCCGCCAAAGGTAAGCGGCACAGGAATATTGCGATCAAAGAGCACGCTCGACACGGCCATTGTATCCAGCATCGACTTGTGCGTGACCAAAAGCACGACCGGCGCTTCATCCATCCATACGCGCAACCGGTCCAGCTCCTCCTGGTCGAAATCAATTTCCGGGTCATGCGCACTTCGGCANGCGCGACGATAAAGCCCCATCGCGATATCGAGAGAGACAGGCGTCTGGCGTGCACTCATCTCATCCAGATAGGCTTTGGTTTTTGCTTCCACTTCGGAGAGCGATGTCCCAAGGCTCCCGGCCAAAGCGCCCAGATCGCGCTGGAACGAGGGGCTGGACATCACATCACCCATCAACANCCGGGCGACCTTGTATCGTGCGCCCCGGATACTGCGTTCACGCCGATCGAGCGCGATTACAGCCTGACGGACAACAAACTCCGGCAATCGCGCGACACGTGCGCCCTCCGCTCCCCAGGTCTGTTCAAAACGTTCGCGAACTTCGGACAGATAAGCGCCCTGTCCTTCTGCGACCTGCAGCCGATCCGGCGCGGACCCGGACATCAGTCTTTGCCGCATTCTGCCCGGCTTTTCGAAGACCGTTGTGAGCAGCGCGTGCATGAACGATGCCCCTGATCGAATTTCCTCACTCGGCTTCCAGATCACGCGCAAAGGCTGGAGCCAGGGATCGCCTTCAAGGCTCCCGTCACTCATNAATTGCTTCAGCTCAGCATGGCCCGTCTTTCGATGGTCCCCTATCACCACAATACGCGGCGCGGATGCTCCGTAACGCGGATGCTCCGCNACCCATTTTCGGATGCAATTGAGCTCAAACGAACTCCCCGCTTCGACAAGAAATACNGTNTCCCTCTCTCTTTCAGGCATCTGAAGAACGACTGTTTCCGACACTTTCTCTCCTCCAGGCTCTATGAGCCTCCCTCCANNTCTCGCCAGGCTTCCCCAAACCTGCGAGACCCACTTCATTCCAGATAGACGACCGTCTGATCGTCGTCGCTCTCATCCAACGCATCCAACAGTGCTTTGTACTCATCAAACGATTGGCGCACGCAGTCCGCGTAGAAAGCAGGATCAGGCAACAGATCGCGGCAGGCTGTAACGCAGACCGAAATCTGATCTTTAAAACCGGTCACCGCATGAAAGATCCCCATGCCGTCACCCAATGGGGCCAGNCCATANGANCGTTCNAGCTTCGCCCCGCAAAAATACATGTCGAATGGAATGCCGGGCACGTTAGAGACGAATGTGTTGCAGACCGGTTTGACCCGTGAAATCCACTTCATGCCTTCAGCAGAACGGAAGAACCANGAAGCCGTNACGGGGCTCACCAGACCCATCACGTTCTCCAGCATGTCGTCCCCGCGGATCTGCGCAAGTTTCTTGGCATCNTCCGTGCGCATTTTGATCGCCTGCAGACGCTGCAGCGGGTCGGCAATATCCGTCCCCATGGCTACGGTCATATCGGAAATCTTNTTTCCCGGTTCGACACCGTTCATGTCCTTGCGCACCGAGATCGGGCACATGGCAACCAGAGACTGNTCNGGCAANTCCTGTTTGGCTTCNAGATATCGGCGCAGCGCACCCGCGCATACGCCTATGGCNACATCATTAACTGANGCGCCTTCGACAAGTCGTTTGATATTGCGGAAATCATTCAGCTCAAAGTCCACAGCCTCGAACACNCGATAGGGCGAGACTTCCTTGTTGAACCGGGTCATGGGCGCAGACGGCGCGCTTGCCACATTGTGCTCGGCNTTGAGACGACGCGCTTTCATTTCCCCCTTTAACAGGGAGACGGCCGATTGCGCCGTTTTGAGCGGCTGACGTGCAAGCTCCGGCAGTGTGCGGGCGATCAGAGAGCCATCGGACGGAAGCGGTCGCGGACGGACTTCCTCNAGCGGNTTTGCCGGCGTTTTGGCAATCTCGGTATCCGAATGGAGCGAGGTCAAAAGCGATAAGGCCGTCATCCCGTCAGCCACGATATGGTGAAGCTTGACCAGTACGGCGAAACTGCCCTTCGGCANACCGTCCACCTTGTCGAGGCCTTCNATGACGTTGATCTCCCAAAGTGGCCGGCTCAGGTCCATCGGGCGGGAATAAAGACGCGAGGCCAGAATACAGAGNTGCCGCCAATCTCCCGGTTTGGGCAAAGACAGGTGGTGAACATGAAACTCAACGTCAAAGTTCGGATCATCAGCGAGATANGGNAGGTCCAGATCAAACGGCACACGTACCAGACGCTGGCGAAAAGGCGCCCAGAGATGCAATCGATCTTCGATCCATTGCAGAATTTCCTTGAAACGCACTTTCTGACGCTTCGCGGTTGACTGATCGTAGATCATCAAGCCACCAACAACACTCGGCGTCCGCCGTGTGTCAGCATAGAAAAAAGAAGCATCTGTATTCGAAATGCGCCGCATGCGCCTCACCCTGGTCTTGTTATCGGCAGACGGGCTGTCCAACCTGCCTGNACCCTTTTGTTGCCGCGCCAGACGGCACAACAAGACCCATCCGGCTGCACCAACGCGATTGCGAGCCCTCCGCACCTGACAATTCGTCATATAGCGGTTCTTTCGCCTACAATCGTACACATGAAGTTATAGGCAGGGCTAGGCCAAGTTACAGACTGGACGATGTTTTTTACGCTCAGCGTTAAGCACATGTGAGTTCANGACCGTTAAAGCCTCAAAACGGTCAGCCCTCNCGGNACTGTGTGCGTGATGATGCTGGCGGGTCTGCGCCGTTCCCGTGTAACATCGGCCTGGCAACTNGTTTGGGAGGACCCTTCATGAACGAGCAGACACGCAACCGTCAGGAACGCAACAATCCGATGCATCTGAGGGTCAGCGTGCTGGGCGGGGGATCATGGGGCACCAGCGTGGCAGCCCTGGTCGCGCGCAATGCCACAACCAAACTCTGGTTGCGGAACCCNGATGCGGCGACGGAAATCAATGTCCTTCATTCAAACCGGAAATACCTCCCCGATGCCAAGCTACCCGACACATTGCGGGCGACGACATCGCTGGAAGAAGCCGTAAAGGAAGCCGATGTACTCGTGATGGGGATCCCCTCACAACAGTTCCGCGCGGTACTTGAAGATGTGAAACCTCACCTGCGCCCCTGGGTGCCTGTGATCAGCCTGTCGAAAGGGCTTGAACAGGGCACCTCACTTCGGATGACNCAGATCATCAGCGAAGTACTGCCCGGACATCCTCCGGGGGTGCTGACCGGCCCCAACCTTGCCCGCGAGATTATGGCGGGCTCCGCCGCAGCCAGTGTGCTGGCCATGGAAGATGAAACGGTCTGCAACTGGCTCCGCCCGGTTTTTCAGTCCGGTCTGTTTCGCGTTTACACCAACAATGATCTGATCGGTTGCGAGCTCGGNGGCGCTCTGAAGAATATTATCGCGATCGCCGTCGGCATGGGAGACGGGCTGGGTGCNGGTGACAATACGCGTGCGGCCGTTATCACACGAGGGCTTGCGGAACTGACACGCCTGGGNGTCGCGATGGGGGGNCGACCTGAAACCTTTGCCGGCCTTGCCGGGATGGGCGACCTGGTCGCCACATGCACCAGTCCTCAATCTCGCAACCGCCATGTTGGCGAACGTCTTGGCCAAGGGCANTCCCTTGAACAGATTATCGACGAAATGCACATGGTGGCTGAGGGTGTAAAAAGTGCCCCTGTTGTCATGAAAATGGCTGAAGCACACGGGGTCCGCATGCCCATTGCCGAGGAAGTGTTCAATGTCGTGCAGAACGGTGCCACAGCGCAGCGTGCGTTCCGGGGCCTGTTACGGCTCAGCGCCGGTTCGGAAGCCGAACCCGGCTAGCATCACGCAACTTCTGATGTNTTCTTTGTATCTGGATGNGGNGTGGAAGATGCCGGTCGGTACAAGCCGACAACATCACCGTCAATGCCCTCCAGAATGCCGTCCAGTGTGTGGGAGATAATCGAGCAATTTCTGATCATCTCCATCAATGGCCAGGTTGCCGCCTCCCCTTCATTGATCAGATAAAGCATTTCGTCCCGATCCAGCGGGGCAAGAAGCTTNCGGGGATCCCAGAACTTGTAGCGAGGGATAATGTTGATGTCGGCTGTATATTCCTGCAGAGCAACAGAATAGAACATATTTACCGCTGAGTTCAGGTTTGGCAGGCTCCGGGTGGAGCGATCCGTGAACTCGCGCGTCGTCTTGAACCATTCCTTCGTGGCNCGGGTTCCCAGGTCCCAGAGGTTGGCAAACATGCCGCCTTCNCCGTTCGGGTTCTGGATAGTCCAGAGGATAATCGGATTGGTCTGGCTGGCGATGAAATGGTTCACGCCATAAAGCCGCGCCAGCCGCTTTGCCGGCATATCATCGGTTACCGAACCATCGATCCAGCGCATGTCCGAAAGATAAGGCTGTTTCTCACCGCCCGCATCGCGCGCCATCAACATAACCGGCGGGAAAACACCGGGCACGGCACATGACGCCATGACCGCCTCACGCACCAGAACATTGGGGGAGGTGATTGCATTCAGCAAGCGGGAGGCCTGCATCTTCTTGAACGGTGCNACCGACACATTGATATGGCGACCNGTCATGCGAAATGCCTCTGCAAACGTNACATCCGGCACCCAGGCTTCCACCATTTCACGCAGGTCTTCAGTCTGTATCCGATCGCGCCAGCCCAGCACAGATGTGAGCTTCATCTGCTCAATCGGCTTCTCCACCGCTACTTCCGCCTCGAAGAAGGGTGTTAGGTCCTTATCGGAATGTGTGCCCAGAACGGCGGCTACAAGTGCACCCGCACTCGACCCGGAGATTACCCGCGGCAACAAGCCTTCCTCGTGCAGGGATTTGATCACNCCAACATGGAAGGGNCCCAGTGCCCCTGCCCCGCTTAGCATCAGAGCCGAGCGNCCGAAGCAATGGCTCGCCCGGTGGAAAAAATCCTTCTTTTCCGCCTTGGTGATGACGTTTGAGCGGACGTTTGAAATATGAATAAGGGCCGACGTGACCTCGTCCACATAATCTGTGATGAGACGCTTCGTACCGGTCTTGGAATGAGTGTAGAGCGAGGCCTTCCCCATACCACCCAAATTGCCATGAATGCCTTCATTCAATGCAAAAAGCAGGGCCCGGTCGTCACCCGCATCGCGCGCCTTGCGGATCTCCCGCAGGCGCTCGCGAATGGTCGCNTAATCATACCGGTCGGAATGCTCGCGCTTTTTCCATTCCTCCGCACCTGACAGCGCATCNTGCTCTTCGGCCGCCTCTTTCCATTCCGCGAAGGTTTCCGCGTTTTCCATGCGCTGAATGGCCTTTTTGAGTTCGCTCATGAGACAACCTTTATTCGTCTTTGGTTTTGTGCACTGCAATCAGGCCCAGCATAACCTGAAAAGCCACCTGATTTGTACAGGTCCCGCGCCACCNGCAGGCCGGACGGAAGCTCAGGGTGCGCTTTCTAGGGTTAATNAAGTCTTATTTTCGGGATTTGACATATATTTTACGAGGTTTTCCGCCATTTTCTCTCGTGTTCACGAAATTAGACATATCAGCCTAATTTAAGAGCCTTTTTGGCCCAGGCGATGAAATCTGCCGTTACTTCATCGCGATTTGTCTCATTCAGCACTTCGTGGCGTGCATCGCGGTAGAGTTTCAGCTCCACATCCCGCACGCCTGCGTCGCGGTGANCGTGATGCCACCAGCGTCACAAGCTCTCCGTTCAGACCGACCGGATCCTTATCGCCCGCAAAGATATAAAGCGGCAGATCCGACCTTACGCGCGCCATCGCATCCGGGGTCGAAAAGGCCGTTCCAGCCGCCGCCAAACCGGCAGTCGAGCTCTCCGTCACCGTAAACCCGCAAAGCGGATCGTTGATATAAAGGTCAACCTCAGCCTCATCCCGGCTCAGCCAATCAAAATCTGTGCGCGTCGGGGCAAAGGCCTGGTTCATCGCATCAAACACATTTGCATCAGGGTCCGTTACAGCCGCCGCCATCACATCAACGGCCGTTGTACCTGACAGCGCAGCCGCATCCACCTCACCACTGGCTTGCGTTAACAAATGCTGCACGACCATGGAGCCCATTGAATGCCCCACAATAGCCAACGGCAAACCAGGATAATCCTCGCGTGCCCTAGCAATCAGGGCGCGTTCATCAGCGATCAATGCCTTCCACCCCCCTGCACCATAATCACCCAACTGGGCAGGTTTGCGGACTGTTTTGCCATGCCCACGATGATCATTTGCCCACACGACAAACCCTTCGTTCACCAGTGCCTTTGCAAAACGGGCATAGCGCAACCCATGTTCACCCATCCCGTGGGCGAGGATCAACACAGCTTTCGGGGACTCCGCACCCCGCCAGCAGTGGACAAATGGCTGTTGATCATCAGGTGCCGTGGGCAGTGTGAAGGTGCTGTAAGTCATGCATTACGCCTTATCTTAGTAAAAACAATTATCATTACGCCTGCATTTCCCCCGATCAGACAAGGTTCAATTTCTATTTTGAATTATAGGTTTTTTAATCCCGTCCTGTTTCACTTCATTTGGTTTTCTGGGGGGAAAGGCCGATGGCGGTTGAAAAGGCAATGACTGATAGCGCGCGTCCGTCCGTTGGGGACGGCAGCCTGTTTGCCGAAGCGATTGAATCAATCAATGACGGCTTCGCGATCTATGACAAGGATTTCCGGGTTCTCTATGCCAATGAGAGATCCCGTCGCGACTTTCGCACGCTCTACGAGGTGCTGGACCAGGGTGGTTCATTCCGCGAAGCCTTGTTGGCGTCTACGGCCTCTCTCTCACTTGATCTGGACGGCCTCTCCACCGAAGAAATTGCGGATTCTGTGCTTGATGCATTTCTGTCCGGCGAACCGCTCATAACCCCCAATCACGATGGACGTACACTTTGTGTGCGCTTTCAGTCGATGAGCGACGGAAACTGGGTTGCCACCTCCATCGACAAGACAGAAGAGCTGAAACACCAGGCAGAACTGCGCACTGCCAAACGCACTGCCGAAGCGGCGTCAAAGGCCAAGTCCCAATTTCTTGCGAACATGAGCCACGAAATCCGCACGCCGCTTAACGCGGTCCTCGGCTTTGCCAGCTTATTGCGGGATTCCACGCTCGACGAAAGACAACGCGATTTTGTTGATACGATTGCCGACAGTGGTGAAAGCCTTCTGGCCATACTGAACGACATTCTGGATGTTTCAAAAATAGAAGCCGGTGCTTTGGAGCTTGAAGAAACAAGCTTCAACCTGGAGCGCCTTGTGCGCAGTATCATGACCCTTCTGTCGGTTCGGGCTCAATCCAAAGACCTGGAGATTGTGTCCTACGTTGATCCCAATATTCCGGTTGCCCTGCTCGGGGATCCGGGGCGCGNNCNCCAGATTTTGCTGAACCTGATCGGCAATGCCATCAAGTTCACCGAAGAGGGCGGGATNGCGCTTGAAATTCGCCTGGAAGAAATGCTGCCGGGTGAGCGTATCTCCATTTCATGTACCGTCAGCGATACAGGNCCCGGTATCTCTCCCGAACAGCAAGCCACCCTGTTTGAACGCTTCACACAAGGTGATGTCTCCACGACAAGACAGTTTGGCGGCACAGGTCTTGGCCTTTCCATNTGCCATGATCTCATCAAACTGATGGATGGTTCCATCTCCGTCGCGAGTGAACCCGGTAAAGGGGCCAGCTTCAAAGCCCAGATTATCCTCTCGACCGACGATGGTGATGAGCGTTACCTGGACAATGGCGATGCACAATCCATTCGCGGACGCCGCGTTCTGGTTGTCGATGATAACCGGATCAACCTGCGCGTGATCGGCCTGATGCTGGCGGCTTACGGGTGCAAGGTTGAAACCGTTGACGATCCGACGAAAGCCCATGAGGCTCTGCGAAAGGCCATCGAAAAAGGCAAGCCCTTCGATGTGGCGGTGATCGACCACATGATGCCGGGCCTTGACGGTGTTGGACTTGCTGCTCTGCTGCGCGGGGACGAGACGCTTGGCAATCTTCGCCTGATCTTGTCTTCGTCCGGCATCGCTACGACATCTCAGGCCGCCGAATGGGGTTTTGATGCCACCGCCCCCAAACCGGTCAGCCAGCGGCGTCTTGTGCAGACATTACAGAAGCTCCTGTCAGATGCGGCCCCTATTGTCGTGCGAAAACCTGCTGCCAGTGTGCCGGACGACGGTGCGGGCGTTCGCGAACCGCTCCCCGTGCGGGCGCGCGGCGAAGCAACTCTCGGGCAGCTCCCCACTGATCGTCAATCGCAGGAAGGCAACGGGCATTGCCGGATTCTTCTGGCCGACGACAACCCGGTCAACCTGAAGCTCATTCAAAGTGCTTTGGAAAAACACCCATTTACCGTCGACACCGTTGCCAATGGCCGCGAAGCGGTCGCATCGGTGCGGTCCCTGCCCTATGACCTGATCCTGATGGACGTACAAATGGTGGAGATGGACGGTATTGAAGCCACCAAGCGCATTCGAAAACTGGGGGGAGCCCTGGCTGAAATTCCAATTATCGCCGTCACCGCAGGGGCTATGACGGGAGATCGGGAAAAGTGCATTGAGGCCGGCATGAACGATTATGTCGCCAAACCCGTCGTCTTTTCGGAGCTTCTGGAGAAAATCCGGTTCTGGGTATCGGAAAGCAAGGCAGCCCACTAGCCGCCATCTGGTCGTTGCCCAGTCGTTACCCAGTCGCTACCCAAGTCGTTGACTGACCTTTACCGGGCCGTGACCGGGCGGTTGCGGCAGGACAACCCTCGCCGAATCGCATCAAAATCTGCCGATCCCTGTTTTCCGCGAGGGTCTCGCCGTTGTATTTACAGCCAAAGGCGGGTATCGAAAGGAAAACAAAAGTTCCTTTGTGCGCCTCATCCCGTTTTGTTGATCCGCATAAAGGACATCAGGGAGACGCCGAATGTACAAAGAGTTGGAAGCCGCCTGGCAGGAACTGACCAGCCCCGGGCAGATGTTCGAGATTGAGACGGTCGAGGCGCTTGGGCGTCAGATCAAGTCCTACAAGCTCGCCCCCGCAAGCCTGGCTGATATCTGGGCGATGACCGCAGCTCACGGTGACAAGGATTACCTTGTTTATCAGGATGAGCGCTGGACATATACGCAGGCACACGCGGAAGTCGCAGCCATTGCTGCCTGGCTCACCGCACAAGGGGTGGGACAACATGACCGTGTTGCCATTGCGATGCGCAACTATCCCGAGTGGATGTTGTCATACTGGGCCATCCTGTCTATCGGGGCTGTTGCTGTCGGCATGAACGCATGGTGGGTCGCCGATGAGATGAAATACGGGCTGGAAGATTCCGCCCCGAAAGTTCTCCTGTGTGACGGTGAACGTCTGGAGCGCTTCCTGGAAGTCAAAGATTCCTTCCCCAACCTGAAAGTGGCAGGTGTGCGCCTTCCAGACGCGCTCCAGAAGACGGCCGGGGTCACACCCTGGGCTGAAGTGATTGCGACTGCTCCCAATCCACAAACAGTGTCCATCGCCGCAGACGATGATGCCTGTATTTTTTACACGTCGGGTACCACGGGACGACCCAAAGGGGCCCAGCTCACCCATCGTGGTTGCGTCAACAACATCCTGAACATCGCCTTTGCCGGACAGGCGCAGGGGCTGGCGCTTGCGAAAAAGGAAGGCAAGGACGCCGAGGAGGCTTTCAAAACAGCCGTCTCCCCTGCCATTACGGCCATGGTCGCTACACCGCTTTTCCACGTAACGGCTAATAATTGTGTTGCGCATGCAGCAACCGTGACGGGCGGTAAGCTCGTTCATATGTATCGCTGGGATGCTGGTGAAGCCCTCCGGTTGATCGAGCAGGAAAAAGTGACGCACTTTAGCGGCGTTCCCGTGATGGCCCGCGAAATCATCGCGCATCCCGACTTTGCCACCACAGATACATCAACCATGCTGTCCATTGGCGGCGGCGGGGCCCAGTTGCAACCCGACCTTGTTGGCAAGCTCGACACGTCTGTCAAGAATGCCCGCCCCAACACCGGGTACGGGATGACAGAAACCTGCGGCATCATTACCTCTGTTGCCTCTGACTTCTTTGTCGACAAACCTGCAAGTGCCGGCCGCGCCATGCCAACCTTTGAGACCAAATGCATCGATGCAAATGGCGACGAGGTGATGCCTGGCGAAGCTGGAGAACTTTGCGTGAAGGGGGCCTGCGTCATTCGGGGATACCTCAACCGCCCGGAAGCGACACAGGAAGCCATTCAGGATGGGTGGTTGCGGACCGGGGATATTGTGAAGATCGATGAAGATGGCTTCATTTTCATCGTTGACCGTGCAAAAGACATGGTTCTGCGCGGTGGCGAGAATGTCTACTGCTCAGAGGTCGAGAGCGCCATTTTCGAGCATGAAGCCGTTGCTGAATGCGTGGTCTTTGGCGTACCGGATGATCGGCTGGGCGAAGAAGTTGGCGCCGTCATTGTGACGGCCCCTGGCAAGAACGTGACTGCCGAAGAAATTCGTACCTTCTGCAAAGCCAAACTCGCGGCCTACAAAATTCCACGCTATATCTGGACACAGACAGAACTGCTGCCTCGCAATGCAAGCGGCAAGTTCTTGAAGAAGGAATTGCGCGGAACGATGGACGTTGCAAAAGCGAGCTGACTTTAGCGACATTCCTCTTCAGAAGAGCCCTGCAGCACGTGTTGCAGGGCTTTTTCTTTTCCGGAAAGTTACGGCCACCATCAGGTACCCCTGTCTGCGGTGGGCCCCGATACTGTCTTTCCTGTTATCCTGAAAGAAAATTGCGTTAAGGTGGAGAGAATCAAACCTTCTGGGGAGGAGGCCATGTCCAGCTTGACGGGCGCAGACAGCGACCGGACAACACTTGTGCGTCATTTCGCGCTGGCGTTGCTCGTTGTCGTCTATACGTTTAACTTCATTGACCGGCAGATCCTGTCGATCCTCATTCAGCCTATCAAGGAGGAGCTTGGTCTCTCCGACACGCTGATGGGTCTGCTTACCGGTTTTGCCTTCGCTGCTTTCTACGCCACGCTTGGCATTCCGATTGCCCGGTACGCAGACCGTGGCAACAGGCGCAACCTGATTGCGCTCGCGCTCGCCGTGTGGAGCTTCATGACCGCTGTGTCGGGTCTTGCGCAAAACTTCTGGCACATGCTCATCGCCCGTATCGGTGTCGGGGTGGGGGAAGCCGGTTGCAGCCCTCCCGCGCATTCAATCATTTCAGACCTTTATCCCGCGCACCAACGCGCGACAGCCCTTGGTATTTACTCTTTGGGTATTCCTGTCGGTATCATGTTCGGTCTGTTTGCCGGCGGTTGGATCAATGAATTTTTTGGCTGGCGTATGGCGTTTTTCGTCGTTGGCATTCCCGGTATTCTTCTCGCTCTTCTCGTCCGCTTTGCGATCCGTGAACCGGAAAGAGGACAGGCGGAGGGGCGCGTTGCTTCCGCGACGCAACCCAGCGTTGGAGAAACACTTGCCTATCTTCTGAAGAAGCGCTCCTTCCTTCACCTGGCTTTCGCCGCCGCGCTGACAGCCTTTGTCGGCTATGGCGTTGTGACCTGGGTACCTACATTCCTGATCCGGTCTTATGGCTTGGGTACGGGGGNAATTGGTACCTGGTTCGGGCTTATTCTCGGCATTCCCGGTGGTATCGGCATCGCGCTTGGCGGATATCTGGCCGACAAGTTCGGCGCGAAGGATGCACGTTGGTATCTGTGGACGACGGCGGTCGCGCTGGTTGTTGCCACGCCGTTCAGCTTTGCAATTTATCTAAGTACCAGCGCGGAAATCGCCTTCATCGCGATGATCATTCCTATTCTGCTAGGTAATTTCTACCAGGCCACGACGTTCAGCCAAACGCAAGGTCTTGTCGAGCTGAGAATGCGGGCCGTCGCCGCCGGTATATTGCTTTTCATCATCAACATTGTCGGCCTGGGACTTGGCCCCACACTTGTGGGTATTACGACCGACCTTTTGACACCTTTCTATGGCGATGAAGCTCTCCGGTACAGTCTGCTTGGCTTCTCGCTGATCAATCTCTGGGCGGCCTTCCACTATTTCGTCGCAGGGCGACATTTAAAAGATGACCTTGTACTGGAGGGCCATTGACTGGAAGATCAGCCCTTCCGACGCAATGCCGCACGCGCGATAGAGATTGAGAGCATAATTGTCGGGATCAAACCGAGAGCAACAATCAAAAGGGCGGAGGTTGATGCCTCCGCCAAACGCTCATCAGACGCAAGGCGGTAGGTCCGGGTTGCCAACGTCTCAAAATTGAATGGCCGCAACAGCAAGGTCGCCGGCAGCTCCTTCATCACATCAATGAATACCAGCAAGAACCCGGCGAGCAATGGTCCGCGCAACAATGGCAGATGTACGCGGGTTACAACACGCCCACTCGCCGCCCCGAGCATTCGCGCGGCATCATCCAGTGTTGTGTGAATCTTTTCCAGACCCGCCTGCACACTGTTGAAGGACGCCGTGAGGAAGCGCACAACATAGGCAAACAAGAGCCCTAGCACCGTTCCGGTCAACAAGAGCTGCGGCTTCATGCCCAATGTATCGCGCATGAAGATAGCGATCTTCTGGTCCAGCGCACCCGCAATCGCCAGCACGCCGATTGCGACCATTGCACCCGGCAATGCATAGCCGAGCGTCGCTAACCGGATGAGTATATTATTGCTCTGACCCCTCTCCCGACGCCCCGCATATGCCAGCACCAGAGCGCACAGCGTTGCAACGAGCGCCGCGATCCCCGCGACCCACAGGCTATTGAGTGCGAAAAAAACAAACCGCGCACCCAGTAAAGGATCTCCAATTGTCAGTGCATAAACTGCCAGCACATAGGCCGGTACAATAAACCCCAGTAAGACGGGCACGCCACAGGCAATCATTGCCCCCCAGGCTTTCAAGCCGGCGAGAGGCTGACGGGCCGCCGCGACGTCCCGCCCCAATGGATTTGCCACATTTCCTCTGCGGTTCATCCGCTCAAACACGATGAGCCCACCCGCAAACAGGAAAAGGATAGCCGCAATCTGAGCCGCTGCCACGGGCTCCCCCATACTGAGCCAGGTCCGGAAAATACCTGCAGTCAGGGTTGATACGCCGAAATAATCAGCAACCCCGTAGTCTGCAATCGTCTCCATGAGCGCCAAGGCAACCCCACCGGCAATGGCCGGACGTGCACAGGGAAGTGCAACCCGCAAAAAAGCACGCGTTGGCGTGACCCCCAGTACGCGCGTTGCTTCCACCAGTGCAACAGATTGGCGCTGAAAGGCGGTGCGGGCCAACAAGTAGACATATGGATAGAGGACAAGGCTCAGCATCAAAGCTGCACCACCCAAAGAGCGGATGGGGGGAAATGTGTAATCTCTTGCCTGCCAGCCCATCATTTCGCGCAACATGGTTTGAACCGGTCCCGCAAACTCCAGCAGGTCTGTGTAAACATAGGCAATGATGTAACCGGGCATGGCAAGCGGCAAGACCAGCGCCCAGCTCAGTATGCGATCACCGGGAAAACGGAACGAGACAATGATCCACGCCGCTCCGACGCCGAGACAGAATGTCATGATGCCCACCAGCATCATCAACAACAGCGTGTTGGCCACATAGGTTGGCAGCACGGTTTGCGCCAAATGCTGCCAGGTATCCCCCGAAAGGTCGGTTAAACTCCATAACACGCTAAAAATCGGGGCTGCGACCATAAGTGCCAGAAGCGCTGGCACCACACGCCACACCAGGCTGCTCGTCCCTGCCGATGGCCACCAGCTACGGGCGCCGGGCGAAATATGATCTTTTTGGGTGACTGACATCTGACACTTGATACAAATAGGCGGGAGAAGAGCAAAGTTATTTTGCGCCTCAATTGCAAGCCCCTTATACCTGCCGATTGTTTTCCGTTCCATGGCCCTTGAATTTTCCAAGCTAACTCACCGCTTTGACACCACTCCCGTGCTTCGTGATGTCTCACTAAGTGCCGAAAAAGGCGAAATCCTCTGCCTTTTAGGTGCATCGGGAAGCGGCAAGACNAGCGCCCNNNTNNGNNTTGCGGCGGGCCTTGAACCTTTACAAACAGGTTCCATCACTCTGGACGGGCAGGTGCTGGCCGATGCCAAGCACATGATCCCGGCCGAGGAGCGGCGGATCGGCATGGTGTTTCAGGACCACGCCCTCTTTCCACATCTCACTGTTGCGCAGAATGTTGCCTTCGGTCTGGAGAAATCGGACGCGGGTGGACGGCGCACGCTTGTCCGTGATGTCCTGGCTGATGTCGGACTGGCCGGGTTTGAGGACCGGTTCCCCCACACACTCTCCGGCGGACAGCAACAACGGGTGGCGCTTGCGCGCGCCCTGGCCCCCAAACCATCGGTCATTTTGCTGGATGAACCCTTTGCCAGCATTGATGTGACCCGACGACGGGCCTTGCGGGAAAATGCCCGCCTCACACTGAAACAAACCGGCGCCATCACGGTCATGGTCACCCATGACCCGGACGAAGCTTTGGATATGGCAGACAAGATTGCGGTGATGGAAGGGGGGCGCATCTTACAACACGGGCAGCCGGTGGAGCTTTATTGCCGCCCGCAAAATGCACTGGTTGCCAGACTATTTGGCGACGCACAGGTCTTTGATGCGCGGATCCGAAACGGGGTCGCCCAATTTGCCTATGGCACCCTGTCAGCAGGTAGAATGGCTGACCGGGCGAAAGCAGACCTTGTCTTGCGCCCCTCGACCGTCAGCCTGTCTCCCGCGGCAACACATGCATCAAAACCCGGTACCACAGCTGACGATCCTGTCATTTTTGACATTCGGTTTCGCGGGGACCACTGGCTCGTGCTGGTGGGATATCCAGACCAGAAATGCGCGCCCCTGCGCGCGCACCTTGCCGCGGCCGATCATCTGACGGTCGGTCAGGCGGTGACACTTTCCTTTGATCAGGTAGAGCATTTTCTGTATCCAGCGACAGATTGACCCAATTGCGCCCTTCGCGCAGGGCTTGCGCTTTATCCGCCGCAGCCCTAAATTCTTTCTGATACTCATTATCAAGAAAGATCCCCCCGTGCCTTCACAATCCACCCCGCGTCCTTACGGTCTTCTCGCAGTTCTTGCTGGCTTGTGTGCGACGGTGCTTCCGGCAGCCAGCGCCCTGGCTGCGGAGGAGCTGAACATTTATTCGGCCCGGCATTACGATACTGACCTGGCTCTCTATGAGCGTTTCACGGAAGAAACAGGGATTGAGATCAATCTTGTTGAGGGCAAGAGCGAAGAGCTTCTTGCGCGCATTGCACAGGAAGGTGAGTTCAGCCCCGGCGACGTGCTCCTGACCGTTGATGCGGGTCGCTTGTGGCAGGCGGAACAATCCAATGCGTTTCAACCCTTCACATCAGCTTTGATTGAACAACGGGTTCCCGCACATCTGCGCCATCCTGATAACCTGTGGTTCGGCATCTCCAAGCGGGCACGCATTTTCATCTACAACAAGACGGACGGGCAACCGGACGGTCTGCGCACTTATGCTGACCTTGCCAACCCCGCGCTCGGCCAATCGATCTGCGTGCACTCTTCAAGCAGCATCTATAACATCTCCCTGCTGGCGTCTATCATCTCCCACGAAGGGACAGAGGCCGCGGAAGCTTGGGCGGAAGGTGTTGTCGGAAATTTTCAGCGCGCACCACAAGGCAATGACACCGCGCAGATTGAAGCCGTTGGTGCTGGTGAATGCAGGATCGGCATTGCCAATACCTATTATCTCGGACGGCTCCTTGGTTCAGCCTCCGAAGAAGAGCGGGCCCTCGCACACAAGGTCGGCGTCATCTTTCCTGACCAGGACGGACGTGGCACACATGTCAACATTTCCGGTGCCGGTTTGCTGACCTATGCACCCAACAAGGAAAACGCCGTCAAGTTTCTCGAATATCTGACAAGTGACTGGGCACAAAAAATTCTGGCCGAAGGCAATAATGAGTACCCAGCGGCAAAGGACGTAAAGACGGAAGGACCTGTCGCAACTCTTGGTACATTCAAAGAAGATGCAATCAATGCGTCCGAACTGGGACGTAATCAGGCTCTGGCCATTCGCATCTTTGACCGGGCGGGCTGGCGTTAACAAGCGAGACATGATGATCGGGAAGTTGTTTTTGCGGGCGATCTATTTCTGCTAGTAAGACCGCCCGACACATATGGGCGATAGATGAGCAAACTTCCGGCATGGGTAGTGGCCCCCACCAAACAACCGAACCTCGCTGCGGCTGAGGCCGCACGTGCACGCCAGGCAATCCTGACCAAGCCACTTGGGGCCCTGGGACAGTTGGAAGATATTGCAATCCGTCTGGCCAGCTTACAAGGCCGTCCCTGCCCCCGGCTTGATGCACCACACATCGTCCTTTTCGCTGGTGATCATGGCATCGTTGAAGAAGGCGTGTCCGCTTATCCCGCTGATGTAACGGGGCAGATGCTTGCCAATTTTGTTGATGGGGGTGCGGCCATTTCCGTTCTGGCACGATCACTTGCCGCCCCACTTGAAGTGATTGATGTCGGCACCTTGGTTGACAGGCTTCCCAGTGGGGTCCGCGAAGACAAGATTGCCAAAAGCACACGTAATTTCCGACACCAGCCAGCCATGAACGCGGGAGAGCTCGCACATGCATTGGAGGCCGGGCAAAGAGCCGCGAAACGCGCCATCAGTGGAGAGCAGGCCAAGGCTGCAGACTTTCTTATCCTCGGTGAAATGGGTATCGGGAACACCAGTTCCGCCAGTGCCGTGTCAGCCGCCCTGCTGCGTCGACCAGTCCGGGATACCGTCGGCGCAGGCACCGGCCTTGATCAGGCGCGTCTTGCCCATAAGACGAAAGTACTTGAAGACAGTCTGCTGCATCACGGTTTGTCGCCGGAGGCCCCGGACTGCCCGGACGCCGCACACGTTTTGTGCGCGGTGGGCGGCCATGAAATTGCCGCTCTCACGGGTGCCATGATCTGTGCTGCACAAGAAGGCCTTCCAGTGCTTGTGGACGGGTTTATCTGCGGTGCAGCGGCCCTTGCGGCCGTTCATATGAACCCCTCAACGCGTGACTGGCTTTTCTTCGCCCACCGGTCTGCCGAGCCCGGCCACGCTGCCTTGCTTGATGCGATGAATGCGCGCCCGCTGCTGGATCTGGGGTTACGGCTTGGCGAAGGAAGCGGAGCCCCACTCGCCTACAGGCTGATTGAGCAAGCAGTCCGACTGCACGGAGAGATGGCGACCTTTGAAAGTGCCGGGGTTACCACATCCGTATGAATGAAACACCGCTTCTCATTGACATTCTGCGCCACGGTGAAACACCTCTCTCGGGCCGGTTTTGCGGGCACAGCGACCCGGAGCTGACCGATCTGGGTTGGGAACAAATGCGGCTTCAGACGGTGGACGGGCATTGGAACCGCATTGTCACATCACCGCTCAGGCGATGTGCGGCCTTCGCTCAAAGCCTGTCTTCATCCGCACAAATGGAACCCTTGTTTCAGGAAATGTATTTCGGCGCCTGGGAGGGCCGCACAGCGGAAGATATCTGGGCAGAAGATGCGGCATTGCTGGAAGCCTTCTGGCGAGACCCCGATACCCACCCCACGCCGGGCGGCGAGAGGTGGCGTGATTTTCAAGCCCGCGTTGACACGGGTTTTCATGCTCTTTCCCCATCTGAATGCGAAAACCGCGGGCCATTGCTGCTCGTGACCCATGCTGGCGTCATGCGGGCACTTCTTATCTCTCAGCTCGGCCTCTCATTTTCTGCGGCCTGGAAGGTTGCGCTTCCGCTCGGGGCGATGATGCGTTTCTGTCTTACAAAGGACAAAGAGCGCGGGCAGGTGCATACTCAACTGCTTTCACTGAAGGGACCATCATGAACGGTGCCGTTCGATCTTTTATTCTGGCCGTGCAGTTCTTGACGCGTCTGCCCACGCCTCAGGTTGACGGTTTTCAACCGGATGCACTGAGCCGATCTTCCGGTTATTTTCCACTCGTCGGTGGTTTGGTCGGATGTTTTGTCGCGGCCGCCATGTGGGCCGGTTCCATCCTTGATCCCTGGCTTGGCGCAAGTTTTGCGCTGGCCGTATGGGTTGCTGTCACCGGCGCGCTGCATCTTGACGGGCTTTCCGACATGGCTGATGCGATGGGTGCAGCACATAGCGACCCCACGCGGTTTCACGCTGTTCTCAAAGATCCACATATTGGAACATTTGGCGTTGTCACACTCGCAGTGCAGCTCATCCTCAAGCTCAGCCTGCTTTGGATGCTGGCTCGCGAGGGCGCATATCTGTTGTTAATACCACTTTGTGCCTGGTCTCGACTTGGGCCTGTGTTGTGGGCGCATTATCTGCCGGTACTCAGGCCAGCCGTTATGGATACGTCCGGGGACAGTTCCGGGGATACCCCTTCCAGCGTCGAGCGTTTTGCGTGGCGGATATCCCCTGTGGTTCTTTGGGCCTGGGTTGTTGCTCTACTGGCCGCCGCGTGGCTCTCTCCCGCCTTCTTGTTTGCACCGGCGGTCTTGTTCGGCTGGGGGGTCTATCTTCATGTAAAACTTGGCGGACAGACGGGAGACTTTCTCGGTGCGGGTGTCGAGATTAGTGAAACTCTTCTCCTCTTCATTACGATCATTATTATCCACTAGGACCAGACAATGCTCACGCTCCCCGACAATGGCCGACACGTCACCCTTCTACTGGGCGGAGCGCGCTCCGGCAAAAGCCGTATCGGCGAAGCGCTCGTGTCGAAGGCAAACGGAAGCAGCCTCTATCTCGCAACAGCAGAAGCCCGCGACGACGAAATGTCGGATCGTATTCATCATCATCAAATCCGACGCGGGGAGGGCTGGTCCCTCATTGAAGAACCGATTGAACTTGCGCGTATTCTGAAAACAAATATCGGCCCCGAGCATGTTGTGCTGGTCGATTGTTTAACCTTGTGGCTCAGCAACCTGCTGGAGCGAGAGCTGGATGTCCGCACTGCGCTTGAAGATCTCCTTGCAGCACTTCAGGCAACCCGGGCGCGGGTTGTACTGATTTCAAATGAAGTGGGCCTTGGCATCGTGCCCGATAATCCACTGGCGCGACACTTTCGCGACGAGGCCGGTTTCATGCATCAAAAGATTGCAGCTATCGCAGATCAGGTTGCTTTCGTCGTGGCGGGGCTCCCGCTCATGTTAAAGCAAAGCGCGCTGCAACCTTAAGCAATCCGTCTATATCCAGTTTCTCCTCCATGGCTTCCGCCAGACGGTCGAGCGCGCCTTCAACTTTCGTGCGATGGGTTACGCCGTCTCCACGTGCCCCTAGGCGCCCCAGGAAGTCGGACCGGAAGCGACCTTCATCGAAAATCCCATGGACATAAGCACCCATGATCTGGCCATTGGCACTGACGGCACCATGCGGCGCGCCGGCAATGCGCAGAAATGGTGCTACCTGCTTGCCGGTCTGCGTTTCTCCAATATGAATCTCATAGCCCCGGAACGGCACATCCCCATCTGCGCGCGTGCCCGTTACCTCAACCGTTTTCTTCACCGGCGCCATGATCGTGTGCACGTCGAGAAGACCGAGGCCCTGCGCCATACGCACTTCTCCTTCCTGTCCCTGAGGGTCACAGATGTCTGATCCCAGCATCTGAAATCCGCCGCACAGTCCCAGCACATGCCCGCCACGCCGGACATGCGCGTGAAGATCAACATCCCACCCCTGCGCACGAAAGAAAGCAAGGTCTGCAATCGTTGCCTTGGTCCCGGGCAGAATGACCAGATCCGCATCGCCGGGCAATGGCTGTCCGGGTGCCATAAAAAGAAGATCAACTGAAGCCTCACCACGAAGCGGATCAACATCATCAAAATTGGCAATCCGAGACAGCATCGGCACTGCGATTTTGACCTGCCCCGCCTGCCGGCCAACGTTTTTGTCCAGCACGACAGCATCTTCTGCCGGCAATTCACGAATGACAGAAAGCCAGGGCAGGACACCAAAGCTCCGCCAACCGGTGCGCTGCTCTATCTCGGCAAGTCCTTTGTCGAACAGGTGCACATCACCCCGAAACTTATTGATCATGAAGCCTGCGATCATATGCCGGTCCTCATCACTCAAGACCGTGTGTGTTCCCACCAGACTGGCAATCACACCACCACGATCAATATCGCCAATCAGTACGACCGGTGTTCCTGTCGCTGTCGCAAACCCCATATTGGCAATGTCATGCGCCCTCAGATTTGTCTCAGCCGGGCTTCCCGCCCCTTCCACCAGCACAATGTCAGCGTGCGCCCGCAAGCGCTCAAAACTCTCCTGCACCGCGGCCATAAGGCCCTGACGTTTTGATTGGTAGTCGGCCGCATCTGCCCTGCCCCAGACCTTGCCTTGCACAATTATTTGCGCACCAACGTCTGAATGCGGCTTCAACAGAACGGGGTTCATGTGGACGCTGGGTGCTTCACCCGCTGCCAGGGCCTGCAACCATTGGGCGCGACCAATCTCGCCACCTTCTTTGGCAATGGCTGCATTGTTGGACATGTTTTGCGGTTTGAAAGGCATGACTTTCAAACCCCGGCGCACCAGTGCACGCGCAAGCCCTGCCACGAGAACCGACTTTCCGACATCCGAGCCTGTTCCCTGTAGCATCAGTGCCCGCGTCATCGGATTACCTGCTTTGTAAGCCGCTCTCCCAGGCGAATCCTGCCTTCTGCATCCCGACTGACCGCGACCTTGTATACATCAGCCATATTCTCGTCGCTCAACACATCGCCCGGCACACCCTCCGCAACCACATGCCCCTTGTTCAGCAGATAGAGCCGGTCACAGAAGCGGCCTGCCAGAGACAAGTCATGCAGAACGAGCCCGACCCCGGTGCCCTGCTCGCAGGCCTTCTGCAAAGCCTCCATGGTCGTCAACTGATGGTAGGGATCAAGGGACGCTGTCGGCTCATCCACCAGGAGAAACGGCGCTTGCACGGCCAGTGCGCGAGCCAGCAAAACTCGGGCGCGTTCCCCGCCAGACAATTCTGTCACTGGACGTGTTTGCAGCTCCATTGCATCAGCCTGTGCCAGCGCGTCATCAATCGCCGCCTCGTCGACCGCACTCAGCCGCGTCCATGTATTGAGATGCGGCATACGCCCCAGAGCCACCAAATGGCGCGCGGTCAGCGGCCAGGCGACGTTTTGTCCCTGTGGCAGGTAGGCTATGGTCTTTGCATGTGTGTGGGGTTTTGAGCGGGTAATATCCTCTCCGTTCAGCACAACCCGCCCTGCTGATATCGGGACCAGCCGCAACATGGCGCGGAGTAAGCTCGTTTTCCCGGCGCCATTGGGGCCCACAAAGCCGACCAGTTCTCCCTTGTTGATTTTCACGCTCGCGTCCCAGACCGCCGCATGATCGCCCAGCCGAACGGATATGTCTTGTGTCTCAATCATGGCTTATCTCATGCTCCGGCGCGTATGAATAATCAGCCAGAGAAAGAAGGGGGCCCCTAGCAGAGCCGTGACAACGCCGAGTTTCAATTCCGTCTCACCTGGCATGATCCTGACCCCGATATCCGCCACGACCAGCAACAATGCACCTGCCAGCGCACTGGGGAGGAGCAGTCTGCCTGGGTCATGCGCCACGAACGGGCGCACCAGATGCGGGGCGACAAGCCCCACAAAACCAATGGCACCACTGACCGCCACACCGCCGCCAACGCTCAAAGCCGCCCCAAAAATCACGAGTAGTCTCAGTTTTCTGAGATCCACTCCAAGGGAGGCGGCGGCCTCCTCTCCAAGGCTCAAGGCGGGCAGAGACTTACGGGCCAGGTAAAGCGCGCCCCAGCCCGCGACCATGAACGGCCCCGCTAACCAAAATTCCGTGAAAGAGCGGTTGGCCAAAGATCCAAGCAACCAGAGAATAATATCATTCAATGAAAACGGATTGGGTGAAAGGTTCATCGCCAGGGAGGTCAAGGCCGCCGCAAAACTCGAAATCGCGACCCCTGCCAGGATCAATGTCAGGATGCTTGCGTCCCTGCCCGCAAGCCAGACCAGAACCAGCATCGCTGCAAATGCGAAAGCAATTGCAAAGGCCGGGATAATGATCGCACTGGCAGCGGCAAGGCCATAATAGATTGCGATCACCGCCCCCAGGCCCGCACTGGACGAAATGCCAATTACGGATGGATCGGCTAATGGATTGCGCAACAGTCCCTGCAGCGCGGCCCCCGCCATGCCCAGCGAACCGCCCACCATGGCGCCGAGCAGAATGCGAGGTAGTCTGATTTCCTGCACGATGAAAACGTAACGCTCATCACCCTGCCCGACTAGGGCTGACAGCACATTGCCGAGCGAAAGAGGCGCATAGCCCAAAAACAGGGCCGCGACCATGGCACAGACCAGAAGCCCCGCCAGCGAGATGGTCGGGTAGCGCAATGCGGGGAACGCGCTCAAAAATCTACCCCGCGTTTCGCCTTGATACCGGCCTCAAATGGGTGCCGGACGGGCGTCATCTCGGTAATCAAATCCGCTTTGTCACGGAGTTTTTCATGTGCATCGCGCCCGGTCACAACAACGCTTGTCCGTTCGTGCCGCGCCAGAAGACCGGCTACAATCTCATCGATATCCAGATACTCATATCGCAACGCAATATTGAGTTCGTCCAGAACAATCAGATCATAATCGCCAGAGGACAGCATTTCCCTGGATATGCTCCATGCGGCCTCGGCGGCCTCCATGTCCTTGGCACGATCCTGAGTATCCCATGTAAACCCTTGTCCCATTGTGTGCCATGTCACAAGGTCGGGGCGATCTTTGAAAAACAAACGTTCCCCGGTTTTCCAGTTTCCTTTGATATACTGGACAACACCCACTTTCTGGCGCCAGCCCAACGCGCGCACAACCATGCCGAAAGCCGAGGTTGATTTTCCCTTGCCGTCACCCGTGATCACCAACAGCAGCCCGCGCGCGGCATCTTGTTTCTCTGCCATTTTTTCCTGATGAGCGGCCTGAACCTGTTTCATCTTTGAATTGTGTTCTGCATCATCCATGAGAAGTTCCCTTGAGGTTCAGGTTTTGAAGTGATGTTTCAAGCCGGGTCCAGCTGGCTTCATCTGCCGGCAGTCCCCATCTCGCCCAATCTGGATGGTCGGGGAAGGTTCGTACATAAATACCATCCGACGCGAGGCGGTTTGCCACGTGCCCCATCTGCGGGTGCTGCAGCAGCAGAAAGAGGGGGCAACCTCCCCGCACCAACAAACCGCTCGCTGATGCCAGGTCTTTCAGCCGCTGACTGTCGGTCTTCAAACGCACCTGCATGGCATCAATCCAGGGCGTATCCTTGTAGGCCTGCGTGGCGACTTCAAGCGTTGGGGTTGCGATGGGCCAGGGTCCCAGCATGGATGCCAATTTCTTTTGCAGGCCTGGCGGCGCGATACAAAACCCGAGCCGCAGACCGGCCAACCCGAAAAACTTCCCGAAAGAGCGCAGAACGATCAGACGGTGCTCCGGGGTTACCATGTCACTTACGCTGCACCCAGGTTCCATGTCGATGAATGCTTCATCAACAATAAGATATCCACCATGCGCTTCCTGCAAGGAGAGCCAGTCCCTCACCTGTTCCCGCTCATATGTATCGCCTGTCGGATTGTTGGGGTTCACCAGAACCAGCACATCCGGCGCGGCACCCAGACACGCCTCCAGCGTCGCCTCGTGCACACGGTGCCCTGCCCTCACCCAGCCTGCACCATGTTCATTGTAAGTCGGAGAGACGATGGCGACGCTCCCCTGCTGAAAACAATATGGCAACAGGGAGATCGCTGACTGGGAGCCTGGCACCGCCATCACCATACGCCGATCGGCCGACGCATAAGCGGCAAAAGTCTCACACAGGGCGGAATGCGCCGCACTGTCAGGCAAGCGAGCAGCAAGCATTGGCTCCGGTGTGTGGTCAGAATAGGCATGCGGATTGATACCCGTGCTCAGATCCATGATCGGCAGACGAGCCTGCGGAAATGCCTTCTGGAAGGCGGCGACATCGCCCCCGTGGACCAATGCGCTCATGCGTATTCTCCGACCGTCAACGCAACGCCCAACAGACAAACCATCACGATGAAAAGCAACCGACGATAAAGATCCAGAGCGGTTTGAATATCCGTGCCATCCAGCGCCGCACGCCCGGCACCCAGCCATGCGGCATTCTCGCTTACCGCCCCGTAACAACGGGGACCTCCAAGGCGCAGGTTCAGAGCACCTGCCATTGCGGCTTCAGGCCAGCCTGCGTTGGGCGATGCATGAAGACGGGCATCGCACCACATAACCCGCAGGGCAGCGCCCGCACGACCCATCGGCCATGCGGCCAGCCCAAAGAGCATGCCTGTCAGACGAGCCGGTATCCAATTCATCATGTCATCAAGCCGCGCAGCTGTCTTTCCAAACTGTTCATACCGATCGCTATGGTGGCCGATAAGGCTGTCTGCCGTATTGACAAATTTATAGAGAACAAGCCCCGGCAAGCCTGCCACCAGCACCCAAAACAAAGGAGCAACCACGCCGTCTGAACTGCTTTCGGCAAGACTTTCCACAGCGGCACGCGCTATCCCTCTTTCATCCAGCTGATCGACGTTACGCCCCACGATGGATGAAACGGCCACGCGGCCTGCGGGCACCCCGTCTTCCATCAAGGCGGTGCGGACAACCGCAACGTGATTGTAGAGAGAACGAGCGGCAAGGAGAGAGGCGACAAAACAGAGTTCAAGCACCCAACCATAGGGCAGCACGTCCAACGCGCGGCTCACCTGCCACGCCGCAGAGAAAAGTGCGACACCCCCCAAACCAACCAGCAGGAAGCCCGCAATAACATCTCTGACCGGCCGCTTGCCGGCGGAATTTGTTTTGCGGTCCGCCATCGCAATCAAGGCCCCCATCCATGATACCGGATGACCGATCCATTTAAACATAAGCGCGGGATAGGCAATCAGCCCTTCCAGCACGAACCCGCCCAGCACAAGCCAGATAAAAGGAAGATGCGCCATTGTCTCCATCATTCCTCATCCCCGTTGACGGACGCACGCGGCGATACAAGCTGGTGGCGGATTGACGCAATTTCTTCAACAGCGTCGATAACAAACCAGGCTGCGCAAGCTATCTGTCGGCTTGGAATGTAAGCAACGGGTTTTTCTGCCATCGTCCGTTGTAAAAACTGGTGGCGAGACAAAGACCAATTGTCGAGACGACGGGACCGCAGATCATAAAACCCTGCAACAATCATGTCCGGTGGATGCAACGCCAAGGCTTCCAGGTTTACCGGATGCCAGGGAGATGATCCCAGATCACCGGATATGTTTTCCACCCCTGCCTCGCGCATTACATCATGGATGAATGTACCTTTTCCCGAAGTGGTGCCGGATGGCGTGATGTAAAGGGCGGTTGGTCGCGACGCCGCGCCGCGCATCGTCTCTTTCATGGCATCGTACCGCCGGTCCATTCTTTCAACCAGCAATCTGGCGCGGTCGGCTTTTCCCATTG
>PAZY01000025.1:2661-150014 GCA_002715765.1 Rhodobiaceae bacterium | reverse complement strand
GGGTGCCGCCTCGAAGCCCATCACGGCTAGCCCCGCAGCCACACCCGTAAGAGCCAAAAACAATGGACAGACAAGGCTCGGGCCGCTACCAAAACAGGGTTTGGTCTTGTCTGGAGGCGGGCTCCGCCAGTTCAATCAAGCCGAGCGCCGTTCTGTTCAGTAATGCAATCCGCAAGGCCCCAACACACCATGGGCACAACATCAGACAAATCAGTCGCGCAAGAGCCGGAGACCGCACCAAAAAGCGATGCGGACGCGCGTATTTTGGCAGCGGCAACCATGCTGTTTGCCCGCGACGGTTTTGCAAGCGTTAAGGTGCCCGAAATAGCGGCTGTCGCGAAAGTGGGTCTCAACACGCTCTATCAACGCTATCCGAGCAAGGAAGTTCTGGGCAATGCCGTCTTCCGCCACTGCAAGAAAGCGTGGGAAGAAGCTGTTCTGACCGATTGGCCGGAACAGGCAAGCTCCCGTGAGCAATTCCTCTTCTACTGGAACCGGCTTTCAGACTTTGCCGCGCGGGAACGAAACATTGCGCTCTACAATGAGCGCAAACCCCTGGGCCACCCCTATGATGCGCAAAGCCAGGCTCTGCATGAACGCCTGGAAAAAACGGCCATCACTATTTTGAAAAGCTGGAGCGCCGAAAGTGGCCTTTCGCCTGACATCATCAAAGCCATCATCAACGGGACCTTCCAGCGCTTGCTGGAGATGGACGACGATGCCGCCGAACGTGCCAGGCTCCTGAAAGAAGCGGGCCCCGCCGTCTGGGCAGCCCTCGCCCGGCGCTAGGTCTTTCCCCGTAATATGAACCTGCGCCCGGAAGGCCCACGCCGTGCTCTCTCTCCTTGGTCTTTTTGTCGGCGCCTTTCTCGCTGCCACCTTCCTGCCCTTCTCATCCGAACTCATGTTGCTCACCGCCCTGCACACAGGCGCGCACGATAAATGGCTGCTGGTCACGATAGCCTCCACTGGCAATATACTGGGAGCAGCACTCAACTGGTGGCTTGGGTGCTTCCTGCTCCACTGGGCTGATCGGCAATGGTTTCCATTTTCAAAAGCGCAACTACAACGCGCCAGCAACCGGTTTGCCAGATATGGGAGCTGGTCCCTGCTGTTTGCCTGGGTGCCGGTGATTGGTGACCCGCTGACATTCGCCGCCGGGGCGCTGAAAGTCCCCTTTGTGCCATTTTTAATTCTGGTGAGCCTGGGCAAAAGCGCCCGCTACATCTTTCTGGCCTTTACGGCTGAGGCCACGGCGAATCTGACCATGTCGCCACTCTCAATCCCGGCAATCCCGGTCTTTTGACCTGGATCATTGGCATTTCCTGCAAACTCGTTTATGACATTTTGTCAGAAAAACAAACTGGAGGAATATCCATGGCCGACACAAGCGTCGCAACCAAACCATCTACTCAAAACGGGGCCACCGAGCATTTCGATGTCCTTATTGTCGGCGCCGGGATTTCGGGTGTGGGGGCTGCCTACCATATGAAAGACCAATGCCCCGACAAGTCCTACGTTGTGCTGGAAGGGCTGGATACATTTGGCGGCACATGGGCCATGCACAAATATCCCGGCATCCGTTCAGATAGCGACCTTTATACGTTCGGCTACCGCTTCAAACCCTGGACCGGCGCCCCCATCGCCACGGCGCAGGAAATCCTCACCTATATGGGTGAAGTCATCGACGAAAACGATCTCGGCCAACACATTCGCTACAAACACAAGATCATCAACGCCAGCTGGTCAAACAAGGACCAGCAATGGACCATCGAAGGCACCAAAGGCGATGACAACCAGCCCTACAAAATCACGGCAAACTTCCTCTGGATGTGCCAGGGCTATTATCGCCACTCGGAAGGTTACACCCCCGACTGGGAAGGCATGGACGATTTCGAGGGACGGATTGTGCACCCGCAAACCTGGCCGGAAGATATCGACCTGAAAGGCAAGAACGTCATTGTAATTGGCTCCGGTGCAACTGCGGCAACGCTCGTACCCGCCATTGCAGGCGACTGCAACCACGTCACACTGCTGCAGCGTTCCCCCACTTACTTCATTCCCGGGCGTAACGAAAACGAACTCGCCGACCAGCTCCGTGCACTCAAGGTCGATGAAAACTGGATCCACGAAATCACACGTCGCAAAATCCTTGCTGACCAGGCCGAGCTGACGCGCCTGTCTTTTGAGGAACCGGAGCTTGTCAAAGCTGAATTGCTCGCGGGCGTGAAAGCCTTCCTTGGCGAAGATTTCGACATGGAGAAACATTTCACACCCAAATACCTGCCTTGGCGGCAGCGCATCGCCTTTGTACCGGATGGCGATATTTTCAAGGGGATCGCATCAGGCAAAGCATCCGTCGTAACCGACGAGATCGACCGCTTTACCAAGGAAGGTATCCTGCTGAAATCAGGCGAAACCCTGAAGGCCGACATCATCATTACGGCAACAGGCTTCAATCTGAGTGTTCTTGGCGACATCAATTTCGCCATTGACGGCAAACCGCTGAACTTCGCAGACACCGTCACCTATCGCGGCATGATGTTTACCGGCATTCCCAACATGCTTTGGGTCTTCGGCTATTTCCGTGCAAGCTGGACATTGCGCGTTGACCTCCTGGGAGATTTTGTCGCCAGACTGCTCAAGCACATGACAAAAATTGGGGCCAAGAGCGTCACAATGGAAATCCCCGAAAAAGACAAAGGTATGAAGCTCGACACCTGGATCGACCCTGAAAACTTCAATCCCGGCTACCTGATGCGCTCGATGAACCTGCTACCCAAGCGGGGGGAGAAGCACGAATGGCAACACACGCAGGACTACTGGACAGAGCGGGAAGAAATCCCCGAAATTGACCTGACAGATGAGGCGTTCGTCTACAGGAAGTAGGCACACAAAGCCGCCAGACAAAAGGGCCCGGAAAACCGGGCCCTTTTTCGTGGGTGCTCACGATCGATAAAGAGCGGTTATTTCGCCCCGTCAAAATAGTCGGCAAACCCAGACGGCGCATAAGGGCCAATACATATCTGCTCCAGCACACCGATGCCCCGACGCGCGCCATCATGTGCGCGCACAACCTGTTGCACATGAATATTTTCCGGTTGAAGCGGGTCCACCTGACGCGGATCGAAACTTTCGCCGCCGGTCTCCAGCTCCCCTTTCCACATACCCTGCCCCCATTCAGGGTGCGTATAGCCAAGCCCTTTCATCTGGAACTTGAGAACCGGCTCAAGCTCGATCGTTCGCGTCTGCCCGTCATGATCAACAAGATCAATCTCGGCAGATGACGCAAGCCGTGTCCCCGGCACATAAGTGACCCGGTGCCGGGTCGTCGCCATGCGCTGGTCACGTCCGTCTTCGACCCCCGGCACATCCGCCTCGCTCTTGTAAAGCGGCGCAACGATACCTTCTCTCACCAGCGCTTCACCCTTCGGTCCGTCAAAAAAGATGGCATGGGAGATGTGGTCATCCCATACGAGCGGCGCCCATAGAAAGAAGATCCCGCCCGGCATAACGGGAGCGCCACCTGTTTCCGGTTCGCCCACCCGGCGCACCCCCCAGGAACGGTCCTTCGTGCCGAAACACATATCGTCACTGACCTTCATCTCACCATCCGGATGACGCACAACGCCATTCCACCGGCCAAACTGATCAAAGCGGGTCGCGTCCATGACACGCCGCGCACCGGACCACAAAGTCTGCCGTCCTTCCTGGATGGAAGCCGTGCGCGCAGAGAAAGTGAGATCGCAGGAGACCCCGCTCTTGTTATCCTCCAGCACCACCCGGACACGCTTCATAGGCTCAATAATCTCAATCCGAAACGGGCCGACGCTCATATCCGTGCGTTCAAGCGGCGCCCGTCGTGAACCATAAAAGCAATGCTGCCGGCCTCCCTGCTCAACAACACTGAAAGCACAATCAAGAATGTCCCTGTGCGGGTAGATCGCCATGCCGATCCCGAAATAATAGGAACCATCATTCGCATAACCATTAAACCAGGTCCGGTCATAGACATTGCGGTCGCTCGTCGCCGGATGGGCGATCGGCTCCGGTGTCTGATGGATCGGATAATCATCAAGTTTGTTAAGCATGGCATTCTCCGTTTCTTGTTCTCATATTGCTCGCGATGTCTTAAGCCTAACAGCTTGAAATATATCGGCAATCGCTTCTTTGAGTGCGCAACCTCACTAGGGAGATGACGCTACGGCGGACAATGTTTTCACCCGCCTCAACCACAAGCGCACAGGCTCGTGTCTTGTCGTGAGCACATACAATCTCTAGATTGAGCCCATGAAACTCATCCGCCTCGCCCTCTACGCCCTGATCGCGCTTTCGTTGCAAATCGCAACGGCGATGAGCTTTGCGGACACGGAGAGTTCCCACGCAGGCATGTCAGCCAATCAGACACAGCACACCCAGACATTGCAAGACATGACGATGTCCGGCGCCATGATGGACGAAATGGAAGATTGTTGTTCGGAACCGTGCGATGAAATGCCCGACTGCGCCGACATTTGCGCAACATCCGCAAGCAGTGCCGGGAACACCGGCCTGAAGCAGGCCACATCAGGCGTCAACGAGGAAACCCGGCCCGTTGCAAGAACAGTTTTTCCAGCCAGCCACCTGGCAGCCCTGAAAAGCAAGCTGGCGGACCGACAGCCCAAACCACCCAAAGCCTGAGAAACTGAACGCCCCACCGCGAGTGCGCACGGCATGTCTGCGCGCGCAATACGCGGGTCACCTCGTGGTCCCTTCTTTTTCTCCGTGGTTTTCTTATGCGCTTTCCATCATCAAATACTGTTTCCGGTCGCATTCTCGGCCTGGCTCTTATCACCATTGTGTCGGGCACGGGGGTCTATCTGCTATTCAGCGACACCGCCGCCACCGACAATTCAGAGACCGGCATGATGAGCATGGCGTCAGACGAACGACGCATTCTCTATTACCGAAACCCGATGGGCTTGCCCGACACTTCACCAACGCCCAAACAGGATTCCATGGGCATGGACTACATTCCCGTCTATGAAGGCAAGAAAAAGGAAGAAGGGACCATCCGTGTTTCTGCTGCCAAACAGCAGCGTACCGGTGTCCGAACAACATTGGCCGTCAACCGGCCCTTCACCCGCACCCTCCGCCTGCCTGGTATCGTCACACTGGACGAACGCCGCATCAGCATCATTTCACTCCGCGCAAACGCTTTCATCGAAGCGGTGTCCGACGTCACCACCGGCACTGCTTTGCGGGAGGGAGACCCGCTCGTCACGCTCTATGCACCCGACTTCGCCTCGGCCGCCGCGCTCTACGCATCCGATCTGCGCAGCTGCGGGCGACGCGCCGAAGGTAGCCGACAGCGACTGCAAAATCTGGGTGTACCGGACAACGTCATCGCCCGCATTGCCGCGACCGGCAAAGCGCCGGTCTCGATTCAGATCAGAGCCCCCCGCAACGGAATTGTCATGGAACGTATGGCTGTCGAAGGCATGATGTCGCCACCCGGGGCACCATTGTTCCGCATCGCAGACACGTCGCTGGTCTGGGTCATGGCGGACATTACAGAGTCTGATTTGGGCCTCATTGCCCGCGGCAATACGGCTGAGGTCCGGTTTCGGTCCTACCCCGGAGAGATTTTCACCGGCGAGATTGTCGAGATCTACCCGGAATTGAACGACATGACCCGCACCGCCAAACTGAGAATTGATCTGCCCAACGAAGATGGCCGCCTTCTGGCAGGCATGTTTGCCGATGTAACAATCACCGCGACGGACCAGACAGACGCCCTGCAGGTTCCCGACACTGCCATCATAGATACCGGCACCAGAACAATTGTCCTCACGGACCTTGGGCAAGGTCGCTTCGCCCCACAGGATGTCACACTGGGCCGACGCGGCAACGACATGGTGGAAATTCTGCAGGGCCTGACGGCCGGTCAGTCCATTGTCTCAGCCGCCACCTTCCTGATCGACGCGGAAAGCAATCTGAAAGCTGCCCTGGAAGGACTGGCACCCGACACCCCGACAGCAGACGAGAGCGCACCCCCACCGGCCAGCGAACACCGGCTGCCCACTTCTCACATGGATCATAGCAACCACGGGGAGCACGCCCAATGATTGCACGTCTTATTGCATGGTCAGCCCACAACCTGGTTCTGGTTTTTTCTGCCACCGCCATCATCGTCGCAGTCGGCATCTGGTCCGTGCGCACCTCGCCTGTTGACGCGATACCCGATCTGTCAGACGTGCAGGTCATTGTCCTGACCAACTATCCCGGACAAGCCCCACAAGTGGTGGAAGACCAGGTCACTTTCCCACTGACCTCTGCTATGTTGACCGTCCCGAAATCCCGTGTGGTGCGGGGCTTTTCGTTTTTCGGCATCTCATTTGTCTACATCATCTTTGAAGACGGGGTGGATCCCTATTGGGCGCGCTCTCGCGTGCTGGAATATCTGAATGCCGCCGCAAGCCGCCTGCCTGAAGGTGTGGTCCCGGAACTCGGGCCGGACGCAACCGGTGTCGGCTGGGTCTATCAATACGCTATCACCGGTACGGATCTCTCGCTCGCCGAACTCCGCTCGTTGCAGGACTGGGTACTGCGTTTCGCAGCGTCGCGGGCAGAAGGTGTTTCCGAAGTCGCGAGTGTCGGCGGCTTTGTGAAACAATATTCCATCACCGTCGATCCTGTCGCTATGCGGGCCAACAATATTTCTTTGTCGGAGATCGCACGAGCCGTCCGGGCCTCCAACATGGATACGGGCGGACGCACGGTCGAACTCTCCGAGTTTGAATTCATGGTGCGGGGCCGTGGCTACCTGTCTGGAACAACAGATATTGAAAACATCACATTGCGCACCCAAAGCGGTGTCCCGCTGAGATTGAGGGACGTTGCCCGAATTGAAACGGTGCCCGACGAACGACGCGGCATTACCGAACTGAACGGAGAGGGCGAAGTTGCCAGCGGCATTGTCCTCCAGCGATACGGGGCAAACGCGCTGGACGTCATCGCAAACGCCAAACTGGAACTGGACCAGATCAGCGCCAGCCTGCCTGATGATGTGGAGATTGTCCCGGTCTATGACCGCTCCAACCTCATTCTCTCCGCCATAAAGACATTGCAAACCACGCTGATCGAGGAAAGCATCATCGTGGCGCTGATCACCATCCTTTTTCTGCTTCATTTCAGAAGCTCACTTGTGGCCATTATCATGCTGCCTGTTGGCATCCTGATGGCTTTCATCGTGATGAAAATCCTGGGTATCGGCTCCAACATCATGAGTTTGGGCGGGATCGCCATTGCTATTGGGGCGATGATTGACGCTGCCATCGTGATGATTGAAAACGCACACAAGCATCTGGAGCGCGCGCCCGGGGGCAAGGCAAGAACACAAATATTGATTGAGGCCGCATCTGAAGTCGGACCGGCCTTGTTTTTCAGCCTCTTGATTATCACGGTTTCCTTCCTGCCCATCTTCGCACTCGAAGGCCAGGAAGGACGGCTCTTCAGCCCGCTTGCCTACACCAAGACCTTCGCCATGGCAGCGGCTGCCCTTCTGTCGGTGACACTCGTGCCGGCCCTGATGGTGGTGTTCGTTCGCGGCAGAATTATCCCGGAGCACAAAAACCCGCTCAACCGCTATCTGATTGCGGCCTACCGCCCGCTCATCCACACGGTCTTGAATGCACGCGTCCTTACCATCGGCATGGCATTGATCATTCTCGCCGTCAGCTACTGGCCCGCACGACAACTGGGGAGCGAGTTCATGCCGAACCTGAACGAAGGGACGCTCATGTACATGCCCACCACCTTGCCCGGCCTCTCGGTTACCAAGGCTGCAGAACTGGTGCAGATTCAGAACCGTATTATCAAATCCTTCCCCGAGGTCGACAGTGTCTTTGGCAAAGCGGGCCGCGCCCGCACTGCAACAGACCCCGCCCCGACGGAAATGATCGAAACCATCATCCAGCTGAAACCGCAGGAAGAGTGGCGCCACGGGCTGACGCTTGACGACCTTCGCGCTGAAATGGACGCCGCCCTGCAATTCCCCGGCGTCTCCAACGCCTGGACCATGCCCATCCGCGCCCGCATTGATATGCTCTCAACCGGCATTCGAACCCCTGTCGGCGTCAAAATATATGGAACAGATCTGCGTGAAATGGAGCGCATAGCACGGGAGGTCGAAACAGTACTGCACACCATTGATGGGACCAGCAGCGCCTATGCTGAACGTGTCATCGGGGGATATTATCTCGATATCACACCTGACCGTCACGCATTGGGCCGATATGGCCTCTCGGTAGAGGATGTACAGGATGTCATCGCCATGGCACTGGGCGCCGAAGCGCTTACCCAGACCGTAGAAGGGCGAGAGCGCTATGATGTGGCCATTCGCTATCCAGCCGCCCTGCGCTCAGACCCGGAGGCCATCGGACGGGAGGTTCTGGTAGCCATTCCAAGCGGTGGCTATGTGCCCCTGCGCGATGTGGCACGCATTGAGCGCACGCGCGGCGCCACATCCATTCGCACGGAAAACGGACAACTGACCGTCTACATATTTGTTGATATTACAGGCCGCGACCTCGGTGGTTATGTCGATGAAGCAAGGGAGGCTGTTCGCCGGAGCATTGATCTGCCACAAGGCTATTCCATCGGATGGTCGGGACAGTTTGAATATCTCGAACGCGCCAAGGCCAGATTGACGCTGGTTGTGCCGTTCACCCTCACCCTGATATTCCTTCTGCTCTATCTCAACTTCCGGCGATTGACAGAGACATTGATCGTCATGCTTTCACTACCCTTTGCGCTGGTGGGTGGCATCTGGCTTATGTGGTGGATGGGGTTCAACATGTCAGTCGCGGTCGCGGTCGGCTTCATCGCGCTGGCAGGCGTTGCCGCAGAAACCGGTGTGATCATGCTGATCTATCTCGATCATGCTTGGAAAGAACACCAGGCACTCGCAGTGCGCGACGGGCGCAAGCCGGACGTACACGACCTTACCCGCGCCATCATGGTTGGCGCGGTCGAACGTGTTCGCCCCAAAATGATGACGGTGATCGCAATCATGGCGGGCCTCATGCCAATCCTGTGGAACACAGGCACCGGTTCGGAGGTGATGCAGCGTATCGCCGTGCCCATGATAGGAGGCATGGTTTCATCCACACTGCTCACACTCATTGTAATCCCCGTCGTCTATGCCTGGGTGAAAGGGATAGGCCTTGAGAAAACCCGTCAACTGTAGAGAGGGCCTCCACCCACTACGCATGGTGAACTTGCCCTGGCCATAAGAGCGGCCTATAAGAAGGCGTCATCTGGGGAGTAGCCAGTCGCCTGACAAGGCGGGCCTTCGTGTCAACATACTCGGTCGAGAGGCCGTGGTGCGAAGGAAGCAAACCATTGCTTGGGCGAGACCAATGGCATCGGATCTCCGCTCGGGTTGGGTGGCGAGACCGATGTCCGTTGGAAAAAGCCGCCCGACCCCGAGACCACCATGGAAGCCTTCACTACATCCACCGCAATTGTCACTCTTGCAGAGATGGGAGACAAAACCCAGTTGCTGGCCATCCTGCTGGCCACCCGCTTTCACCGGCCGGTATTGATCATGCTCGGTATCCTGCTCGCCACGGTCGCAAACCATTTTCTGGCGACCCTTGTCGGCACACAAGCCGCCGCGCTTCTCAACGCAGACTGGTTTCGATACCTGATCGCCCTGTCATTTCTGGCCATGGCAGTCTGGGCGCTCATCCCCGACCGGCTGGACGATGCGGCGCAAACCCTCGCCCCTTACGGCGTGCTGCTCACAACCATCATAGCCTTCTTCTGGGTGGAGATGGGGGACAAAACACAGATCGCCACCATCGCACTCGGCGCACGCTTTCAGGACCTGTGGTTCGTGACCGCAGGTACAACCATCGGCATGATGCTGGCCAACGCACCGGCAATATTTCTGGGACACCGGCTGCTGGCGTTTTTGCCACTACGCACGATCCGTGCGATCGCAGCCGGTCTCTTCCTCGCGATGGGCATAGGAGTTCTGTGGTCTCCTATGTGAAGTTCGTGCTACCTTCAAATGAAGACACATTGGAACCGGTTTCTTACAGAAACCTGTGCATGATATGCGCATCCACAAATCCCAGTTCCCGATGACGAAACACTTCGGGAACTGTACCAACAATTTTGAAGCCCAGCTTCTTCCACAGCCTTACAGCGCCGGCATTGGTTGACACCACCATGTTGAACTGCATGGCTCGGTAACCGAGCTCTTTTGCTTGCCTCAAAGCGGAAAGACCCATTGCTTCACCAACGCCCTTGCCGCGCGCCTCGCTACTCACCATAAAACTCGCATTCGCCACATGCGCGCCCAAAGCAGGCTGATTATCTTTAATGATATAGGTGCCCAATATTTCGCCTGCTTCTTCCAAAACATAGCAGTGCGTCGCGTCTCCCATCCAAGTCGCGTCTCCCATCCAATATGACAGCGCTTCCTCTCGCGAAATCTCTGACGAAAAAACGTACGTATTCCCGGGAGAAACGACTTCCTGGAATATTCTCCAGATCGCATCCTCATCGGCTTTTTTTGCGTGGCGTATATTCATAACAATGGCGCGGCTCACCTATTCCAGCCCCTCAATATCTCTAAGGCCAAAAACCAGCGGATGATGAGAAGAACAGTGAATGGCGGAGAGATAGGGATTCGAACCCTAGGTACTGTTGCCAGCACAACGGTTTTCGAGACCGCCCCGTTCGACCACTCCGGCACCTCTCCGCTGAAACCACTCAAAGCGGTTGGTCTAATGGCGGCGGAATGTAACAGAAGTCGCAAGCGACACAAGCCATCACCCCCACTTCGCCACAATAATATGCCCGATTTCCGGACTTTCCGCGGTTTTGGGCACAAGCGCCCCCGCGCATGCACCAAAAAAAGCCGGCTCGCCTTGAAATAGATGTATATACACTTATATTTCTTTCACGAAAGCCACCGGAGGAACAAAGCTCATGCGTCTAGACGATCACCCAACAGTTAAAAAAGTTCGGAACGGAAAAAGCCCGGCCGCCCAGATCCCTCGCGACGAGAGCGGTGCCATCAAGGCAGACTGGCTCCGCGCTGTTTGCCTTGAGGCCGGCGCAGATGATGTCGGTTTTGTTTCTGTGGACCGGCCGGAGCTTGCCAGCCAGCAGCTTGAAATTTCCATGCGCTTCCCCCGTGCAAAAACCCTTATCAGTATCGTGGCGCGCATGAACAGGGGGGCCGTCCAGTCTCACACGCGCTCCATAGCCAATCATGAATTCCATGAGGCCTACGACACGGTGAACGAAGCGGGGCGCCATGTCGTAAGAAAGCTGGAAGATCTGGGCATTCCGGCCGTCAACGCCATTGCCGCGTTTCCCATGGAAGTGCAAACCTTCCCTGGAAAGAGCTGGTATATCGCACACAAACCCGTCGCCGAAGCGGCCGGGCTCGGCAAAATGGGGTTGCACCGCAACGTCATTCACCCGGAATTCGGCAACTTTATCGTTCTAGACACGATTGTGTTGGAGGACCGGGTCAGCGAAGAGAGCAAACCCCTCGACTACAACCCGTGTGTGGACTGCAAGCTCTGCGTCGCAGCCTGCCCTGTCGAAGCCATCGGCCCGGACGGCAGTTTCAATTTTTCTGCCTGCTACACCCACAATTACCGGGATTTTCTGGGTGGCTTTCTCGACTGGAGCGAAGAACTGGCCGCTGCCACGAGCAAACAGGATTTCCGCGACAAGGTGACACCGGGAGAGACCGTTGCGCTGTGGCAAAGCCTTTCGTTCAAACCCAACTACAAGGCCGCCTATTGCGTTTCAGTGTGCCCGGCCGGGGAAAATGTCATCGCGCCCTATCTTGAAGACCGCATCGCCTTTGCCGACCGCTATGTGAAGCCGCTGCAGGAGATGAAAGAAACAATCTATGTGCTGGAAGGATCAGATGCGGAGAAACTTGTCCCATCCCGTTTTCCCAGCAAAACGCCAAAGCGCGTCCGCTGGACGGTTGAGGCGTCGGAAATCTTCTCATTCCTGTTCAATCTCACATTGACCTTCCAGCGACGCAAAGCCGGCCACCTCGACCTCACCTGCCATCTGCTGCTGACCGGTGACGCACCAATGGAAGCGACTCTCAAGGTCACTCAACGACGGCTGGAGATCGAATTTGGCAAGCTGGGCACAGCTGACATAACCATCACCACATCACCGGAAACATGGATGTCCGCCTTCACAAAGCAATTCGATCTGGATGCGGCCCTTCAGGATGAGCATATTGGCCTGAACGGACCGAAGGATCTGCTACAACAGTTCCTCGCCTGCTTCCCGGTCTATGGCGACGTCAGTTAAAGGAAAGAAAGATGACCTCATCAAAAACAGCGAATGCAAAACTGACAGCAGGTCAACCCTCAAAGCCCTTAAGGACAAAGGCCGTATCCATCGGAGCGGATTGTGCGTGCCTGTCCGTGCGCAAGGCAACACGAGCCGTGACCCAGCTCTACGACAAACACCTGTCCCGCGTGGATATCCGGATTACCCAGTTCACGCTCCTGAACGCTATCGCCGCGTTTGAAACGATCTCCATTCATGACCTGGCGACCGAACTGGTGATCGATCGAACCACCCTGACCCGCAACCTGAAGCCTTTGATAAAAGCCGGATGGGTCCAAAGCGAGGTAAATGACAAAGATGCGCGCGTGCGCGACCTGACATTGACAACGGACGGGGTGGAACGTCTTGAGAAAGCCATTCCCTACTGGGAGAAGGCGCAAGCCGAGTTTGTTGGAAAAATCGGTATGCCGCTCTGGATGGACTTCGCCGCCAATCTGGCTGCAGTGGATAAAACGCTCTATCCCGGCAAGCGCCCTTCTGACACGAAGTTCAGAAGGGCGGCCCGGGGAGGCGGAAAGTCTTTCTAACAGCCTTTAAACCGGGGCGATTTGCGGGCGTTGCGCGCCCCTTCACGCAGGATACGCTCAACGCCAGCCTGCATGTCTTCCGTCTCAAAAAGCGCAGCCCCTATATCCAGGATCAGGCGATCCGCCGCTTCAATGCCGTTGAGCTGCGCTTCACGCACCAGCGCCTTGTCAGCAGCAAACGCTTTCGTCGGCCCTTTGGCAAGCCGCTGGATAAAGGCCATCGCCTCGTCCTGCAACAGCTCGTCCGTCACCACACGATTGACGATGTGCCACGCCTCGAACGTGCGCGCGTCATAAAGATCGGCCGTGTAGACAATCTCTCTCGCCCGCGCCACGCCCACCCGCGCCGCAAGTCGTTGTGCCCCGCCCAGCAAGGTTGTTGTACCGATCAATGCTTCCACTTGGGAAAAGCGCGCAGTCTGCGCAGCAAAGATCATGTCACAGGCAAGCGCGAGCTCAAGCCCGGCTGCCAGGCAAAAACCCTGCACCGCCGCCAACGTGGGAACCGGCAACGCCTCCAGTCGCTGAATGACGGGAATGTAGCGCTCAAACATCTCGCGCGCCGCCGCCGCCGACTTGCCTTGGAAAATGCGAACATCGGCGCCGCCCGAAAAATGGGGCCCATCAGCCAGTATCAACAGGCCACGAATGGAAGATCGCTCGGCTGCCGTAACCGCCTCATCCAGCTCCGCGACAAACACATCACCAAACAGGTTAAGCGGGGCATCCGTCAGCCGAATAAGACCGACATCGCCATTTGTTTCAAAAACCACTTTCTTGCTCATAGGCTACATCCTTGTTCAAAAAGATGTATATACACCTTTAATCTGTCCAAAAAAGGTGGCCCACCAAACACAAAGATGAACATGTGCGCTATGTCGCATCCAAACCCGCAGACGAAACCGTCATACTGTAGACAGGGTGCCCATAAACTGTGACACGACAACCCACGGAACCTGAAACCAAACGCAGATACGCTCATGATCAGCCGCCGCCGCTTCCTGCAAACATCAACCGCTCTTGCCTGTACTCCTGGCTTAGGTGCCTGCACACCGCAGAACGCGGCACCGGCAAACCAAAATGTCAGCCTGGATATCCAGGCCGCGCAGTTCGATTTGACGGGACACGGGATCACAACAGACATGGTCAGCCTCTCCGGAGACGCACCACCACCCGTTTTGCGCATTCGCCAGGGCGCAGAGTTCACGGCCCATATCACCAATCGCCTTAAAGATTATACAAGCATGCACTGGCATGGATTGCGCCTGCCCAACGAGATGGACGGCGTGCCCTATCTCACCCAGATCCCGATGGGGGAAAATGATGCCTATACCTACAGGTTCACACCACAGGACGCAGGCACATATTGGTATCATCCCCATTGCATGACCATGGATCAGATGGCGCGCGGCCTTACGGGCATGCTGATCGTTGAAGAGGAAGAAGCGCCGGGCTTCGACGACGAGATCACCCTTAATCTGCGTGACTTCAGATTGGGTCGGGATAATCAGTTCAAGGATATTTACACTGCCCGCGGCGCGGCACGTGCCGGTACGTTTGGGAACGTCCTGACCGCAAACTGGCAGCGCCAGCCGGTATATGATGCCGCCGCCGGCGGTCTGGTACGATTGCGCATTCTGGCCAGCGACACATCCCGCATCTATCGGCTGGCCCTGCCCGAAGGCAAGGGCATCATCATCGCCATGGATGGCCATCCGGTTGTCGAGCCCGTACCCTGGCCGACAAAAGAAGCCCCTCTTATTCTGTCCCCCGGACAACGCGTGGATATTGCCCTCAAAATGCCGACGGATGAGGGGCAGGAAATCAGCCTCCTGACCATGAGCGGGAACCGCGAACGCCCGCTCGCCCGTCTGCGCGCTATCGGTCGGGACATCAAACACGCGATCGGGGACCTGCGCGCCCTTCCCGCAAACCCGCTCAGCATCCCCCGCTTGGAAAATGCGGAAGTCCATGAATTCGTCTTCGGGTGGTCACCCTCTGGGGATCTGCCCAATAACGGGTTTTGCGGCACCATGGGCTACACATTCTGGTCAATCAATCGCACCCCATGGCCCGGCGATGCGTCGGGCACCGGCCCATTGGCTGTTTTAAAACACGGGAAAAGCCACATCCTGCGTTTACGCAATGAAAGCCCCAACGAACATCCCATCCATCTGCACGGCCTGACTTTTCTGCCCATCCGCTCCAATAAAAGGGCAGTCGCCAACAATTGGACAGATACAGCTCTCCTGCTGCGGGAAGAAACACTCGATATCGCTTTGGTCGCCGATAATTTGGGGGACTGGGCATTCCACTGTCACGTTATCGAACACCAGAAGACGGGGCTTGCCGGTTACATCCGCGTCGCCTGACTCCGATAAAAACAGCCACGAACGCTTGCCCATTCCCCACAAGACCGCTTAGCGTGCCTTCATGACAGATCACGCAGAAAAAGCTCCGACAGACATCTGGCCCAAAACACGCGCATGGGCAATTCATGCCTTTACCGCCTCGGGCCTGATCCCGGCCCTTCTAGCCATTGATGCCTTGATGAAAGGAAACCCCAAGGCAAGCCTTTTGTGGCTGGGTCTGGCATTGCTGATTGACGGGCTGGATGGCCCACTGGCACGGCGCTTCGAGGTCACCCGCTACACGCCACGCTTTGATGGTGCCATCCTCGACCTGGTGATCGACTATCTCACCTACACCGCCATCCCGGCGCTGATGATCTGGTATCTGCAGCTGGTCCCTGAAGGATACGGACTGGCGGCGGCGAGCTACATCATGATCACGGCGCTCTATTGCTTCGGCAACAGAGACATGAAGACCGATGATAATTATTTCAGCGGTTTCCCCGCAACGTGGAACCTGGTGGTCCTCTACTTCATTCTGCTGGGTTTGGATCCGTGGATGAACCTCGCCATTATTGGGGCTTTGGGGATACTGACTTTCGTCCCGCTCAAATTCGTTCACCCGTTTCGGGTCACGCGGTTTCGGCTCCTCACCATCTTCATGACCGCAACCTGGAGTTTTTCAAGTCTGTGGCTGATTGTTTCCGCCACCGAACAGCCCCTGTTGAAAACCGACCCTGCGGCCTTTGGGGCCTGGTTGTTTTCATCCTTTTATTTTTTTGGCCTCAGCGCCTATCGCACATGGGAAAACAGAAGCAGTACGCACAAGCCGTAAGACCACAAAGGAAACACGGGGCTTCGCGTTAACGCTGCCCCTCATGCGGCATCAGGGGAAATGACCTCGCCCCACCTGGAATCGCCGGAACATCGGGAAGTGTCCGAGTACCGGGAAGAGATGGAACATTGCCCGGCGCACGGCTTCCCCTTGAAGGGTTCCGCAACACACGGCCACCCGCCGGATCAACCCGCCTCTCAATCGACGGCGCACGCGCAGGTTCCATGGTCCGGCGATCTGGATCACTCAGTGTTCCCGGCACACGGGTGCGCTCTCTCGACAGTTCAGGCGGCCATTCGATCCCGCGAGTTCGTCGGCTCTTCTCCACAGTCTCACCGCCACCGCCCGCAGGCGATGTAGACAGGGGCACCTGACCACGCGTCGGCAGGCCATGCTGCCGCTCGCCGCTTGTCCGAGTATCGGGCACAACGTTCAGGCCGTCCGGTCGCCATGGCCCACGCAACAGATACCGGCCGCGCAGTCCCTGCGATCGCATGGAGCCACCCGTCACCATTACATGAGGTGGAAGACGCCAATTATGACCCGCCACATAGACGGACCCATCAGGCCGCACACGCACGGCACCATCAATCAGCAAATCCTTCATACGTCCGCCAAAAGGTTCATCCGGTTGAACAGCAACCTGTTTCACCTCGAAACCGCTAGCCCCTACATGCCCGCGCAGAAGCACTTCATCACCGGGGACAACATGTGGCAGCACACCACGCACCGGCAACCCCGAGAGAGAGAACCCGTTTTGCCCGGAAGTCAGAATACCCCGCACCAGCCCGCGCTCTGCCTCAGGCGTAATCTCAATACGGCTCGCCAGGACGCGATCATCTTCATTTCTAAGACCGCTGACTTTTACCCATTCGCCAGGCACAGGCATCTTGTGCGTCTCCGGCACCAGAATTGTCTGCCCCAGAACAACGCACTGACGGTTCAACGCATCGACACTTTCAACCGGGCCTATCACCGCGTGCTGAATTTCTACAAGCCGCGCCTGATATCGCTCCCCGACCGGGGTCGCCTCCACAGCCACCGTTTGCCCGATAGCAAAATCTTCCGACGAGCCGCTCTCCCCATCAACAGAGACAGAGGTTGCAGGCTCATAATCAATATGCACACCATTCACAACAATGCTGCCAAAGGCGGAGATCACACCAAAGATACCGGTCCCGCCGACACCTTCGTCTCCCTCAGCGGTCGTTTGGTTACNGTTCAGCGCAATCCCGGTCCCTCCAACGCCTTCGTCCGCATCACCNGGAACAAANCCGGTTCCCCCGACACCGCTTTCGTTCCCGTAGGGATCAGGCCGGGAGAGATCAGACGNCGANGACGAGGCAACAGTGAGCGGACCAAAAAGNCTGCACCCGCTGAGCAGGACACCGGAGCCAAGAAGAAGACCCGCAACAAGAANACGCTTCATGTTTGCGCCTCATCTGTCACCCCGGCCTGACCGTTCGTTCCTTTATTCCCCCGGTCCTTCAACTCACCCAGNTCCTCAGGCGGCTCTGCATAGAAATAGACACCGAACGTCATCCGCTGCCCACCCGTGCCGCGCGTTCGGTCCTGTGTCGACAATTGCAGCGCCTCACGATTGACATCGCGAATGGCTTTCGCCCCGAGATCGNTTGCAAGCTGTCTCAGTTTTTCAACCGACGCTGCCGTCAGACCTGGATAGAAAACCGCCCGGTCGATATAGCGCGGTGTCTGACCATCCAGATTGTGCAGACCCGCCGCCACATGGTCTCTCAGGTTGCGCCCGAAAAAGTGCAGCGCCTCAGCCTCGCCGTCCGCGCTAACAAAAGCATCTGTGTTGAGATCAATTTTGCCATCGTCGCGACGGTTCACCACATGGAGCCTCAACCAGTCATCCAGAACCGCCCGGGACCGCACATCACGGCTGACCTCTTCAACAAGCTCCTCAAAACTCGGAGACCCGTCGGATCGCCGTTCAAAAAGAGGNTTGGGCGTGCCATCACTTTCCAGAAANGGGGCCCGTGCCATCCATATGCCGGCAAGCTTTGACCCAAGTGTCGCCGGCGCCGGAGGCACATTGTGCCCTGGCCCCTCATCCATCAGCCGCTTTACNTCCTTGCGATGCACACCCGTCATCACACTCAGCGCACTTTGCGTGACACGGCCATGGCGTACGGCTTCCTCATGCGCCACTTCGATGTAGAGAGATTTCAATTCTTCAATCAGTTGCGGCAACTGCACCCCGCGCTTGACNAGNCCCTGGACAAGCGGCCGCAAGAGCCNGCGCACGGCGCCGACAAAAGCGGTTTGAGGCCCGAAACCTTCACCGGAATTTTCGCTGATTTCTCCCATATCCGGAGCATAGCAAAGATATGTGGGAAAACTACCCACATTTTTATTGACGTGGGAATTTTTCCCACATANATTGTTTCTGTCGATGGCAAAAGCCTGAGACGGCCNAGAGATGCCTGAGAACAGAGCACCTGACAGTCAGACCCCCTCTGGCCGGTCAGCACCCTCACCCCCTTGTGCTTTGTTCAACAGGTTGGCCGGAGATGTCGCAAGCATCTCCGGCCTGCACCTCTCTCCCACANCCGCACCGTAAACAACCCCGCTCCCNCCGGACATTTTCCGGATTGCCCTCATTTNTATTTTTTATATAATAANGGTTATGCCAAAAAAAGTAGACCCNATAGAACGTCGAAAACTCTTTGCAGAGGCCGCCATATCCGTCATCGCGGAGAAGGGGCTGGAGAACCTCCGCCTGGTGGATATTGCACGGGAAGCTGGCCTCACCACGGGCAGCCTGACCCATTACTTCAACGACAAGGATCAGGTCGTCGCCGCGGCTCTGGACCATGTGATCGAAACCGCCCTCGCGCAAGCCAACAGCACAGAAGACGGGCTCATTCCTGCATTGCTCGCATTCCTGCCACTGGANAGGGACGGACATGCGGCCGCCAGAGTTTGGCTCGCTTTTTTCAGCCAATCCATAGGTCGCCCCTCCCTGTCCTGCATGCATCGCCAGTATTACGAGGAGTTCGTCGAGGCCCTCGTGAGGATACTGAGCAGCATCCCGGCTCTCAAAAGCCACACACCTGACGCTCTCACCACGACAGCCAACCTGTTGATCGCCCTCGTCGACGGCATTCTCGTCCGTGCGACCCTTGACCCGCAGGGCTGGCCCCCCGCCCGCCAGGTACAGCACCTGACATGGGGNGTAAACGCCCTGACCAACNCAACCACACATCTGGAGGTATCGGCACAATGACCACATCATGCGTGAAAACACTCCCGGGGACGNCCTCAAAACNGCAAATNATGGCCNCCCTGAAAAAGGACGGCGCCGTCATTCTGAAAGATATTCTCTCACCCGACGACGTCGCGACACTGAAGGGAGAGCTTGCCCCTTATGTNGAGGCAACAGAGAACGGACGGGACGATTTCACCGGNCANTTCACAACCCGCACCGGGGCGCTCGTCGCGCGATCGCCNAAATGCCGTGATCTGATCATGAACCCGCNGATATTGGCCGCCGCGGACGACTTTCTGTTGCCAAACTGCCAACGTTATCAATTGCACCTGACCCANGTCATCCGCATCAAACCCGGCCAGCCCAAACAACCTATCCATCGGGATCGCTGGGCCTGGGGCAAGTATCTACAAGGGATCGAACCACAATTGAACACGATCTGGGCCGTGACCGACTTCACAAAGGAAAACGGGGCAACCCAGGTNGTTCCCGGTTCCACAAGCTGGCCGGACGACCGCCAACCCGGAGNATCAGAGATCGGTTATGCTGAAATGTCGGCAGGCTCGGTCCTCATCTACACCGGTTCCGTGTTTCACGGCGGCGGTGCCAACCAAAGCCAGAGCGACCGCTGGGGCCTCAACATCACCTACACGCTGGGCTGGCTCCGTCAGGAGGAAAACCAGTACCTGTCCTGCCCGCCGGACATNGCCCGAACACTGGCACCAGACCTTCAGGCTATGATCGGGTATGCGATGGGGTCTTATGCGCTGGGTTACTACACCCCGCCCTTNCCCGCAGGCCAAGGCCCGGAAATCGTGCCACCTGACTACGCGCTCGGTGCCCGGACAGGTGGCTCAGTGTTCGGGTCTGCGGACATGCTGGAGGCNGTATCCAACAGTCAGCCTCTCAGCAAGCGTGTTGAGAGCGCAGATTGAGTGGATTGGCCCCATTTGGCCGGAACCGNGCTAAATCGCGGAAATGACTCATGGATTCAGCCCGAAATCAGGCCATCCCGGGTTGACACGCCTCAAGGCACAGCTATAGTGCGCGCCACTCATCGGCGCCCCGTGGCTGCCGTGTTACGCTTNGCATGGAATTTCAAGATGTTCGCAGTTATCCGCACAGGCGGCAAGCAATACCGGGTCGCCAAAGACGACGTTATCAAAGTTGAGAAACTCGATGGCGAAGCGGGTGACAAGATTGATCTGACNGATGTTCTGATGGTCGGCGGTGAAGGTGCAGCGACGAAAGTTGGCGCGCCCGTTCTCGCCGGAGCCTCAGTCAAGGCTGAGATCATCGAACAGGGTCGCAGCCGCAAGGTTCTGATCTTCAAGAAAAAGCGCCGGCAGAACTATCGCCGTCGCGCGGGTCATCGTCAGCACGAAACCTTCCTGAAAATCACAGAGATTGCAGCAGGCTGAGGCCGCAGCACAGATAACTGGAGTTAAGGGCAAATGGCTCATAAAAAAGCAGGTGGTTCGTCAAGGAACGGTCGCGACAGTGAAGGTCGTCGCCTTGGCCTGAAAAAGGCCGGTGGTCAGGCAGTTGTGCCAGGCAACATCATCCTTCGTCAGCGCGGCACCAAATGGCACCCCGGCACAAATGTTGGCATGGGCAAGGACCATACAATCTTCGCTAAAGTCGATGGCACAGTAGAGTTCCGCACCCGTTCAGGCGGCCGGACCTACGTATCCGTCGTCCCGGCAGACATGCCGGCTGCCAAAGCAGCTGATTGATAGCAGGTGCACCGTCGCCTGCGGGTGGCGGACCAACCAAAGACTTCGAGAGGGAGATGGTTCGCNATCTCCCTCTTTTCGTTTCCCTCTCCAGCCCAGCGCCGCGTCATGATGGAGACGTTGATATGATTGCCGAGACACTTGCCCTCGCGGGAAACAAAATGCGCCTCCGGCCCTTCACGTTGGATGATGCCCCACGCGTGACGGAATTGCTGAACAACTGGAGCGTCGCTGCCATGCTTGCCCGCGTCCCCTTTCCCTACACCGAAGCAGACGGCAAAGCCTGGATCTCAACCCACGCAGAAACCAGAAAAGCAGGCACAGACTGGCCTTTCGCGATTGAGATGAAGCAAGGCCTTGTCGGCGCTATCGGCATTCACCAGACAGCGCCAGACACGATGGAGTTTGGGTACTGGCTTGGCGAACCATATTGGAACAAAGGGATTGCGACCGAAGCAGCGCGCACTCTCATCAATTTTGCTTTCGATATCCTGGCCATCGAGAAGCTGACCGCCGGTCACTACATCAACAACCCGGCGTCAGGCCGCGTATTAACCAAATCCGGCTTCGAGAAAACAGGCGAAAGCACGCGCCCCTGCCTGGCGCAGGATAAAGACATGGCCTCTATCGACTATCACTTGACCCGGGAGCGCTGGCAGGCGCAAAACAAACCGTTATGAAATTCTTAGACCAAGCGAAAATCTATGTACGCTCCGGCGACGGGGGAGCTGGCTGCATCAGCTTCCGGCGGGAGAAATTTGTCGAATTCGGCGGCCCGGATGGCGGCGATGGCGGTAAAGGGGGCGACGTCATTGTTGAATGCGTCGATGGCCTGAACACGCTGATCGATTACCGCTACCAACAGCACTTCAAAGGCAAAACCGGTACCCATGGCATGGGGCAGAACCGCGGCGGCGCCAATGGCGACGATGCCATTTTGAAAGTACCCGTGGGAACGCAGGTTTTTGAAGAGGATAACGAAACGCTGATCGCCGATATGACAGAAGTCGGGCAGCGCATTGTCCTCGTACGCGGCGGCAATGGCGGCTTCGGTAATGCCTATTTCAAAAGCTCGACCAATCAGGCCCCACGCCACGCGAACCCCGGCCTTGAAGGCCAGGAAATGTGGATATGGCTGCGGCTGAAACTGATCGCAGACGCTGGCCTTGTCGGCCTGCCCAATGCAGGAAAAAGTACATTCCTTGCAGCCGTCTCCCGCGCCAAACCAAAAATTGCCGATTACCCTTTCACCACCTTGAACCCCAATCTGGGTGTTGTGGAGTTTGATGGTGAGAGCTTTGTCATTGCCGACATTCCGGGCCTCATCGAAGGCGCACACGAAGGTGCCGGCCTCGGCGACCGGTTTCTCGGTCACGTGGAACGCACCAACATCCTCCTCCACCTGGTGGATGGCACAAGCGAAACCATTGCCGACGATTATCACACCATCAAGGAAGAACTGCGCGCCTATGGCCAGGGGCTGGATGAGAAGCCTGTTATCATTGCACTGAACAAGTGCGATGCTCTGACAGAAGATCTCCTCGTAACGCGCAAAGCCGAGCTTGAAGAAGCCTGCGGCCAATCCGTCATGACCTTGTCGGGCGTCGCAGGCATCAATGTCCGCGAGGTGCTTCACTTGATCCTGAAAGAGGTTAAGGCCGCCCGCGCCGCCGAAAAAGCCGCGGAGCAGGAGGCCGAGCCTGAAGGGTGGCGGCCATGAAAGCCAATGCCAATTCAAGGCTCGAACAGGCAAAGCGTGTCGTCATCAAAATCGGCTCTGCTTTGCTGGTCGATAGCGACACCGGCAAGCTGGATCGCACCTGGCTCGATGCACTGATGGACGATGTGGCAGACATGCGCACACGCGGCCAGGACGTCGTGATTGTCTCATCCGGGGCGATTGCGCTCGGTCGCCATGTGCTCAAACTGCCCCGCGGCCCCTTGCGTCTGGAAGAAAGCCAGGCCGCCGCTGCTGCCGGACAAATCCATCTGGCTCATGCCTTTCAGGAAAGCCTGGCACACCGAAACCTTTCCACCGCCCAGGTACTGGTGACACTCGACGACACAGAGCAGCGCCGCCGCTATTTGAACGCGCGCTCAACCGTCAATACGCTAGTACGCCTTGGTGCCGTTCCGGTCATCAACGAAAACGACACGGTCGCCACCAGTGAAATTCGCTATGGGGATAATGACCGCCTGGCCGCCCGCGTCGCATCCATGATCAGCGCCGACTGTCTTGTTTTGCTTTCCGATATTGACGGCCTCTATTCAGCTCCACCGGGCACAGCCGACGCACACCACATTCCCGAAGTGTCTTTCATTACGCCCGAGATCGAAGTGATGGCCGGAGATGCCGCGTCGGAATTCTCGCGCGGTGGTATGAAAACAAAGATCACGGCGGCAAAGATTGCAACCCAGTCCGGTTGTCATATGGTTATTGCAACGGGGCGCGTACACCGCCCGCTCCTCGCGATCAATCAGGGCGCGCGCTGCACCTGGTTCGACGCTCACTCAGATCCCGCCACCGCCCGCAAACGCTGGATCGCTGGCGCCCTTCAGGCCTCAGGCTGCATCATCGTCGACAATGGCGCAGCCAAAGCACTCAAAGAAGGACGAAGCCTCCTTCCTGCAGGTGTTGCAGCCGTAACCGGCACGTTTCAGCGCGGCGATGCTATTCTGATCAAAGATCAGGAAGGACAGGAGGTCGCGCGTGGTCTCACCGCTTATGGCAGCAAAGATGCCGGAGCGATCGCAGGCCACAACAGCAGTGAAATTGAAGCCCTGCTCGGATATCGTGGAAGAACGGAGATGGTTCACCGCGATGATCTCGTGCTGAAAAAAACCGACAACAAGAAGTCAGCCAGGAAAGGTTAGGTTCATGAGCATCGCAGAACTGAGCGCCGCCAATGACGACATCAAGGCCATGATGGCCGAGATCGGCACTCGCGCCCGTAAAGCAGCCAAAGGCCTGGCAACCTTGCCAACCAAACAGAAGGATGCCGCCCTGCTTGCAAGCGCTATGCTGGTACGCGCAAACGCTGGTGACATTCTGGAAGCGAATGCGCGTGACATGGAAGCCGGACGCGAGAAAGGACTGGCCCCAGCCATGCTGGACCGGCTTTTGCTGACCGATGCCCGCATTGAAGCCATTGCCAAGGGGATCGAAGAAGTCGCAAGCCTGAAAGACCCCGTCGGCGATGTAATCGCAAACTGGGACCGCCCCAACGGGCTTAACATTTCGCGTGTGCGCGTTCCCCTGGGCGTTATTGGCGTGATCTATGAAAGTCGCCCCAATGTCACTGCCGACGCCGCCGTTCTGTGCCTGAAAGCTGGCAATGCAGCTATTCTGCGAGGTGGCTCAGAAAGTTTTCATTCCAGCCGCGCAATCTTCGCCTGCCTGGAAGAGGGTATGGCCGCCGCCAATCTGCCCGATCATACCGTGCAGATGGTCCCCACCACAGACCGCGCCGCCGTCGGCGAAATGCTGTCAGGCATCAACGGATCACTTGATCTCATCATTCCCCGGGGTGGGCGCAGCCTGGTTGAACGTGTACAGGCCGAAGCACGCGTACCCGTCTTCGCGCATCTGGACGGACTTTGCCATGTCTATGTGCACGAAGACGCCAACCTGGAAATGGCAAAAGAGATCATCGTAAACGCAAAAATGCGGCGCACCGGCATTTGCGGATCCGCAGAAACCATCCTTGTTGACCGGAAAGCAGAGAGCACGCACCTCTCACCTATTATTGACGCATTGATCAATGCCGGCTGCGAAGTACGCGGTGACACCACTACGCAGGCAGCCGACGCCCGCGTCAAGCCCGCCACCCAAACGGACTTCGAGACCGAATATCTCGACGCCATCATTTCCATCGCTGTCGTTGATGGGATCAAAGCGGCAATGGAACATATTGACGCCTACGGTTCCGATCACACGGACTGCATTGTCACGGAAGACGAAATCGCCGCTACCCGCTTCCTGAACGAAGTAGACAGCGCCATCGTCCTCCATAACGCCTCCACGCAGTTTGCTGATGGAGGGGAGTTCGGCATGGGAGCGGAAATTGGAATTGCCACCGGAAAATTCCATGCCCGCGGGCCCGTTGGACTGGAGCAACTGACAAGCTTCAAATATCAGGTGCGCGGACGCGGCCAGGTGCGCCCCAACTAGAGGTCAGCTTCATGGACCGTCCGCTTATCACCACGCCGGGCTTGAAGGTCGGCCTGCTTGGCGGGTCATTTAATCCGGCCCATGCCGGACATCGCCTTCTGTCCCTCATGGTATTGCGACAAATGCGACTGGACCAGGTCTGGTGGTTGGTCTCCCCGCAAAACCCGCTCAAATCGCCCCGCGAAATGGCGCCCTTACAGACCCGCATTGCCGCGGCGCAGAAGATGGCGCACCACCCTCGTATTTTTGTCACTGACATTGAAACCCGGCTTGGCACACGCTTTACCATCGACACCGTACAAGCCTTGCGCACACGCTTTCCGGCCACAAAATTCGTCTGGTTGATGGGAGCCGACAACATGATCCAGCTGCCACGCTGGGCCAGGTGGCAAACGCTCGTTGAAACCATGCCGGTCGCAATTTACCCCCGTCCAGGCTATACGTTGAAAGCACGACTATCACCCGCCGCCCACGCCTATCGCTTCGCGTGTCTGGATGCCGCAGACGCACCCTTGCTCGCCGATCGGGACGCACCAGCCATATGCTTCCTCAACGGGCCACAAAGCCCCCTTTCAGCAACACAAATTCGCGCCCGGACGCCAAGCTAACCCCCTGAATTTTAAGCACATTTAATCAAAAATCCGCATTTGCTGTCGTCTTGGATTGCAAACCGCGGCGCAAGCGGTCATATTTCAAAAGCAAGGGCTCAAGGCCCGTACACGGCCCCCCGATCTGCCGTGGCAGCTGACAGCCCAATTGAAAAGACGGTGAGACAAGAGCCCGCGCCCATGACGCCCGTCCATGGCCGGGACAAGGAGTGATCCCTGAGCGCACATAGTTCGGACGACAACGTCCCAACCCGGAAAAAAGCCGGGGCCGGTGACAGCGCAACCACCGGCAGCACATCATCCAAAATACATTCAAAGGCCCTTCTGGACCTGGTCGTTAAATGCCTGGACGACGACAAGGCTGAGGATATCGTTTCGATCGACCTCGCCGGCAAGTCTGCGATTGCCGACCATATGGTCGTGGCAAGCGGTCGTTCCGGGCGCCATGTTGGCGCTCTGGCGGACCACATCCTGCGCCACATCAAGGAAGCAGGCTACGGTAATGCGCGCGTTGAAGGCCTAAATCAGGCCGACTGGGTATTGATCGATAGTGGTGACATTATCGTTCATATTTTCCGTCCGGAAGTGCGCGAGTTCTACCGTCTGGAACAAATGTGGTCTGCAGATGTCACGGCAGAGCGTGTCGCGATCAACTGATCGCACGCTCTCAACCAAAGAACCTCCATCATGCGTATCGATATTATTGCCGTTGGACGCATGAAAGCCGGTCCTGAACGCGACCTCTTTCAGAATTATCTGGACCGCATCGAAGCCATGAGCCGTACGGTCACATTGGGGCCCGTGACCCTCATCGAGGTGGAAGAGAAAAAACGCCTGGACCGAATGGAACTGGCCGCACGCGAAGGGGAAAAAATCCTCTCGTCGCTCGCAAGCGGAGCGAAACTTGTCGCCCTGGATGAACGCGGGAAGTCACTTGAGAGCCTGGGCTTTGCCGAACGCCTGCGTGGCTGGCGTGATGAAAGCATCCCCACGACCGCATTCGTCATCGGGGGAGCGGGAGGCCTGAGCGATCCCGTTCGCGCGCGGGCGGATCTCACCCTCTCTTTCGGAAGCCAGACATGGCCACACATGCTCGCACGGGTCATGCTGGCCGAGCAGATTTACCGCGCGAGCACCATTATTTCAGGCCATCCCTATCACCGGGAAGGCTAGGTCGGACAAGGGACATAATGGTTCGACCAAATCGCACGATCTGGACAGGGTCTGGCCCTATAATTAGGGTCCGCTGCACTTTGCACCAAAGTGATTCTCTCACTTTGGTGACAACACAATCTGTGAATATGATACGCATAGCGCGCAACACACGCACCCACGCTGGAGACAAAGTTTAAATGGCACGTTCGGCAAACACAGAACCGGTCGTTCTTGCCATCCTGGATGGCTGGGGCAATCGTGCCGACGCGGAGGCAAATGCCATTGCCGAAGCCAAAACACCTATCTTCGACCGTCTGGCAGCACGCGGCGTGCGCACAATGCTTGCAACAAGCGGTGAAGCTGTGGGCCTGGCACCCAATCAACCGGGAAATGCAGAGGCCGGACACCGCGCCATAGGCACCGGTCGGATCGAGACCCAGGCAACCTTGCGCATCGCCAAAGCCATTGCCGGCGAGGATGGGGAAAGCCTGAGCGACAATCCGCAACTCCGGACGCTCATTCAAAAAGCCAAAAGCGTTGGCGGTGCTGTCCACCTGATCAGTTTGATCTCTCCTGCGGCCGTGCAAGGACATCAATATCATGCGGCCGTGCTGGCGGCCCTTCTCAGTCATGAGGGATTGCAGGTCTGGATCCACGCCATACTGGATGGCGAAGATAGTGACCCGATGAGCGGCGCGGATCACCTGGCTGAGTTTTTGAACGATATCGAAGGAGCGGAAAACGCAACCCTGGCAAGCGTCATGGGCCGTCGTTTCGCACTGGACCGCCTGCGGCGGCCCGCACAACTTGCCCGGGCACTCGACGCCATAGGCGAGGCCGACGTCCCCATCACCGAATATGCCGTCCCTTATGTTGCAGAGTGCTATGGCAAAGGCATTTCCGATGCGGACATTCCCCCTGTTGTGATGCCCTCATACAGAGGGGTGAGACAGGATGACCTCTTTCTCGTGTCACTCCTGCGTCCCAACGCGGCAACCCCTCTTCTGCTCGGTCTGCTGGGAGATGAGGATGCACCCGCCCGACACACACGCAGGCTCGATATTTCGGCGATCTATTCGCTTGCGCCACTCGCCGCACCACTGGCAGAACGCGCCGTTCCCTTTTTCGATCTTCCCCGCCTGAACGGAACTTTGAGCGAAGCCCTCGCCGCCCAGGGGAAACGCCAATGTCATATTTCAGACCAAACTTTTCCCGAAGCACTCGGTACCTTTCACACAGGCGGACGCACCGCTCTGTTTGACGGGGAGAACCGTCTTGTCATCCCCGGACCAAAAAAACAGCAATTCGAACGAAAGCCGGAGCTTGCAGCGCTCGACATGGCTGACACACTGGTAGCCCAGATCAAGGCAGGTGCCGCCGATGTCTATGTCATGCATTTCCCGAATGTCTCATACGCCGCGCATATGGGCGACGTCGGTCTGACAAGAAAAGCAGCCGAAACCATCGACAAAGCATTGGGTAAGATAACGGCTATCCTTGAAAAACGTGGCGGTACTCTCATCATCACCAGTTCGCATGGCAATGCCGAGGATATGCGCCGCGATGAACAAGGGCGCATAAACGCGAGCAACACCCGTTCAGCCGTACCGCTGATCATCGACGGACCCAAAGGGCTGGCCAAGACACTGGCCTTACGACCCGGGCGGCTGTCAGATGTCGCGCCGACGCTCCTCGCGCTGCTTGATCTCGACATACCGCAGGAAATGACCGGCCAGCCGCTCCTGGTGAGCGCCGGGGCAGAATTGCATGAAACGGCTTAAGCCCAAACACCGCACAACCTCGACCGCACTCCGCATCGCGGTCCTGCCACTGAGCATGGCTTTAGTCTCCACATCCTCAGTGTCTCCGGCCTTCGCCGAAACTGATCCCGGTCGCCTTGAAGAACTTCAAGACGAAATCGAAGACCGCACAGCCAGACAACAACAACTCGAAGCAGAGGCAAAAGCGCTCGCCGCTGAAGTAGGAAAAATACGGCAACAACTGATTGATGCCGCCGCGAAAGTCAGAACCGGGGAACGCAGCGTCACTGAATCGGAAGACCGGATCACCGGTCTGGAGGCCGCACAGGCGGTTCTGCTGGCCCGCCTGGAAGTCCGGCGGCAAGAATTGGCCAACACGCTCGCTGCCTTGCAACGCCTCAACAGAAACCCGCCACCAGCACTCGCTGTCAGACCGGACGATGCCGTCGGGGCCATGCGCAGCGCCCTGCTTCTCTCAACCATCGTGCCGGAATTGGAAAGAGAAGCACAGGATATCCGGGAACGCCTGGCGGAACTTGATGCCGTTAGGACACAATTGCTTGAAGAACGTAAGACCCTTGGCACAGCCTCGTTAACCCTGGACAAGGACCGTAGCGAGCTGAACCGGCTTCTGGCGGCAAAAGTCGCGGCGGAAGCGGAACGCCGTGCAGCAGCGGACGAGGAAGCCCGGGCACTCGCTGCACTCTCCGCGGAAGCAGACACACTGAAAGACCTGATCACAAAACTGGAAGCACGCGCCGCCAGCCGCCGCCCCATCCCTCGCCCGGAACTGGCGTTACCGGCGCAAAACCCTACATTTCCTGCGCCTTCTACCACCCCTTCTGTCCGCACTCCGTCCCGTCAGACGGTTGTCGCCGCCCTTCCCGGACCCCTTTTTTCGGCCTCCAGGGGCTTGATCAGAACCCCTGTCGAGAGCATTTCTGTAAAACCGTTTGGTGCCCGCGACGGTGCNGGNAGCCAAACCCAGGGTATAACGATCGAAACAAGGCCACTGGCCGCTGTAACCGCCCCGTTTGACGGCAGAATTGCCTTCGCAGGCCCCTTCAGACGATACGGCCAACTCTTGATCCTTGAGGTCGGCGAGGGGTACCATCTNCTCCTTGCGGGCATGGCTCGAATCGATGGGATCGTTGGCCAGAACGTATTGGCCGGGGAGCCCGTCGGGACGATGGGCGAAAGCGCCCGGTCCGAGAATACCGGGAGCGCCGGGTCAGACAGGCCCTCGCTTTATTTGGAGTTGAGGCGAAACGGTAACCCCGTCGACCCAGAACCTTGGTTTGTAGACATGGATAGGAAGGCCCGCGGCTAATGAATAAACCTGTGATTGCGAGTTTTGCGGTCGGCACATTGGTGGCGGGGCTGACTTTTTTCGCCCTTCAACCCCTGTCCCAGGGAACCGCGGCCAATGCGGCAAACGCGGAGACGTATCGTCAGCTCAACCTGTTTGGCGACGTGTTTGAACGGGTCCGTGCTGACTATGTCGAGCCAACAGAAGATGCTGAGCTGATCGACAATGCGATCAACGGCATGCTTCACTCGCTGGACCCGCATTCAAGCTATCTGAACCCCAAAAGCTTCAGAGATATGCAGGTGCAGACCCGTGGAGAATTTGGCGGCCTGGGCANCGAAGTCACGATGGAAAACGGGCTCATCAAAGTTGTCACCCCTATCGACGAAACCCCGGCACAACGCGCCGGTGTTCTGCCCAACGACCTGATCACCCACCTGGACGACACAGCAATCCTCGGTCTGACATTGTCTGAAGCCGTTGAAATGATGCGCGGGCCGGTCGACACAGCCATTCGCCTGACCATTGTCCGGGAAGGCGCAAGCGAACCACTCGAAATTTCCGTCACCCGCGATATCATCACCATCCGCTCCGTTCGCTACAATCGCGAAGATGATGTGGGCTATATCCGCATCACAACATTCAACGAGCAGACATCAAGCGGCCTCGACGAGGCTGTAGAGAACTTGACCAAGGAAATTGGCAGCAAGCGCCTGAAAGGCTTTGTTCTGGATCTGCGGAACAATCCCGGCGGTCTTCTGGATCAGGCAATTTCGGTTTCCGATGCCTTCCTCGACAAGGGCGAAATTGTTTCAACACGCGGGCGCCGGTCTGAGGACATTCAGCGCTATAACGCCCGTGGTGGCGACCTGATTGGCGGGAAGCCCGTTATCATTCTGGTCAATGGTGGCTCCGCCAGTGCCTCTGAAATCGTGGCTGGCGCGTTGCAGGATCATGAGCGTGCCACCATTCTGGGGACACGTTCTTTCGGTAAAGGCTCAGTACAAACCATCATCCCGCTGGGCTCTGACGGCGCGATCCGCCTGACCACGGCGCGCTACTACACGCCAAGCGGTCGCTCCATTCAGGCAACAGGTATTGACCCTGATATCATCGTCAATCAGAAGCTGGANGATGATCGAGCAAAACTGATCGCTGGCGAAAGCGCATTGCCGGGCCATCTGGTGTCAGAGGAAGGCGAGGAGACCACATCGGGCTCNGTCGCTTATGTGCCGGCTGACAAGGAAGACGATACNCAGCTCCAATACGCGCTTGATCTTCTCAACGGGGTACGCAGCTTTGAAGTAAAAGCAAATGCCCTTGCCACTGAAACCAACGAGACCGTCCCCAACTAAGATGCGCCCCGGTCAAAGGCACTTCTGAGGCAACAGGACGACACGAAGAAGACGGAACGAATGTCGAGCGACATCGCTGCCCCATCCTCCAAAAGGCGGTTACTCCCTCCTTTGGCGTCAAACAGGATCAGTCCGCTGCTGATTGCCAGNGTTTTGGTTCTGCTTGCCTATGGCGGGGCGCTGCTATGGCTGTGGCTGGGCACAACNCCGCGCTATGTCGGCCCGCTGGAGGTTGTCACCTTGTCAGGCGAANCCTTCCTGTCTGGCGATGCAACATTGCGTGCCAGCACCGACGAACCTCTGGAGCCACTNCTGCTGGACGAAACAGCCAGTCCTCTTCCACGCCCGCTCAGCCTCAACCCGTCNGAAATCAACCGCACGCCGACAGCAAACCAACAGGCGACGCCGGATGAANCCGTCGTGCCGGAAAGCTATCCCGACACAGTTCAAAGAACGGGCGCACTCCCGCTCGCCCCTATTCCAGGNCTTGTGGCAAACGGACCCCATGGCCCACTCCCGGTAATTTCTGCCAGTGGGGAACGNGCTTCACAGGCTTACGCGCGCCCCGCGGACCTGACAGCAGCAACAGCGTCCCTCCCCAAGATCGCACTGATCGTAGGTGGGCTCGGCATATCTGAAACAGCAACCCGCAACGCAATTGAAAANCTNCCCCCCGAAGTCACACTTTCTTTTGCCCCATATGGCCGGANCCTCCAGCAATGGATTGATAGGGCTCGCGATGCCGGCCATGAAATATTGCTGGAACTGCCTCTGGAACCTTATGATTATCCCGCAAACGATCCAGGNCCTTACACTCTCCTCACCTCGCTTGATACAGGCGAAAATATGGATCGTCTTTCCTGGCTCATGAGCCGTTTCACGGGATATTTCGGTGTGACGGTTTATCAGGGTGCAAGGTTCACCGCCGACCGGGGGGCGATGGAACCGCTATTTGAAGCCCTGGCCAGTCGCGGTGTTGCCTTCGTGGATACAGGCGTCAGCCCACGCAGCGTTGCTGAAAACCTCGCACGTAACCAGAAACTTCCCTGGACCAAGGGCACCCGGACCATTGATCTGGCGATTACACCACGCTCGATAGATGATGCACTGATGGACCTCGAAGTCACCGCACAGGAGGAGGGGATGAGCGTCGGCTTCGGTTCCGGTTTCCCCGTGACGGTAGAACGCGCCGCCAAATGGGCTGANACATTGAGCGACCGCGGATTTGTCCTTGTGCCNGTCAGCCACACGACTAAAACACTGTGAGATTAAACCTGTGAGGAAGTCCCATGGCACGTGTCGAAGCTCACTCACTGCCCTACCGACCGTGTGTTGGAATTATGCTGGTCAACGACGCAGGCCAGGTCTGGATCGGCAACCGCACCGGCTTTGACAATGGGGAGACAGGAGAAACCTGGCAGATGCCGCAAGGCGGGATTGATGAGGGCGAAGCGCCCCACGTTGCAGCCTTACGCGAACTGAAGGAAGAAACCGGCACAGACAAAGCTGAGATCGTCGCCGAAACGACTGACTGGATAAATTACGATCTACCGGAAGAGTTGGTTGGCATCGCCCTTAAAGGCAAGTTCCGTGGCCAGACCCAACGCTGGTTTCTACTGCGTTTCACAGGTCGTGACAGCGATATAGATATTGCGGCAGATGATCACCAGGAATTCTCGGAGTGGCGCTGGGCCGACATAGACGAACTCACAGAACTAATCATCCCGTTCAAACAGCCCGTCTATGAAAAGGTCGTCGCGGAGTTTCGAGATATGGTGAAGTCGATCACAAACACATAAACGTACCCCCGACAGACGGGGCGTGTCGCAAAAGAAGTATGTGGCTCCATCAGAACAAGATCAGGCAGCGGCAGCCTGTGCACGGCGGGTGCGTCGCTGCCAAATCTTCCAGACCACCGGCTCCATCATCCGCATAAAACGCCCGTGCGGCGCAAGCCCGACAGCCTTCGCAATCATCGACACAAGCCTGTTGGTATGATGGCGCTGATAAAGCACAAGGGCCCGCGCTTCGTAAGCCGCGGCAAACTTTGCCCGATTGTAAGGAACACCATCTCCCGGAATCGTATTGGCGGCATAATAGGCAGAAGCAAGCTCATCATCGTCAGCTTCGTTCACCCGCAGGGCGGCAACCTTTAACCGCTCCCAGAAACTCGGCGCATCACCGAAACTTTGCAGCGTGTCGTAAAACAATTTGTAATGCCGGAACTCGTCCGCCGCGATCTGCTGCGCAATCTGCTTCAACACCGGCTCTTCTGTCGCCTCCTTAATCGCTGTGTAAAAGGACGACGTCCCACTTTCCACAACACAGCGAGCAATCAACTCTCCGGCGCGCGATCCACGAACACTCTCCGCAACATCCATGGGAATACGATAAATATCCTGAAAGCGCTGGAAGCTTTTCTCAAAGGAAAAACTCGGGTCTGCAATCTCAGACCATCTGGCGAGAGCAGCCCCGTGCTGCACCTCTTCCTCGCCCCATTGCTTGATTGCAGCTTGCACATCGGGGCGGTCTGCAAATACATTCGTCAGATAAATGACATAGTCCCCAGCATTCGCTTCAACCATGGCGGCAGCCTTGATCGCAGCCAGAAGGTCCGGATCAACCTTCGACGCATCAAACTTTTCCCACTCAATATCGTCAAGTGTCCAATGATCGCTCATCGCCCAAACCTGTCTCAAAAACTGTCTCAACCGGCAGTATAACCAACACAACCCGTCACGGGAACGTCACAAAGCCCCAAAAAGAAAAGGGCGGCATCTGCACGCCGCCCTCTTAACCTTGATGCACCCATGCTTAAAGCGCGTCACGCAGCTCCTTAAGCTGATCAAGATGCCCCTGAGCCTTGACACGAACATCGTCAGACTTCGCATCCTGCACATCTTCAGACGCATTTTTGATCCGCTGATCCAGCGCAGCCGCATCCAGCTCAGCCAGTGGCGTTGCTTCCTCGGCCAGAACAGTAAGCCCGGCCGCTGTTACTTCTGCAAAGCCGCCGCGAACAAAAATACGCGTATCACCTTCAGCGGTGCCCGTCACATCAATCACGCCAGACCGCAAGGTCGCCATGACAGGGGAGTGACCCGGCATCACACCGAAATCCCCTTCAGTTCCCGGCACCACAACCATGTCTGCCTCTGTTGAGAGCAACAGGCGTTCCGGCGCGACCAGATCAAATTTCAACTTCTCAGCCATGTGCTAAGGCCTTTATTGCTCGAACCGTAAATTAGGCTGCTTCAGCGGCCAGACGTTCTGCCTTCTTCATGGCGTCTTCAATGGTACCTACCATGTAGAACGCTGCTTCCGGCAGATGGTCATAATCGCCATCACAGAGGCCTTTGAACGCCTTAATCGTGTCCTTGATATCAACCAGAACGCCCGGGCTGCCGGTGAAGATTTCCGCAACGAAGAATGGCTGGCTGAGGAAGCGCTCAATCTTACGTGCGCGAGCCACCACAAGCTTGTCTTCTTCCGAAAGCTCATCCATGCCGAGAATGGCAATGATATCCTGAAGCGACTTGTACTTCTGCAAAATCTCCTGAACGCGACGCGCCGTCCGGTAATGCTCTTCACCCACAACGCGTGGCTCGAGAATACGGCTGGTCGAGTCGAGCGGATCCACAGCTGGGTAAATACCCTTTTCAGAGATCGCACGGTTCAACACGGTCGTTGCATCCAAGTGAGCAAACGATGCAGCAGGTGCAGGGTCAGTCAAGTCATCGGCAGGTACGTAAATAGCCTGAACGGACGTAACAGAGCCCTTCGTCGTTGTCGTAATACGCTCCTGCAGCGCACCCATGTCCGTTGCCAGTGTTGGCTGATAGCCCACAGCAGAAGGGATACGGCCAAGCAGAGCGGACACTTCGGAGCCCGCCTGTGTAAAGCGGAAGATGTTGTCGACGAAGAACAGAACGTCCTGGCCTTTGTCGCGGAAATGTTCAGCAACCGTCAAGCCGGTCAAAGCAACACGTGCACGCGCTCCAGGAGGCTCGTTCATCTGACCGTACACGAGCGCACATTTGGAGCCCTCGCCGCCGCCTTCCTTGTTCACGCCGCTCTCGATCATCTCGTGATAAAGATCGTTCCCTTCGCGGGTACGCTCACCCACACCAGCGAACACAGAGTAACCACCGTGCGCCTTCGCGATGTTGTTGATGAGTTCCTGAATAAGAACTGTCTTGCCCACACCGGCACCACCAAAGAGACCGATCTTGCCCCCTTTGGCGTAGGGAGCCAGAAGGTCCACCACCTTAATGCCCGTGACCAGCATTTCCGCTTCCGTTGATTGTTCAACAAAAGCCGGGGCATCCTGGTGAATACCACGCGTTTCTTCAAACTTGACCGGCCCCTGCTCATCCACAGGTTCACCAATCACGTTGATAATACGGCCCAAGGTGCCGTCACCAACCGGCACGCGGATCGCGTCGCCTGTGTCATTAACTTCCTGGCCGCGAACAAGACCTTCTGTCGCGTCCATAGCAATGGTCCGGACTGTGTTCTGACCAAGATGCTGCGCCACTTCAAGCACCAGACGGTTATCACCGTTCTGTGTCTCAAGCGCATTCAAGATGGCCGGCAGATGGTCGTTAAACTCAACGTCCACAACAGCGCCGATAACCTGCGTAATTCGTCCGACAGCTTTCGTCATGTGTCTTCCCTCGGGTCGGTCAGCATCTTCACCTTTGAAGATGCGTCCTAGCAAATTTTAGAGCGCCTCGGCGCCCGAAATGATTTCAATCAGTTCTTTCGTGATCTGAGCCTGACGCGAACGGTTATATGTAACCGACAACTTGTCGATCATATCGCCCGCATTCCGGGTCGCATTGTCCATGGCAGACATACGCGCCCCCTGCTCCGATGCAGCATTTTCCAGCAAACCCCGGAAAATCTGGATCGCGATATTCCGCGGCAGCAGATCTTTCAAGATCTCTGTCTCTTCCGGTTCATAGTCGTAAACCGCACCGTCAAGGTCGAGACCTCCTTCATCACCAACCGCCGCCTCTACTTTGGCGGGGATCAGCTGCAGGGCGGTCGGGATCTGTGAGATGACAGACTGAAACTCCGAATAAAACAGAGTACAGACATCGAACTCACCATCTTCAAACCGCTGAAGCACCGTCTCAGCGACCTTGTTTGCGTGCACAAACTCGATCCGCTTTGCTTCTGAATGGTCGACAAAGCCGACAAACAGATCGCTATAAAGACGCTTCAACTGGTCACGGCCCTTCTTGCCGACGCAGAGGATCTTGACCGTCTTGCCTTGTCCTTTGAGGCGGACAATTTCCTCGCGCGCACGCCGCACGATCGAGGAATTGAAGCCACCACACAGGCCGCGTTCGGCGGTCGCAACGATGAGCAGATGCACATCGTCCTTGCCGGTCCCGATCATCAGTTTCGGCGCATCCTCACGACCTTCCATACCGGTCGAAAGGTTAGCCAGTACCCGGCTCATGCTGGCCGCGTAAGGACGAGCCGCTTCCGCAGCCTCCTGCGCACGACGCAACTTGGCCGCAGCCACCATCTGCATGGCGCGCGTGATCTTCTGCGTGTTGCGCACGCTGGCGATCCGGTTACGTAACTCTTTAAGGCTAGCCATTAGGCCTCGCTCCTGCTTGTCCGATCAGGCTTAGGCAAATGCCTTGGCGAAAGCATCCACAACCTCTTTCAACGACGCTTCAGTATCGGCGGAAAGTGCCAATTCCTTGCGGATCGTATCCAGAAGACCTGCATGCTTGTCACGCACTGTGCGAAGAAGTTCTTCTTCAAAGCGCCCGACATCACCCAGTGCGATCTGGTCAAGGTAACCGTTCACACCAGCATAGATGACAACAACCTGCTCTTCGATCTTCAGCGGTGAGAACTGCCCCTGCTTCAGAAGCTCGGTCAGACGCGAACCACGGTTCAAAAGACGCTGCGTCGTCACATCAAGGTCAGAACCAAACTGCGCGAACGCCGCCATTTCGCGGTACTGCGCAAGCTCACCCTTAATCTTGCCCGCAACCTGCTTCATCGCCTTCACCTGAGCGGCAGAACCCACACGGCTCACCGACAGACCCACGTTCACAGCAGGACGAATACCCTGATAGAAGAGATCTGTTTCAAGGAAGATCTGACCATCCGTAATCGAGATCACGTTGGTCGGAATGTACGCAGACACGTCGTTGGCCTGCGTTTCAATGATCGGCAGAGCCGTCAGCGAACCGGAGCCATTGTCCTCGTTGAGCTTTGCAGCGCGCTCGAGAAGACGTGAGTGAAGATAGAAAACATCACCAGGATAAGCTTCACGTCCAGGTGGGCGGCGAAGCAACAGCGACATCTGACGATAAGCAACAGCCTGCTTGGAAAGGTCATCATAAACCACCAGCGCATGCATACCATTGTCGCGGAAATACTCACCCATCGCACAACCGGCAAACGGCGCCAAGAACTGCAAGGGAGCGGGGTCAGATGCCGTAGCTGCGACAACGATTGAATATTCAAGCGCGCCGTTTTCTTCCAGTGTCTTCACGATCTGGGCAACAGTAGAACGCTTCTGACCGATCGCGACATAAACACAGTAAAGCTTCTTGCTCTCGTCATCACCGGCATTCAGCGGCTTCTGGTTGAGCATCGCGTCAATAGCAACAGCTGTCTTGCCTGTCTGACGGTCACCAATGATCAGCTCACGCTGGCCACGACCGATCGGGATCAGGGCATCAATTGCCTTCAGACCGGTCTGCATAGGTTCATGCACAGATTTCCGGGGGATAATACCAGGTGCCTTAACATCCACACGACGACGCTCTGCACCTTCAATCGGGCCCTTGCCGTCAAGCGGGTTACCAAGCGGATCCACAACGCGGCCAAGCAGACCCTTGCCAACCGGCACGTCCACAATCGCGCCTGTCCGTTTGACAGTGTCACCTTCTTTAATGGCACGGTCAGAACCGAAAATCACGACACCGACATTGTCAGCCTCGAGATTGAGGGCCATGCCGCGGGTACCACCCGGGAATTCGACCATCTCACCAGCCTGAACATTGTCCAGACCATAGATACGGGCGATACCGTCACCAACAGAGAGAACTTGTCCGATCTCTGAAACCTCAGCTTCTTCGCCAAAGCCCTTGATCTGCTCCTTGAGGATTGCAGAAATTTCCGCGGCCTGAATGTCCATCAGCCAGCCTCTTTCATCGCAAATTTAAGATTGTTGAGTTTCGTGCGGAGTGAAGAGTCGACCATCCGGCTCCCCACTTTTACAACGAGACCGCCAAGCAGCTCCTTGTCCACGTTCGTTTGGATTTTAACGTCGCGACCCATTGCAGCCTTCAGCGCCTGCTTGAGTTCGTCGATCTGTGCGTCAACCAGCACATGGGCACTGGTGACTTCTGCCGTCATTTCGCCACGCGACTTGGCCAGAAGCTGACCGTAGGCACGGGCAATATCTGAAAGCGCAAAAAGGCGACGGTTGCGAACAACCACACCGACAAAATTCTGAGTAAGTTTTTGCGCGCCAGCCTTGACCAGGAGCGCATCCATGGCTCGCGCCTGCTCTTCTGCCGTAAAGACAGGGCTCTTCACCAGACGACGAAGATCGTCTGACTGCGCAATCAGGGCCGTTAGGCTCTCCAGGTCGGCTGCGACCGGCTCAAGAGCGCCCGCTTGTTCCGCCAGCTCAAAAAGAGCCGTTGCATAACGCCCGGCTACACCGGCGGCGAGGGGTTTATCTGATGACACGTGTATGCTCGCAACGCTTGGGTCAACGACGACCACCTCATGATTCCCGACCACAGAGGCAACCGCCTGAAAACATTGAACTTATGGCAAACGAAAACCCGCCCTCAACAGGGCCATCCCCGAAACCGCGCGTGTCGTACCATGGGCGGCGGCAGGTGACAACGCCTCAGGTGCGAAAATCGCGCAGGTGCGGCAATTCGGCGTCATTTTTTTACCGCTTTCACCACCCCGTTCGCGAAAAACTCACAGGAATGAGTAGGGGTCCACATCCACCGACACCCGCACCGCATGGGGAATTTTCACTTTCGACAGCCAGTGTGTCACATAATCCTGCACCGGCGCGCCGCGGGCAGCCTTGACCAGGAACCGCACCCGGTGGCGCCCCCTGAGCAACGCCAGAGGGGCTGGGGCGGGGCCAAACACGCTGATTCCCTCGGCATTTCCATGCATCCGGCCCAGCTCCCGCGCCAGCGCGTTGACCTGCTGCGGGTTGGGCCCGGACAGCACAATCCCGACCAGACGCCCATAAGGCGGATAGCCCGTCCGCTCCCGCATCCCGGCTTCCCGCTCCAGGAATCCGTCACGTCGCCCCTCAATAAGGGCCTGCATCACAGGATGCTCGGGCATGTAGGATTGCAGATAGACCCGTCCCGGCCGCTCTGCCCGGCCCGCACGACCCGCGACCTGATGAAGGAGTTGAAATGTCCGCTCAGATGCCCGTAAATCCCCGTTTTCCAAGCCCAGATCCGCATCCACCACCCCCACAACCGTAAGCAACGGAAAGTTGTGCCCCTTGGCCACAATCTGGGTGCCGACAATAATATCGACCTCATGATCAACAATCTGACGGATTGCCTCTTCATGAGCGGCAGGCCCCCTCAGGCTGTCCGACGACAAAAGCGCAAGCCGGGCCTCCGGGAACTTTTGGACAATTTCCTCCGCAATGCGCTCCACACCCGGGCCACAGGCTACCAGCGCATCCTCCGCCCCACAGGACGGGCAGGTGCGCGGCACCGGTGCCGTATAGCCACAATGGTGGCAGGCAAGCTCGCGGCGAAAGCGGTGCTCCACCAGCCAGCTGTCACACTCCGGACAGCCAATCCGGTGCCCACAGGTCCGGCAGAGGGTGAGCGGCGCATAACCGCGCCGATTGAGGAAAAGCATGGCCTGCTCGCCCTTGGAGAGAGCGTCCGCAATCGCCCCGACAAGGGGCGGAGAGACCCACTCCCCTTTCTCCGGCGGATGGGCGCGCATATCGATTGCCCCCACGGCGGGCATCACAGCCGGACCGTGCCGCTCCGGCAGCACCAGATGGTCATATTTGCCCGACCAGACATTGACCATCGTCTCAAGAGATGGCGTAGCAGACGCAAGCACAACCGGGAAACCGCCGAGCGAAGCGCGCACAACACTCATATCGCGGGCATTATAAGAAACCCCGTCATCTTGCTTGAAGGCACCTTCATGCTCTTCATCAACAATAATGAGCCCAAGATCCGCGTAAGGGAGAAAGAGCGCCGAACGGGCCCCGACAACCACCTGCGCAGACCCGTCTGCCACCGCGCGCCATACACGCTTGCGCTCCCGTGCGGAAAGATCGGAGTGCCACTCCGCCGGGCGGCACCCGAAACGACCTTCAAATCGTTTGAGAAATTGCCCGGTGAGTGCAATTTCCGGCAGAAGAATGAGCGCCTGGCGTCCTTGCGCCAGCACCTCTGCCACAGCTTCAAAATAGACCTCGGTCTTGCCAGACCCTGTCACACCATCAAGCAGGTGTGCAGCGTACCCGCCCTGGATCACCCGTGCGCGGATCTGCTTTGCAGCCAACGCCTGCTCTGCGGACAAAGACGCCGGATTAAAATCAGGTACCGGCGATGGGAACGGTGCATCGGCCGGCAAGGTTGTGGGCTCAAGCGTCCCGGCGTCCACAAGACCGCGCACAACAGCTGTCGAAACCCCCGCCTCCTCCGCAAGCTCCCGTGTTGAACGCGCGAAGCCATCTTCTGCAACCGCAACAACTTTTTCCCGCATCGGTGTCATGCGCGATGGGCGAACATCGCACAGACGATAAACAGTGCGTGTTCCGGCAGGTTCAAGCGCCCCCGGCGCGCGGATGGCAAGTCTGAGCACCGCACCGGGCGGAGACATGGTGTACCCGGCAATCCAATCAATAAACTGCCGCGCAACACCGCTCATTGGTACCGCGTCTATTTTTTCCTGAATGGGCTTAAGCCGGTTGTGCCCCACTTCACCGGACGCATCTCCCCACACAACGCCGGTCATCTCGCGTGGCCCCAAAGGCACAATCACAAAATCTCCGTGTTGAATATCCATGCCGTGCGGCACAGCATAGTCATAAGGACCGGGCACACTCAAAGGCAGCAGCACCGAAACAACAGTTTGTTTCTGCGGCCCTTCATCGTTAAAGAGATCTGCTTTCAATTGTCCCATCACCATCCATACGAGTTTAACCCTTCTCTAAGCCGAAGCGCAGTAACTCTCTTTCTCTCCTTGGCAAACAGGTCATACACGTAGAGAATGGGTGCCATGCCATTTAGCTGTAAGCGCATCACACCGTGCGGCTGGTTGCAGATAATTCGGCACAGACAACTGAACGCAGATAATACAAACCAGATTATAGAAACGCAGACGCCACAAGTGCGGTGCAAGACCGGGCTAACATATACTTTCCAACAGGAACATTGCATTCCGATCGGACCATTGAAAGCAGCAGATGAAGTTCTTCATTGATACAGCAAATATTGACGAAATCCGCGACCTTGCAACAACCGGCATGCTGGATGGCGTAACGACCAACCCATCGCTCGTTGCTCAATCCGGGCGCGACTTCATTGAAGTCCTTAAAGATATCTGCGCAACAATTGATGGACCCGTCAGTGCAGAAGTTACAGCGCTGGATGCAGAGGGCATGATCAAGGAGGGCAAGACCCTCGCAAAGCTTGCTGACAATATTGTGGTAAAGGCACCGCTCACATGGGACGGCCTCAGGGCCTGTCGCGCCTTGTCGTCTGAAGGCATCAAAGTAAATGTGACACTTTGCTTCTCTGCCAACCAGGCTCTGCTCGCCGCAAAAGCAGGCGCGGCCTATATCTCGCCTTTCGTTGGTCGCCTCGACGATATTCATATTGACGGGATGGAATTGATTGAAGAAATCAGAGCCATCTATGACAATTATCCTGATCTGGAAACCGAAATCCTGGTAGCCTCCATTCGCAATCCTAATCATGTGAAAGATGCAGCAATCATCGGCGCGGACGTGGTAACGATCCCCCCTTCTGTTTTGCGCCAGCTCGCAGGTCACCCCCTGACCGACAAGGGCCTGGCCGCCTTTATGGCGGACTGGGAAAAGACAGGGCAGAAAATTACCGGCTAAGCCGACTGAATTGAACGGAGACTGGGGATCTAAATGGCACGCACCGTCGACACAAACGACAGCACCATTCACGCGCATGACGACATGGTTGCGATTGAAGATGTTGTAAAAGACTATCTTCTCGCAAACCCGTCATTCGTGCTCGACGACGCGGAGATTCTGGCAAGTCTGGCAGCACCCGCCATCCAGGCTGGAGACAATGTCGTCGATCTGCAGACCATCATGATCGAACGGCTACAACATAAGGTCCGCCAGCTCCGGGAAATTCAGAGCGAACTGATCGATGCGGCCTCAATCAACGCCCTGACACGCGACCGCGTCTTCGAATCTGTCCTCAAACTGCTGGAAGCCAAGAGCTTCGAAGAACTGATCGCCTATATAACAAAACCGGACGGGCTGGCCGCGGCGCTTGAACTGGATACGGTCGCACTCGCCATCGAAAGTCGGGCAGATGCCCCCGGTCTTGGGGTGCGGGGCCTGCGCATTCTCGAAGCAGGTGGCACGGACCGCGCGATGGGGTCCGGCAGCAAGGTTCGCTTGAGCGCACATATTGAGCCGAACCCCGGTCTCTATGGCTCGTCAGCCGGACATGTCCATTCAGAAGCTCTTGTCCGCCTCACTTTTTCGCGCACAACTCCCCCCGGTCTGCTGGCACTTGGTTCCGCCCATGCAGAACAGTTTCACCCGACCCAGGCTGCCGATTTGCTGGAGTTTCTAGGGCGCGTCATTGAACGCGCTGTACGCCAATGGTTGGATCTGCCTCGCACCGTGTGAACCAGAACGCACAAGAGATTGCTGCGGGTATTGCGACCGCGCCCGACACACGCGCGGCGCTCACAATTTACTTCACCTACCTGATCAGCGAAAAACGGGCAAGCCCGCGAACCATTGAAAGCTACGCGCGCGATCTGACCCGTTTCAGCGAGTTCCTGACAGACCATCTGGCCGGGGAACCAACAGTCGAGAACCTGATGGGTCTTTCTGTTGCAGATTTCCGGGCTTTCCTGGCCGCCCGTCGCAACGATGGTCTCTCACCCCGCAGCCTCGCGCGGAACCTCTCATGTCTCAAAAGCTTCTTCCGCCATATGGAGCGTACCGACATCGGCGCCAACCATGCCATCAATCGGTTGCGAACACCAAAAACACCACATTCCATTCCCAAACCGGTCAACGTGACAACCGCCCGCGCGCTGGTAAACGAAGCAGGCACCACATCTGAAATTCCCTGGGTTGCGGCACGCAACAGCGCCATCATTACCCTGCTCTACGGTTGTGGACTGCGTGTCTCTGAAGCCCTNTCGCTCAATCGAAATNTATTCCCGTTCGGGTCCAGCTTGCGCATTGTGGGCAAAGGCAACAAGGAGCGCATTGTGCCGATCCTGCCCNTCGTGACCGACGCGGTGAANGATTATGTGGAAAAATGCCCCATAGCACTTGCAGCAGACGGACCACTATTTGTTGGCGTACGCGGCAAAAGGCTGGGTTCACGCGAGGTACAGAAATTAATGGTCACTTTGAGGGCACAACTTGGCNTGCCTTCAACCGCCACGCCCCATGCNCTGCGCCATTCTTTTGCAACCCATCTACTNAGCGCTGGCGGTGACCTGCGNTCCATTCAGGAACTGCTGGGGCACGCGAGCCTGTCGACGACGCAAGTCTATACAGAGGTCGATGCGGAACGGCTGCGCAACATCTACGACAAGGCACACCCCAGAAGNCGGAAGCGCTGACCGCCCTTACATATGGAGCGGACGACCATCCACATCAAGCGCGGCTTCCTTCATCGCTTCGGAAAGCGTCGGGTGCGCATGGCACATGCGCGCAATATCTTCTGCCGCACCACCAAACTCCATGACCGCAACCGCCTCGTGGATCATTTCCCCNGCCTGCGTCCCGATAATGTGAACACCAAGCACACGATCAGTTTTGGCGTCAGCGAGAATTTTCACAAACCCGTCTGTCTGCTGGTTTGCTTTTGCCCGTCCATTTGCCGTGAACGGGAACTTGCCAGCCTTGTAGGCGATACCGGCTTCCTTCAGGCTTTCCTCTGTCCGGCCAACGGANGCCACCTCGGGCTGCGTATAAACAACGCCGGGAATAACATCATAATTCACATGCGGTTTCTGCCCGGCGATCATTTCTGCCAGCGCAACGCCTTCTTCCATCGCCTTGTGTGCGAGCATCGGCCCTGCGATCACATCCCCGATGGCATAAACACCATCGACATTGGTTTTATAGTGCGGATCAACTTTGACACGGCCACGCTCGTCGGTCGCAACACCGACGGCCTCAAGCCCGAGCCCGCCCGTATATGCAACACGACCGATAGCAACAAGTACGATATCTGCTTCGAGCACTTCAGCCTTGCCACCCTTGGCCGCTTCCACACTGACTTTCAGACCCTTGCCCGCCTTTTCAACACCCGTCACCTTGGTGCCGAGCTTGAACGTAAATTTCTGCTTCTTCAGCACNCGCTGGAAGGTNTTGGTNACCTCACCATCCATGCCCGGCAAAATCTGGTCAAGGAACTCAACAACCGTNACCTCNGCNCCCAGGCGGCTCCAGACAGAACCGAGTTCCAGGCCAATAACGCCTCCCCCCACAACAACCATTTTGGAGGGTACTTTGGTCAGTTCCAGCGCACCCGTTGATGAGACAATCTGCGTCTCGTCAATCTCNATGCCAGGCAGGCGCGCAACATCAGANCCCGTGGCAATCACAATATCGGACGCCTTCAGCGTCCGCGTACCACCCCCGGCAAGCGTCACCTCAACTTCGCCCGCGCTTCTGAGCGTACCTGCCCCNTGAACCCATTCAATCTTGTTCTTCTTGAACAGGTAGGCAATGCCTTGCGTATTGCCATCAATTGCCTTTTGCTTGAAACCTAACATCGCAGCGAGGTCGAGTTTCGGTTTGCCAACCTTGATCCCCATATTTTCAAAGTGATCAATCTCGGCATAAAGCTCCGACGCATGCAGCAGCGCTTTGGATGGAATACACCCGATATTCAAACAGGTTCCGCCAAGCGCGTCNCTTTTCTCCACACACGCCACGCTCATGCCCAACTGGGCGGCGCGAATGGCACATTCATANCCGCCAGGGCCCGCGCCAATGACAACGAGATCGAATGTATCCGACATGGGAGTTACCTTTTCGTCACTTGGAAAAAAGGCAGGGGCACAACACCCCTGCCCTGAACGGTTTAAAGATCCAGCAGCAGACGCTGCGGATCTTCCAGACATTCCTTGACCCGCACAAGGAACGTCACAGCCTCCTTGCCATCCACAATGCGATGGTCATAGGACAAAGCCAGATACATCATCGGACGGATCTTGATCTCGCCATTAATGACCATGGGCCGCTCTTGAATCTTGTGCATGCCCAAAACACCGGACTGAGGGGTGTTAAGGATCGGCGTGGACATAAGCGACCCNTAGACGCCACCATTCGAAATGGTGAAAGTTCCACCTTGCAGGTCATCAAGCTTCAGCGTGCCTTCGCGCGCNGACTGGCCATAATCNCCGATCGCCTTTTCAATACCGGCAAGCGACAGGTTCTGCGCATCCTTCAGCACGGGAACAACAAGGCCCTTCTCGGTACCAACGGCCACGCCGATATTGTAGTAGTTTTTGTAAACCAGCTCTTCGCCATCAATCTCTGCATTAACCGCCGGAATGTCTTGCAAGGCTGTGATGCAAGCGCGAACAAAAAAGCTCATAAAGCCAAGCTTGACCCCNTGCTTCTTCTCAAACAGNTCNTTGTACTGCTTTCTGGTCGCCATAACGGCCGTCATATCCACTTCATTGAATGTGGTGAGCATGGCAGCAGTGTTCTGCGCTTCCTTCAGGCGCGTCGCAATCGTCTTGCGCAAACGCGTCATCCGAACACGTTCTTCACGCGCGCTCATGTCAGNGGGCGCAGCAACAGCAAGCGTCGTCGTCGGTTGCACAGTCGCGGCAGGCGCAGCCTTGGGTGCAGGCNCAGNCTTGGGTGCAGGCGCAGTCTTGNGTGCAGCTGAAGACACAGGGCTTGAAGCCGTACCGCCGGCAGCCCCCTTGCCTTCCAGCACAGCCAAAACGTCCCCCTTTACGATGCGACCATCTTTTCCGCTACCGGAGATCATCGCCGGATCAAGCCCGTTCTCNTCAATAAGCTTTTTCACTGCTGGTGACAGTGACTGATCATCGTCGCTCGACGTATCAGAAGCCGATGCTTTGGACGGTGCCGATGCCGCCGACGCAGCCGGGGCTGGCTTCGCCTCTTCTTTAGCAGCAGCAGGCGCTGGCTTCGCGGTTACAGCNGCACCACCCTCGCCAATCATGCCAAGAAGTGCACCNACCTCAACCGTGTCGCCGGTTTGCACGGAAATGTCAGACAACACCCCCGCCGCCGGNGAGGGCAACTCAATAGTCACTTTGTCAGTTTCCAGCTCAACCAAAGGNTCATCGACCGCGACNGTATCGCCTGCCTGTTTGAACCATTGGGCAACAGTTGCTTCTGTGACGCTTTCACCAAGTGTCGGGACGCGAATTTCAGTGCTCATAGTCAGTGCCGCTTTCTTTTAGTCAGTCGACTATCAAAGCTTCGGAAAGAAGCTGGTTGAGTTCTTGAAGGTGTTTGCTCATCAGGCCCGTNGCAGGCGATGCCGCCGCAGGGCGNCCTGCATATTTCGCCCGNCGATACCGGGCACCAATATGAGACAGCACCCATTCGATGTTGGGNTCTACAAAAAACCAGGCCCCCATATTCTTGGGCTCTTCCTGACACCAGACATATTCAGCGTTTTTGAACCGCCCCAGTTCCTTGATCAGGGATCGGGCCGGGAACGGATAGAGCTGTTCAATACGCATGAGGTANACATCGTTAATGCCGCGTGCTTCACGCTCTTCGTAGAGATCATAATAGACCTTGCCCGAGCAAAGAACGACACGACGGATATTCTGATCATCCGCAAGCGTAACCTTCTGATCCGGCAANAGTTCGGCNTCATCCCACAACACACGGTGGAAAGAGGAACCCTCGCCCATCTCGCTCATTTNCGAGACTGCNCGTTTATGTCGAAGCAAAGACTTGGGCGACATCACGATCAACGGCTTGCGGAAATTGCGATGCATCTGACGCCGCAGCACATGGAAATAGTTCGACGGTGTGGTGCAGTTGACAACCTGCATATTGTCTTCTGCGCAAAGCTGCAGATAGCGCTCAAGCCGTGCCGATGAATGCTCAGGCCCCTGGCCTTCATATCCATGAGGCAACANCATGATGAGGCCGCTCATACGCAACCACTTGCGTTCACCCGAAGAAATGAACTGNTCAATAACAACCTGCGCACCGTTGGCAAAGTCACCGAACTGGGCTTCCCAGAGGACCAGAGAATTGGGCTCCGCCAGACTGTAGCCATATTCAAAACCGAGCACTGCGTTCTCGGACAACATGGAGTTGATCACTTCAAATTCTGCATCACCAGTGGTGACGGCGTTCAGCGGTACATACTTGTCTTCATTTTCCTGATCATTCAACACACTGTGCCTGTGCACAAAAGTGCCACGCTCAGAATCCTGACCGACAAGCCGCACGTTGAAACCTTCATCAAGCAACGAGCCAAAAGCCAGATGTTCAGCCATGCCCCAATCGATACCTTCACCCGTATCAACCATCTTCCGACGATTGTCGAGCAAGCGACGCAAAGTCTTGTGCACGTTGAACTCAGCCGGGACTTCGGTAATTTTCCGGCCAATCTCATCAAGCTTCGCAACGGTTACGCCCGTATCGCCCCGGCGCGCGTCGCCTTGCGCAGGCGCCATGCCGGCCCATCGGCCATCAAGCCAGTCTGCCTTGTTGGGCCGGAAGCTTTTCGCCGCCAGCAGGTCTGTATCGAGCTGCGCGCGAAACGCCTGCAATCGCTCATCAACATCGGCCTGCGTAACCAGCCCTTCATCGACCAGACGTTTGGAATAGATTTCCAGCGTAGTCGGGTGTTTGCCGATCTTCTGATACATGATCGGCTGTGTAAGGGACGGGTCGTCCCCCTCATTATGCCCAAAGCGCCGATAGCAGAACATATCGATCACGACAGGCTTGCCGAAAAGCTGGCGGAATTCCGTCGCAACCTTCGCTGCATGCACCACCGCTTCCGGGTCATCGCCGTTCACGTGGAAAATGGGCGCACCCACCATCTTGGCAACGTCCGAGGGATAAGGCGAGGAACGCGAATGGTGTGGCGCAGTCGTGAAACCGATCTGGTTGTTCACGATAAAGTGGATCGAACCACCCGTCCGGTGCCCCTTGAGGCCGGAAAGCCCAAGACATTCCGCCACCACGCCCTGCCCGGCAAACGCGGCATCACCATGCAGCAAAAGCGGGATCACCGACCGGCGTTCCCGGTCGTGATACTGGTCCTGTTTGGCGCGAGCCTTGCCAAGCACTACAGGATCAACAATCTCAAGGTGAGACGGGTTGGCCGTCAGCGAGAGGTGAACCTTGTTCCCGTCAAATTCGCGGTCGGACGATGCACCCAGATGGTACTTCACATCGCCTGAACCCTCGACATCTTCAGGGTTCGCAGACCCGCCATAAAACTCATGAAACAAAGCCTGGTAAGGCTTGCCCATAACGCTCGTCAGCACGTTCAGCCGACCGCGATGCGGCATTCCCATAACAATTTCTTTTGCGCCCAGCGCACCACCACGCTTGATGATCTGCTCCAGCGCCGGGATCGTGGCTTCCGCGCCATCCAGACCAAACCGTTTGGTGCCCGTGTATTTGACAGCAAGGAATTTCTCGAGACCTTCAGCATGGATAAGCTTGTCCAAAATGGCCAGGCGGCCTTCCTTGGTGAAGCTGATTTCCTTGTCACGCCCCTCAATCCGCTCCTGAATCCAGGCTTTCTCTTCCGGGTCGGAAATATGCATGAACTCGACGGCAAATGTACCGCAATAGGTCCGCCGCAGAATATCCGTGATCTCGCGAACCGTCGAAGTCTCAAGCCCGAGTACATAATCGAGAAAAATAGGTCGATCCAGATCATCTGGCCCAAAGCCGTAACTTTCCGGCTTCAGCTCAGGGTGATGGCTTTCACCACGCATCTTGAGAGGATCAACATCCGCATCCAGATGTCCCCGGATACGATACGCACGGATCATCATAATCGCGCGAACAGAATCAAGCGTCGCCGCGCGAATTTCTTCCTCGCCCGCATGGGGAGAACGGCTTTTCAGTTTGCTGCGTATGGAAGCTTCGTCAGCGGCAGGCCAATTGCCATCCAGCGCGTTGACCATCTCGCCATTCGCCTGCACCGGCCAGTCAGCACGTTTCCAGGACGCGGAGCGCATATTTGCGCTTCCATCACCCGCCTCATCTCCCAGGGAGGAGAAAAAGGTTCGCCACTCAGCATCTACCGATTGGGGGTCTGTTTGAAACCGGGCATAAAGTTCTTCAACAAAACCAGCATTGGTTCCGGATAGAAAAGATGTCCGTTCGAGTTCTTCGTTTGAACTGCTCTTGCTCATTTGGCCAGCATGAGGCGCGTCGCCTCGCTCCTTTAACACTCCGGCGTTCCGCAAGCTGAACAGACAACCAAACCGGAGCTCATGGTTAATCCGTCAAGTGTGCCACGTAGGTCGTTAACCAGCCATTTAAATTGATGGGAGCAAAACGCAACGGACACTCAAGCAGAATTGATCATGCCCGTTGCGTGTTAAGGTCTGATTAACCCTTCAAAACATCCGCCAGCGTCGTTCCCAGAGCGGCGGGAGACGGTGAAACCGTGATCCCAGCTGAGCGCATGGCTTCGATCTTGTCGTCAGCGCCACCCTTACCGCCGGCGATAATAGCACCGGCATGGCCCATACGACGGCCGGGAGGCGCGGTCACACCGGCGATAAAGCCAACGACAGGCTTTTTCACCTTCGATGCCTTCAGAAACTCAGCCGCTTCTTCTTCAGCCGAGCCGCCAATTTCACCGATCATGATGATGGACTCGGTCTGCTCATCATTCAGGAACATATCGAGGCAATCAATAAAGTTGGTCCCGTTGACCGGGTCCCCACCAATACCGATACACGTGGATTGACCAAGACCAGCCGCTGTGGTCTGGGCCACAGCCTCATAGGTAAGCGTGCCAGACCGAGAAACAATCCCGACTGAGCCTTTTTTATGAATGTGACCCGGCATGATGCCGATCTTGCATGCACCCGGCGTAATCACACCAGGACAGTTGGGGCCGATCAGGCGTGTTTTGGACCCGGTCAGCGCCCGCTTCACCCGCACCATGTCAAGCACCGGAATACCCTCGGTGATGCAGACGGCAAGTTCTATGCCTGCATCAATCGCTTCAAGGATGGCGTCCGCAGCAAACGGCGGCGGAACATAGATCGCAGAAGCTGTAGCCCCCGTCGTCTCAACCGCTTCAGCAACCGTGTTGAACACGGGCAAATCCAGATGGCGAGAGCCACCTTTGCCGGGGCTGACACCGCCAACCATTTTCGTGCCGTAAGCAATCGCCCCTTCGGAGTGAAACGTGCCCTGGTTCCCGGTGAACCCCTGACAAATGACTTTGGTATTTGCGTCGACCAGAACAGCCATTATTTGGCCTCCTTAACAGCTTTGACGATCTTGTCGGCTGCGTCAGCCAGATCGTCAGCGGAAATGATCGGAAGGCCGGAAGCCGCCATGATCGCCTTACCTTGATCCACATTCGTACCTTCAAGACGTACAACCAGCGGAACGGAAAGCTTCACTTCTTTTGCTGCCGCAACAACACCTTCAGCCACAACATCGCAACGCATGATACCGCCGAAGATATTAACCAGAATGCCTTCAACACTTGGGTCTGACAGAATGATCTTGAACGCTGCCGTCACCTTCTCCGTTGTTGCGCCACCGCCCACATCAAGGAAGTTCGCAGGCTCCGCTCCATAAAGCTTGATGATGTCCATGGTGGCCATCGCCAGGCCAGCGCCGTTCACCATGCAACCGATCGTGCCATCCAGCGTGACATAGTTCAGGTCATACTTGGAGGCTTCGATCTCGTGCGGATCTTCTTCGGTGAGGTCGCGATACTCTACAATGTCCTTGTGACGGTAGAGCGCGTTATCATCGAAGTTCACCTTCGCGTCGAGGCAGATCACATCTCCCTTGCCGGTCACCACCAATGGGTTGATCTCCAGCATGCTCATGTCTTCTGCGACAAAAGCGTTATAGAGCTTGGCAATAATCGCCGTGGCCTGCTTTGCCGTATCGCCATCCAGGCCGAGCGCGTAGGCGACTTTACGACCATGAAAAGCGGAAATGCCACTCGCCGGGTCTACATTGAAGGTCAGAATTTTTTCCGGGGTCTTCGCCGCAACCTCTTCGATATCCATGCCACCTTCCGTGGAAGCAATGAAAGAGACGCGAGAGGTCTCGCGGTCGACCAGTGCCGACAGATAGAGCTCCTGCGCAATATCAGAACCGTCTTCGATATAAATCCGACGGACTTCCTTGCCTTCCGGGCCGGTCTGGTGCGTAACCAGGGTCATGCCGAGCATCCGCTCCGCCTCTTTGCGCACATCGTCGATGGACTTGACCACCTTGACGCCGCCACCCTTGCCGCGACCACCTGCGTGGATCTGCGCTTTGACAACCCAAACAGGGCCGCCCAATTCTTCGGCGGCCTTGACCGCTTCGTCGACAGTGAATGCCGGCTTGCCCGAAGGCACTGGCACACCGTACTTCGCGAGCACGGCTTTAGCTTGGTATTCGTGAATATTCATGCTGATCCACCGGTTGGACGGACACCTAGATACGCTGGTCCGTTTGGTGCTGAGGAATAACCGTGGCGTTTATAGCACCCCGTGAGAGGGTTTCAACCAACATAAGCTGCAAAAACACGAAGAAATGAAACTAAGTTCATTTCCTGACACAATTGAAAGCCAAATCAGACCGCCGCCGTTACGTCACGCAACAAAGTACACACCAGCGCCGAAGATTGATCTTTTGTGAGACATTGAACACTCCGGAGGTGGCGCCAGGTCTCCCAGCTCGTCAGGAGCTCAATTTTTGGCACAACAAACTGGGTCCGGGTGCCGAAATGTGTCGAAAAGCACTCCATCAACCGTCCCCGATACTTTCCTTCGCGCACCGCTTTCGCTTTGACCAGCGACGGAAGGAACCCCTCTCCTGCATCACCCAACTGCCGAAGCTCACCTACCGCCTCGTAATAACTGGAACGCAGATCAACCAATGTCACCAGCATCGTGTCCAGATCAGCATCTTCGGGCATCGCATCCTCAAGCACCTTGTAGCGCTCGGTCGCAACCACCCGGATATCGGCAGCCAGCTCGTCCAGCCCCGGGTAAATGTCGGTAATTTGCTCTTCAGAAATCCCCGTACGCACAGAGAGGTTCTCCGGCGTCGGGATTGCCTGTTCCCGAATAGCAAGGATCAACGCCGCGTCTATAATGCGCTGGCGGATACAAACCTCTGATTGAAGCTCGGTACCCGCGACCGTATCTGCAAATGACATCGAACTCTCCTTCAAGGCTTTGAGGCCTCAAGGAAATGATAGTTCGATCAAGCGATAAGGGAAGTATATTCAAAGTATAAAGCTAATTTTTATAGTGACACTGGCATCATTATTCACATAACTCAGTTTATTTGACCTCATTTTATTTAAGGTCTTTAACGATAACATCCGTGTCCCCGACGGTAAGTACAACCTGCATCCCGTCAAACCCGAGCTCTACCCCTTCTGCGCGCACGTCCGAAACGCCTCGAAGAAACAAGGCTTCTGCCATAGCATTGGGCAATGGCGGCACGATATGACTGTATACAAGAAGTCCCGCCCCGGCTTCATTCGCCGTTTCAGCCGCCTCAACAGGGCTTGCGTGATAGTCCAGAATGTCACGCAGAATTTGTCCGACACGTGGACGCTGTGCAGAAACATGGGTCGCCAACACGCTGACCATATGGGGCGCAAGTGCCTCATGCACCATCACATCCGCCCCCTGGCCCATGCGCACCATGTTTGGATGCTTCACGGTATCGCCTGAAAACACGACCGAGCGCCCCTTATAGTCGACCCGGTAGCCATATGCCGGATTGATCGGCGCATGGCCAACCCGAAATGCTGTAATCTTGAGACCGGCCGCGTCATAGACAAGTTTGCTTTCAAGATCATTGGCAACCGGCACAGTGTGTGCTTCAACCAGCCCGAAGGCAGGTACCAACACTTCTTCTGTGTGATTGTGATGCGCAACACGGTATCCGCGATCAAGCGCAAAGGCTTCATTGAAACCCCGCACAAGGCGGTCAATACCTGTCGGCCCGTATAACGGCAACGCCCCCTCGCGCCCCGCAACCCAGCTTTGCAGCACAACATCATAAAGGCCGGATATGTGGTCTGAGTGATAATGCGTGTAAAGCACCCCTGTCAGGGCTTCCATCGGCACCTGAAGTCCGGCGAGCGTTTCCGCAGCTCCCGAACCTGTATCCACCAGAAACATCCGCTCCCCGGCAATGACCGCAACACACGCCTGTCCACGCTTTGGGTCCGGCATCGGAGAACCGGTCCCGCAAAAAACCAGCTGCAATGCATCCTCAGAAACCCCACCAGCCCAAGGCGCATTGACCCGTGCTTCCACAGCACGATCGAAAATAATATCCTGTACGGCAGGCACACGGGCCAAACCGGCGACCACAACCACCAGGCCAACTAACCCCAGAGCCGGAACCCAAACCCGTTTCCTCATCACACTCTCCCCCATGTCGTACCAACAGCAAATAAAATGGCACTAAACATGCCAATATACAAGCCTGTTCTTTCCCGGGAGCCTTGATGGTCAACAGGTCTGCCGAACTTGCAAGGCCCGCAAAGAACGCATGAAGTATCCAACAAAAACGGGGCCTCAAAGGGCCCCGTTTCAAAACCTGCGCAATGGCAGTTTGCTTATTTCTTGGCTTTCTTCGCAGAAGCAAGCTTCGAGACTTCCGGGTTGATCTTCTTGCAGGCATCAACCAGTCCCTGCACGGCCGCAACCGACTTGTCGAACTGCTTCTTTTCAGTCGCATTGAGGCTGATCTCCACAATACGCTCAATACCACCCGCCCCAATAACGGTCGGCACGCCGACATACATATCTTTAAGGCCGAATTCCCCATTCAGATGCGCAGCACAAGGCAGAACGCGCTTCTGGTCTTTCAGATAGCTTTCAGCCATCGCGATGGCTGAAGCGGCAGGCGCATAATAAGCCGAGCCTGTCTTCAGCAGACCCACAATCTCCGCACCACCATCACGGGTACGCTGAATGATCTGGTCGAGCTTCTCTTTCGTCGTCCAGCCCATCTTCACCAGGTCAGGAAGCGGAATACCCGAAACAGTGGAATAGCGGGCCAGTGGCACCATCGTGTCACCATGTCCGCCCAGTACAAAAGCATTCACGTCTTTGACGGAAACATTGAACTCTTCAGCCAGGAAGTGCTGGAACCGTGCAGAATCGAGCACACCCGCCATGCCGACAACCTTGTTCGCCGGCAGGCCGGAGAACTGGCGCAGCGCCCAAACCATTGCATCAAGCGGATTTGTAATGCAGATCACGAAAGCATTCGGGGCATACTTGCCAATACCTTCGCCAACCTGCTGCATCACTTTGAGGTTGATACCCAAAAGATCATCACGGCTCATGCCCGGCTTGCGTGGCACACCAGCCGTCACAATCACAACGTCAGCACCCTTGATATCCTTGTACGANGTTGTGCCCTTGTAGCCNGCATCAAAACCGTCNACAGGCGAGCTCTCGGCAATGTCGAGCGCCTTGCCCTGAGGGATGCCATCTGCAATGTCAAAAATCACAACATCGCCAAGTTCCTTGAGACCAACCAGGTGAGCCAGGGTCCCGCCAATTTGTCCGCCACCAATAAGGGCGATTTTCTTCCGCGCCATCTCTGTGCCTCCGAAGTCACGTGAGGCCGGACGGTACGTGGGAGCACGACCGGCCCTTTAGGGTTAAAGAGAATAAGTCGATGAGCCTAGTAGCCTGAAATCCGCTTCGGAGCAATGTTCAACCCACTTTCACCCGGCGGGATTGAAGAAATATTTGTGTCGCAGGGCATAATTGAGCACCTGACACCCCATTTTCCGGGATTTTCGGCAGAGTTCCGCCCGGCGCGGGCGTTAACCAACCACCCACGGTTTGTTTGACTCCGCGCACGCAAAAGAGCACTCTGAATATGCCTGAAAGCTTGATCAGACGCCATTTTGTGAAATCGGCGCTGAGCCCTGCGAGGGAGGGCCAACAGGGAGGTGGACATGGTTTGGTTAATACCTCAACGCGTCCTTTCCCGGTCTTGCACAGGTGGTTGTGGTTTCCCGCGAAACGAGTTGTAACGCGGGGTCGGGGCCGGACAAGGGAAGAAGCCCAAAGCTGGAAGGCATAGAAATAAGCCGACATCACCAGCGACAGGTGCAAATCCCGAAAACGAGGTTGGGAGGCCTCGAATGCCGGCAACGAAGTAGCTTGAGTGGGGTAGGCGACATGTTCAAGGTTTTCCAGACGGGAACACATCGTTCCAAAANTGCATTATCTGATACCGCACCATCTTCTGCGAAGNTGGACAGCGCANCAATCGGCCGAAAGCGGAAAAGTCTGGGCATCGCCGTAGCGACAAGCCTGCTTCTTTCCGGTTGCTCCGGCCCGGTGGTCGGCGCCCTGAGTATCGGGGAACTGGCATCCATCGCCAATCTCGTCTCCACCTTCATGTCAGGGCGCGATCTCTCCGAAAACGCTTTGGCCGCCGCAGGGGACGACAATTGTCGGGCTCTTGAAGGCGTCCTTCGGCCCGAGCGCGGCTTCTGCGAAGAAGGCGGCATCAATGCAAAAGCAGGCGAGTTCCGCGGGATTTTTGCATTGCTCGACGGCCAGTCGAACACCGCAATGGCGCAAGCCGACATTGAAGTTCGCCGTGCAACAGACCCTGTCGCACTGGGCTTCGCCCCCATTGATCGCCGCGTGGCGGTTGACGGTTTCTCTCTTGATATCGTGCAGGAACAGACCTCAAGTCGTCAGGGCAAGCGCATCGCGTTCGGCATGCTGCAAGCCTCCTACGGACAGTCATGGTCCTATGAGCTCACCACCCGCAGAACCAATGAGCGGGTCGCAAGCGTCAGCCCGACAGCATTNCCGGCAACCCGCGCTGATGGCACCGTCATAACGCCCGTCCCTGTCACCAACTAAGGGCAGCCCACAAACACAGCACGAAAAAAGGCGGTCCTGTTGGATCGCCTTCATTGTTCCAAAACGTGCNTCCCGCTCATTTCACTGCAACTCGACAAGGCGCGCTCTGATTGCAGCCGCCACGCGCGGCACATAACGCGCATCCATCCCGATTTGGGGATGATTGGCGCCCTCGACGAGATNAAACCGACTGCGGCTTGAAAGTGATGCAAGTTCTCGCTGCATAGCAAGCCAGCTCGGCAACATCGCTTCAGGCCAGTCGCCTGCGACAAACACATCCAGCGGGAGATCACCAAAACCTTGCACCCGCGCCAGGCGAGCGGCATCGGCACTGCGTGCCCATCCCTTTGCTTCTTCACCTGTCCCCACCATATGCGACACCGCATTGAGATGCGCCAGTGATGTCTGGAAGTCTTTGCCTTCAAGCCCGTCAATAGCCGGTTTGAAAAGCCCCAGGATACGCGGAACCCCAAACCGGTTCAGAAGAGCCGCCAGCTGAAATCCCTCGAGCAGGTCATGAAATCCAGCCTGNGCAACNGGAGGAAAACGCTCCGCCATGTCTTCATGGGATGAATCGAGCAACACCAACCCGGAGACCCGTGCGGNATACTTGTGCGTAAAGACGCGCGCAACCAGCCCACCATAAGAATGGCCGACAAGCATGACCCGCCCTTCGATACCCGCCACATCNAGCAGGCGTGCAAGCTGGTCCGCGGCCAAACCTGCATCCCGTTGCCCGCCGCTTTCTTCGCTCCAGCCCAACCCGTCCCTGTCATAAGCGCAAAGCCTGGCGTCTGATTGCAGGGCGCGCGACAAAGGCCCGAAACTGGAAACAGGATTACCCATGCCCGACAAAAGCACGACNGNCTGTGAGCCTTCGCCGTCACAGCGCATATGCAGTCTCACATTCCCTACATCATAATACTGGCCGGGCGCAGGGTAAGCGACAACATCCCGGCGCTCCGAAAATTGCTGATAACTGAAACCAAGAACAGCACTGACCCCNACNAGGGCCGTAAGGCCAAGCACACCTCTGGCAATCCAATGCCAGACTGTTTTTTCTTGTTGATCCATCAACCCACTCCTCCAGAACAAACTGGCATATGTGTGCACATGCCACTCGTTGCGAGGGTGGGAAGGGACCAATCAGACGACGGGTACCGGAACCACAATAAGCAGATGATCAATAGAGAGAGGCATGTGCGTCAAGATAGTCCGCACTCTGCATCTCCATAAGGCGCGAGACGGTTCGCTGAAACTCAAAATGCCCGTCACCCGTGGCATAAAGCTCCCCCGGCGCGACAGCAGCNGACGCCACAAGACGTACTTTACGCTCATAAAACGCGTCAATCATTGTCACAAACCGTTTTGCCTCATTCCGGNTTGCCGCACTCAGTTGCGGGATGTGATCGACAAAGACNGTATGGAAAGTCTCCGCGATCTTCAGGTAGTCCGACGCCCCGAGCGGCTTCGCACAGAGATCCGCAAACGAGAACCGCGCCACATCATGCACAGCGACGGGCACTTCAACTGCACGCCCTTTCACAGCAAGTGTTTTTGCTTTGGGAGGTTGGCCATGAGTGACGGCCACAAAGCACGCATCCATGGACGCATCCGCCCTCGCTCCCAACGGAGCGTGATAGACCGCCATGCCGAGCGTCCTGTCCAGCCGGTAGTCANTCTCACTGTCGAGAGGGACCACTTCCATTGCCGTCTCCACCAGTTCGATAAACGGCAAAAACCGGTGTCGATTGAGCCCTCCCTCATAAAGCGCGGAGGGCGCTCGGTTCGACGTGGCNACAACAACAACCCCAAGNTCAAAAAGGCGCGTAAACAAACGCCCCAGGATCGACGCATCAGCGATGTCGTGCACCTGAAACTCATCAAAACANAGAAGCGTTGCATCCTTCGCGATCTGCGCGGCAACCACCGGAATGGGATCCGCGCTCTTCACCTTTCCGGCTTTCTCGCGTTGGCGGTAAGCAAAAATCCGCTCATGGGCCTCCGCCATGAATTCATGAAAATGGACCCGGCGCTTGGCGATAACTGGCGCCCCATCAAAAAACAGNTCCATGAGCATGGACTTGCCGCGCCCCACATCCCCCCACAGGTAAACTCCCTCCGGTGGAGAAACGGGCTTGCCGAGCCCCAGCACCCGCAAGCGTCCGGTCTTCAGACCAGGCTTCCAGTCCACAAGCGCGTCATGAAGCCGCTGCAAATGCACCGCCGCCCGCTCCTGCGCCACATCATGGGCAATATCCGGGCCGCTGGCCAAAGCACGATAACGATAAAGAGGGCCATCGGTCATGAAATCAGACAAAAAGAACATTTAAAGAACAAAAACCTGCTACCCTCCAGACCGGAGGACANAGGATGACACTCATAACCCTAGCTGAGCGTTTTGAACAGGCATCAAAGGCCTACGCCACCAGCAATGGCATTGCCCGCGCACCGGACTGGTTTGTACTGAAACNGGCCGAGNAAGTTGGCGAACTGACCCAAGCCTGGATAAAGCTGACCGGCAGAGGACGCAATAACCATATGGCATCCGACAANTTGCAACAGCACCTTGCTGATGAAACAGCTGATCTGCTGGGGCATGTTTTGCTGTTTGCCCATCAGAACAAGATTGATCTTACCGCAGCAATTGAACGTAAATGGCGCTTCTCACCGGACGTATGATCTTAAATAAGATGAGTCACGATGAGAGGAATTCTTTCAGGTCTCCATAAGCAGACACATCATTCGCATACACAAACGTACCTTCATCACGCATCTCCCGGGCTGCTTTGAGGAACGCCCCAAAGGCAGCAACGGCAAGACCGCTTCCGACGCTGATCCGCTTGACCCCAAGCTTNCCTAACGCTGGCACCGACAAGCCGTGACCGGGGATACCNCCCAGAAAATTCACAGGTCTGTCGACCGAGCGTACAAGTTCCGCAATTTCCACCGGGTCACCNAGACCAGGCGCATACANAACATCTGCACCGGCCTCCTGATAAGCCTGCAAACGCGTGATGACATGACCCAGGTTCCGATCACCGACAAGATAGTTTTCCGCGCGNGCGGTAAGCACAAACGAACACCCCTTGCCATGCGCGGCTTCCGCCGCCGCCTCGATCCGNCGGACAGCTGCATCAATCGGGTAAAGTGTGCGATCCGGCTTCATGTCTTCGATAGAGGCACCGGCAAGGCCCNCCTCGATGGCAAGTCCAATCGTCTCCGCAACAANACCCGGCTCATCCCCAAAACCNTTGCCAAGATCCGCATTCACCGGNAGCGACGTTGCCAACACGATCTCGGCGCAATGCGCCAACATCTCTTCACGGGAAATCTNGTGGTCGAGCACACCCCGGGTAANGGCATAGCCTGCGCTGGTTGTAGCGAGNGCTTTAAACCCCANTCCNTCAAGAAGGCGCGTTGTTCCTCGATCATACGGGTTCGGCATAACGAATGCCTCTNCCTCCTGATGCAGCGACTGAAAATACCGGGCTTTTTGATCCTGNTTCATCTTTCATCTCCTCGCAAAAACACAGGCAAAGTGTGCATANAGGCGCGACATACACTCGCCATTTCCGGACGCCTATGCAGACGGGTGGAGAAAACGCNTCAAGGCGGCACGTTCAGCGTCCCCTTCAACCGGAAGATCAAAATGTTGAGCAAGCAGGGTCACAAGCTGATCAACCGTCTCAATCATCGTGACCTGCTGTTCTTCACCGAGTTTCCGCTCGACAAACATGTTGTTGAAGATCATCCGACGAACCCCCTCGGACGGGCGCTCCACAATCAGATTATTCGTAAAAAGAGAGTCTGGGTGCGTGCTCGTGTACCAGCTTCCCAGCTCGTAATCGACATGAGAAGCAGGCTCCAGAGTGAACTGCACAACATTGGCCCAATTCTCNCCTTTTGAGACCGAGAGATCCGCCTGGATCATGTAATGGATGCCATCCTTCACAAGACGATGGTTCTCATGCCGTGTTGGCTGCACGAGATCAGGCTCCAGTTTCAGGAGGCCCGTCATGCGGATACCGCCAAAACCCCCGTCGTAAATGTAGGACGCATCGTCAAAGTCCACACGAATGAGCATATGAGTGAGCGGCGCGGCAATATCGTCAGGNGCCATCCAGCGCACGCGCCCGATAAGCCCTGAGGCGCTGAAACCCAGTTGCTTGAGCGCCNCAAGCGCCAACCCGTTCTGTTCAAAACAATAGCCCCCACGCACCTGCGAAACGATCTTNCGCTGAAGCGTATCCAGATCAAGCTGCACACCCTGGCCGAAGAGAATNCTCAGATTTTCAAACGGAATCGCTGTTGCATGGGCAAACTGGATATCGCGCAAAACTTCAAGCGTTGGCACCCGGGGCCCTTCATAGCCAATACGCGCAAAATAAGTATCGAGATCAACCGGAGAAGCCGACATGTAACACCTCAAACAAAAGAGCAGTGCCACACGCTAGCGACACTGCTCAAAACCTTCCAGAACCAATTTGGGAGCTCGCGCTATCCTTGGTTCTCTGACTATGCACCCAGGCTTACTTCATGGTCGGAATAACGAAGCTCGACCCTTCTTTCACACCTGTTGGCCAGCGGGACGTCACTGTCTTGACCTTGGTGTAGAANTTCACGCCTTCCGTACCGTGCTGGTTCGTGTCGCCAAAGGCAGACCGCTTCCAGCCGCCAAACGAGTGATAGGCAAGCGGAACCGGGATCGGCACATTGATGCCAACCATCCCGACATCGACCTTCGCAGCGAAACTGCGTGCCGCGTCACCATCACGGGTGAAGATCGCNACACCATTGCCATANTGGTGTTCGCTCGGCAGCTTGGCCGCCTCTTCAAACGTGTCTGCCCGCACNATNGAAAGGACGGGACCGAATATCTCTTCCTTATANATATCCATGTCNGTCGTCACATTGTCGAACAANGAGCCACCGATNAAGAANCCATTCTCATAGCCCTGCAGCTCAAAGCCACGACCATCAACCAGAAGGTCTGCGCCCTGCTCGACGCCACGGTCAATCCAGCCCGTAACTTTGTCGCGCTGCTCTTTCGTCACCATCGGACCATAATCCGCATCGACATCAGTCGACAGGCCAACTTTCAGGCTCTCCACCCGAGGAACAAGCTTCTCAACCAGTCGGTCAGCCGTATCCTTGCCCACTGGCACCGCAACCGAAATTGCCATGCAGCGCTCGCCTGCGGANCCGTAGCCTGCACCGATCAGGTCATCAACAACACGGTCAAGGTCAGCATCCGGCATGATGATCGCATGGTTCTTGGCACCACCCATCGCCTGCACGCGCTTGCCATGCGCAGCACCCGTTGCATAAATATATTCCGCAATTGCGGATGAACCGACAAAGCTTACCGCCTCAATCGCCGGGTCCGTCAGGATCGTATCAACAGCAACCTTGTCNCCATTGATGACATTAAGGACACCGGCAGGNGCACCCGCCTCCATAAACAATTCGGCAAGACGAAGCGGTACGCTCGGGTCTTTTTCCGAAGGCTTGCAAACAAATGTATTGCCGCACGCAATCGACACACCAAACATCCACATCGGGATCATGGCAGGGAAGTTGAACGGTGTAATACCCNCACAGACACCAAGCGGCTGGCGCATGGAATACATGTCGATGCCGGGGCCCGCACCTTCTGTGAACTCGCCCTTCTGCAAGTGGGGAATACCACATGCAAACTCAATCACTTCCAGTCCACGCTGCACATCACCGCGACTGTCGGCAATCACTTTGCCATGTTCGGAGGAAAGCATCTCGGCAAGCTCGTCCATGTTATCCTCAAGCAGNCGCTTGAATTCAAACATGACACGCGCACGCCGCTGCGGGTTCACAGCCGACCATCCGGGGAAAGCTGCCGCCGAGGAAGCAATAGCAGCACGCACTTCATCCGCCGTTGCAAGCGGCGTCTTCGCCGTCACTTCGCCGGTGTTCGGATTGTAAACATCCAGTGTCCGGCCGCTCGTGCCGGCAACTTTCTGGCCGTTGATGAAGTGATAAAGATCTTTCGCCATGCTCCACATATGTGCCGTTTTTCAGCACATCTCCCTTTGTCGGAATTGAAGCTCGTCCATAGCGCCCGGCGGATAGTTTCGCAAGGCTATTTCGCGTTTAATAACTACGCAAAATAGCCTTGCCGATGAGCATGTCAAACACCGACGTGATCCCCGCNCAAATTTAGCCCGAGAAGACGTAGCGGAAATTGGNCGGCACGCACAAAAACAAAAACTTAGCGCTTGAACCAATTTTCTCTGAGCCAGAGCGCAACACTCACCANTCCNATCAAAACCGGCACCTCGACCAGCGGTCCGATAATCGTGGCAAACGCAACGGGTGACGCCAGCCCAAAGGCGGCAATCGCCACAGCAATCGCAAGCTCAAAATTGTTGGACGCCGCTGTGAAGGACAGTGAAGTGGTCCGNTCATAGTCAGCACCNAGCAACTTACCCATGGCAAAACTGATCATGAACATGATGGCAAAGTAGAGCGCAAGCGGAACAGCAATACGCAACGCATCAATCGGAAGCGCCAGAACACTTTCCCCCTTGAACGCAAACATGGCAGCAATTGTAAACAGCAACGCCATGAGCGTGATCGGCCCGATGCGNGGCAGAAACACATCTGCATACCAGGCATCCCCCTTGCGCGCGCGCAGGACTTTACGCGTCAGATAGCCCGCCAGAAACGGAACCCCGAGGTAAATCAGGACAGCCATTGCAATCGTGGAGAAATCAACGTCGAGAACCTGCCCCTCCAGACCNATCAAAGGTGGGAGTATGGCCAGAAAGAACCACGCATAGACGCCAAAGAAGAGAAGCTGGAAAACAGAGTTGAATGCAACCAGACCCGCAACATATTCNTTACTGCCGCGCGNGAGCTGGTTCCACACNATCACCATCGCAATACATCGCGCCAACCCGATGATGATCAGTCCGGTCATATAGGCAGGCTGATCNGAAAGAAAGAACACCGCCAGCGCAAACATGAGAACCGGGCCGACAAGCCAGTTCTGCACNAGAGACAGAAGCAGCACTTTTCGGTCGGAGAATACGAGTGGCAATTCTTCATATTTCACCCGCGCAAGTGGCGGGTACATCATCAGTACAAGACCAATCGCAATCGGCAAATTGGTGGAGCCGACAGACATACTGTCCAAAGCCGCCGGAACNCCTGGCACCAGAGAGCCCAACGCCGTTCCGAAAGCCATGGCGAGGAAAATCCAGAGGGTCAGATACCGATCAAGAAAGGAAAGNTTCCGCTTGGAAGAGCTGGTCATAATACGACCTCACAGAGAAAATTATTGGGTAACAGGTNAAAGATCAGCAATGGCNCTGATAGCCGACATTCCGCCCTCACCCGCCAGCTCCGCATCGGACAGGCTCACAAGCGCATCAACACGCCGTCTGATATGGGCAAAGACATCGGCAAAATGCGCCATCGNATCCTCGTCTGCACCTTGATAGGCAGCAGGATCGGGGAACGGCCAGTGCGCACTTGTCGGATGCCCTGGCCAGATCGGGCAGGCTTCGCCCGCCGCATTATCACACACGGTAATAATAATATTCATATGGGGTGCATCTGGCCCCGCATACTCATCCCACGACTTGGAACGCAGGTCCTTCACCTCAATNCCCGCNGCCGACAAGGTTCTGAGCGCATATGGATTGGGGGTGCCGGTCGGAAAACTTCCCGCACTGAAGGCCTTAAAGCGGTCGCCCCCACAANCGTTAAGATAGGCTTCCGCGAGCAGACTGCGTGCGGAATTCCCGGTACAAAGAAACAACACGTTCAACAACAACCNGTCCCCACACANCTTGCACCCANATCCGAACCTGCCGCACCGCTGGAGGCTGCTGCCGAAACCTCGCGATCGGCGCGGCTATATCCGCGCTCTTCGGTCTGGTGATGGGTGTAGAATGCTTCCCATGCGACACCATCAGGATCCGACGTCCAGCTCTTTTCGGACTTGTGATAGCAGCAGGTCGTCTCGCCCTCCGGCAGGTAAGGCCCTTCGGCCTTCTTCATCTGTTCAAAGACAGTCTGAAGCTCCTCTTCACTTTCTACCTGGATACCNGCATGAGTGAANCCCATCCGGTCGTGTGCGCCGCCTTCAAGGACAAAATTGACCCGTGGATCATCCAGCAGCCATTTCGCGTAATCGTCACGTCGCACCGTTGGCTCTTCCCCAAACAATTGGGAATAAAAGGCAAACAGACTTTTCGAGATCGGCCACATTGAAACTTACATGCAGTCTCTTCATCAGCAACACTCCTCTAGGGTGATAGCGCAGGCGCCCTGACAACAATCCTCAATCAGATAGGATGTCAGTGCCCGCATGGTTTGAAAATTTGCGGTGTAGATGATGGAGCGCCCATCCCGGCGGGAGGTGAGCAACCTCGCATGCGCCAGCTCCTTCAGGTGAAAGGAGAGCGTGGGCGCAGCAACATCCAATTGCGTCGCCAGTGCGCCTGCCGACAATCCGGCCTCTTCAGGCCGGGGTGAGTGCGCCCGCACGAGAGCCCGAAAAATCTCAAGCCTCGTATCCTGGGCAAGGGCGGCAAGCGCCTCTATAGCATTATTCATTTCCATGCTTTGATAATTATAGAAATATAATAGTATTTCAAGGGGAAAAAGACCTGCCCGCAAAAATTCTTTGATGTGCTGGTAAGGCCCGCACTAGACTCTCACGCCGTCGCCACACGCTGGCACAACAATCCCCAGGGAGACAGCCATGATCATCATCACCGGCAAGGCCGTAATTGAGGAAAAAGACCGTGAGGCCTTCCACCCCGTCGCTCTCCGGCAGGTTACGCTTTCACGCACGGAACCCGGCTGCCTCACCTATGGCTGCTATGAAGACGCGTTGGAGCGCGGTACATTTCTCTTCTATGAGGAGTGGAAAGATCAGGCGGCCGTCGATTTTCATTTTCAACAGACCTATTGCCACGAATTCATGGAAGCCGCAGGCAGGCTTTCAAGCACCAAGCCTGTCGTCACCATACGTCAGGTGACAGGCACCGAAACACTTGGATGAGCCCAAACAAAAAGGGCGCCCCCAAGGAGACGCCCCTTCTCAGAATGAAGGCAGGGAAACTTACTGCTCCCATCCAATCAGATCCTCAAATTTCTCAACCGTCTGCTCAAACGTTGCAACTGTATTGATGAAATTCACATCGGAAATACCGCCTTCAAGCGTCACCCACTGCTCAATGACAGGATCATCTTCATTGTCGATATAAGCCTGGCTGAAGCGCTCACCTGCATTGAAGTCATTGATCGCCTTGAAGCTTGGCCGACTGTCCGTCGCCCAGCCGACATAAAGCTGAAGAAACTCACATGCTTTTCCGGTCTTCCCGCATTCGTAGAAGTAAACAACCGCTTTTGAATCACCCAAAGTGAAATTCAGGATAGGAAGCTCTTCATAATCATGGTCTGCGATACGTGCATCCTCATATCCATTGTCCCGCAACATCTGGAGGATATTATCCGGCTCTACAGTGCCAATATATTCAGCCGCCTGCGCAACCGTTCCGGAAAACGCTAGAGCAGCAACCACAGCGCCAAGCGCAATCCGGTGAAATGTCCCGTTCAATTTTCTGATCCTTCTAATCGGAGATACCCCATACGCCACCATAAAGAGGGGGGCAGGCCATGCCAACCGTGAGAACGGCAATTCAGAACATCTCACACAATCCAATAAAAAAGGCCGCCCGCGGAAAAACCGGGGCGACCCTTCACATTCAGTCAAAAAGCGGGTCAGAGCGTACGTTCGACCATCATTTTCTTCACTTCAGCAATCGCCTTGGCGGGGGATAGCCCCTTCGGACAGGCCTTTGCGCAATTCATGATCGTATGGCAACGATAAAGCCGGAAAGGGTCTTCAAGATTATCCAGCCGCTCGCCCGTTGCCTCATCACGACTGTCAATCAGCCAGCGATAGGCCTGCTGTAAAACAGCCGGGCCCAGATAGCGATCCCCGTTCCACCAATAGCTCGGGCACGAGGTCGAACAACAGGCACACAGGATACACTCGTAAAGACCGTCGAGTTTCTCACGGTCTTCAACTGACTGCTTCCATTCTTTCTCCGGCTCCACAGATTTCGTCTGCAACCATGGTTCGATCGACGCATGCTGCGCATAAAAATTTGTCAGGTCCGGTACAAGGTCTTTCACCACTTCCATATGCGGGAGCGGATAGATCTTCACCTCACCCTTCACCTCATCGATGCCCTTGGTACAGGCGAGCGTATTGGTGCCATCAATATTCATCGCACACGAACCGCAAATCCCTTCACGGCATGAGCGGCGGAAGGTCAGCGTCGAATCCATCTCGTTCTTGATCTTGATAAGCGCGTCCAGCACCATCGGACCACACGTATCGAGATCGACCTCATACGTGTCCAACCGCGGGTTCGCCTCATCATCCGGATTGTACCGGTAAATCTGGAACGAACGGATGTTCTTCGCACCGGCCTGAGCCTTGTGCGTTTTTCCTTTTGTTGGTTTGGAGCCTTTCGGCAAAGCCAGTTCAACCATGCGTCTCTCCTCGCCTAAAGCGGCTTAATAAACCCGCTCTTTGGGCTCGATATAATCGACTTCATCGGACATCGTGTAATCGTGAACCGGGCGATAGGTGAGGTTCACCTTGCGCTTGTCGTCCACCCACGAAAGCGTGTGCTTCATCCAGTTCTCATCATCGCGTGATGAGAAATCCTCACGCGCATGCCCGCCACGGCTTTCCTTGCGGGCATCCGCACCGTTCATCGTGGCACGCGCCTGGATGATAAGATTGTCAAATTCAAGCGTCTCAATGAGATCTGAATTCCAGATGAGCGAACGGTCTGTCACACCGATATCTTCGATACCGTCATGCACCTTCTCCATCAGCTTCACGCCTTCCTCCAGAACATCACCTGTGCGGTAAACCGCGCAATTGTTCTGCATCACGCGCTGCATGTTGAGACGCAATTCGGCCGTTGGCGTGCCGCCTTTGGCATTGCGGAAAGCATCAAGCCGCGCGATGGAATTTTCGCCGGCATTCTTTGGCAATGGCTTGGTCGGACCACCGGCTTTCAATTTCTCACCAGCGCGCAGACCAGCCGCGCGACCAAACACAACAAGGTCAATGAGCGAGTTGGACCCAAGCCGGTTTGCACCGTGAACCGACACACAAGCCGCTTCACCAATCGCCATCAGACCAGGTACGGTCTTCTCCGGATTATTCGGGTCACCGGCAATCACTTCACCATGATAATTGGTCGGAATACCGCCCATATTGTAGTGAACTGTCGGGATTACCGGAATAGGCTCGCGCGTCACGTCAACGCCCGCAAAAATCCGCGCCGATTCCGAAATACCGGGCAGACGCGCTGCCAGAATATCAGGATCCAGGTGATCAAGATGCAGGAAGATATGATCTTTCGCAGCACCAACACCGCGGCCTTCGCGAATTTCCATCGTCATCGAACGGGACACCACATCGCGGGACGCTAGGTCTTTGGCCGATGGGGCATAACGCTCCATAAAGCGCTCACCCTCAGAGTTTACAAGATAACCACCCTCACCACGAGAACCTTCCGTAATGAGACAGCCCGATCCGTAAATGCCCGTCGGGTGGAACTGAACGAACTCCATGTCCTGAAGCGGCAAGCCCGCGCGAAGCGCCATGGCATTCCCGTCCCCCGTACAGGTATGCGCCGAGGTCGCCGAGAAATAAGCGCGGCCATATCCGCCGGTTGCAAGGATCGTCTCGTTTGAGTGGAAGCGGTGAAGCGTACCATCATCCATCTTGAGCGCGACAACGCCGACACATTCACCCTCATCATTCATGATGAGGTCGATGGCGAAATACTCGATGAAAAACTCTGCGTCGTAACGCAGCGACTGGCCGTAAAGCGTGTGCAGGATCGCATGGCCTGTCCGGTCAGCAGCCGCACATGTCCGCTGGGCAATGCCTTTGCCATATTCAGTCGTCATGCCACCGAAAGGACGCTGGTAGATCTTGCCTTCTTCTGTCCGGCTGAACGGCACACCAAAATGCTCAAGCTCATAAACAGCCTTCGGCGCATTACGGCAAAGATACTCAATCGCATCCTGGTCACCAAGCCAGTCCGACCCTTTGACCGTGTCATACATATGCCACTTCCAGTCGTCCGGACCCATATTGCCGAGCGCCGCAGAAATGCCACCCTGCGCAGCAACAGTATGACTGCGCGTCGGAAACACTTTGGTGATGTTGGCGGTCTTCAGACCCGCCTGGGCGCAACCAAGCGTCGCGCGGAGCCCCGCACCGCCAGCACCAACCACAACCACATCAAACGTGTGGTCAATAAACTCATATGTCTTCGAGCCGCTCATAAACGTCTCCTAAGGGGTCAGCCGCCAAGACCGAGCTTCAACACAGCGTAAACGCAGGCGAGCCCGACCAGAGCAGAGAAAAAATTATTTGCGATGATAGAAAGCAGCTTCATGCCTTCGCCGTGCACATAGTCCTCGATGATGACCTGCATACCTAAACGCATGTGGTACACACCGGAAAGAATGAGCAGCAGCAGCACAATGGAGACGACGGGCATCGAAAGATAGGTCTTCACGGTCGCATAGTCTGCACCCACGAGTGCAACAACCGACGCCAGAAGAAAAATAGCCAGCGGCACATTGGCCAGTGCGGTCAAACGCTGAATCCAGAAATGCTCGGTGCCGGACTTGGCAGAACCAAGACCGCGAACACGAGCCAGAGGTGTACGCATATCAGCCATCAGAGTGCCCCCACCATTGCATAAGCGATTACCCAGACAGCTAGCGTAAGCAAAATGGAGCCAGCCAGCGAAAGCCGGGCCATCCACTCAACCGTGCCAAGCTCAAAACCCTTGCCCATATCCCACACAAAGTGACGCAAGCCACCCAGCAGGTGATGAATGAGCGCCCATGTATAGCCAAACAGGACAAGCTGCCCGAGCAACGACGAGGCGCATGCCTCAAAGGCCGCATAGGCTTCCGGGCCGGTAGCCGCCGCAATCAGCCACCAGGCAAGCAACAGGGTACCAAAATAAAGAGCACCACCGGTGATGCGATGCACGATCGACATCATCATGGTGAGCATCGGCCGATAGATCCCAAGATGGGGCGACAGCGGCCGGGGTCGAGCGGGCGTCTCTGCCATCAATATGTTCCTTGATGTGCGCGGTAGAAAAGGGTCCCCCCAAAAGCCGCGCCAATGGGTCTGTATGTCCCGTGTTTAGCGAACTGGCGCGCCCAAGGCAAATATGAAGGTGACAAAATGACGCCCTGCCGCTGAGGTTTTCCCCTCTTTTCTGCCGTTTTTAAGAACGACACGCGAGGGGTGGGGCGCGACAGCACGGCAAAGCCCTTCAGCCCTAGCGTCAAGTCCGGACAAAGTCATGGCCTGACCAATCTATGAGACGGAAATCTTTCGCCTTGCATCAGCCGCAACACGTGCCCGGAGCCAGGCCAACGCATCGGCCTCATCGTCGAAAGGCTGCTGAGGATACGGGCTGCGCTGAAACTGCATGAAAAGATGACCGATCAGCCGCATAACTTTACTGGGCGTATAGATCGCAACGGCGATGGTGAAATCAGCCAGCGCTTCATCTTCAACCACACTGGCAATGCGCATCAGATCAACACCACCGGAAGCCTTGACGAGCACGGCAACCCGGTCCTGCCCCCACACCTCAAACGACTTGTCGAGAACATCTTGCACACGTTCAGGTGTCACGAGGGCCGTTCCGTAGTCAACCACGACAATCTGCGGTTCACACTCCGTCAGGAGAATCCCCCCGACCTCGTAGCTCTTCATGCCAGAACCTCACCCCTACAGACCGTGCACAGTCCCGACGCTATCAAAACTTCTCCCACAAAGCCAATACGCCCAACCAGATCGGGAAGCAGACCAAGAACAGCTGCGGAAAAGGCGCAAATACGCTTGTCTGGAGTCTCACTCCAGACCTAAGCTTCACCCCATGGAAAAAGCACCTGGCAAAACCTATCTGACCGCCCTGCAGACCGCGAAGTCACTCTTTGCAACAAGGGGGTACGAGACGGTCACCACAGCAGAAATCTGCGAGGCTGCCGGTATTTCCAATGGCAGTCTTTTCCATCATTTCAGGAACAAGGAAGGGATCGCCGTCGCTGTTTTCAAAAGCCTGGTACGCACCTATCAGGCCGATATCGCGGCAGCGCTCGACAAAACCAATACCGCTGAGGCCGGCCTTAAAGCATTCATCACGGCACACACAGCCTGGATTGAACGCGACCCGGACGGTGCCCGCATCCTCTTCAACGCACAGCACCCCAAATGGAGCAAGGCAGCGCTGGCGGACATTCGCACGGAAAACCAGGCCTTCGGCAAGCATTTTGCCGAATGGCGGCATCGTATAAAGGACGGAAGCCGGATAAGAGAACAAAGCCTTGCCCTCGTGCTGGCCGTTCTGGTCGGCCCGACACAGATGCTGAGTCGCGCCTGGCTGGCGGGACAATCCTCAACCCCACCCAGCGCACAGGCGGAAAAACTGGGCCGACTCGCCGTCAAAGCACTTCTGGACTGAGCCCCGACACCGCACGCGCGGACTTTGCGCGCCGCACCACGATGCCGCGCACGGCGCCACAAAACACATCCGACCGGCAGGCCCTCACCCAAATGTGACAGGTTTTCAGCTCTCCCCCTCTTTGCCGCAACCACAACCGCTCGCAAAATCAGTCTGTATTTTCCAGGAGTCACATCATGTCTGACCTTGTTCTTGTGAGCCACACACTCTGTCCATATGTGCAGCGCGCCATGATCGTGCTCGCGGAAAAGCAGGCAGACCATCAACGCATCTATATTGACCTGAAAGATAAACCTGCCTGGTTCAGGGAAATCTCCCCGCTGGGCAAGGTACCGGTCCTGATCGTTGACAAGGAGCCGGTCTTTGAAAGCGCCGTGATTTGTGAATTTCTGGAAGAAACAATCCCGCCACAACTGCACCCGGCCCAACCACTGGAAAAAGCCAGACACCGGGCCTGGATCGAGTTCGCCTCCGCGACCCTGTCCCGCATTTCGTCAGTCTATAACGCCCCTCGGGAAGCCGAGTTCGAGCGCGAGCTTGCCGACCTGAAAGTGAAATTCTCTCGCCTCAATGACGCCCTGTCTGATGGACCTTACTTCGACGGACAGCCGTTCCACATGGTGGATGCCGCTTTTGCCCCCGTATTTCGCTACATTGACACGTTCGAAAAGTTTCTGCCCAAAAGCCCGACAGCAGGGTTGATGCGCTTGAATACCTACAGAACAGCCCTTGCAGCCCGCCCTTCCGTGCAGAAAGCCGTCTCTGGCGAGTACCCGTCCTTATTGTGGAAGTTTCTGGAGGAAAGAGGTTCGCACATCTCAACATTGATGGCCTCTAGAACCGTCTGACCCCATCAGCGCGGCATGAGCACCCAATAGTCGAGGTCCAGAACAACCCCGTCGTCATACCCCTTCTCAACCGGGCCCGGAAAGTCATGACAAGGGCGGTCTTTCGTGGCGATCGTGCGCACACGCAGCGCCCCCAAATCCTTCCTGCCTTCAAGCTCCGTCTTCTCAAGCACTTCCGACCAGGCAAAAATCGTGTCCCCGCCAAAGCACGGAGCAACATGGCGCCCGCCATTAATCGCAGCAACGAGAAACGCATTGCCCAAGCCGTTAAAAGAAAGCGCACGGGCCATCGAAATAACATGACCGCCATACATCAGTCGCCGACCAAACCGGCCCCGACCTTCTGTAAACTGATTAAAATGCACCTTTGCCGTATTCTGGTAGAGCCGGGTCGCCATCATGTGCTCGGCTTCTTCAATCGTTACGCCATCCACATGATCAATCTTCTCACCAACCGCATAGTCGCCCCACAAGGGAGAGGCCCCGGAGAGATTCCGGTCAATACCGGAAAAGTCAGTACCTTTTGGCAGTGAAAAATGCTTGGGCTCAACAGCCTTTGGCAAGTGCGGAACATCTTCTTCCGGGGCAGGTGATGCTTCATCGCGTTTGCGAACCATAACCCAGCGCACATAGTCCAGCACGTGATGGCCAGCCTGGTTTGCACCAGTGGAGCGAACATACACAACCCCGGTTTTGCCGTTTGAATTTTCCTTAAGCCCGATCACCTTGGAAACCGTCGTAATCGTATCCCCCGGAAACACGGGCAGAAGAAACCGGCAATCCGCATACCCCAGATTGGCGACAGCATTGAGCGAAATATCAGGCACGGTTTTGCCGAAAACAAAATGAAAGGCCAGCATGTCATCGACAGGGGCTTGTGCATATCCTGCCGACTTGGCAAAGACATCCGATGATTGCAGTGCAAATCGCATCGGGAAGAGCGAGTTATAGACCGCCACATCACCCGCCGTCACCGTACGCGGCGTAGCGTGAGTCAACACTTGCCCAACCTTGAAGTCTTCAAAGAAATTGCCTGAATTGGTTTTGTCGCTCACCGGTCAAACCTCTCTCACTTATTCAAAAACAGACGCCTGCACCTGCCGCAGCTACAATCGCAAGCATAGGACATGGAAGACAGGTCAGGAACCATTGCGCCTTACAAAATCGTCCGGCGTATATTGCTGAACCTCGGCATCCACATATCGCATCGTACCTTCCGCCCAAATACCAATCTTGTTCAGAGACGGAAAGTGCGACATGTCAGTAGACGTACGCTCCCCACCCATCAGATAAACGAGCTCTTCATCACCTGTATTGTAGAGTTGATGCACCGCGCCATCTATGGGGAAGCCAACATAATCACCGGGCCCGACGCTGGTTCGCTCACCGTCAATTTCCACTTCTGCCTGCCCGGACAGAATGAAAATGAACTCTTCCTGCGTCGTATGAGAATGTGGCACGAAACTCTCGCGTCCGGGTTGAATGCGGCCAAGACTCAGCTGCATCCGTTGCATGCCGACCCGGTCTGACAATGGCGTCAATCGGATCTCCGAGTTCGCATTAAAAGGGTGCCGAAACAGGAGCATATCATCCTCTGCCACGGCCCCGCTTCTCACGACATATCGCTCAGTTTTCGGAGTTTCTGGGCTCATCGAAAATTGCCTCTAAATGAGAAAAACCAACAAGTTGATGCTTAGCCAGTTGCTTCAAGCTCGGCAATAGCATCGGCGACAGCAACCACCCGCTCAGCAATCTCCGCGTGAAGCAATTCAACCATCCGGCCTTCGACCTTCAAAACACCCTTCCCTGCATTCTCAGGTAGTTTGAACGCATTGATGACGAGTCGGGAGAACTCAACCTCCATCGGGTCCGGTGAAAAAATCCGGTTACACGGCTCAACTTGGGATGGATGGATCAATGTCTTGCCGTCAAAGCCAAGGTCGCGCCCCTGCTCGCACATAGCCGCGAAACCGGCCTCGTCTTTGATATCGTTATAAACCCCGTCAAGGATTACCAGCCCATAGGCACGGGCAGCGAGCAAACACAGACCGAGCGATGTCATCATGGGCAAACGCTCAGGCGTATGTGCACAGCGAAGTTCTTTCGCAATATCATTCGTACCCATCACCCAGGCTGTCATGCGTGTATTGACGGCAGATGCGGCAATCGACTGTGCCTGCAACATTGCAACCGGCGTTTCCATCATTGCCCAAAGCTGCATTTCAGCTTTCGCACCCGCCTTGTCCATCAGTTTTGAAGCGGTCTCCACTTCGGCAGCCGAATTGATCTTCGGCACAAGAATGCCGTCGGGCCCTGCCGCAGCGGCCGCGGCAATGTCAGCTTCGCCCCATTCCGTCGTCAACGCGTTAACCCGGATAATCACTTCCCGTTTGCCGTAACCGCCCGCAGCCACCGCCGCGCAGACCTGGGCGCGCGCCTCTTCCTTCGCATCAGGTGCAACCGCGTCCTCCAGATCAAGGATCAACGCATCAGCAGGCAAGTTCCGCGCCTTTTCCAGCGCGCGAGCATTGGATCCCGGCATATAGAGAACGGACCGGCGGGGACGAGCGGGAGCGGTAGTCATGGCAAAATTCCTGAAAACATGAACAGAAGGCTTGAGTTGCCGCACACTATAAAGCCCCGCCACGGATAACAAGCAGGCGCAGCCAATCCCCGCAAACAACCCACTTCATCATGGCAGGGAAATAGAAAAAAGTGTAATAGGACAAATATACACGCATAAGCTTAAACTTACAGCAACCTTCACGGTTCCATAATCAAGACGGGTGGCATTCCTGCGCGGGAACCGAAGCAGAATGCACAGAACCGCTACCTTTCAGTCCATCGCCGGCACAATGAGTGATGGCGTTGTCAGCATCAGCCAGAGCGGGCTCATTGTCAGCGTAAACCCGGCTATGACCGATATTTTCGGGTATGACCCGGACGAACTGGTCGGCCAGAACATCACACTTCTGATGCCCGATCATATCGCGGAGGACCATCAGACCTATCTCGATCGAACCACAGTGAACGAAAAGGGTAGATCACTCGCCGCCGGGCGGGACCTGACAGGCCAACACAAGGATGGAACGATGATCCCGGTCTCCATCTCTGTCTTCTCACTGCAAAATGATAATGCAGAACAACAATTCCTCGGCCTGATCTCCGATCTTTCATCGCGCGCAGCCCTCAAGCGGGAACGAGACAAAACCCGCCTTCTTTACAAAAATATCGATCTGCTGGAGGGGGTCGGCATGTGGCGTATTGATGTCGCAAGCGGCGCGCTGGAATGGTCCGACCAGATTTATGAGTTGCATGGCCTCAGCCCGGATCGTTTTACCCCGACCATCGAAGCCTCGCTCAGCCACTTTCACCCCGACGACGCGGAGGAAGTGCGCACATGCGTCACCCGAGCTATGACGACAGGTGCGGACTTCGAGTTCCGGGCCAAGCTCGTACGGGCCGACTGCGACATAAGACACGTCCGGTCCATCGGCCGAGCGGAATTCAACGCCGAGGGAAAGCCGATTGCGATCTTCGGGAATATTGTCGATCTCACGCGAGAAAAGAAACGCGAAGCAGCCCTGACAGCGATCAACGCACAGCAAAATATTCTGAATAACATTCTTTATGAGCATTCCCTGGCAACATCGCCGGAAGCATTTTTCGACAATGCCCTCCAATCCATTGTCCGCTACCCCTGGACATCGCTGGACAATCGGGGGGCCTTGTTTGTACGCAGCCCGTTAGACAGCAAAATGGAATGCCGGACATCGGTTGGCCTGGACGAAACCGAGCTGACAGATATCGCCGCTTTCACAAGCGGCAACGCCCGATACAATATTCTGAACGGGTTTCAGGTCTACGAAATCGCGCGTCACACTGACATACTGGGTTATCTCGTCCTGGCCGAGCGTGATGGCATTCCGCTTTCACGCAACGACGCCATGTTTGCCGCCTCCGGTATCGAAGTCCTGGCAATCTGCCTCGATGACTTGCGCAAACAAGCAACCATCAGCGCCCAAAACACCGAGCTGAGAGCCCGCCTGACCAAAGTGCAGGAACTCAGCACAGGTTTTGAAAAGCAGGCCAAGGCTCTTGCAAAGCTCTCATCCGACCTTGAACGGGAAAAAGAAAACGCCGAAGCGGCGAACCGTTCAAAGTCCGCCTTCCTCGCCAACATGAGCCACGAAGTCCGCACACCTTTAAATGGCGTGCTCGGCATGCTGTCCATGCTCGAAATGTCAACCATCAAGGGGGACGAGCGGGAATGCGTCACCCTGGCAAAAGAAGCTACCTATTCCGCCCTGCAGTTGATCAACGACATTCTTGACCTGTCACATCTGGAAGCCGGCAAACTCACCATCATCAATCATGAGTTCAATTTTGACACCCTCGCCAAACGCATCATGGCAATGGTCAGAGGCAAGGCGGAAACAAAAGGCCTTGAATTCACCATCGTGAACGAACTCGGGAGCGAACCCCTGATCGGCGACGATCTGCGGATTCAACAAATCATCATCAACCTTGCCGACAACGCCATCAAGTTTACCGATTGCGGCTACGTTCAGGTGCATATTGACCGGGATCACAAGGCAAATCGTGTCCGAATTGAAGTCAAAGACACCGGCACCGGCATGACCGCTGATCAGACCGCGCGCATGTTTGAGCGCTTTGAGCAAGCGGACCCTTCCAATACGCGTCGCCATGGGGGCGTCGGCCTGGGTCTTGCCATCTGTCGAAACCTGGTGGAAGAAATGGCAGGGTCAATCAGCGTGACCTCGGAACCCGGCAAGGGAACACGCTTTATCGTGGAAATTCCGCTGGGCGCCGCAAACACGCATGCCGCAGAAAGCGAGGCCGCCAGGGCAGAAGGCGATTTCTGTCAGGATTGTCGCATCCTCGCTGCGGAAGACAATCGGGTGAACCAGGAAATCCTTAAACGCCTCGCGCGCATGCTGGAGCTGGATATAACAATCGTCAGCGATGGCGCACAGGCCGTCGCCAAGGTTGAGACCGGCGGATACGACATCATTCTCATGGATATTCAAATGCCGGTAATGGATGGGATTGAGGCAACCCGCAAACTCAGAACACAAGGTTACACATTGCCCATCATTGCCGTCTCTGCACACGCCATGACGGGAGACCGGGAGCGCTTCATGGAGGCTGGCTTCAACGGTTATGTAGCCAAGCCGTATGAAGTGGTGCAGCTTTTGACCGAAATCGAAAGATTGACCGAAGGTTCAGGGGAAGAGGAACACGCCGCAACCATGTAAACAAAAAACCCCCTGCGCCATTCGGCCCAGGAGGTTGTTGAGGTCTTTAGAATTTTGATCGCAACAGTACGATTGCCGTCAGGCCGTCTTTTTGACAATCCCGCGCTCAAGCAGAAGCTCTGCAATCTGGATCGCATTGAGGGCCGCACCCTTGCGCAGATTGTCCGAAACAATCCAGATATTGAGACCATTCTCGATCGTTGGGTCAACGCGGATACGGCTGACAAACGTCGCATAATCGCCGACGCATTCGACCGGCGTCATGTAACCGCCATCCTCGCGCTTGTCGATCACAAGAACCCCAGGTGCTTCGCGTAAAATATCACGCGCCTGATCATCATCAATCTCGTGTTCAAACTCGATATTGACCGATTCTGAATGACCAACAAAAACCGGTACCCGGGCGACCGTTGCTGTAACCTTGATTTTCGGGTCAAGGATCTTCTTCGTCTCAACCACCATCTTCCACTCTTCAGTGGTCGCACCGTCTTCCATGAAATCACCACCATGCGGGATCACATTGAACGCAATCTGCTTCGGGTACACATGGGACTCGATCGGATCATTGACGAAGATCGCCCGCGTCTGGTTGAACAGCTCATCCATCGCTTCTTTGCCGGTACCTGACACGGACTGATAGGTAGAGACAACCAACCGCTTGATCTTGGCGGCGTCATGAAGCGGCTTCAGCGCCACCAGCAACTGCATGGTCGAGCAATTCGGGTTGGCGATAATATTCTTCTTCGCCACACCGGAAATCGCATCCGGGTTCACTTCCGGAATGATGAGCGGTACATCCGGGTCCATCCGCCACTTGGACGAATTGTCGATCACGATGCAGCCCTTGGCAGCAATTTTCGGCGACCACTCGCCAGACACATTGCCACCCGCTGACATAAGCACAATGTCGGTGCCGGTAAAGTCGAAATTCTCAAGCGCCTTCACCTTCAAAGTGCGGTCACCATAAGACACGTCTTTCCCGACGCTCCGCCGTGACGCAAGCGCCACAACTTCCGTAGCGGGGAATTTCCGCTCGTCCAGAATGCTCAACAATTCATGGCCCACATTGCCCGTGGCACCAACAATAGCAACCTTCAAACCCATAATGTCTCTCCTCGGAGTGACCGCCTGATTAAGCGGTCACTATCCGATCATATCAGGCGGGTGGTTAGTCTTTTTAGGATGTGCGTTTGGTGAGAGCGGCGAGGATCGCATCACCCATCTCAACCGTGCCGACCTGCTTCATGCCCGGCTGCATAATGTCGCCCGTGCGGTAACCCGCCGCCAGAACGTCTGCCACAGCTGCTTCCAGCAAATCGGCATCCGCGCCCAGATCAAATGAGTAGCGAAGCGCCATTGCAAACGAAAGCACCGTCGCAATCGGATTGGCAAGGCCCTGGCCCGCAATATCAGGCGCTGACCCGTGCACAGGTTCGTACATAGCGCATGCCTTGCCATTCTCATCCTTCGCACCAAGCGAGGCGGAGGGCAGCATGCCGAGCGAACCGGTCAGCATCGCGGCAACGTCTGACAGCATGTCGCCGAACAGATTATCCGTCACGATCACGTCAAACTGCTTCGGGTTCTTCACCAGCTGCATGCCGCAATTGTCAGCGAGCATGTGCTCAAGCTTAACATCAGGAAACTCTTCCGCGCCGAGCTTCACCATTTCCTGATACCAGAAAAGGCCGGACTGCATCACATTGCGCTTCTCAACCGACATGACGCGATTGCCGCGCTTGCGCGCCAGATCAAAAGCGACACGACCAATGCGCTGAATTTCATGCGTATCATAAACCTGCATGTCATAACCGCGACGCTCGCCGTTTGGCAGATCATCAATGCCCTTTGGCTCACCGAAATAAACACCGCCGGTGAGCTCACGCACGATCATAATGTCGAGACCCTGCACAAGCTCAGTCTTCAAGGATGAGGCTTCAGCGAGCGCCGGGAAACAGATCGCCGGGCGCAAATTGGCAAAAAGCCCCAGATCCTTGCGAAGACGCAAGAGACCCGCTTCCGGACGCACCGCAAACGGCACATCGTCCCATTTGGGTCCACCAACAGCGCCAAGCATCACCACATCGGCCGCCTTGGCCTTCTCAACCGTCTCGTCCGTCACCGCGACGCCATGCGCGTCATAGCAGCAGCCGCCAACCAGCTCATTCTCAACCACGGCCTCGAAACCCCGGTTCTCATTGAACCAGGCAATGACGCGCTCAACCTCGCCCATCACTTCCGGACCGATGCCGTCACCGGCGACAATGAGAATATTTCTGGCCATTTGAAGCACTAAACCTTTGAAACTGAACGAAAAAACGGGGCCTTACCGGCACATCGCCAGCGGCCCAACCAGATTTCCGTCCGGGTATTTAAGAAATTCGCGAGCGTTCTAGCGCTTTTTGGGAGAAATGTCACCCCCACGCGTTACTCAGGTCATTGCCGGACCTGTTCCGGTAACCCAGAACGGCGGTACAAAACAAGACATGTCACCCCGGCCTTGAGCCGGGGTCCATTCTGAACGCGCCCACAGCGCAAACACTTCATGGATCCCGGCCTGGTCTTTCAGACCGTCCGGGATGACATAAGCGGAAAAGGCAAACCGGCCCACCACACATTCGTCGTCATTGCCGGACTTGTTCCGGCAATCCAGAGTAATGCCGCAACAAGAAACCCCGGCAGTTGCCCGCCGGGGTTCATTCAAAGATCCGTAAATAAACTCAAGCCCAGGGCTGTGCACCCTCAAGCGTCTTTTCAAACGCTGTGATCTTGTCTTCCTTCTGAAGCGTGAGGCCCACATCATCGAGCCCTTCAAGCAGGCAATGCTTGCGGAACGGATCGATCTCGAACTTGATCGTGCCGCCATCCGGGCCCTTGATCTCCTGCGCGACGAGATCGACAGAGACGGTGGCATTGGCACCGCGCTCAGCATCTTCCATCAGCTTGTCGACTTCAGCCTGCTCAAGACGGATCGGCAGGATGCCGTTCTTGAAGCAATTATTGTAGAAAATGTCGGCGAACGAAGTGGAGATAATGACCTTGATGCCAAAGTCAGCAATCGCCCAGGGCGCATGCTCGCGCGACGAGCCACACCCGAAATTGTCGCCCGCAACCAAAATCTGCGCATTGCGATATTGCGGCTTGTTGAGCACAAAATCCGGGATCTCTTTCCCCTCTTTCGTGTAGCGCATCTCGTCAAACAGGTTCTTGCCGAGGCCTGTGCGCTTGATCGTCTTCAGGAACTGTTTCGGGATAATCATGTCCGTATCGATATTGAGGATCGGCATGGGGGCGGCAACGCCTTCGACTTTTTCAAACTTATCCATGATCTCTCTCCTCAATCAAACTTGCGTACATCGACAAAGTGACCGGCAATGGCCGCTGCCGCTGCCATCTCCGGCGACACAAGATGCGTGCGTCCACCACGGCCCTGACGGCCCTCGAAATTACGGTTCGACGTTGACGCACAACGCTCGCCTTCGCTGAGCTTGTCCGCATTCATCGCAAGGCACATGGAGCAGCCTGGCTCGCGCCAGTCAAAACCTGCCTCAATCAGGATCTTGTCAAGACCTTCTTCTTCCGCCTGCTGCTTCACCAGACCAGACCCCGGCACCACCATGGCACTCACATGGGCTGCCACCTTGCGGCCCTTCGCGATCTTCGCCACTTCACGAATGTCTTCAATGCGGCCATTGGTGCACGAGCCGATAAAGGCCCGATCAATCTTGATCTCCGTCATCGGCGTATTGGGTTGAAGGCCCATATAGGCAAGTGAACGCTCAACGGCGGCGCGCTTCGCCGCATCGGCAATTGTCGATGGATCCGGCACATGGCCTTCGATCGACACAACATTCTCAGGGCTCGTGCCCCAGGTAAGCGTTGGCGGCAGGTCGGACGCATCAAGCGTGATGACCTTGTCGAAATGCGCGCCCTCATCCGAGGGCAGCGTCTTCCAATAAGCAACGGCCTTGTCCCAGTCCGCCCCTTGTGGGGAGCGTGGGCGACCCTTCAAATACTCAAATGTCTTTTCATCCGGCGCGATGAGACCAGCACGTGCACCACCTTCGATCGACATGTTGCAGATCGTCATCCGCCCTTCCATGGAGAGCTCACGGATCGCCTCGCCCGTATACTCCATCACATAGCCGGTGCCGCCTGCGGTCCCGATCTTGCCGATGATCGCAAGGATAATGTCCTTCGCCGTCACATGGGGAGGCAGCTTGCCCGTCACTTCGATCTTCATGTTCTTGGCTTTGGACTGGATGAGCGTCTGCGTCGCGAGCACATGCTCAACTTCCGACGTGCCGATGCCATGTGCCAGCGCCCCAAAAGCACCGTGAGTGGATGTATGGCTGTCCCCGCAAACAATCGTCGTACCCGGCAGCGTGAAGCCCTGCTCCGGGCCCACAATGTGCACAACACCCTGACGAATATCCATCATCTCCAGATATTCAACGCCGAAGTCTTTCGCGTTCTTTTCAAGCGTCTCCACCTGAATGCGGCTCTCCTCATCCGCAATGCCGTTCGCACGGCCTTCGGTCGGCACGTTATGATCGGCAACGGCTAGCGTCTTCTGCGGTGCACGGACCTTGCGGCCGCTCATGCGCAACCCTTCAAAGGCCTGCGGGCTTGTCACCTCATGCACAAGATGGCGATCAATATAGAGGAGCGACGTTCCATCATCCTGAACGTCCACCATATGGGCATCCCAGATCTTGTCATACATCGTACGCGGTGCTGAACCGGACATCTTCTCTCTCCTCATGAAACCCGTCTCACCGTAAAAGCGGCTCGGGGTATCGCTACATTTTAAGTCTCAAAAGCGCGAAGCCATGGCCATGCTCGCGCCTGAATGGAAGCATCAAACAAAAAAGCGGGCAATAAGGCGCTCGGCCTTGCCCGCTCTTGTTTCACGCTGCTGCCAGATAAAGTCTGGCGCGGTCGCCTTATTCGGCGGCGGACTTTTTAACCCGTTGATCCTTACGCTCGGCAATACGAGCCGATTTACCGCGACGGCCACGAAGATAGTAAAGCTTCGCACGACGAACACGACCACGGCGGATTACCTTGATCGAGTCGATCAGCGGTCCGTGAACCGGGAACACACGCTCAACGCCTTCACCGTAGGAAATCTTGCGCACTGTGAAGCTCTCATTGAGACCCTCGCCACCACGCGCAATGCACACGCCTTCGAACGCCTGTACGCGCTCGCGGGTGCCTTCCACCACCTTGACGTTGACCTGAACCGTGTCACCCGGATCAAATGTCGGGATGTCTTTGTTCAGGGACGCAATTTGCTCTTTTTCAAGCTCTTGGATGATGTTCATCGCTTTTGACCTTCTAGCCCGTGTACGGCGCTCTTTCGGAACGGATTCCCCGAAAGCGCGCGTGAGTACCACATATCAATCTGTTATGCGACCATCTTTGTGAATTTTCTGCCACAAATCTGGCCGCCGCTCTCTTGTTAACCTTTCGGCCTGCTCCCGACGCCATGTCGCGACCTTGCCATGATCACCTGAGGTCAGGATTTGCGGGATTTCCCGCCCTTCCCAGACCTGAGGTCGTGTAAAATGCGGATATTCAAGAAGACCCGCCTCAAAACTCTCATCTTCGCCAGACGCTTGTGCGCCCATAACCCCAGGCAACAAACGGATAACCGCGTCCAGCAGGGCCAGCGCCGCAGGCTCCCCACCAGACAGAACGAAATCTCCGAGGCTCACCTCTTCCAGACCACGTCCTTCAATCACCCGCTCATCAACACCTTCAAATCGCCCGCACAAAAGGACGATCCCGGGGCCCGCCGCAAGCTCCCTCACCCGCTCCTGGGTCAAGGGGCGCCCGCGAGGGCTTAAATAGATCCGGGGGCGCGCATCGCCCGCGGATACACTTGCATCAAGCGCGGCGCCCAGCACGTCGGCCCGGAGCACCATCCCCGCGCCACCGCCTGCGGGCGTATCGTCCACCTGCGCATGCCGACCAAGACCAAAGTCTCGAATATCAACCGTCTCAAGCCGCCAGCGCTCTTCGCCAAGCGCCTTGCCAGCCAGCGAAAAACCCAGCGTCCCCGGAAACATCTCCGGAAAAAGCGTAAGGACCGTCGCCTGCCAGCTTGCAGCCGGATCAGGCATCAGACCTGTCTCCGCCCGGATGGGCTTCACCCTGCTCTTTCGCCGCCTGCCGGGCCCGTGCCTTTGGGCTGCGCCGCCGCTTTTTGGGTGCAGGCCCCTCGCCCGGCTCGTCAAATGTGCCGATCGGCGGGTCGGCAACCAGTCGGCCACCTTCCACATCAATCTCCGGCACATTCTCCGCCGTGAAGGCCATGAGAACCGTAGCACCCCCTTGGGTCGGCAAAATCTCAATGAGATCGCTTGCCCCGAAATTGTGCACGCCCTCAACAGTACCCAACAGATCACCTGACGCGGTTTCAACCCGAAGACCAACCAGATCCGTCTGGAACCAGTCTTCTTCGTCATCTGTTTCCGCCGGCAACGCATCCCGCGCCACTGAAAGTTCCAACCCTTTCAGAAGCTCTGCCGAATTCCGGTCTTTCACCCCTTCAAGCTCACAAATTGCGAGGCCTTTTGAAACGCCCGTTACTTTGATCTTGTAGGTCTGACCGCCAACAGAAACCGGCCCGTACTCACCAACACCCTCAGGTGTCTCGGTATAGGCATTGATCCGCACCCGCCCGCTTACCCCATGGGCACCGGTAATCACACCCAGAACAACAAGCGGATCTTGCGGAGCAGTCATGGCCAGGCCTCTCAGGCAAAACCGAAGCGATTAAGCTTCAGCAGCTTCTTCCGCGGCTTCTTCAGCAGGTGCAGCAGCCGCAGCCTTTGCATCTTCTTCTGCCTGACGCTGTGCTTCAAGACGCTCCTGAGCGCGCTGGCCCGGAAGACCTTTCTTCGGGTTATTGCGGGCAGGGCGCTTGGCAATGCCGGCAGCATCCATGAAACGCAAAACACGGTCTGTTGGCACAGCACCTTTGGCAACCCATTCCTGGATACGCTCAACGTCAAGCGTCACACGCTCAGCGTGATCTTTAGGCAGAAGCGGATTGTAGGAACCAACCTTGTCAATAAAACGACCATCGCGCGGTGAGCGCACATCAGCCACAACGACGCGGTAATAAGGACGCTTTTTGCTGCCGCCACGGGCCAGTCTGATTTTCAGTGCCATGTCTATCTCCTGTGAACTTTGTCACGCCTATGGCCTAGGCGCGAAGTGCCTTGTGATTTCGAATAACTTCCTCGATGAGGAAATTGAGAAATTTCTCTGCGAATGCCGGATCGAGATCCGCATCCAATGCGAGCTTGCGAAGCCGCGCAATCTGTTGTTCCTCACGTAGCGGGTCAGCCGGCGGCAGATCGTGACTTGCCTTCAGTTCCCCCACTGCTTGCGTGCATTTGAACCGCTCCGCCAGCATGTGAACGAGGGCCGCATCAATATTGTCGATGCTGCCGCGAAGCTTCTTCAAAATCTCCGCCGCGCGGGCGCTTTCATCCACACTGCTCATTTTTTCTTGCCCTTGAAATTGGGACCACCAAGCCCGCTAAGGCCCGGCAATCCGCCGCGGAACCCACCCGCGCCGGAAAGACCTGAAAGGCCACCCGGCAAGCCTGGTACCTTGCCGTTATCGGCGAGCAGTTTTTCAATTTCCTTTGGGTCGCTCGGCATGTCCGCAGGCATGTCTGCTGGAAGTTCCGGCATACCGCCGCCGCCAAAGAGGCCCGCAAGCCCGCCCATACCGCGTTTGCCGCCCTTCGCCATCGCCTTCATCATGTCCGCCATCTGGCGATGCATTTTGAGCAGGCGGTTGATCTCCTGCACACTGGTGCCCGAACCCGCAGCCACACGCTTCTTGCGGCTGGCATTCAAGAGTTTCGGGTTCCGGCGTTCAGCCTTCGTCATGGAAGAGATAATCGCGCCCTGCCGCTTGATAACCGAATTATCAAGTTCAGCCGCATCCATCTGCTTCTTCATTTTGCCCATACCAGGCAGCATGCCCATCACACCGGCCATGCCACCCATGCGGGCCATCTGCTTCAATTGCTCAGCCAGATCATCAAGGTCAAACTGACCTTTCTTCATCTTGGCGGCGATCCTGTTGGCTTTTTCAGCGTCGAGCGTTTCCGCCGCCTTCTCAACCAGGCTGACAACGTCGCCCATGCCGAGAATGCGACCGGCAACACGGTCCGGCGCAAAATCTTCCAGCGCGTCGAGCTTTTCACCCGTGCCGAGCAATTTGATCGGCACACCGGTGACGGCACGCATCGAAAGCGCGGCACCACCGCGCCCGTCGCCATCTGTCCGCGTCAGCACAATACCGGTCAACGGAATGCGCGAATGGAACTGCTCCGCCACATTGACCGCGTCCTGACCCGTCAGGCTGTCGGCAACCAGAAGCGTTTCATGCGGCGCCGACACACTGCGGACCTCCGCCATCTCGGACATCAACGCTTCATCAACGTGCAAGCGGCCGGCGGTGTCGAGCATGACGACATCAAACCCGCCAAGCTTTGCCGCCTGGAGCGCCCGTTTTGTAATATCAACCGGCTGTTGACCGGCCACAACCGGCAGCGTCGCAATGCCCGTCTGTTCACCCAGAACTTTGAGCTGCTCCTGCGCAGCCGGACGGCGTACGTCGAGCGACGCCATCAAAATCTTTTTCTTTTCCTGCGCTTCCAGCCGCTTGGCGATCTTGGCGGTCGAGGTCGTCTTACCAGACCCTTGCAGCCCCACCATCATGATCACAACAGGCGCTGCCGCCGCGAGCGAGATCGGCACCAGCCGCTCGCCCAGCGTCTCCACCATCGCATCGTGAACGATCTTCACAACCTGCTGGCCCGGTGTCACGGAACGCAGAACTTCCTGACCGACCGCGCGTTCACGCACTTTTTCGATAAAGGCTTTGGCAACAGGCAAAGCCACATCTGCTTCGAGCAAGGCCCGACGAACTTCACCGAGCGCCGCGTCAACATCCTTCGGCCCCAGAGCACCCTTGCCCCGGAGCGTATCGAAGACTGAACTCAGTCGATCTGTAAGGTTCTCAAACATCCAGCGAACTTCGCCCTTAACCCAAAGCAAAAAAGCACCTGTGAGCGAACCCTCGCCGACAGGTGGTGATCCCGGCCTCCTCGGAGACCTCGTCAGGACCGAAACAGACAAACTGTTTCAGGAATGGGCGCAAACTAGGCAGAAAGCCCCTGCCTGTCAACGAGAGGATGATGCACTCAAGGTCGTAAATAGTCACGCCCAAGGCGCGCGCCGCCGAAACGCCACCGAAACGCCATTGAAACAAGGACAATTTTAACGAAACTCCTAACAAAGACTTAAAAATCCCCGTCTAGACTGGCAGTCATGATCGGTGCCCTAAATACGGCCACAGGCGGCATTCTGGCTGCCTCTCAGGCCTTCGACCAGGAGGCGGCAAAAATCGCCAAAGCCGGGGCGAATGCCGTTGAGCAGGTGACATCCAGGTCATTTTCCGATCCTCACCCAAAAGATGACCTGGTAAAATCAGTGGTGAACCTCTCGCGGATCGAGACCAACTACGCCGCCAATGCCAAGGTCATTGAAACCGCAGACAGGCTGATTGGCGAAACACTCGATATTCTCGCCTGACCTCACTCTAACCTGACATCAAGAGTAGAGACCTGACACGGACGAACCAGCCCGTGAAAAGCGATCCGTCCTCCATCCACCCCATCCCTGCCTGCAGACCTGGTGAGCAAGACGCCACATAAGCGCCGCTCGCCGCAAACCCCACCAGCCCATCACGGTAAAAGCAAAACACGCCGCATGACTGGAATATTAAGGTTTGGCACACACTCAAGCACCCGTTTTTCCATAACATTTACCTTAACACACTGATTTTATGGCAGAAAACAGCAAAACAGTCCGATAGGTCTAATTTTAATGAATTTCCTAACCAAACGACAATATCCACACGCTAGATTTGCCCTCGAGGGGATTATGACGAAACAAATTGAGTGAAAGTCATGATCAGCGCAGCTAACACGGCCCCGAGCAGCATCACAGCTGCTTCACAGGCCTTCGATCAGGAGGCAGCGAAAATTGCCCGAGCGAGCAAGATCGCTGTCGAACAGGTAACCCGGAAGTCGCTCGCGGATGCACCAAGGAAAGATGATGACGTCAGAAGCGTTATTGCCACTTCGCAGCCGGAAACAAACTACAATTCCAGCGCACGTATCGCGCGGGAAATAACAGCCGCAATCGGCAAGGTTCTGGACCTGCTGACCTGAGATACTTATGCGCCCGCCTCTTCGAGACATTCGAGGAGAAGCGCTAACTTGGCCTGCCCGAACGATCGCATATTACCAATGCGGTCGGCAGAACCCGTTTGAACAAGACGCCCGCGAGAAACCGGACCAGCCACCGCAATGGCCCCCGTGCCAGGCCCGGGCCCATATGGTGACCCTGACGGACCCGCAGCCCCCATTTCAGCGGTTGCCCAGTCCGTGCTCATCTGGGCCCTGAAACCAGCCGCAATAGCCTCCACAAAACCCGGTGTGAGGGGTGTCTGCCCCTTAAGGTCAATCCCCGCCCCGGCGCGCAACACACGGCCCGCCTGAGGCGTATAGATCACAGTTCCCCCCACATAAAAGGCGGAAGCCCCCGCCTGGGCGACAAGCGACGCAGAAACAAGCCCACCGACAGAGCTTTCCCCAATCGCAATGGTTTCACCCCGCTTCTTCAGTAAATCCGCGACCTTTTTTGCCAATGGCAGCAACGCTTCCATTCAAACACATTCCTTCTTCCCCAAACGCCATTGACCAAAACCACCGAAAAACTGGCATTCAGTGTCGAAATAGCCATATAACGCCCATTATGAGCGATCCTCGCAGCATACACTTTCGCAAGATGAATGGCCTCGGCAATGATTTTGTCGTGGTAGACGTGCGCGCGCATGATCCCCACTTTAGCGCCGAGACCGTGCGCGCCATCGCTGATCGCAAAACCGGCATCGGCTGCGACCAGTTTATCCTGATTGAGCGCCCCAGAAATGGGGGCGACTGCTTTATGGGCATCCGGAACGCAGACGGCGGCGAGGTGGAAGCCTGCGGCAATGCCGCTCGCTGTATTGCCTCCCTCATGCTGGACGAAACCGGCAAGACCGAAGTCATAGTCGAAACCCTCGGCGCCATGACCCGTGGCAGCCGCGCACCGGATGGCAACGTTACGGTCGACATGGGCACACCCCGCCTGGAATGGCACGAAATTCCACTCGCTGAGGAAATCCGCGACACACGTGGTATCGAGCTGCAGATCGGCCCGATCGACAATCCGATCCTGCACACACCAGCCGTCGTCAATGTCGGCAATCCACATGCCATCTTCTTCATCGAAGACGTGAACAGCGTGGATCTTTCCAGGGTTGGCCCGCTGCTGGAAAACCATCCCATGTTTCCCGAGCGCGCCAACATCTCCCTCGCACAGGTCATCTCCCGCGACCATATCCTGCTGAAGGTCTGGGAACGTGGTGCGGGCCTGACCCGCGCGTGTGGCACCGCCGCCTGCGCAGCCGCAGTCGCAGGCGCAAGAAAGCGCCTCACCAACCGCGCTGTTACGGTGACCTTGCCGGGTGGGGACCTGCATCTCCACTGGCGGGAGGAAGATGATCACATCCTGATGACCGGACCCGCGACATTTGACGATGACGGCACGCTTGATCCGGCATTCTTTGGGCCCCGATCATGACCCGGTCTCGCGAGCACAACGAAAGTGCCGAAGATCTCGTCGCTCCTGCGACAGCAACCGATATCGTTACCTTCGGCTGTCGGCTTAACACGTATGAATCTGAAGTCATGAAAGCCCACGCGGAAAAGGCAGGGCTCGGCAACACCATCATCTTCAACACCTGTGCGGTGACCAACGAAGCCGTTCGCCAGGCCCGGCAGGCAATCCGGAAGGCCCGCCGCGACGACGCGAACACCCGCATCATCGTCACCGGCTGCGCGGCCCAGATCGACCCGGCACGCTTTGCCGAAATGGAAGAAGTTGATCTCGTGATCGGCAATGACGAAAAAACCAGGCCGGAAAGCTTTGCCCGGCTGGCGCTTGAAGCAAACACCCACGCATTCGGGACAGAACGTATTCGCGTCAATGACATCATGTCCGTGACAGAAACAGCCGGGCACCTGGTTGACGGGTTCGAAGGCAAGGCGCGCGCTTTCGTGCAGGTACAAAACGGCTGCGATCATCGCTGTACTTTCTGCATCATCCCCTTCGGTCGCGGCAATTCCCGTTCGGTACCTGCCGGCGAAATTGTCGCCCAAGTCCGGCGCCTTGTCGAAAACGGCTATGCCGAGATCGTCATCACCGGTGTTGACATCACCTCCTACGGGTCAGACCTGCCCGGCAATCCGAGCCTTGGCAACTTGTGCACACGTATTCTGAAGCTGGTGCCTGACCTGAAACGACTGCGTCTCTCCTCAATTGACTCAATTGAGGTGGATGAGGATCTCATGCGTTTGATTGCGGACGAAGAACGCTTCATGCCCCATCTGCACCTGTCTCTTCAGGCAGGTGACAACCTGATCCTGAAACGCATGAAACGCCGGCACCTGCGCGAAGATGCCATCGCTTTCTGCACGGAAGCGCGCAGGCTCCGCCCGGAAATTGTTTTCGGGGCCGACATTATCGCAGGCTTCCCGACAGAGACGGACGAGATGTTTGAAAACTCCCGCCGTCTTGTGGACGAATGCGGCCTGACATGGCTGCACGTCTTCCCCTATTCCGCAAGACCCGGCACGCCTGCCGCCCGCATGCCGCAGGTGGATGGCGCACAGATCAAGGAACGGGCGCGATGGCTCCGTGCAGATGGTGATGCGCGCGTGGAAGCCTATCTGGCAAACCGGGTCGGTGAACTTGAAAACATTCTCATGGAGACGGAAACGAGGGGCCGCACGGAAGGCTTTGCGGAAGTCAGGATCGAAACCCCGCGCCCCATCGGCTCCATTGCCCGCGTTCAGGTTGAAAGTTATGCAGATACGATGTTGAAAGGCCGCCTCGCAGTATGAGTGAAACGGAAACACAGACCCCACCCCCGGAAGAGCCCGCGAAGAAAAAATCACTCTTTGCGCGCATGAAAGAGGGCCTGTCCCGCTCAACCCGCGCCATGTCGGACGGCGTCACAGGCATCTTCACCAAGCGCAAACTCGACACAGCCACGCTGGAGGAGCTGGAAGATCTCCTCATCACTTCTGACCTGGGGCTGGACGCCGCGGCCGACATTACCAGGGCTGTCGCCAAAGATCGCTACGACAAGGAAATATCAGCCGACGAGGTAAGGCGCATTCTGGCCGAAGAGATCGCCAAGAACCTCACACCTGTTGAAAAGCCCTTCACCCTGCCCGGGGACAAAAAGCCTTTCATCGTCCTCATCGTCGGGGTGAACGGCGCCGGCAAGACAACCACCATCGGCAAAATAGCGGCCAAGACCAGGGCAGAAGGAAAGTCGGTCATGCTGGCCGCAGGCGACACATTCCGCGCAGCCGCCATTGAGCAACTCTCCGTCTGGGGAGAGCGCGTCGGCGCGCCCGTCGTCAAAACAAAAGTCGGTGGCGATGCCGCAGGTCTTGCCTACGAGGCCATCGAGCAGGCGCGCGCGGAAGGAACAGATCTTCTGATGATCGACACCGCAGGCCGCCTGCAAAACAAGACAGACCTGATGGCGGAACTTGAAAAGGTCATCCGCGTAATAAAAAAGCTGGATGAAACCGCACCCCACGCAACCCTCCTGGTGCTCGATGCGACAACCGGTCAGAACGCCCTCAATCAGGTGGAAATTTTCTCTAAAGTTGCGGGTGTCACCGGCCTGATCATGACCAAACTCGACGGGACGGCGCGCGGCGGCATCCTGGTCGCCATCGCCCGCAAATTCGGCCTGCCCGTTCATCTGATCGGCATTGGCGAAGGCATTGATGACCTACAGACATTCTCAGCGCAATCATTCGCCGAAGCAATTACCGGCCACGCGGTGCGCGACTGATCCGATCTCCCTTTCCCTTCGTAGACAGTGAAAAGCAGCAATATGACCCATGAGCCGAACGGAAAAAACGAGCAGAGCATGAGCAAAAGCCAATGGGTCCGCATGGGACTGGAGCTGGGTCCCTTGATCATCTTCTTTGTGATGAACTCAAAAGCCCATGCGTTCTTCGGATCAGACCCCTCGGAAAATATCTACTACGCAACAGGCACCTTCATGGTGGCAACCATCATAGCCCTGTCGGCATCGTTCCTGCTCTACAAGCGCATTCCCATCATGCCGCTGGTGACAGGCGGCTTCGTAATGGTATTTGGCGGCCTGACGATTTACATGCAGGACGAACAATTCATCAAACTGAAGCCAACCATCACCAACCTCTTGTTTGCAGGTGGATTGCTCGGTGGGTTGGCGCTGGGCAAGCCCACCATGAAATATCTGTTTGATGCCGCTTTTTCTCTTGATGACGAAGGGTGGCGCAAACTGACGTTGCGCTGGGGGCTTTTCTTTATCTTCCTCGCCATTGTGAACGAAATCATCTGGCGCAATTTCTCGACAGATTTCTGGGTGAGCTTCAAAGTGTTCGGCATCATGCCGATTACAGCCGTTTTTGCCATGTTCCAGGTCAAGGTTGTGAGTGATCACCAACTCGTCAAACCCGAAACCGCGGACAGCTAGGCGTCAACTCACGTCACGACCCGATTTACCTGACGGCCCAGTTGGCCTCGCGACCCAATTCACCTCCCGGCCATGAGGGTGGGCTTGCGCCAGATCCTGACGGTCGCCGCCCGGCCACATGGTCAGGCTCAAGGTCGGAACATCTTTCACGTCCAAAGGCTCAAAGCGAAGCCAGGCCAAAGGTGCCTCTTCGCTGGCCGAGGCACCAGCGACCTCGATCATCCGCGCAATATGCCCCCTCATGGGTTCAGGCATATATTGCCACATGATCGTATGCGCAATGACCTGCACAGCGCCCGGCTGACGCTGGCTGAGAACGTCCTCAACAAAAACATCAGCACTCATTCGCTCAACACTAATCGCAAGCTCCCGTGCAATCTGTAGCGCACCGCGCAACCTTGCCAGCCGTTCAGGTTGATCCGGCCACACATAGGATTGAAGACGGAGACGATCCCGCGCGTCCGATGCATCCATTGGCGCAATGTCGCATCCTCGCCGATGCCGGACNGAAACACACGCGGACGGCGGCGTCCCCCCTGCCCAAACGGGCGCAAGNCGAACGCTGGAACCTGACGNGCCTGTCTCCAACACGCCCAGACGATAGGAAAACTGGTCGAACCCGAGATTGAGCCCCGCGCTTGCCCCAATTTCTGCAATATCAAGCGGAAGCGAAAAACGGTCTGCAATCATCAGATAGCCAGCCATCAATACAGCCGAGCGCCCGANCTCATTCGTCTGTGGAGCACTTTTCAGATAGGTCTGGTAATGTTCTGATGCACCGACAAGATCATCCAGCAGGATAGATCTCATCTCCATATCCCCAACATGTACCCCGCCATCCGTCGCCGCTTTATCATAAAGGGCAACAAGACGCGCATCGGCCTCTTCAAGCGCNCGNGCATGAAAGGCGCCAGCGACACGAAGAGCCAGAGCCGCCGCCACAGGCTCTTCATCAAAACCCGAAATCAACGCCGCAACGGGCCCGCCTGCTTCAATATCATCTGCAAGTATTCTCAAAAGCCGCGCCGTAAAAGCGGACCCCAGCTGCTCACACCAGTCGACCTGATGTCGAAACGCCGCCAGGACATCATTGTGTGCAACCATTTACTCGTCTCGCTTGGGTCGTTGATCACCCGTCTCGCCGGGTGGGTTGCCAAAAGGCACAATCCGCTCTTCATCCACAACCGAGCGAAACTGATGAAGCGCCCAATATACGCTTGGAAAGGCAAGCTCATCCCACGGAATTTCATCCCATGTAAAAAGGGCCACTTCCAAACTCTCCGGCCCTGCCGAAACGGCCTCGGACAGCAGCTCCGCACGATACATAAGCTGCACCTGCGAAATGCGCGGAATGTTGTAAACCGCCAGGAGGTCCCGCACGCGGATATGCGCATTCGCTTCTTCCATTGCTTCGCGCGCGGCCCCTTCTTCGGAGGTTTCCTTTTCTTCCATAAACCCTGCGGGCAAGGTCCAGAAGCCATGGCGTGGCTCGATCGCCCGTCGGCACATCAAAAACCTGTCGCCATACGTCACAACCGAACCCACGACGATCTTGGGATTGACATAATTGATGAAACCACACGTGTCGCACACCGCACGCGGGAGACTGTCCCCGTCTGGCACACGATGCGTAAAAGCAATGGTCGCCCCCGCATTCATCTCGTCATTTGTCGGATTGTCAGAACTCATCTTTATCACCTGTGGCGAGCATGTAGATTATTTTCAACGGCTTTTACCAGCCCCATATGCGCGCGCTCTAAACCTGTTCAGCTCACGGAACTATGATCATCGCGACAAAATGCCGCCTTATTCCGCGCCCATATATTGATAACACAAGAAAATGATCACCAAACGGCAAAATCCGTTCACATTTGCTTGGACACACCCATCAAATGTGCGAAGGGTTGCGACGAGAATAAACAGCGCGCAGACACGCTTCATTGCATGCCCCCACAAGCAACATTGAAGCATGAAACAGCCCGCACAAATGCTTGGGTGCAGNGAGCGAGAAACTGACCAGGCAGAGAAAAATCACAAAGGAGTTTTAAATGGCAGCTCGAAAATCCGGTTTTGATCTTGAGAAATCGTTGAGCCACCTGCTGCGCCGTACACAACAGTTTGCCTACGATCAGTTTGCGCAAAACATGGGTGATACAGGCCTGACACCACGCCAATTCATCGTACTGGTCGCCGTCAATGATGCCGAAGGCCTGAGCCAGACNGATCTGGTCAACCGCACCGGGATCGACCGTTCCACACTGGCAGACATGGTTGCACGCATGATTGACCGGGGCCTGCTGGCCCGCCGCCGTACCAAGGAAGANGCACGCGCCAATTCTGTGCGCCTCACCGCTGCGGGCAAGCGCGCCCTGGCAAAGGCAGANCCCGGTGCGGAAGCCGCGGAAGAAGCGCTCCTGACGCTTATCCCGAAGACAGTTCAAAAAGATTTGAAGAAGAACCTNACCCTGCTTGCTGATGCGGTNACGGACGCAAAAATCAAAGCAGAGGCGGAACCGAAGAAAAAGCAGGTACGCGCACCAGCCAAGCGCAAGATGCCTGCGCGCAAAAAGNNAGCCCGCAAGAAAGCGGCAACAAGCANCTGATCCCCGATCACGGCAAATCAGACAGGAAGATACCGGCNNTCAGCGCCGGTATTTTTATATCGTAATGTCGAGAAGGGACCCNGGTCGCCGCACGGGTTCCGGCTCCACCGATCGGCCTTCATGCGCAAACGGGNCCTCCCGGCGCCCTACCCCACCGGCAACGCCCGATACACCGTCAACAGCCTGAAAGGTGACAAGAGCAGCAGCTTCTTCTGTCTGCTCAACCGTCTCATCCCGTTCTACACGGGCGCGACGCTGACCGGCTTCACGCTCGGAGGCCGCAAGTGCCGCCGCACTGATCTCGATTTTGAAAGCTTCTGTTTCCCGCCGAATGCGACGAAAAGATCCTGCCGTATCGGCGTTCGTATCGCCATTGATCTTTTGCGCATCAACATTGAAACGCGGTTGCGCAACGGCAGGCCCGCGCGGCTTCGGCTGGACGGTACTTTGAGCATATGCCTGAGCGGCAATTTGTGCGGCACTGACCACAGGTTTCATCGGAAACGCAAAGACCCTGACAAGTTGACTTCATAGGGTGCGATTGGCTTCCTGCCTCACGAACTAGGCAATTATTNCTCTGTTAGGCTTAAGGATGTCTTAATTCGAGGCCGACATNCCAGCCGCCGCACGCGCGGCATCAATCGCAGGGACAATTTTTTCCTCGATAACCCGCTGGTCGAGAACACCAACATGCTTCAGGACAATTTCGCCCTTCCCGTTCACGACGAAAGTCTCCGGCACCCCGTAGACACCCCAGTCAATAGCCACGCGCCCGCTCGTATCCGCACCGACACGGGCAAAGGGGTTCCCGAGCGTGGCGAGGAAACGCTGTGCAGCGTCTGCCCCGTCCTTGTAATTGAGCCCATAGATCGGCACGTCGCTCAAATCAGCAAGCGCCTTGAGNAATGGATGTTCCTGCCGGCAGGGCACACACCATGACGACCAGACATTCACCACCGTTACCTGCCCCTGTTTCAGGTCTTCATCCGAAAANCCGGGTACATCAACATTGGGGATTGCAGGCAGCTCGAAGTCNGGAACCGGTTTCCCTACAAGCGCCGACGGCAGTTCAGAAGGGTCCCCGCCAAAAATCGCAAACAGGAAAAGCCCCGCCAATGCCAGGAAGCCGCCAACCGGCAGATATGTCGAGAGCTTCATGATTCCCGGCCTTTGCCCGTCTTTTCAAGTTCCGCCAACAAGCGCTTCTGGGTCCTGAGNTCATACCAGCTCTGCATCGCAATACCGGCCATNNCAACAAGCGCAATCCCGAACGACGACCAGATATAGGGTCCATAACCACCCATGTCGAAAAACTCAGCCATGCCGGCTCCCCGCTTGCTGCAACTGGAGCGTTCGCACCTTCCGTCGCAAGATTTCAGCGCGCATCCGTACCATCATCACAGCGAGAAAGAAGAAGGTAAAACCCACTGCAACAACAAAGAGCGGCCACAAGAGCGAGGCGTGGATGGTGGGGCCATCCAGACGGAAAACACTGGCCGGCTGATGAAGTGTGTTCCACCAGTCCACGGAAAACCGGATAATCGGCAAATTGACCGCACCAATNAGGGCCAGTACGGCNGCCACGCGTGCCGCTCTGTTGGGGTCTTCAACCGTCGCCCAGACNGCCATATAGCCCAGATAGATAAACAGGAGCACAAGTGTGGATGTCGTGCGGGCATCCCACACCCAATAGGCCCCCCACATGGGCTTACCCCACAAACCACCNGCAACCAGCGCCAAAAATGTGAAAACGGCCCCGAGCGGCGCTGCGGATTTCGCACTCACATCGGCCAGCGGGTGGCGAAAGATCAACGCCATCAGACTGGAAACAACCATGATGCCATAGCCGAACTGCGAGAGCCAGGCTGCGGGCACATGCACAAACATGATCCGCACACTGTCNCCCTGTTGATAGTCAGGCGGAGCAGAGAAGAACGAAAGATAGAGCCCAACACCAATACCCGCGGCAGCCAGTGCCCAGAAATACGGTAGCAGAGCGCCAGAAAGCGCCATAAAACGCGTAGGATTTGCAAATGTGTGGATCGACCAGCTCATAAGATAATGATTAGCCCCTGTCACCGGGTCGGGCAAGAGACACCCGCCGGGCATTTGGACGCAGAACCATCACTTTTGTGCACACGCTCTTCATTTGAAATTCGCCCTGAGCGCCGCCGCCCCGCCAATCGGGCCGACAACAAGTGAGATCAGCGTCACTGCCCCCAATAACATCAAGGANCGGTCCCCCAGATCACCAGGAGCGGAAATCACGGCATTTCGCGTGGCACTGACCCCAAAAATCAGGACTGGCACGTAAAGTGGCAGAACCAGAAGGGAAATCANCAGCCCNCCACGCCGGACCCCCACAGCAAGCGCCGCACCCGCAGCGCCCAGCAGTGAAAGCGCAGGTGACCCCACAGCCATTGACAGCACCAACGGCCACATGGACGAGATCGGCAGATTGAGCATAANACCAAGCATCGGGGCCGCCAGAATAAGCGGCAGGCCCGTCGTCAGCCAATGGCTGAGCGCCTTTGCCAACACCTGCAATTCAAGCGAGACCGGCCCCAGGCTCAAAAGATCAAGCGTACCATCTTCCTGATCCGCCTGAAAAAGCCTGTCCAGCGTCAACAAAACCGACAAGAGCAACGCCACCCAAAGCATGCCCGGTGCAATGCGCGTCAGAAGGTTGAGGTCAGGCCCCACCCCGAGCGGCACAATCGAGAGCACGATCAGGAAGAAGAAAACAGCCATACCGCCCCCGCCCCCGACACGGGTAGCCAGCCGGATATCACGCAAANCCAGTGTCAGGAAAGCTGTCATGACGGCACCTCCCCCAGGTGCAGCTCACGTGACCCGATCCCCAGATCAATATGTGTTGCAGCCAGAATGAGCCCACCCTGTTTCAAATGTGTGCGCATCAGATCAGCAAGCCGCGCGACAGAGGTTACATCCAGCGAAACAGTTGGTTCGTCCAGAAGCCAGATCGGACGGGGAATAAGCGCCAGTCGCGCCAGGCCAAGGCGCCTTTTCTGCCCGGCAGACAGCACGGAAGCCGGCAGCGACACGAGATGGGCAAGCGCAAAGCACGCAAGCGCCGGATCAATCATGGCCCGCGCGACGCCGTAGAAGTCGGCCCAGAATNCCATNTTCTCAAAAACACTGAGCGGCGCTTTCACGGCATCCAGATGTCCCGCNTAAAGCGCGTGATCGCCAACGGTTTCCCCTTCGGCTGCCCCAAGAAGCTCAATCGNTCCCCCNGACACATCCAGAAGCCCCGCCACCTGTCGGATCAGACTCGATTTCCCGGCCCCGTTTGGCCCTTTGAGGGTCAACATCTCACCGGCTGCGAGGTCAAAGTNGATCTGGGAGAAAACAGGCCTTTCCCCCCGAACGCAAGCGAGATCCCGAACAGAAAGTGAGAGCGGCGCATAATCAAGCGCCACGCGTCCCTTCGGCAAATTCTCAGATATCGTCAAATCGTCCGCCTCGCCCCTTGCCACTTGCAAACCGCGTCGCCCCCTTCAGGGTTTCACCGCTGGCCAGCACCTCACGTCCGTGCCGTGTTTCGTTCGCCATCGCCGCATCATAGGCCATGTCCCATTGCTCATAGGCGGAAAGCCGGTCGTGGCGAAGACAATTTTGCGGGAAACGGGCAATTTCAGCCGCGAGAGCTTCTGCAACGGCACGCCCCTNACCCTTGGGNGCCAGACGATTGGCAAGCCCGATCGCCAACGCTTCCTCCGCCTCGACAGGACGTCCTGTCAAAATCAGATCCATGGCNCGCGCATGGCCGATCATCCGCGGAAGCCGCACCGTGCCCCCATCCACCAGCGGGACACCCCAACGTCGGCAGAAAATCCCCATAACAGCATCTTCCTCCATAACGCGCATATCGCACCACAGAGCCAGCTCCATCCCACCAGCAACCGCATAGCCCGAAACCGAGGCAATCACNGGCTTTGAGAGCACCATGCGCGANGGGCCCATAGGGCCGTCGGNGGCCAGTCTGTCGAATTCAAANCCCTGTTTGACAAAGGGAATGCCGTTTCCCGCCCCCGCAGAAACCGCTTTCAGGTCNGCGCCTGCGCAAAAACTCCCATGCGCCCCGTGAAACACNGCCACAGACGCGTCTTCGTCATTTTCAAACGCCAGAAAAGCAGCAGCAAGGGCTTCTGCTGTTGTTCGGTCCACAGCATTTTTCACGTCCGGACGATCAAGAATGATTGTTGTCACCGCTCCGTTCTTTTCAATGCTTACACTCATCAGGGCATTCCTTCTCATATCCAGCATGCGATTGGCTCGCAGCTTGTTTTATCAAAGTAAGATTTTGCTCATTATCCGTCATATTCCCTCAGCGAAGCCATAGCCTTGCCATATGTTTCTGATTATAGTCCGCCGCGTCGATTGGCGCGGGCGCGTCTATTGACGCCACGCCCACTAAACTCCGAGGAGAGCGGATCTATGGCCAAAGCACCGGCTCGTAAAAAGGCTGCCGCGAAGAAGGCAGCGCCTAAAAAGGCTGCCAAGAAAAAAGCACCAGCCAAGAAGAAAGTAGCTGCGAAGAAGAAGGCAGCCCCCAAAGTAAAAACAGCGAAGAAAAAAGTCGCTGCGAAAAAGAGAANNAGCNGCNAAGAAGAAGACTGCNGCGNNAAAGAAAACCACGGCGAAGAAAGCGCCCGCCAAAAAGGCCGCCGCCAAGAAAAAGGCTGCTCCAGCGAAGAAGAAAGTCGCTGCAAAGAAAAAGGTAGCCAAGAAAGCCGCTGCCAAAAAAGCATCGAAAAAGAAAGCGCCAGCGAAAAAGAAGACACCGGTCAAAAAAGCCGTGCTGAAAAAAGCGGCGCCCAAAAAGGCCGCCACGAAGAAAGCAGCACCACGGAAAGCTGCCGTGAAAAAAGCCGCGCCTAAAAAGGCTGCAGTTAAAAAAGCGGCACCCAAGAANGCAGCACCGAAGAAGGTCGCACTCAGCGCCCTTGGCGCCAACAGTTTCGGCGCTTATTCAAATCTGACCGTCGGCACCAAGTCATATGTTTATTATGACCTGAAGAAAGCCGAGAAGAACGGCCTCGACGGCGTTTCCCGCCTGCCNTTCTCGCTCAAAGTTCTGCTGGAAAATCTGCTCCGCTTCGAAGACGGTCGCACGGTAACCGCAGACGACATCAAGGCTGTGAAGAGCTGGCTGAAAACCCGCACCTCCACCCGCGAAATTGCCTACCGTCCAGCCCGCGTGCTGATGCAGGACTTCACCGGCGTTCCAGCCGTGGTTGACCTCGCCGCCATGCGCAATGCGGTCGCCAAGCTCGGTGGAGATGCCAAGCGCATCAACCCGCAGGTACCGGTTGATCTTGTCATCGACCACTCGGTGATGGTGGACAAGTTCGGCACCAAGACCGCGTTTAAGGAAAANGTGGATCTTGAATATGAACGCAACCAGGAACGCTATGAATTCCTGCGTTGGGGCTCACAGGCCTTTGACAATTTCCGCGTTGTNCCGCCGGGAACAGGCATCTGTCACCAGGTGAACCTGGAATATCTGGCACANGCCGTTTGGACCCGCACCGAAAAGGATGGCGGCGACAAGAAGGTGGAGATGGCTTACCCCGACACATGCGTCGGCACAGACAGCCACACCACCATGATCAATGGCCTGTCGGTTCTGGGCTGGGGCGTCGGTGGTATCGANGCGGAAGCCGCGATGCTTGGTCAGCCTGTCACCATGCTGATCCCGGAAGTGATCGGCTTCAAACTGTCCGGCAAGCTCAATGAAGGCGTCACCGCCACCGACCTCGTGCTCAAGATTGTGGAAATGCTCCGCAAGAAGGGTGTTGTCGGCAAGTTTGTTGAGTATTTTGGCAACGGGCTCGACCACCTGTCGCTGGAAGACAAGGCAACGATCGCCAACATGGCACCGGAATATGGCGCAACCTGCGGCTTCTTCCCGATCGATGCGGAAGCGATCAAGTATCTGCGCGCCACAGGCCGNGATACGGACCGCGTTGACCTTGTCGAAGCCTATGCCAAAAAGCAGGGCATGTTCCGCGACAAGAAAACACCGGACCCTGTCTTCACCGACACGCTGGAACTNAATCTGGACGAAGTTGTACCCGCTCTTGCCGGTCCAAAACGCCCACAGGACCGCGTAGACCTGACAGACCTCGCTTCATCCTTCGCCAACACGCTGGCCGGGGAATACAAGAAGGCNGATCAGGCAACAACNCGCTTCGATGTTGAAGGTGAAGAATTCACCATCGGNCACGGCGATGTCACCATCGCCGCGATCACATCTTGTACCAATACAAGCAACCCAAGCGTGCTCGTTGCNGCTGGCCTTGTGGCCCGCAAAGCCCGCGCACTCGGCCTCAAAGTAAAGCCATGGGTGAAAACATCACTGGCACCCGGTTCGCAGGTCGTGACCGAATATTTGAACAAAGCGGGCCTCACCAAAGATCTGGATGCCATGGGCTTTGATCTGGTGGGCTATGGGTGCACCACTTGTATTGGTAACTCCGGTCCATTGCCTGCACCGATTTCCAAGTCGATTGCTGACAATGATCTCGTGGTTTCTTCAGTTCTTTCGGGCAACCGGAACTTTGAAGGCCGCGTAAGCCCGGATGTTCGCACCAACTATCTGGCGTCACCGCCATTGGTTGTGGCCTACGCNATTGCGGGAACAGTGACCAGGGACCTGACCAAAGAGCCGATTGGAAAGGACAGCAAGGGTCGCGACGTTTACCTGAAGGACATCTGGCCTTCCAACAAGGAAGTGGCAGCAACCGTTCGCTCATGCGTAACGCCGGAAATGTTCCGCAAGCGCTATGGTAACGTCTTCAAGGGCGACAAGAACTGGCAAGCCATCAAGACCGTGAAGGGCGAAACCTACGAATGGAACGATGACAGCACCTATGTGCAGAATCCGCCCTACTTCGAAGGTCTGNCCGACACACCAGCGCCGCTGGAAGACGTCCACGAGGCGCGCATCATGGGGCTCTTCGGCGACTCGATCACAACCGACCACATTTCACCGGCCGGTTCGATCAAGGTTCAAAGCCCGGCCGGGGAATACCTTACCCGCCACCAGGTCGGTGCGCAGGACTTCAACTCCTACGGCTCGCGCCGCGGGAACCATCAGGTCATGATGCGTGGCACATTCGCCAATATCCGCATCAAAAACCAGATGCTGCCGGGCACAGAGGGCGGGGTGACGAAGCTCCAGCCTGAAGGTACGGAAATGCCGATCTACGATGCCTGCATGGAATACAAGAAGCGCGGTACACCGCTTGTTGTCTTCGCCGGCAAGGAATATGGCACAGGCTCCAGCCGTGACTGGGCAGCGAAGGGCACGTTCCTTCTCGGCGTCAAAGCGGTCATCGCGCAGTCCTTTGAGCGTATTCACCGCTCAAACCTGATCGGCATGGGTGTCGCACCCTTGCAGTTCAAGGACGGTGAAAGCTGGGAGAAGCTCGGCCTCGACGGTTCTGAAATCGTCACGGTCGAAGGTCTTTCCGATATCGGTCCTCGCGATGAAGTGAAAGCAACCATCACATTCAAGGATGGGTCGAAGAAAGAAATCGCCCTGACCTGTCGCATCGATACCCAGGACGAGGTGGACTATTACGCCAATGGCGGCATTCTCCAATACGTTCTTCGGGGTCTTGCAGCCGACTGATTGNAAAAAACAATCACATCACGAGAGGGCGCCTTCACCAGAAGGCGCCCTTTTTTCTTGGCTTTCCGCCGCTTTCGGGCTCACGCTTCTTTGACCACGAGTTGACTCGCCTGCGCGCGAGACCATTTCTATGTTTCTCTTATGAAAAACATTCTTGCCACCCCCCTCGTCGCACTGGCCCTGAGCATGAGCCCNGCATACGCCGGAAACAGCACAGCCCACGATCAGACAGNGCGGCCGATTGTTATCGAGCTTTTCACCAGCCAGGGTTGCTCATCCTGCCCGCCGGCCGACAGGCTGCTGGGCAAGCTCGCCACGCGGGAAGATGTGTTGGCGCTCTCGCTGCCGGTCAATATCTGGGACTATCTTGGTTGGGAAGACACACTCGCCACCCCTGCCTTCACGCAGCGNCAGCGNGATTATGTGGCCAGGCTCGGCGGGCGCACCGTCTACACGCCCCAAATGGTNATCGACGGGGTTGCAGATGCAGTAGGGTCCAGGGAAGGGCATATCACCCGCGCGATCTCATTNCGGCAGGAGATGAAGCACAATGATGTGCCAATCCATTTTGCAAGCAATGACGATACGATCACACTGACCGTGGCAGCAAAACCCGGCCTCCATCATGCAACGCTCTGGCTCGTGCGATACACCAGGGAAACAGACGTCAAAATCCGCCGTGGCGAAAATGCGGGCGAGACCATCACCTACACCAATGTCGTGCGTGACATGACACCTGTTGCCATGTGGAGCGGCGAAACCCTCACCCTGACCTTGCCCAAAAATGATCTGATGCCCGAAGGTTTTGACGGTTGTGCCGCTATCCTGCAGGAAGACGGGATCGGACCCGTACTNGGTGCCGCTATTCTCTGACCAGNCCCGCCATTATCGCGCAAGCCGGGAAGGCTATTCGACCGTCAAAGATACTTTGGAACCTGAAGCTTCAGGGCGCATCCGCCGAAACCGGGCGCGTCAATTGCTCAAAAGTCTGGGTCAGACGAAGCCCGAGATTTTGCTCCATCTTGTACGCCCATCCTCCCAGCCGTGCATTGATATCGGCAACCTCGGCAGCAAGGGCTTGCGGATCCCCCACGCCATCCGCCGCCGGNTTGGCCTCAGCCTGCACCGTCGTCCACATGGCAGAGCCCGCGCCCGTCATCGTGAGCGTGATCTTCAATCCGTCAAACGTCTCGATAATGGCAATAGGCNGATCCTTGAATTCGAGCGCGGTCTCAGGCACCGCATCCTCAAAGGTGAAATCAGCAAACGCATTGGCACTGGCATTCACCAGCGGGGCCCCGCGAGTGACATATCCATCAGGCACATTTTCGATAATATAATTCGGGTGTTGGGCTGACCGGCGTGACATCACGAGCGGCTTTTCCGATCCGGCCCACAAGGTGACACGCTGGATACGCTCCATCGGCACATCAACAAGCCGGTCATCAAGCCAACCAGCCACATCCTTGTCGAGCGAGATATTGCCCCGNGCAAGCCAAGTCTGGTCTTCGCCGTCCCGACGCACATAAAGCAAACCACGCCCTTGCGCATCGCCGGACCCTTCAATCACATTCCCGGCAATAAATGACGCCAGCACCTGATCCGTCTCATCCAGAAGCTGCACCCGGACGCCACTGCCCAGGTCTTCCGGCGCACCAAGCCCAAGCTTTGANTGCCAATCCTTGTTCGCGGTCCGGGGCTCCATCAGTTCCAGCTCNGTAAGACCCAGAATGGTTTTGCGCACCCTGTCCGCTTTCGCCGGATAGCCTTCCCGCTCCGCAAGACGCCAGATCCCGTCCGCACCGCGCTCAATCGTAATATCCGCCGTCCCCCGCAAACCAAGTCCGGTTGTATAAACAAGTTTGGAAGCACCACTCACTTTGTCGGCAAGGCCGGAAAAGAAAATCTGCGGCTCATATTTCGCNGCCGTCTCCTCCCGTTGCACAGATACCGTGATAGCCGCCGCAAGAGAAATCCCGGCCGTTGCGACACCCAGGATCACGAGGTTACGAAGTGGACCTGCCGTTTTCAGCGTTTTCATCAGATCAGTCATGCCCATAACCCCACCGCCCTAAAGGCCCGCGCGGCGTTTGCGCCGCTGAATTCGAACGAGCGCCAACACGCANGCAAGCACCATGATAATCAGCGGAACCAGCGCCACATTTACAAACCGTACTGTCGAGCCCAGCTCTTCAATCCCGCGCCGCAGATTACGTTGNACTTCGCGCAGGGCCGCCCGGCTTGCGCTCAACTCCGCCCGAAAGCCCCGGATNTCCGCCCGTTCGCTCTCCGACAAAAACTCATCAACATCACTTCCCGCAGGGGCACGGGTTTGAAGCTCGGCCAAACGCTTCTCGGTCTCCGNAATCTTCGCCTGCAGCGCNTCTTCCTCAGCAAGATAGCGGGTTTCAGCTTCGCGGCGCAGATCTTCCACCACTGTGAAAGGCCGGTCGGATTTTTCCCGTGCACGCAGCGAAATAAGGTCATTGGACCCCATCAGATTATCAACGGCATTCAGCACAAACGTCGCATTATCAGCCATTGGGATCGCAATACGTTCCCCCAGATATGATTGTTCCCGTACCCAGAACCGGTCATCAAAGATCTCTGTATCCGCCACAATAATGAGGTTCGCATCCGCTTCGCTGGCAACAAGGTGTTCACCAGGTCCTGATGAAGCGGAAGGCAGCCCGCCTTCTGTCTCTTCTACGAGCGGCGCCCCATCAGCAAAGGCTGATTTAAGCGGCCCTGAAACACGTGCCGCAACAACATAAGCCTCACCTGTCGGCTCAAAGGCCCGCATCAGCGCATCCGGCGTCGGGCCGGTTTTCACAAATTCNAGATCAAGCAGGTTGGCATCCGTTGACGAACGGATCACGGGTGTAAAACGTGTCGTTGCCCCNTCAAGCGGCACCAGATGACCGACCGTGCCCAGGTTAATCCGNTCAATATCTGCCGTCACCACATCNTCGGCATTCATGTCTTCAGGCCCAAGCGCCATCCAGACAATATAGTCCGACAATTGGCGTCGCGCNTCGAGGCCGGTCTGCACGCGCTGCGCGTTCTCCCGATCCCCAATGACTTTGGTGGGGTCAAGCGCCACACCCCAACTGGCCATCAGCCGGTCAAGGGCAGAGCTTTCCGTATAACCCTGAACGGGCTTGCCTTCCGGGCCTGCCGTCAGACTGACCTCGGAATGCGGATCGAGNAAGACAAGAGCNCGACCACCGCGCATCATGAACTGGTCAATCGCATAAAGCGTCTTGTCATTCAGCGGTTTTGGATGCGCCAGCAACAAGACATCCACCACGTTCGGCACACGGTCAAAATCCTGCTCCAGAAACTCAAGCTGAAAGCGGTTGAGAAGTTCATCATAAATCAGGAAGGACTGGCTCTCGCCGCGCATCGCCGCCATCAGACCACCAGCGCCGGTATCCAGCGGCAGGTTGGTCACAATGCCCAATGTCGGCTTTTCCGGNCGGGTCANGTTTTGCACCAGACGGGCGATGTCATATTCAAGATATTCTTCACGCTCATCGGTGAAGAAAGGAATGGTCTCGATACCATCAACAAGATTTGTACCCGCAAGGCCAAAATAGATCACGTCACCTTCGGTGGTCGGTGCGCCCTTGAGGCCCAGCGTCATCGCCCGGTCTTCCGTCTCCGAGTAGGGTTCNGGATCAATAACCTCAAGCACAAGCTTGCCGNCGGAATAGGACCGCATTTCCTCCAGCATATCCCGCACGCGCGCGGCATAGGTACGGATACGCGGAAAATCNGTCGCCAGGCCTTCTGAGAAAAAGAACTTGAGCGTAACAGGCTCTTCGATCGCCCCCAGCATATTGCGCGTGCCGTCAGACAGCGTGAACAAGGACGCTTCCGTCAGATCAATCCGGCTTGTCCGGAAACTGACATTGGAGAAAAGATTAATCGCGACAAAGAAAACCGCGAGCACGGCCAGCGTNGCAATAGAAATCGCCCGGCGGGACAGTTGCGTATCCATCAGCCTCAACCCGCTTTCTTCATATCAACAATAATACCACAGGCATAAAGCCAGACACCGATCAGCGTTGCGAAGTAGATCACGTCNCGCAGATCAATCACGCCTTCGGTGATGGCTTCGAAATGTGTGAGGAAGCTAAAGGACGCAATCGTCGTCAGCACAATCTGCGGCGCCCANACGCCCACAAAGTCCGTCACAATAGGCAAGCCCGANACGGTAAAGAGAAAACACACGACAACACTGACAACAAACGCAATCACCTGATTGCGTGTCGCCGCGGAAATACATGACCCGATGGCAAGATAACCGCCCGCCATAAAGAACGAGCCGACATACCCAGCCAGGATCACACCATGGTCAGGGTCACCAAGGTAGGAAACCGTAAGCCACATCGGGAATGTGAGCGAGAGCGAGATCCCCGCAAAAACCCAGGCTGCCAGAAACTTGCCCACNACAGCAGACCAGAGCGGCACGGGCAAAGAGAGCAGAAGCTCGATCGTGCCAACCCGGCGCTCTTCCGCCCAAAGCCGCATGCCGATAGCCGGGATCAGGAAGAGGTAGAGCCACGGATGAAACTGGAAAAAGCCTTTCAGGTTTGCCTGACCGGCTTCAAAATGCCCACCCATGTAGAAGGTGAAGCCCCCCACACAAAACAGAAAGATCACAATAAAGACGAAGGCGAGCGGTGTCGCAAAATAGCCCGCAAGCTCACGCTTGAAAATNGCCAGCATCTCTCTCATGCCGCATCCTCCCCGGCTTGCNCNTTTTCAGCCGTGTCCGACCGTGTCAGCGAACGGAATACNTCATCAAGACGCCCGGGCTCACCATAGAGCGAACGCACATTCCAGCCTTCTGCTTTTGCCAATTGTGCAACCCGGTCAATCAGGCCCGTATCAGCCTCACCCTTGGCGGACGAGAACATCGTGAAGGAATGGTCGCCCCCGCGCACCACTTCCTCCATAGAGGCCACACCGGCGAGCGTCGAGAGATGGGCACGCGCCACATCCGCCAACCCGGTTTCAAGCGTCAGCGTCACGGCATTATGATAGCGCGACCGGGCNGTCAGTGCCGCCGGTGTACCATCCGCCACAATCCGCCCCCGGTCGATGATCAATGCGCGAGAACAGATCGCATCCACTTCTTCCAGAATATGGGTGGAAATGATGATCGCCTTTGTNGGGGCCATCTCTGCGATCAGTTTACGCACCGCAAACTTCTGATTGGGATCAAGCCCGTCTGTCGGTTCATCCATAATCAGCACCGGCGGGTCATTGAGGATTGCCTGCGCAAGCCCCACGCGCCGTCGAAAGCCCTTGGAAAGCGTGTCGATCGGTTGTTCGAGCACCCCTCCGATCTCGGTCCGGTCAACCGCGCGCGCGATGGCGGCTTTGGCCGACGGTCCCTTAAGCCCGCGCACATCCGCAATAAACCGCAGAAACTGAAGCGGCGTCATGTCGGCATAGGCGGGTGCCCCTTCCGGCAGGTAGCCGATCACACGCTGCGCAGCGAGCGTCTCCGGCCCGATCTCATGCCCACAAACACGAACCGTACCAGCCGTCGGTGCNAGGAACCCCGTGACCATCTTCATGGTGGTGGACTTGCCAGCCCCGTTGGGCCCCAAAAATCCCAGCACCTCACCGCGCGCGACAGAAAAGCTGATACTGTNCACCGCTGTGAAAGGGCCGAATTTCTTNGTCAGTCCTGAAATCTCAATCATTTTTGGGGCGTTGCTTAAGGCTTTTTCTGGGGCCGAACCCCCGCTCTGCACAGAAACAGTAATGACGTCTTCTCCCGGTTTTGCGGCCAGGGCTTGCGCCGCTTATACGTGCGCATCCCGCCTGCCCCAACAATCCCGCTTTTGAACCAGCGGGTTTTGTGACCCTTCTTATGCCATTCCCAAAGCCCCTGTCACAAGGGCCTCGCACATGAACAATCGGTCATTGTCGTAAATGAGATGCGCAAANNTCCTTACACCCGCATCAGCATCCCGCCATCCACGTTCAATCCGTGCCCCGTGACAAACCCGCCATCATCCGATGCCAGAAAAAGAGCCCCCCGGGCAATATCAAGCGGCTGGCCGATACGCTTCAGCGCCGCCTTCTTCGCCCACACCTCGTTGGCNTTACCTTCACCTATATCGGGCGCCATACCGGTCAGGATCGCGCCGGGAAGGATATAATTGGCGGTTATACCGTACCCGCCAAGNTCCAGCGCCAGATTGCGCGTAAGACCGGCGACCGCCGCTTTTGAGGCACTATAGGCCGCAAGCCCATAATTGCTGCTTTCGGCCATGATGGAGGCCACATTGATCACACGCCCCGCCTTGCTCTCTTTCAAATGAGGAACCGCGGCCCGTACCAGTTTAAACTGGGCGGTGACNTTAACGGCCATCGTCTTGTCCCAATAATCGTCGGGAAANNTTTCCAGCGGCGCCCCGAAGGCCACCCCGGCATTGTTCATAATGATATCCAGCTGCCCAAAGGCATCCAGCGCGGCTTTGACAATCCGTATCCCCGCGTCCGGCATCGCCACNTCCTGCGCCAGCGTTTCAATACCATTCGCCTCCAGCGTAAACGGCGACAGATCAACCGCCAGAACGCGTGCACCTTCAGCCGCGAACAATTCTGCCGTCGCCCGGCCAATACCACTCGCCGCGCCGGTAACGATCGCCACCCGTTTGTTCAAACGCATCATCTCTCTCCCCGTAGTGCCNCATTTCAATATCGATAAACGAAGCTTANCAGATGNAACGGACACGGGGAGAAACGGTTGGCCTGATAAANACAACAAAAGGGATGCGAGGGGGGACCCGCATCCCTTTATTGCCCTATCAGGGGTTGCTGTCTGGCCGCGAANGCCCCCGTTTAAAGTCCTGAGAAANNGAGGGGAATCTCAGAACCCTTGAGGAGGGAGGAAGGGGGCCCGGCCCATCAATTTCCGGAGGGGCTGGGGGGCTGAAAGAACCGGAGACTTTCAAGGCCGGGCCAGTAGGCAACAATGAGAATATCGCTTCCCATCATGTTCGATGCAGGGCCAAAAAGGGGCAACATTGTGATTTACGAAAAAAATGAGGCCCGCGTGGAAAAACAGACGCAAAAGTGCCGGTTTCAGCCACACATCAAACATCGCCGTCACCCTCCAGGCCGCAAACCGGATTAAAACCGGAAAGAAAACTTGTCTCGCGCAACGCCACGGCACATCATTTGACGGATGAGTGACACTATTGGATCAAACAGAGGCAATACGCCGCCTTCTTCCCTCAACAGCCTGACCCTGGTTGGCAATGGCTATCTTGCCGACCCGCAAACCCGCGCCACAGAGGTTTCGTGGAACCGGCGGGANCTGGACACGATCCTNCGTGTTTACGGTCGTCAGGTCGCCGCTGGCGAATGGCGGGACTACGCCATTGACGCCCACCCCCATCGCGCAATTTTCTCTGTCTTCCGCCGCGCCTCGGAAATGCCGCTTTACCGGATTGAGAAACATCCAAAACTTGCCCGCAAACAAGGGGCTTACCAGGTTATTGCCGCAACCGGTGTGATCTTGAAACGCGGACACGACCTCGCCCAGNTCTTGAAAGCAATCGACAAAACCAAACTCAAACTTGTTGATTGACCTCTTGCGCCCGCAGCCCTAGCGCGCCAGCCGCCCGGCTTGCCGGGTCACCAGCCAGCGCAACAGCAGAGCGGCAGTAATCGTGGACAGGATAGTCGTCGCAATGAGCGCGGAGACAATCTCCCCACCGCCAGTCGCAAAAAGCCCTGCGTTCAGCGCAATGGAAATCACCACCAGTTCCACNGCACCACGCGCGCCCATACCAGTGCCAACCACCGCCGCCTCATATGGGGAATGCCCGAACAGACGCGCAGGCAACCCCGCACCTATCAGCTTGCCGCCAAACGCAATGAACAGCAGAACCAGCGCAAGACCGAAAACCTGCCCAAGCGCATCAAAATCAAGCGCCAGCCCAATGGTGACAAAGAAAATCGGTCCCAACACACCGTTGGCAACACCGCCGACAAGGATCCGCATCTCGTCATANGCGCGCCGTCCGATACGCTCGGGCTCAAAAAAGAGCCCCGCCATAAACGCCCCCATCACCCAGTGAAGTCCCATAAGCTCCGCAAATGCCGCATATGCGAGCGAAACCACAAGCAATGTCGAAAATTCGACCGCNGCGAGATCCAGCATCTTGAGCCGCGCCGTAACGCGCGGATAAACATGCACACCCAGCAGAACCGTGACACCGAAAAAGAGCNCCATCCTGGCGAAAAGCATTGCCAGCGTGGCCAGATCCGGCACCCCNTCACTGCCGATCAGGCTTGTCAGCACCGCCAGCAGAAACAGGCCCAGAATGTCGTCAAAAATGGCGGCTGCAACAATGGTCTGGCCAAAGCCGGAGGCAAGCAATCCCTGCTCCTGCAATATTCTGACACTGGCGGGAATGGACGTGATGGACAGAACCACGCCCAGAAAGAAAGCCTGCTCCACCTGCCAGTCTCCGGCGGGAAACAGATAGAGCCCGGCCCCGAAACCAAGCCCCAGCGGCAACGCCGCACCACCCAGCGCGACAAAAAAGGACCCGCGGGATTGTTCGGCGATACGAGCCGGCTTCATTTCTATACCGGCTTGTAAAACCAGAAAGAAAATACCGGCCTCAGCCGCAAGGCCGATCTCCGGCAGGTGAACCAGCTTCAGGAGCCCGGCAAAGACACCCCCCTCATGCCCCGCATCCGTAACCGTAAAGCCAAAGAGGAGAACCAGGAAAACCCCGGCCAGAAGCTCGCCAACAGACTGCGGCAGTCCGGCAAGCAAAGCCCCCTGACCGAACACCCGCGTCAACAAAAGCAGAAACAGAAGACCAAGAATCAATTCCATGAGCCAGATGCTACCTGATCAGAACACCGGGCGCTGCCCATACGCGGCACATGCACCACCCAAAAACAAAAACCCCGGCGCACGCACCGGGGTTTCTATTAAGCCTGTATACCGGGCCGCGTCATAACGCGCCGCGCCGTTACTCTCTGTTGCCGAAGAACTGCAACATGAACAGGAACATGTTGATGAAGTCGAGATAGAGGCGAAGAGCGCCCATAACAGCTTTCTTCGTACCTGTATCAGCCTGATCGCCTTCAAAATACATATTCTTGATGTCCTGCGTGTCCCAGGCCGTAAGACCGGCAAAGACCAGAACGCCGATCACAGAGATCGCAAAATGCAGCGCCGAGCTACCAAGGAAGATGTTCACAACCGACGCAATGATAATCCCGAACAGACCCATCATCATGAACGAGCCCATGCCGGACAGATCACGCTTGGTCGTGTAACCGTAAAGCGATAGCGAACCAAAGGCCGCGGCTGTGATGAAGAAGGTCGTCACCACGCTCTCACCCGTATAGGCGAGGAAAACGTAGGAGAGCGATAGTCCCATCAGCGCCGAGTAAACCCAGAATGTGGTCTGAGCCGCCGCCGCACTCATCTTGTGAATACGGGCGGACAGGAAGAATACCAGACCGAGCGGTGCCAGCATTACGACCCAGATCAGCGGGGTTTGAGCGATCGAGTAATAAATGCCGGACGCAGCCGCTGCATAGGCCACCACACCGGTAATCGCGAGCGCTGCCGACATGTAATTGTAGACGCGCAGCATGTGAGCGCGCAGTCCTTCGTCGACCTCCGCTGTGCGGACTTGCCCTGCGCGGACTTGGGCGTTCGCATGCATGCGTCTTTGGTCGAATTCAGCCATAATGATTTGATCCTTTCAGGGTCATAAACCTACCCACTAATATTGGGAGATCGATACCGAATTTCAAGCCAATTTTTGGTGGTTTGGATGACGAAACCTTAACGAAACGAACCATTTGGGCGAATATGCGCCTCACTGTGCCCGCAACACAGGTGCAGCCTTCGCCGAAAGCGCTGTCCATGTTCCCACAAGCCCGAGAGCCAGTGTCACAAGCGTTGCCCCGACAATCGTCAGCCCCAGCGTCACCGGCAGAAAGGACCATGGCGCCTGCATAACCTGTGTGATCACCAGCCAGGCGGAAACCGTACCGGCAAAGGCCGCCACAATGGCAGTCCCCAGCCCCAAAAGCGCATACTCATAAACATAGGCCTTGAGGATTTTGCCGCGCGTCGCGCCAAGCACTTTCAACACGACGGCGTCATAGACCCGGCGCCTGTGTCCCGCCGCCATCGCACCTGCCAGAACCACAATGCCCGACGCCAGCGTCACAACAGACGTCGCCCGTACCGCCAGCGCAAAATCCTCCAGCAACTTGTTGACCGCCTCCAGTGCCTCTTTCACGCGCACTATGGTGATATTGGGCCACGTCTTGGAGATAGACCGTTGCAGATCAATCTCCCCGGTCTCCGCCATTGTCAGCGTCGCCAGATACGTATGCGGCGCCCCCTGAAGGGCGGACGGTGTAAACACGAAAATGAAATTGATCCCGACATTGCCCCAGTCGACGTTACGCGTGTTTGCCACTCTTGCCGTGATCGTGCGTCCAAGCACATTGACCGCAATTTCATCACCAAGAGCCAGACCAAACCCGCGCGCCATCTCCTCGGTGATGGAGATCAGCGGGTCTCCCTGATAATCCCTTGCCCACCAGTCTCCCTGCACGAGCTCGGACCCATCAGGAAGAGAAGCAGCGTAAGTCAGGCCCCGGTCACCCTGAAGCATCCAGGCTACATCCGCCGGTGCCACCAGATCTTCGGCGGGAACCCCTTTCACCGACACAATGCGCCCGCGCAGCATGGGCACCTGGTTCAGGTCATGCACCCCGTCCGTGCCTCGCACCATCGCCTCAAACCCCGCCACCTGATCCGGCCCGATATCCACAAAAAAGAACGAAGGGGCTCGATCCGGCAGTTCGCCACCGATCTGTCTGGCCAGATTTCCGTCAATCAACGAGATCGTCACAAGCAACGTCAATCCCAGGCCAAGCGACAGAACCACGCTTGCCGTCGCCGCACCCGGTCTGTGCAGGTTGGACAAGGCAAGACGCAACTCCGCATTGCGCACCCGCGGCGCACGACGCGCGAGTGCCATCAACAAAAGCGCCGTCCCCCGCAGCCCTGCAAAGCTCAACCCCGCGCCGACAACAAACCACGCCGCAAAATCTGGCCGGTCCGCAAGGCCGATCGCAAGCCCGGCCAGCCCCAGCAGCGCCATTGCCATCAACGCAATATATTGCGGTCGTGGCCATGCGCGGGCAGGCGCAACAATATCGCGAAAAAGCCCTGTCGCCGGGATTTCCCGTGCACGCGCCAAAGGCCAAACGGCGAACGCAAAGGCAGCAAGCACACCATAAGCCGCAGCCAGCAGAAGCGGCGCGGGATAGAAGGCAAACCGCGCGGGAATAGGCAACATGTCCTCAATCACCCATTGCACAAGGAAAGGCAGCGTACCGCCAACCGCAAGGCCAATCGCCACCCCCAGCAAGGCCAGAACCATCACCTGAATGAGATAGACATTAAAAATGAAGCCGCCCGGTGCCCCGATGCACTTGAAGGTCGCAATCACATCCCGCTTCTGATCGAGATAGGAATTGACAGCATTGCCCACACCGACACCGCCGACAACCAAAGCCGTCAACCCGACAAGCGTGAGAAAGAGCGCCACCCGCTCCACAAACCGGCGCACACCGGGCGCACTGTCGGACCGGTCCTGAATACGCCAGCCCGCCTGCGGAAAGGCCTCCGTGACACTAGCCACCCAGGCAGCAACATCGGCATTGAGACGCTGCCCCTCCGGCAAGCGCGCGCGATAGTGATAATTGACGAGGGATCCCAAGCGGATCAGCGTCGTTTCCAGCATCGCCGCGTCAGACAGAAAAAGTCGAGGGCCAAGCGCAAACCCGCCCGCCACCCGGTCCGGCTCACGCTCGATGATCGCGCGAAGCTCAACCTCCAGCTCACCGACTTTGAGAACATCCCCCACTTCCGCACCCAGCCGGTCCAGCAGTGCAGGCTCAACGGCAGAACCGTATCGCACCCCGTCAAATGCCAGCGCATCCGCCAGTCCCATGCCAGAGGCCAGACGGACTTCTCCGTAAAGCGGATAAAGGGCATCAACCCCCTTCAGCTCGACAAGCGTCCGCTCATCAGTCCGCAGATTAGCCGCCATCGCCCGCATTTCGGTCGATTTTGAGATCGTTGCACTGGCGGAAATGAAAGCAAGCTCATCCGGCCCGGCTTCACGATGCACCAGACGGAAATCCACATCACCGCCCAGAATGGTCTGGCCTTCCTGCGAAAGCCCTTCAACCAGCGCCGAGGAAACAGACCCCACCGCAGCAATAGCCGCCACGCCGAGTGTCAGGCACGCCAGAAACACCCGAAACCCCTTAAGCCCGCCGCGCAATTCCCGCCGCGCAAAACGAAAGGCAAGAGCAAACCCCGGCAACGACACCTTCTCTCCGGCGAGGCTCATCGGGCAACTGCCTTACGGCCCATGCGTGTGCCTTCGTGCACACCATCNATCAATCCGTCCTTGAGACGCACCACCCGGTCACACATTTCAGCAAGCTCATTATCATGCGTGATCAGAACCAGCGTCGTACCGCGACGGTCATGCAGATCAAACATCAGTTCAATAATCTGCTCACCGGTGGTTCCGTCAAGATTGCCGGTTGGCTCATCAGCCAGCAGAATCTTCGGATCGCCCGCCACCGCGCGGGCAAGCGCCACACGCTGTTGCTCGCCACCGGACAATTGCCCCGGATAATGGGTCAGGCGATGCCCCAACCCGACATGCGCGAGTTCTTCCGCCGCCCGTTCAAACGCGTCCGCACGGCCCGCAAGCTCCATCGGGACGGCAACATTCTCGAGCGCCGTCATCGTGGGCACCAGATGGAAAGACTGAAACACAATNCCCACCTGATCTCGCCGGAAAAGGGCGAGATCATCTTCATTCATTGCCGTAAAATCCCGGTCCGCGATCCGAACAGACCCGCTCGATGGTTGTTCAAGACCCGCCAGAACCATCAAAAGCGTGCTCTTCCCGGACCCGCTCGGCCCGACCAGACCAACAGCCTCCCCCTGTTCCACAGACAAAGACAAGCCCCTCANAATGTTCACATCCCCCGCCGCCGAAGGCAGGGTCAGTTTCAGGTCATGAAGGTCGATGATGGGCGTCGATATCGATGAAGACACGAATTTTCCGCTTTTCTGTGAGAACCATAGGCCCAATCCGGCCCGGATCGAGCCGGATTNGGGTTAGAGCCATTTATGCGATATGGCCTTTCAATGGCCCAATACAAGCTTATATTGGCTGAATGACCAAGCAACCCATCCGCTTTCGCACCTTTCCGGGCCTAATGGCCCCCGTGATCATGATGATCGCAATGATTGCAATCATGACGATCAGTACCACCCGGCATACCGCCGCCAACGAGGCGCCGCAAAACAAGACCACCCATATCGTCGCNCTGGGAGACAGTCTCACAGCCGGATACATGCTGCCCCCCGGTGCCGGTTTTCCCGAACAATTGACCAAAGCCCTCGTCGCAAAGGGCTATAGCGTCAAGATCACAAATGCCGGTGTCTCCGGCGANACATCAAGTGGCGGGCTTGCNCGCCTGGATTGGGCCATGAGCCCCGAAACCGACCTTCTGATCCTGGAACTGGGTTCAAACGACGCGCTTCGCGGCATTGACCCCGCTGTCACACGCTCAAATCTTGGTGAGATTATCACACGCGCCAAAGCGCAGGGCGTTCATGTGCTCATTGCCGGCATGCTTGCGCCCCCAAATATGGGGGAAGACTACGCCGCCGATTTTAATCCGATCTTTGAAGACCTGGCCCNCGAACATAAAACCGCCCTCTATCCGTTCTTTCTGGACGGCGTGGCCGCCAACCCGGACCTCAATCTGGNAGACGGCATGCATCCGACCGAGGAAGGCGTAGCGATCATTGTGGAGCGCATCCTNCCCACGGTTGAAACCCTGATAAACGAAACACAAACCGCATCGCAGGGCTCACCCGCCATCAACTAATCNAGCCATATCCAGCAGACAAATTCCAAACGGGGGAACAATCATGAAATACCGCAAACTTGGCCAGACCGGCCAGGATGTCAGCGAAATTTGCCTGGGCACCATGACATGGGGCCAGCAGAACACCGAGGCCGAGGGCCACGAGCAAATGGACTATGCAGTGTCAGAGGGTGTTAATTTCTTTGACACAGCCGAAATGTACGCCGTCCCGCCCAAACCGGAAACCCAAGGTTCAACCGAACGCATCATCGGTACGTGGTTTAAAAAGAGCGGCAATCGCGACAAGATTGTGCTCGCAACCAAGGCAGCGGGCCGTGCACCCTTCACCTGGCTTCGTACAGACGGCTCCAACACCGAACATACAAAAGAGCAGCTCAACGAAGCCGTGAATGCAAGCCTGAAACGCCTGCAGACAGACTATATCGATCTCTATCAACTACATTGGCCGGACCGGCCCATGGGCAATTTCGGCGGCACGCCGGGCGGCGGCTATACCCATCATGGTGACGAGATCAACAAGATCGGCGACATTCTCGAAGCGCTGAATGAAATCGTAAAGTCCGGCAAAGTGCGCTGGATTGGCCTTTCCAACGAAAGTGCCTGGGGCACCATGAAGTTTCTGCATCATGCGGAGATGAGCGGCCTCCCGCGCGTTCAATCCATTCAAAACGCCTACAACCTGCTGAACCGTACCTATGAGGTCGGCTTGTCGGAAGTCTCCATGCGTGAACAGGTTGGCCTTCTGGCCTATTCGCCCCTTGCGCAGGGCTATCTGACCGGCAAATACCAGAAAGGCGCATTGCCGGAAGGGTCCCGCAAACAGCTCTTCAATCGTCTGCAACGATACGAAGGACAAGGTGTCGAGAAAACCATCGACCAGTATCTGGCAATCGCCCGGAAATATGGGCTCGATGCATCACAGATGGCCAATCAGTTTGCCACGACACGACCTTTCGTCACCACCAACATCATCGGAGCCACGACAATGGAGCAGTTGAAGCTCGCTGTGACCTCCGTAAACGTGGATATGAGCGAAGAACTGGAGAAGGATCTGGATGCCGTGCACCACGCATGGCCAAATCCCTGCCCATAACGCGCCATCACACCGCATGAATCTTTTGCGAAAGGATTGCGCTGATCACCAAATCAGCGCACTCTTTTGTGCAAGACCATGAACGAACGGAGGGCCCGATGATCCGCCTGTTTACCGCACTCGAAGTGCCCTCCTCCGTCTCCCTGCGATTACAGATGCTACAGGCCGGCCTGCGGGGCGCGCGCTGGATCAGCCCGGAGAATTTTCATATCACCTTGCGCTTTATCGGCGATGTACCGGAAGATGCAGCCCACGAAATTGATGCCGCACTCTCCCTGATGAACGAGGAAACATTCTTTGTGGAGCTGGAGGGACTGGGTCAGTTCGGCCATGCCAAGCCACACGCGGTCTGGGCAGGTGTCAAACCGAGCCCCGCCCTCCTTGCACTGCAAGCCCGGCAGGAAACAGTCATGCAGCGCATCGGGCTAACACCCGAACCACGCAAATACACCCCGCACGTCACCGTGGCGCGCCTGAGCAGGCGGACAACAAGCCCATGCGAAGTCATGCAGTATATCGAACACAATAACCTCTTTGCGGTTCCCCCGTTTGAAGCCGCACGCTTCGTCCTCTTCTCGTCACGGGCAAGCCGTGGCGGCGGCCCTTATGTGGTGGAGCGCACCTATGATCTTAGTCCTGCCTTTCACACAGCCTGCGAATAAGACCGTCACTCGCCGCTTCGACAAGATCAAGCACCTCATCAAACCCGTCATCATCACCATAATAAGGGTCCGGCACGGCCTGTCGTCCAAGCTCTGGCGCAAAAGAGAGAAACAGATGCACCTTTCCCGCATATGCTTCGGGAGCCTGTGATGTCAGCGCTGCAAAATTCTCGTGGTCCATCGCCAGAATAAAATCAAAGCACTCAAAATCGCGATGCGTCACTTGCCGCGCACGGAGGGCGGACAGCGCATAGCCACGACGCGCACCGGCGTCCTGTGCCCGCTTATCCGGTGCCTTGCCGACATGCCAGGCAGCCGTCCCCGCACTGTCGGCAAAAACCTCAAGCCCGGCAGCCTGCGCACGAGACCGAAACACCGCTTCCGCCGACGGGGATCGGCAGATATTACCAAGGCACACAAAGAGAACTGAAATCATACCGCTAACAACTCACCTGAATTTCCAGATACCGGTCGGGACGCTTGGGGTCTTTCACCGGCTGGGTCGTGATCAGTTTCAGGTTCGGCATTGCGTCAAACACGGCGTTGAACATGATCTCCGTCTCCGAAAGAGACAAAGCCGAACCAAGGCAGAAATGGATCCCATTCCCAAAAGACAGATGCTTGTTGTCAGTCCGGCGGATATCAAAACGGTCCGGGTCACGAAAGCGTTCCGGGTCCCTGTTTGCAGCACCAAGAGAAACCCGCACACTGTCACCGGCTTTGATCTGCTTGCCCCGCAATGCCACATCACAGGTAGCCCGCCGATTGGTCGATGTGGATTGATCCGGGTGGTGAAAGCGCAACAATTCATCAAGCGCACCTGCCATCAACGACCTGTCTGCACGAAGCGCAGCCAATTGATCAGGATGGGAAAGCAACAGATAAAGACCGGATGAAATCAGGCGCTCGGTCGTCGTGCCTGCTGCGGTAAAAATCGTTGCAATCGCCGCCATCATTTCCGGCGCAGTCAGTTTCTCTCCCTCTTCTTCCGCATCAATCAGATGAGAAATAAGATCGTCCGCCGGTGCGGCCCGGCGCGCCTCTACCAGATCTTTCAAATACTGCCCCTGCCACCGTGCAGCCGCGATCCCCCGGTCCAGAACAGCCTGGTTCTTGATCGGCATCATCAGCACACCTGCCTCTTCAAAGGAACGCCGAAAGCGATCAGCATCCGCCGTCGGGATGCCAATAATTTCCGAGGCAACAATGATCGGCAAAGGAAAACCCAGATCCTTGACGAGATCAAACCTGCCCTTCGCATGGGCTGCCGCAACCAGACCATGAACGACTTCTTCGATCCGCTCTCTCTTGTGTTGTGCCGCTCGGCGGGAGAAAGCCTGATTGACCAGCCCCCGCAGCCGCGTATGCACCGGCGGGTCTGAGAGATTGAAGGAATGTCGAAGCAGATTGCCTATCTTCCCAACATCACCACCCTGCTTTTCAGCCGATGTCGCGTCTTTTGCAACCGGGTTGGATGTGCCCCAGCTGGCCCCGGCGCTGGAAAAACGCGCCGCATCTCGCAACACCATCTGCACATCATCATAGCGCGTCAGAAACCAGAAGCCGTGAGACGACCAGTGAACAGGATCTTCTTCCCGCAGCTTGCGCAGATACGGCGCCGGATCGCTTTGATATTCATATGAGTAAAGATCAATTTTTTTCTCTTCAGCACTATTTTGCTGCGTGCCGGACTTTGTGCTCGACATGGCCCCCCTCCCTAACATTACATACGTGCAAACACTCTAGCCGCTGGGGAGACAGATAGCATGGCAGAAAAAAACAACGACGCAGCGCTGGCCAAAGCCCGAGCGGAGCTGAAAGGCTGGAGCAAAACCAAGGGGCAGGATGCGCTGTCCAAAACATACCACTTCAAGGACTTCAACCAGGCCTTTGGCTGGATGGCCCGTGTTGCCATGCTGGCGGAGAAACTCGACCATCATCCCGAATGGTTCAATGTCTACAACCGGGTGGAGGTGACACTCACCACACATGATGCGGGGACCGTGACCGAAAAGGATATCAAGCTCGCAAAAGCCATGGACCGTTGGGCCGGCGCCGCCGGGAAACCCAAATCGCTCCACTAATCCCGCATTTGAGGACGGTTAGCACTTCGGTAAGCCTCTTTTGCGATAGTGAACGCGATTGATCACGAAGCGAGGGGGCTTCTGAATATGAGCACAGTCGGCATTGCAACCAGTCTGATCGGCGCCCAGCAAGCCCAGACACAGACGCTTCTGGCTGCAAAACTGCAGAAAAGTGCTGCAGAAGCGGAACAATCTTTCATCGCCGAGATCACGGAAGCTGTCAAAAGCACACCCCCGCCGGGCACCGGACACGTCGTCGACGTCAGCGCCTGAGCGGCACATTCATTTCTTTAAAGTTTTATCAATATTTGGAACGCTTCCTGAAGAGGCAAGCGCGCATTGTTGTGACCTGACGTCAAACTGACAGGGAGCCAACATGGCGATTTCTCCAGCAAGTTCATCGGCAAATTCAGCCCAGCAGGCCCAGGCACAAGCCTCCATTCAGGCTGTGGCGCTGAAAAAATCAGCAGAGGCAGAGCAGCGTGTCGCCGACACAATCAAGGAAGCCAGCGAACCCAAAGTACCACGCGACCCGGATCGCGGTCAGAAAGTGGACGTGAGCGCCTGAGCTCATACGCAAAAAGCCCCGCAAGTCATCTTGCGGGGCTTTCGTTTTTCCATCGTGGCTGAAAGATCAGCGCGGTGCCATACGGATAGAACCGTCAAGACGAACGTCTTCACCGTTCATGTAGCCGTTGGTGATCATGAGTTTGGCAAGAGCTGCATACTCGACCGGATCACCCAGACGTGGCGGGAACGGAACCTGCATGCCAAGTGCCTGCTTCACCTGCTCAGGGGCGGCAGCCAGCAATGGCGTGTTGAAAATGCCCGGCAGGATCGTGTTCACGCGAATGCCTTCGCGGGAAAGGTCGCGTGCGATTGGCAAGGTCATGCCAACAACACCGCCCTTGGATGCGGAATATGCAGCCTGGCCAATCTGACCGTCTTCGGCAGCGACAGAAGCCGTGTTCACCATTGCACCACGCTCGCCACCTTCCAGTGGATCGAGGCTCATCATGCCCGCGGCAGATTTGGCGATACAACGGAATGTACCCACAAGGTTGATCTGGATGATGAGATCAAACTTGTCGAGCGGGAAATGGCTGATCTCGCCTGTTTCCTTGTTGCGGCTTGCCGTTTTGATGGCGTTGCCTGTACCGGCACAGTTCACCAGAATGCGCTCCTGGCCAATGGCCGCCCGCGCTTTGGCAAAGCCCGCGTCAACAGACGCTTCGTCGGTGACGTTCACCTGACAGAACACGCCACCAAGTTCTTTGGCAACCGCTTCACCTTTTTCGGCATTAAGGTCAAAAAGAGCAACTTTCACGCCATCGGCGGCGAGCGCACGGGCTGTTGCTTCACCAAGGCCGGAAGCGCCACCGGTGATGACAGCACTGATGCTGGAATCCAATTTCATGGGTCATATCTCCCTGTTAATGCGCCGTTGGCCCGGCGCTGATCGGCAAAACTGGGCGGATTTAGCAGGTTTTTCTCACAAAAAGCGAGCCCTCACGCGAATTTCTGCGCCAAGGCGGAACTGACGCAGCGTCTACCTTGCCTTGCAACAGCCGCATTTTCTACCCATCTTGGAAAGCATGACAGAGCGACAGGACCAAACTGGCATGTTGACGGAAAACGGGCCCGATCTCGCATCGGACAAAATCCAACTCCCCGCCACCATCAAGCGCAATGAAAAGCGCGTTCGCTCGGGCTTCTGGCGGAAACTCGCGCGGGTCGGCGGGCGCATCCCGTTTGCGGAGGAAGCCGCCAGCGCCTATTTCTGCGCCATTGACCGCGAAACACCCACCCGTGTCCGCGCGACACTGTTGGCAGCCCTTGCCTATTTCGTGATCCCGACAGACATGATCCCGGACATTATCGCCATGGTCGGATTTACAGACGATGCCACCGTGCTACTCACCGCGCTTGGTCTCGTTCAGGCACATATTAAGCCCCGACATCAGCAGGAAGCCCGCAAAGCGCTGGGCCTGGCCAAACCGTCGGGCGACAAAAACGCCTAAAGATCCGTCGCGACTTTCTGCGCGTCTTCACGCTCACGCTTTGCCACCCGCGCCTCCCGCCTCACAATGTAAAGCGACGCACCAACAATAATCGCCGCCCCCAGAATGCTGAACACATCAGGCACATGAGCAAAGAAGAAAAAGCCCGTGATGGTGACAAAAATGAGGGATGAATATTCAAACGGCGCGATCGCCGTCGTGTCCCCCACCGCATAGCCCCGGATGAAAAAATTGTGCGCCGTGGCACCGGTCATGCCCATGATCGCAAGTAACCCATACTCAATCAGCGTCGGCTCCACCCAATTAAGGTAGGCAGGTACCGCCGCCACACAGGTACCAACAACACCGGTGTAAAACATGAGCGTAACGGGCGAGTCATAGCGGGAGACGATTTTCACAAGCACCGTGGCGAAGGCAACAAGTGCCGCGCCGAGAAGCGCAATCAACGCAGCCGGATCAATCTCCCCGGTCGGGCGCAGCATAATGAGAACACCGACAAACCCTACCGCCATCGCAATAACACGGCGAAGGCCAACCACTTCTTTCAGAAACAAGATCGCCAACGGCACCAGAAACAGGCCGCGCGCAAAGTTGAGCGATTGCGCATCAGCCAGCGGCATATGCGTCACCGCATAAAACCCGCAAAACATTGCACTCGTACCAACCAGCCCCCGCAGAAGCTGCAACGGCAGAACCTTCGTCGTAATCCCGCCGCTACCGATCCCCGCCCTGAGCAAAAAGGGGATAATGACAACCAGACCAAAAAAAGCCCGCGCCAACGAGACCTGAAACGGGTCAAGCCGCTGCCCCAGATATTTGGCAAGCGTCTTCATGAGGCTGAACAGAACAGCCGAACACAAAAGCCAGATTGCCCCCTGCACATTGGGGGCCAACGCGGAAAAGCGGGCAGCAATGGCCCCACCTGCTTCACGCAGCGACGACAAAGGACCGTAGGTCACATCAATATCTTTCAACAGACCGGCAAAGCGCGCCGGTGAGACGGCTTATCGCACCCAACAACCACTGGCATTGGATCGATAACCGAGAGACCGGTAGGCACCATCAATCAGCGATTGACCACGGTCGTTCAGAAGAATGCCCACACCCATACGGTTCATATTATATCCGAACGACATGGCACACCCCGGGTCGGCAAAGCCGATAGAGCCACCCATGCCGACATGGCCAAAGGCTGCCTCCGACAGAATACAGGATGAATCAGGCGTATCTTTGAGCGCGCGATTGTCCATCGATTTCATAAAGCCAAGCGCAAAGCGCGACGGAATGAGAAGCGTCGCATCTTCATGCGTTCCCATAGAGATACGCCCCATGCGCGCAAGCACATCTTCACCCACAAGCCGAACACCGTTCAAAGCACCGCCATTGGCGAGCGGCGCATACATGCCGGCAAGTCCGCGCCCGTTGGTAATCCCGTTTGCCGACCCGATCTCAGCCGCATGAGCTTCGCGTGAATTGAAATTGAAGCCGCCGCCATTCATCAGGAAAAGATGCGCGGGCGATTGAGGGTCGCTCATTACTGCCTGCGTAAATTTGGAGACCGGCGCATTTGCATCCGGCAGGGTCGGGATCATAGGGGCAATACGCGGTTCCACCGCTTCAGGTGCCCCGATCCAGAAATCAAGACCAAGCGGCCCGGCAATCTCGTCCGCAAAGAACTGCCCAAGGCGCTTGCCGGTCGCCCGGTGCACGAGCTCGCCGACTGTCCAGGCGAAGGTCACACCATGATAGCCGTTGCGTGTACCTGGCTGCCAGAAGGCAGTCTCTTTCTCCACGAGGCCGACCATATAGTCATAGTCGTTATAGCCACCCTCCTTCACCTTCTCGCGCACGTGCGGCACACCGGCAGAATGATCAAGCATCATCGCAACGGTCGTGTCTTCTTTCCCGTTGCAGCCATATTCCGGCCAGTAGGTGGACACTTTTTCATTGAGATCAAGAAGGCCACGCTCAACCGCCATGTGAGCGGCAAGCGCCGTTGCCCCTTTGGTGCAGGAAAACACGATCGAAACCGTATCTTCTTTCCAGTCAGCGCCATCGCGCGCAACCTTGCCGCCCCAAAGATCAACAACGGTCTCGCCTTCAATCGTCAGCGCCACATTGGCACCCACCTCATCGCGGGATTTGAGATTTTCAAGGAAGGCATCAGCCACGGCTGAAAATTTCGGATCGCATACACCGGTTACTTTATTCCCGGCAATCTCTGCCTCAAATTTCTGGCTCATGACAAATGTCTCCCCTGATAGGTTCTTGTTGTTTGGTTATTGTTTTGGTCAGGGCGCTGACGGCCCCTGATTACTTGCCGAGATAGGCGACGGCCTTGATTTCGACAATGGCGCCAGGCACAGCAAGCTCGGTCGTGCCGACCGCTGTCCAGGCAGGATAGGGCTCAACCACAAACCGGTCCTTCACTGCAATAAACTGGCGAATATGATCCTGAAGGCCAATGTGAAAGGTCGAAAGTTCAACCACATCAGCAAAGGTGGCACCTGCTGCTTCAAGCACGGCGCCCAGATTCTCAAACGCATTGGTAAACTGCTGCTCAAGGTCGGCAGGCGTTGTCCCGTCGGCACCGCGTCCAAGCTGCCCGGAAACATAGACCCAGTCGCCCGCTTTGACGGCCGGGGCAAAATGAAACATGTCGTAACTCGCGCGGGCATTTTCCGGCACGATGGGGGTAAAGCGGCTCATATACAAACTCCCTGTTTGGTTGGCTTTATTCTTTGAAATAGCGTCTCATCAGAATGGGCCTCAACCTGGCGGAGAGCAGATGATAGCCTTCATCGCTCAACGACAGTCCGTCCCATCGGAAAAGATCGTCGCGCATCTGACCCGTTTCGTCGAACATCAGACTGGCCGTGTCGATAAAAAGTATGTCATCGCGCGTTTCCGCAAATTCTTCAATAAGACCATTCGCTCTTTTCGCGCCGAGCCACCGGCTCTCCCGCGAAGGAGAGGGGCGAATGGAAACGAAGACCACATCCGCCGCCACACCATGGGCACGCAGGGCGGACATAAAAACCTTGAACCGTTCGAGCACGTCCTCCGGGGTACGTCCCCGCACATCCGCCAGATCTTCTTCACCCGCGATCACAACAATGGCTTGCGGGTCATACGGTTTGATGATCCGCGCCGCATAATGCGTCAGGTGATCAAGGTGGGCACCGCCAAAACCCCGATTGATAATCTCCAGCGGCGCCATGTCGAGATTAAGCGTTTCCCACTGCCGCACATCGCGCCCTCCCACAAACACAATGGCACCGGATGAGGGAGGGTTGGAAATATCACGGCGCTCAAACTCCGCAATTTCACCCGCCCAATAATCCGCGTCGCCAGACGCCAGCAGCACATAAACCAGAAACGCGAAAAAAAAGACGACGGCAATAGCAGCAGCAATACCGAGACTGACAAATGTCCCCCGCATCACTGCCACCTTTCTTGTATTATCTGATGAACCAGGCTCAGAACCGTTTAGCGCGCAACAGTCAGGACAACTTTGCCCTTCACTTTGCGGCTTCCCATGTCATTCAGCGCATCCGCTGCTTTTTCAAGCGGATAGGTGGCCGAAATATGCGGGCGCAACTGCTTGGCTTTGAACATGGTCATAAGNTCNGCCAGATTGCCCTGATGTCCTTTGGGATCCCGGGCGGTATAAGCCCCCCAGAACACGCCAACGATCTGACAATTCTTCAAAAGCGCAAGATTNAGCGGAATTTTCGGGATCGGACCGGCAGCAAAGCCGATCACCAGAAAACGCCCTTCCCAGGCCGTCGCACGAATAGCCGGTTCCGAGTAAGAACCGCCGACCGGNTCATAAACAACGTCAGCACCCTCNCCGCCTGTCATTTCCTTGATCGCATCCGAAAACGCTTTTTGCTCTTCACGGCTCATTTCGCCGGACGGATAGAGAAGCGTTTCGTCNGCGCCGTGCTCACGACAGACAGCGAGTTTTTCTTCCGTCGATGCTGCAGCAATGACGCGCGCNCCCATCGCCTTGCCAAGCTCAACTGCCGCAAGGCCAACNCCGCCGGCGGCNCCAAGAACCAGAAGCGTTTCACCCGGCTTGATGGAAGCACGGTGACGAAGCGCATAATGGGACGTGCCATACGTCATCAGGAACGCGGACGCCGTGTTGTAATCCATCTCGTCGGGAATNGGTGTNCAACGAGCTTCATCAAGAACAATCTCTTCAGCAAAACCACCCCAACCACATGAACCGATCACGCGATCGCCAACCTTCACGCTTTTGACAGCAGAACCCACTTTCGNGACCCGACCGGCAACTTCTCCNCCTGGGCTGAAAGGCAGCGGTGGCTTGAACTGATATTTATTCTCAATAATCAGCACATCAGGAAAATTGACCGAGGCCGCATGCACCTCAATCAGCACTTCGCGTTCTTTTGGCTCCGGGCTCGGCAGCTCTTCGATCACGAGGCTTTCTGGTGGGCCATATTCTTTACAAAGGACGGCTTTCATCTGACCGGCTCTCCCTGTTTTTGATTTCAATATACCTATCTTATCTCAGTGCAGCGGCTTTAGGGCCAATGGTTTTTATAACGGCGCCCGGATGCCTGCTTCAAACCGAGACAGAGANCACCGAATTGACACACGATCCTGTCCAAAACCGGTAATCCCGGCGCCCCGCCAGGTTCAAAATATAGNNAAATTGGCTGTTTTCAGCCAAATAGATGTNCTGGCACAGACTTCGCAATACCCGGATCAGACAGGATCAGGCGGGAACCTCAAGCGCTTCATCACCCAGGCCAGAGGTTCCCCCAAAATCCCGAGCAGGTTCAAGCTCAAGAAATGCGCCAAGGCCGGATACCTCATAGTCCGGCCAAAGCAGGGGACGCGGAGGCAGCCGACACCACGGCGCCTCCGCACTGCATTTGGGTCCCTCAACTTGCGTCGGCAGCCTTGAGCGTCTACTCCTCCCCGAACTTAAAGTCAGAACCCGGAGAGACCATGCGCGGATATTTCGGCATAGGCGCAGAAGAAATTTCAAAACCCATGAATATGGGCAATATCGTGCGCTCAGCCCACGCCTTCGGGGCAAGCTTTGTCTTTACCGTCAATGCATATTACTCGGTTCGGGCCGCCCGCTCCGACACGTCAAAAACCCCCAACCACCTGCCCTATTATGAGTGGGACACGATCGGCGACATGATCCTGCCCAAGGGATGCCAGATGGTGGGCGTGGAACTGACCGACGACGCGATCGACTTGCCAAGCTTCCGGCACCCGCTGAACGCTGCCTANATAGTGGGGCCCGAACGCGGGTCCCTGTCAGGCCCGATGACAGAGCGGTGTGACCATATTATCAAAATTCCGACCAAATTCTGTTTGAACGTCCAGATCGCCGCCGCAATCGTCATGTATGATCGCGTTCAGTCCTTGGGTGGTTTTCCCACACGGGCCCTGATGCCGGGAGAACCGCTGGAGGAAGTCAAACCACACCAGCACGGCGGTCGCTTCCTTCGGTCCAAAAAACCGCGCACACGATCAGAATAGGCGAACATGACCAGCGCTTCGACACAAATGAGACCTCAAACCCGGCTCCCTCTTGCTGTTCTAGCGCTCATCACCCTCCTGGTCTGGACCGTGCCACAACCGGGCATGGCCGCGACACCTGAACCGGCCTGGAAGTTCACCCGCACCATCGANGGCTGGACCGCAACCCTCAACCGCATCGAGAAAGGGTTCGCCAATCAGGAACGGACCACCGAAACGGCGACAGAACAGCGCGCCATCCTTCAGGCATTGCGCGACGACGCCAACCTGGCCCGCACCACTGCCAACGAACATGTCGACGAAACAGAAAAACTGCTGTCCGCCCTTGGGGCCAAGCCTGCCGAGGGCGCGACNGCCGAAGCCCGCGATGTCGCCGAAAAACGCGCCGCTTACGAAGCAAAACTGGCCGACTTCCGGGGTCGCGCCGCACAGGCACAATTGATTGTCCGCCGGGTNGACACCGCCCTCTCCTCACTTGCCGAGATCGAGCAGAACGCCCTTCTGGAGGAATTGATGGTCCATCAGACCGTCCCGATCTCGCCCGACAATCTCGCCGCGGCGCCCGTTGCGTTCTGGACATATCTCGCCCGGATCAGAACGACCCTGCAAGCAGGTCTGGTTGGCGCGCAAGACAATCCGGAGGCAAAGCCCAAGAGCCTGATCGTCCTGGGTGTGATCGCGCTGCTCTCCGCGTCCGCTTTTGCCTCCCGACAATTNCTGGTGCGTAAGTTCGGGCGNGTCTCGACCATCGCGGCACCCAGCTACACAAGACGGTTGATTGCCGCAAGTGTTGAGCCGCTGGCCAACGGATTGCTGCCCNCCATGATCGCCGCAGCATCCTGGTACGGACTTAACTGGGCCTTTGTGCTNGATGAAGGAGATTTCCGACAGATCATCGAGGGAGGGTTGTCGGCCCTTCTGATTATCATCGCCGCCTTCGCCTTGCCGCACGCCGCCCTGTCACCGGATCAGCCGAACTGGCGTGTCGCCCCGATCAAAGCCAAACATGCNCGCTATATGACAAAGCGCATTGCCGCACTCGGCCTGCTGTTCGGTCTNGACGTGTTCGTCGGCTTCACCGTCACACAAGCAGATGCAAGCTGGCTCACAATCTATGCCGCCACGATCGCCACCCTNGAAGCCGCGCTGGTTCTTGATCTCTTGCGCCCCGTATTGTGGCGTCCCGATGCAAACTGGCACGAAACAGAAACGGGGGACCTGACCACACAACCGCCGGAGCAAACGACCAGAACCCGCATCATTCAGGCNCTGCGTCTGACTATCGCCGTTCTCGCTATCGGCAGTGTGATCGCAGGCTGGAGTGGCTACACCGCCCTGTCCGCCTATCTCATTGGTGGCCTGCTTGGCAGCGCTATTGTCATCGGGGCGCTGTTTCTGCTCCGCGCCCTGCTGGCGGAATGGATCGGCGTGCTGATGCACCGCCGGGATGTTATCGACAGCCTTAACCTGTCCGACGCGGGCACCGAAACGGTCAGCTTCTGGCTCATTGGTTTCATGCAGGTNACAATCTTTGTCTCGGGCGCCCTGATCGTGGGCGAGATATGGGGATTGCAGCTCGGGGAAGCGGGNAACATTTTNTACAATCTGGCGACCGCGATGCAGATCGGCGGCATCACGATTTCAATCGCAGATATCACCTCNGCCATTCTCACGCTTTTTATTGCGCTTGCTCTTTTCCGCCTGGCCAAACGCCTGCTTGCCGGCACGATCCTGCCGCAGACAAAGCTCGACGCAGGGGCGCAATATTCCATCGCAACCATCTTCGGCTATATCGGCATCATTATATCGGTCGTCATGGCAGCGACGGCGCTGGGCATGGAGTTTCAGAACCTGATCATCATCGCAGGGGCACTCTCGGTGGGGATTGGTTTCGGGTTACAGAATATCGCAAACAATTTCGTTTCGGGCCTGATCCTTCTGTTTGAACGGCCGGTGCGTGTGGGTGACCTGATAGAGATAAACGGCACCATGGGGTACGTCACACACATCAATGTACGGCGAACCGAAATCGAGACCTTCCAGCGGTCNGAGGTNATGATCCCGAACTCGGAACTGGTTTCCACCTCCGTGACCAACTGGACCCATACGGATCGCAAAGGGCGCATTGATATCAATGTAGGCGTTGCCTATGGCTCCGACACAGAGCTGGTACGCAAAACGCTTCTGGCGGCNGTGGAGACCGTCGACAAGATCCTGACCTGGCCGCAGCCGGACGTCCTTTTCCTCGATTTTGGTGATTCGAGTTTGAATTTTCAGCTGCGTTGTTTCACCGACGATGTCACCTCACGGATCGGCACAGCCTCCAACTTGCGTTTTGAAATCGACCGGTTGTTCCGCGAGCACAATATCGAAATTCCCTTCCCGCAACGGGTTGTACATATGGCACCGGGCAGCACACTGCCGCCCGGGAGGGCTGACGAAGGCGCCGGGGAGAGACCGGAGGCACCCGCCGAAGAAGACGGAAATAATTAAGAAAACGTAAACCTCTCAAACCTGATAAGACAAATATTCTAACCAACTGGCCTTTGAGCCACAGGGCCTATATGTTTAAATGAAATGCATCTGCTTCGGCAGAGGCACGGGGGTCTTGATAAAGACAAATGGGAAGATGATGCGGGTAATTCAGCTATCAAAAGAGCTTACGAAAAAGCTTTTCGCCACACTTACAATCGCAGGCGCTGTCCTTGCCGGAAGTGCGGGACTGGCGGCAGCAGCAGAACCAAGCCTGCTGGGTAAATTCAATGACTGGTCAGCCTATACTTACGGCTCCGGCTCATCCCGCATCTGCTATGTCCTGTCCGAGCCGAAAGAAATGCAGCCGCGCGGGGCCGCACGGGGTGATGTCTACCTGATGGTGACACACCGCCCGGGCCAGAACGTACGCAACGAGATTTCGATGCGGATCGGCTACCCCTTCTCGGATCGCTCAAGACCCTTCGCACAGATCGGGTCCGACAAGTTCCAGATGTTCAGCGGCGTCCGGGAGGGTGGTGAAAACCGGTTCTGGGCCTGGCTGGAGGATACAAGTGACGAAGGCCGCATGGCCAGCGCCATGCGTCGCGGCAGTACGCTCATCATCAAGGGGACCTCGGAACGCGGGACACTGACCACAGACCGCTATTCCCTGTCAGGCATTACAGCCGCTCTCAATAAAATTGATGACAGCTGCCGCTAACCGCGGAAAACCCGTCAAAAACTGCTTTAAACCGCCATTATGGCGGTTTTTTGCGTTAAGGCTTCACGCCAATCGCCATAGCGTAGATCAGACACCCATGCTATGACGCCCGCATGAACAACATGGCAGGCAGCAAAAGGGCTGGCGACATGACACAAGCGCAACAAATCCAGGCAACCCCCGGTCCGGCAGAACAAGCCACACCGCAGGGAGACACCGCGCGCCTGTCCCTGATCGGACTAAGCCGCGAGGAACTGGGCAAGGCGTTGCAGGCAGCAGGCGTGCCCGACAAACAGGTCCGCATGCGCGTAGGCCAGATCTGGAATGCGATCTATCATCGCGGCCTTCAGTCTTTCGACGACGTCACCACCTTGTCCAAAGACCTGCGGACCGATTTTGAAAAACATTTCGACCTGACCAGACCGGAAATCGTCACCGAGCAGATCTCGACTGACGGGACGCGCAAATGGCTGATCCGCCTGGCCTCAACCAACCCACGCGCGCCGTCGCCTGAAGTTGAGGCGGTCTACATTCCAGAAGAAGACCGCGGCACGCTTTGCATTTCCAGTCAGGTCGGCTGCACACTCAATTGCACCTTCTGCCACACCGGCACGCAAAAGCTCGTGCGCAACCTGACAGCGGGAGAGCTTGTCGCGCAAATTCTCATCGCGCGGGATGCACTCGGCGAATGGCCCACCCCCCAGGAAGGGCGCAAGATTACCAACATCGTCCTCATGGGCATGGGCGAACCGCTCTACAATTTTGATAATGTAAAGCAGGCAATGAACATCGCATCAGACGGTGAGGGTCTTTCCATTTCCAAACGCCGGATCACCCTGTCCACCTCTGGTGTGATACCCGAGATTGCCCGTGTCGGTGACGAGATGGGTGTCATGCTCGCCATCTCCCTTCACGCGGTCAACGACGCAACCCGCGACGAACTGGTACCGATCAACAAGAAATACCCGCTGAAAGATCTGCTCAACGCCTGCCGGAATTTTCCCGGTGTTTCCAATGCCCGTCGCATCACCTTTGAATATGTGATGCTGAAAGGCGTGAATGACAGTTTGAAAGACGCCAAGGATCTGGTCCGCCTGTTGAAAGGCATTCCCGCCAAGATCAATCTCATACCGTTCAACGCCTGGCCCGGCGCACCTTACGAATGTTCAGACTGGACCCAGATTGAAAAATTTGCGGAGATCGTCAACAAGGCAGGCTACGCAAGCCCCGTTCGCACCCCGCGCGGGCGGGACATCATGGCGGCATGTGGCCAGTTGAAATCAGCCAGCGAAAAAATCCGCGCAAGCCAGGTAGCCAGCTAACCAGGACAGACATTCAGCGCAACTTGTACAGGCCACGCTCTCCCCCTAAGCTCATGCACGACGCAAAGAAGTGAGGTGGCCATGCCCGAACCCGTTTTCACCATCAAGGAAATCTGGCGCTACCCCGTCAAATCCATGCAGGGCGAGACGCTGTCAAAAACCAGCCTCACAGCGCGCGGCATTTCGCTGGATCGCGGCTGGGCCGTGCGTGACGAAGCCACACAGACCATTGTCGGCGCCAAAAAAATCGGGGAGCTTCTCAACTGTTCGGCCCGCTACCTCAATGAGACAAATGCGGGGACCGTGCCGCATGTCGAAATCACTTTGCCCGATGGAAACACCTGTCGTTCCGACAACGGGAATATTCACCAAACCCTGTCCGCCGCTCTGGATCAGGAAGTGACTCTATGGCCACTCCAGCCGGCCAGCAACGCCGAACATTACCGAACCAAACAACAACCCCAAAACCCGGAGGCAGACCTCCGCGCCATGTTTGCCCTGGAGGCCGATGAGCCACTCCCCGATCTCAGCAAGTTTCCACCGGAAGTGATGGCGGAGCTGATGGAATACGCCGCACCACGCGGCACCTATTTCGATGCGTTCCCGCTCAACATACTGACCGAGGCATCGCTGCGGCATCTACAGACACTGGTGCCCGATGCCGATCTTGATGTACGCCGCTTCCGTCCCAACATTCTGCTCGCTGACAATCAGAACCTGTCCANCCTCGCGGAGACCGGTTGGCTGGGCCGGACAATCTCGCTTGGCCAGACAGAAATCAACGTCACNATGGAATGCCCGCGCTGTATCATGGCCACACGACCACAGCGCAAGCTTCCCCGNGACGCATCCATCATGCGCGCCATGGTGGCCCACACCGCACAAAACCTCTCCGTCTATTGCACGATAAAAACCGGCGGACAGATCANCCTTGGGGATACGGTCCGGCTGAACTGACCGGGCACACCCGATCAGGCATGTGCGTCGCGGGCCCAGGTCATCGCCGCTTCCATCCGGTCATTACCCCAGAAAAGCTCATCCCCCACCGTAAAGCTGGGCGCACCAAACAGGCCTTTCTCCCAGGCCAGCTCCGTCTGTGCCTTGAGCGCGTCCTTGATCTCTGGTGAAGTCGCTTCCTGCAACACGCGCGCACCATCCTGCCCCAATCCGACAAGCAGGTCGGAAAGCACGCTCTCATCTGAAATCACGGCCCCTTTCGCGAAATTCGCCTGATAGACGGAACGCACGAAATCCGGGCCCCACCCCTCTTTCAACCCCACAAGTGTGACCCGCGAGGCAAGCAAGCCATTTTGCGGAAAGAGCGATGGCTTCTTGAACGGCAGACCATCTGCTGCGGTAATCCGCTCCAGATCACGCCACATATAACGCCCCTTCTGCTCGAAAACATTAAAGGGGGAGTCTTTCANACCTTGTTTGAAAAACACCGGCCCCAGCAAAAAGGGGCGCCAGACAAGATGCACCCCGTGGGCTTCAGCAATCTTGGCCACTCGCATCGCCGCCGGGTAGGAATAGGTGCTTGCAAACTCAAACCAGAACTCTACGTCCGCCATCAAAGGCTCCTCTTGCACATCGGGACACGGGACCTTATCAAAAGCGGGCGCCTAATCCAGCAGAAGCTATCCCGTGCAGAGGAAAAGATAATCGTGCCGCCACTTCGTCATTTCAAGGAACATGCCCAGCGTCAAAAGCTGAATGATGAAGTCCATTCGCGCCCACCCGCAAATGTGCCCAAAGCGCTCATGTGTTCACACCTCGCCTTTGTAACAGGCGAAAACGGGCATGAAGACGAAAAAGTGGCGCTCAAAGCACTGGCACACCAGTTCGGCGCCAAAATCCCNGACCATTTTGGCAATCACCTNTCTTTGGATCTGGGTCGCATTCAGCTGGTCTGGGAGCGCCATACGGAATTCTCAACCTACACGCTCTATGAACATCTGGAAGCGATGGAAGGCGATCTGGCGATCCGGTTTGCCCACGCCCCCATGACCATGATCCCCGATCACTGGCGACGGGACGTAAACAGTGAGTTGCTGGTCGCCATCAATCTCATGGTGCGCCCTGGTCCGATTGAAGAAACATCCAAACAGACACAGAGCATCTTCGGCCACAACACACTGGTTGGTGGCAGACAGTCAGGCGGCGGCGCAGCAGTCTGGACCGACCTGCAACTGGACCAGAGCGGGTGCACGCGCATGCTCATCGCCAACGAAAGCCTGAAGCCTGGACGGACCGGGCGGCTGGTACAGCGCCTTCTGGAAATTGAAACCTATCGCATGATGGCCCTGATGGCNTTTCCGCTGGCGCGCGCCATCTCGCCGGAAATTTCGGAGATGGAAGAAGANCTGGCCGAGATTGCAGGTGAGACCACCAACATCTCCAATCTTGAGGACGAACAACGCCAGCTGCAACAATTGACAGCGCTCGCCGCACGCGTGGAAACCATGACGGCACGCACCGATTTTCGTTTCTCCGCCTCGCGNGCCTATCACGANATCGTTCGGCAACGCCTGTCTGATNTTGATGAAACGAAACTCTCCGGCATCCAGCAGCTCGCNACCTTCATGGAAAGACGGCTTGGCCCAGCCATGCGCACCTGTTCGGCCGTTGCCACCCGTATAGACACATTGTCAGAGCATATCGGTCGCGCCTCCAGCCTGTTGCGAACACGGGTTGAAATCGCCGTGCAGGAACAAAACCAGTCACTCNTGTCTTCCATGGAAAGCCGGGTGCGTATGCAGGTCCGCCTGCAGGAAACCGTTGAAGGCCTCTCCGCCGTCGCCATTTCCTACTACCTGCTGGGCATTGTAAATTACGCNCTCAAGGCCGCTGAAAAACTGGGAAGCCCTGTCGATCCGACCCTGGCAACCGGCATCGCCGCCCCCATCGTGATCGGGATGGTCTACTGGGGCGTCCGTCAGGTCCGGAAACGCCTCACAAAGGCGCAGTAACCCTTAATATTTGGGCAAAACCGCGCAAAAATGAAGGTTTTCAGCGTGAGACTATCTCTCACCTTGCGAGAGCATGTGATTTCCCTATAGTGCGCGGGCATCACCACCCCAAAGGCTGGAAAATCATGAGCGACATCAAAAAAGTCGTGCTCGCCTATTCGGGCGGCCTCGACACTTCGATCATCCTGAAATGGCTGCAAGACGTTTACCAATGCGAAGTCGTGACCTTCACGGCAGACCTCGGCGCTGGTGAGGACCTGGAGCCCGCCCGCAAAAAAGCGGAAATGCTGGGCATCAAGGAAATCTTCATNGAAGACNTGCGAGAAGAATTTGTCCGCGACTATGTTTTCCCCATGTTCCGGGCCAATGCTCTCTATGAGGGTGTCTATCTGCTCGGCACGTCTATCGCACGGCCGCTGATTGCCAAGAAACAGATCGAAATTGCCGCCGCAACAGGCGCAGATGCGGTCTGCCATGGTGCAACCGGCAAAGGCAATGACCAGGTTCGTTTCGAGCTTGGCTATTATGCATTAAACCCTTCTATCAAGGTGATCGCACCGTGGCGCGAATGGGATCTCAATTCCCGCACCAAGCTGATCGACTATGCCGAGAAGCATCAGATCCAGATCGCCAAGGACAAGCGCGGCGAAGCACCATTCTCCGTCGACGCAAACCTTCTGCACATNTCCGCGGANGGNAANGTGCTGGAAGACCCGAACGAAGAAGCGCCGGAATATGTTTATTCCCGCTCGGTATCGCCAGAAGCCGCCCCCGACAAGCCGACCTATATCGAGATCGGCTTCGAAAAGGGCGACGCCGTTTCCATCGATGGCGTGGCGATGAGCCCGGCCACTTTGCTCACTAAGCTCAACGAGCTGGGCGGCGCAAACGGTATTGGTCGCCTCGACCTGGTTGANAACCGCTTTGTCGGCATGAAGTCGCGCGGCGTCTACGAGACACCAGGCGGCACGGTTCTTCTCGCAGCCCATCGCGGCATCGAAAGCCTGACCCTCGATCGCGGTGCANCGCACCTTAAAGACGAGATGATGCCTCGCTATGCGGAACTCATTTACAACGGTTTCTGGTGGAGCCCGGAGCGTGAGATGNTGCAGGCCCTGATCGACAAAAGCCAGGAAGCCGTGACAGGCACCGTCCGCCTCAAACTCTACAAAGGCTCTGCAACCGTCGTCGGTCGCAGCTCGCCTTATTCACTCTATTCAGAAGCGCATGTCACATTTGAAGATGATGCTGGCGCTTACGACCAGAAGGATGCAGCCGGTTTCATCAAACTGAATGCGTTGCGCCTTCGCCTCCTCCAAGCCCGTAACAACCGGAATAAATAATGCGTATTGACGAAATCCCGATCGGTAACAACCCGCCCCATGATGTGAATGTCATCATCGAAGTCCCCCATGGCGGTCATCCGGTTAAGTATGAACTGGACAAAGCATCGGGGACACTTTTCGTGGATCGCTTCATGCACACAGCCATGACCTATCCATGCAATTACGGGTTTGTACCGCACACGCTCTCCGAAGATGGTGACCCCATTGACGTGCTGGTGGTCAGCCGTATTCCAGTTGTGCCAGGAGCAGTTATCCGCTCGCGCCCTATCGGTGTTCTCCTGATGGAGGATGAAGCGGGCAAGGACGAGAAAATCCTGGCTGTGCCGGTTGAAGCGCTGAACCCTTACTACAAGAAAGTGCAGAACTATACAGATCTCCCCGAAATTCTGATTGAGCGCATCACGCACTTCTTCAATCACTACAAAGACCTTGAAAAAGGCAAGTGGGTGAAGGTGGANCGTTGGGGCGATGCGGCAGAGGCCGTTTCATTGATCGAGCAGGCGATTGAAGCCGGCAAGAAAAAATANTCTTCGCTGACATCATGTATCGACAAAAGCCGGTCTCTTGGAGATCGGCTTTTTTGTGGTCGCGCACTACCCGTCGCAGGAAAGGGCGAGGATACGGCTGATCTCGGTTAGTGAACGCCCNCTCTCCNGCCGCCAGAGAGTAAANGCCTCCTGCACCTGCCCCAGGGCTTTCCTCGAAGTCGGGGGCTTNTCGACAATCCCNGCGGCAATCAAAGCCGCANCAACGGACGACGACATGATCCAGCTGTCCACGCCGGAGAAGCGAAGGAAATACTGCGCCGACATGCCCGAAAGACGNGAGCCCTGCTTCTTCAGCAGATCCAGAAGATCAATATAGTTTTCAGGCTTGGAGGCCGCAAAGAAAGCACCCGCACTGCCATGCGTTTTGGNAAGNTCAACAACAAACCGCGCATTCTCGACCGTCGCCCTGATCTTGGCCCCATTGCGAACAATGCGCGCATCCGAGACAAGACGGGCAAGATCATCGTCGGAATAGAAGGCAACCCGGTGCGGGTCAAACCCGTCAAACGCTTCTTCAAAGCCCGGCCATTTCGCCTCAATCACCTTCCAGACAAAGCCGGCCTGAAAAACGGACTTGGTCATCTGCGCAAGCCAACGATCATTGGAAATCTTCTTCAGCGCCGCAGCAGACTTCGGTTTCATAAGCCCCGCCTGCACACCTTCCGCACCATGCCGCTTCACGGCACGCTGATAAATCTTGTCAAACGCCTCCATAAATACNCCCTCCTGCATCCTNGAAAGAAGCGCCGACAAAGAAAACTAGGGAAGCTGCCAGCCGGGCTCCTCACCCATCACATGGCTTGCCACTTCCTGCACAAGAGAAGCCCCTTTCGAACTGTTGGTCATNATAACGATACCGGCACGGCGCGCCGGGTCAATCACCATCAGGCTCTCAAAACCGGGGTTGCTGCCCCATTGCCACAGCGAGCGCCCCCGCGCGCCGTCGCGGGTTCCGATACCCAGCCCCCAGCCAATTTGATCGCCAATATCAACACTGTCTTCCGCCATCTTTTGTCGGAAGAACGGNCGGACGACACGGTCATCAAGCATGCCTTCAATAAACCGCCCCATGTCATGAGCGCTTGACCGGAATGAGAATGCCGCATTGACGACATCCCCCCCCATCGCAGGTACAGGCACGTTACGCCCGGCGAAAAANAAACTACTGAGCAGCGCAAACGCGAACGCGACAAAAACCATCACCCCCCGCGACTGCTCCCGNCCTTGTGCCANCGTACCATCGGCCGGGCCGAGCAACCCCAGAAAGGCAAAGAGCAATAGAAACCCCATGCCCATCAGNCCCAGCAAAGCCAGATACAATCCGGTATATCCGAGCACAAAAACAAAGTCCCAGCCACCAAGCAGGACCCAGAGCAGAACAATGGTGAAAACGGTCGCCAGTCCCNTCGCCGGAAGCAGGTCCGTCAGCTCCAGACGCAGACGCCCCAGATAGAACCGGACAACACCGATGGTAAACAAAGAGAACAGCGCGAACGACGCAACAATGGGGACGAGAAGCGCAAGCACCGGAAGAAAAAGCGGGACCTGCCCACGCGCAACGGTCGGCACCAGAAAATCGGCAAGCCCATAGCCCGACGACATCATACCCAGCGGCTCAAAAACAATTTGATGCATGACACGGTCAAACCCCATCTCACGCACAACAGACATGACATGGGCAAGATACATGTAGCCCACACCGGAATATGAAAACGCAGTCCCGGGCTCAAACCAACTCTCATTGCTGCAACATTGAACCACGTTGCTGAGACCCGATGTATGGTTGAGCACCTGACGCAGGGTAATCAGCGCCTGGTCGTCCCCATCTCCCAGCCAGACCTCGTCGAGCTTCTCNCCCAGAGGNCGGTCGAGCGCAAGCTCACCTTCTTGAACGAGATGCAGAGCNCCCAGCGCCGCAACCGGCTTGCCAAGCGAAGCCGCTTCAAAAAGCGTGTTCGCGGTAACCGGTTCATCCCCGGCATAGTCTGCCGTACCAAAACCACGCTCATAAACAATCCGGCCCTCTTTCACGACCGCAATCGAAAGCCCCGGAATNTCTTCTTCCNCAATTCGCCGGGGAATATAGATCGAGAGTGCACCCGCCATATCCGCATCCGACCACGAAATCATGCCGCCTTCATCACTCTGCCCATAAGCGGGCAGCGCAAGAAGGCTCACCATCANGACGAGCTGAGAGATAAATNAGTTGAGCGTGTTGATAAATCGCATCCGTCAGTCAATCGGCATGCGCGGCATGTTGAAGTTCAACCGCAGCCCGTCAATGGCCTTCCGCTGCGCCACATCAAGCGGGCCTTGTGCTTCACCGTCAAGCAGGCTCTGAAGTTCCNGCCGGTTCTTCACCCCCAGTATCACACTGTCAACACCCTCCATGGAGAGGACATAGCGATGTGCTATCACGGCAGGGTCTTCGCCCCACTGCGCGCANAGCGCCCGAAAGCCCGACGCCTTTTCATAATCGGCCATTTCCTCCGGGGCGNCTTCGCGATCAAGAGATGCCGTCAACGCACCAGCCTGTACAGCCCTTATCCCCAACACGCCAACATCATTATTCTTGGCCGTGCGGATAATGTTTCGCGCTTCTGTGGGTTCCTCATAGCGACGCATACTTCCCGCACTGTCCATCAGATTGCTCACGGCCTGCACAACAGCGGGCTTTTTGTCTGCCCTCAGGGCGTCCATGATAGACTTGGGAAGCCCGGTGCCGGTGATCCCCCAATCNGCAATCAAGCCTTTTTCCTTAAGNCGCTCAAGTGCCGGAACAACCTCGCCCTCATAAGCAGACCAGCGTGTAGCAAATCTGTCCTGNACATCTGCATTCTTGTNGTAGCGGTAATCATCCGGACAGATATTGCTGTGCAGAAAAAAGAGGTCCGCCCGCTCGATCTTCATCGTTTCCAGGGACCGCACAAGCGATGTTTCCATCCGCTCATAAGCAGATCCCGGCGCCGGCGTGCCGACCTGACACTTGGTTGTGAACCGCGTTCCTTCTGGTGGTGTGCCGTCAAACGCTTCGCCAAACACNCGCTCTGCTTCCCCGCGACCATACATCGGCGCCGCATCAAAAAGCGTAACCCCGGCATCCGCAGCAAGTCGCACCGTGGCGACAGCCTCTTCGCGGCTGGTCTCACCCCAGATCTGTGCCACCCCACCACCGCCAAGCGTGAAGCGGCTCACCGGCCAGAGTGTACCAAGCATGGTGCTTTCCAAAACGCGCTCCTATAGATCTGCCGGGGGTTCAAGACCGTTCTGCATAAAGGCCGCCACAACAGTATTGCGGATCAGACACGCAACCGTCATCAGCCCAACCCCACCCGGTACCGGCGTGATAGCCGACGCANGCGGGAGCGCGGCCTCATAATCGACATCCCCCACCAAACGTGTTGCACCTTCACCCTTGTCCGGNGCAGGCACCCGGTTGATACCAACATCAATGACGACCGCCCCTTTTTTGATCCAGTCCCCTTTGATCATTTTGGGCCGCCCGACAGCGGCAACCACAATGTCNGCAAGGCCAACAATGTNAGCCAGNTTCGCCGTACGAGAATGCGCAATCGTCACTGTACAGTTTTCGTTCAGCAGCAATTGCGCGACAGGTTTCCCCACCAGATTGGAACGCCCTACGATAACAGCGTGCTTGCCCGACAAACCGCCCTCAACAGCCGCCCGCGCCATGATGAGACACCCCATCGGCGTGCAGGACACAAGCCCCGGCAGACCGGACGACAGCCTGCCCGCATTTAACGGATGAAGCCCGTCAACATCTTTCGCCGGATCAATCGCATCAATCACACGCTGCTGCGACATGTGGTCAGGTACGGGAAACTGAACCAGAACACCATGCACGTGTGGGTCTGCATTCAGCTCCTGCACTTTGGCAAGCACATNCGCTTCGCTCGTGTCCGCGGGCAGACGAAACTCGTAGGAATTCATGCCGGCTTCCTTGGTCGCGATCCCCTTGTTGCGAACATAAACCTGGCTCGCAGGATCTTCTCCTACCAGCACAACAGCAAGGCCGGGCGTAATACCGTGATCAGCTTTCAGCCGGGCAACCTGTGTTGCAACCTTCTCACGCAGCGCAAGCGCATGAACTTTACCTTCAATACGTGTTGCCAACCCACCGTCACTTGCCATTCCAAACCTTTCCAGCCTTTAGAATATCTTATCTGCCGTCNGCGATATGCGCATCAAACCAGCGACTGATCTTCATTTCCGCACCCTCGACATCGCCGCCTACCTGCAATGTCTTGTTACGGTCAGTCGCACCGGNAATCACCCCGAGGGAGGATTTTGGCACGCGCCATGCTTTCGCAAGCACCGCAATCACCGCCTTGTTGGCNAACCCTTTGTCCGGTACNGCCCGCACACGAACTTTCAGCCAGGCACGCCCGTCGGCAGACCGCATCACATCCTCAATCCGGTCAGCACCCGCATTCGGTGTCACCCGGACAAAAACCTTCAATCCCTCTTCGCTCCGGCGAAAAGGCAACGCCTGATCAACCACCCAGCAACATCGGCGCGATATCGCGCACCAGCAGGTTCTGCAGGAACATCAAACCAAGAATGAGGACAACCGGGGAAATATCGACCCCACCAAGATCCGGCAGAAACCGGCGGATGGGACCCAGTACAGGGTCCGTCACCCGGTACAATATATCAGCCACCGAATAGACAAACCGGTTCTGCGTGTTCAGCACGTTGAACGCAATCAGCCAGCTCAGAATAGCGTTTGCGATCACCACCCATATATAGAGGCTGATAACCTGGGAAACGAGAATAAGAAGAGATTGCATGCGCGCATCCGCCTTTGGCTCAAATCACTATCGGGCCCGTTCTTAGCACGGATCAACCGCGTGGCGCACCCCTCTAGAGCGGCCAAAATAGGCCCTGNAACGGGCAAAGAAGCCCCATTTTGCCCCCGCCCCCGGCAAGCCCTCGCCCTTGCCGCCCTCCAAAACCCGAGGTAAAAATGGACCGGAAAGCGGGGCCGTAGCTCAGTTGGGAGAGCGCGTCGTTCGCAATGACGAGGTCAGCGGTTCGATCCCGCTCGGCTCCACCACCCGCTCAAACCCCAAGGCCAGGCAGCCCCAAGGCCAGGCAACCNCAGGGCTTCTGGTCGCCCCAAAGCCTTCGGGCAAGACCAGGTGCCACCGGCAGGCTCGCACATGAGGCTGTCCGCACCGGATCTCCACGCAAAAGCCCCCAAAACTTGCCATTTACAGCTCTTGCTCTATGGTCCGCCCTTTCTGCACGGTATGCGCTCCCGAGCGCATGGCTATCTCGCGAACGGCCCTCCAAAAGGCGGCGCGCCCCAGCGTTTGGACACACACGAGTGATGATGAATACGATAAGACAGGATTGGTTCGCCAATATCCGAAACGACGTACTGGCGGGCATCGTGGTCGCCCTCGCCCTGATACCCGAGGCAATCGCGTTCTCCATCATCGCCGGGGTCGATCCGAAGGTGGGTCTCTACGCCTCTTTCTCAATCGCNGTCATTATCGCCTTTACCGGGGGGCGCCCCGGCATGATTTCCGCCGCNACCGGGGCCATGGCCCTGCTGATGGTCACATTGGTGAAGGAACACGGGCTTCANTATCTGTTTGCCGCCACGGTACTGACCGGCATACTGCAAATCATCGCGGGCTGGATCCATCTGGGTGCATTGATGCGCTTTGTGTCGCGCTCCGTAATCACCGGTTTTGTCAACGCGCTCGCCATTCTGATTTTCATGGCACAATTGCCGGAACTGACCGGTGTGACATGGCATGTCTATGCCATGACGGCAGCAGGACTGGTGATTATCTACGGCCTGCCCTACATCACCAGAGCGGTTCCCTCTCCCCTGGTGACAATCATCGTCATGACCGGTGTCGCGCTCTGGCTCGACCTCGACATCCGGACCGTAAGCGACATGGGTGAACTTCCAGACAGCCTGCCGGTTTTCCTTTTCCCGGACGTNCCGCTCACGTTTGAAACACTGGCAATCATTTTCCCNTATTCGCTCACGCTCATGGCNGTTGGCCTGCTGGAATCCCTGATGACAGCCACAATCGTGGATGATCTCACCGATACCAAGTCAGACAAGAACCGCGAATGTGTGGGACAAGGCGTCGCCAATATCGCAACCGGCTTTATCGGTGGCATGGCCGGCTGCGCAATGATCGGACAGTCGGTCATCAACGTAAAGTCCGGCGGGCGCGGACGGCTATCCACGCTGACAGCCGGTATTTTACTGCTCATCATGGTGGTTTTTGCCGGCGAATGGGTCGGTCAAATACCCATGGCAGCTCTNGTTGCCGTCATGATCATGGTCTCTATCGGGACCTTCAACTGGGCCTCACTGAAGGGNCTGCGCGACCACCCCAAAAGCTCTAGCCTCGTCATGCTTGCAACCGTCATCATGACCGTCTTCACTCATGACCTTGCCAAAGGCGTGCTGACAGGTGTCCTGCTTTCCGGCTTCTTCTTTGCGCAGAAGGTCGGCCAGTTCTTCTACATTCGCTCCCACGCCGAGAATGANGGTCGCGTTCGCACCTACCAGGTCTTCGGGCAGGTGTTCTTCGCCACCGCCGAGCGCTTTATCAACGCATTTGATTATCGGGAAGTNATCGAGACAGTGCGTATTGATGTAAGCCGCGCCCATTTTTGGGACATCACCGCCGTTAGTGCACTGGACAAGGTTGTTCTGAAGTTTCGTCGCGACGGAACCGAGGTGGAAGTCATTGGCTTGAACGAAGCAAGCGCAACCATGATCGATCGCTTCGCCGTCCACGACAAGGACGGGGCCAAAGACATTCTGGCAAGCCACTAACAGGGAGAGGGAAATGATCGAAGAAAAGAAAATCCTCGCCTGCGTAGATCAGTCGCGGTTTGCCAGTCATGTCACTGACTATGCTGCATGGGCCGCACGCCGTCTCAATGCACCGCTGGAATTGCTGCACGTCATCAACCGCCACCCGGAAACGGCAACACATATCGACCATAGCGGCGCGATCGGGTTTGATGCGCAGGAGAACCTGCTCACCGAACTCACCGACAAAGACAGCGCCCGCAGCAAATCCGCTCGGGAGCAGGGACGGCTTTTTTTGAACAAATTGCGTGAGCGCACCTCAACCGCCGGAGTGAACGCCGACATCAGGCAACGCTATGGCACACTTCGGGAAACCCTGACAGAACAGGAGGACCTGGTGCGTCTCTTCGTTCTGGGGCGGCGCGGCCAATCCGCCAACACCACCCAGCGGGATCTGGGGCGGCATGTGGAAGAAGTTATACGTTCACTCAGCAAGCCCATCCTGACAGTCACCGACACGTTCAAGGAACCCCAACGCATCATGCTTGCGTTTGACGGAGGGAGCGTCACCCGCAGAGGAGTTCGGCTGATCGCTGGCAGCCCTCTCTTCAAGGGATTGCCTATCCAGCTCCTCATGTCGGGCAAAGAAAGCAGCGGCGCAGAACGACAACTGGACTGGGCGAAAGAAACCCTGGTGAAAGCAGGGTTTGACACGCAGGCCACCTTCAAACCCGGTGATGCGGAAAGTGTTATCGCTCACAATATTATCGAGCAGGACATTGATCTGCTGATTATGGGCGCTTACAGCCACTCCCCGTGGCGACGTCTCGTCATGGGCAGCAAAACAACCGACCTTCTGAGGGCGGCAAAAGTACCAACACTTCTCGTGCGCTGAACCCGAAAGAAGGCGATCACTTTTTTCGTCAACTTACACTAGCGCTGGCGACAGGGTCAGCAACGCCCTAGTCTTCCTCCTACACAAAACCAACTGGAGGAAACAAGCAGATGATTGATGTCTATTTCTGGCCCACTCCCAATGGCCGCAAAATCACGATCATGCTGGAAGAATGTGGACTGCCCTACAAGATTATACCGGTCGACATCGGAGCCGGTGAACAGTTCAAACCGGACTTTCTGCGCATCTGCCCCAACAACCGGATGCCCGCCATCATCGACCACGACCCGCTAGGTGGCGGTGAACCTCTCGCCATTTTTGAGTCCGGTGCCATTCTGGAATATCTGGCGGAGAAAACCGGCAAATTTCTGCCCCAAGACCCGCGCGGCAAGTACGCCGCGCTGCAATGGGTTCACTGGCAAATGGCCAATCTGGGTCCCATGATGGGCAATGCCAACCATTTCAAAAACTACGCCAAGAACATTGTCGACGATGAAAGCAAACTGGAATATGGCCAGCGCCGCTTTATCGGTGAAGTGGATCGCCTGGCAGGCGTCATGGATGCGCAACTCTCGGTACACAAGTTTTTGGCGGGCGACGCGTATACCATCGCCGACATGATTACCTGGCCCTGGGCCATGTTCATCAATCGTCTGGCCGACGTGGAAGGCGGCAGCTGGGAGGAATACCCAAACGTCAAACGATGGGTCAATGAGGTTGGCAGCCGCGACGCCGTCAAACGCGGACAAAAAGCAGGCGAGGAACTGGGCAAAAAGGAACTGACCAAAGAAGAAGAGGAAGCCCGCCGGAACCTGCTCTTCAATCAGACCAATGCATCGGTTCGCAAGGCGCGGGAAGCAGCCCTCAAAGGATAGGCCCCAAACCGGGCCATAGCCGCAACGGACCGAAACCCGGCGACATCGGAGCAGAGGGCAGGTGACTTTCGCCTGCCCTTGTTCGTTCAAGAACGTAAGGAAAAACAAGAGGATAGATCACATAGCTGCATTTTATTGTAGAACAGATCATTCACTTAATTCTTTTTTATCGCTACTTCTAGATCATTCGATGTAGCACCCCGTTACAGAATGAGAGTGGGGACTCTCGGGGAGGCAGGGGGAATATGAATGTCCGATGCCAACGAAATGAAGGCCGACGATGCCGCGATCGCCGGCCCGTCGCAGGAAGTGCAGAGCGGACATAGCGCCCGAAATGGTGCGCCCGGTGGCACGACACACGAGCGGTTCCCCGGCCAGCTGCAAATGGTCAATCTGGAAAAACTCAAAGCTCATCTCGGCGAAGACTGGCAACATAACAAGGGACGGGTGCACAACGCCGTAACCAGTGTCTTGCAACGCGAGCTGGGTCCCTGGGATTTCTCTTCTCTTATCGGGCAGGAACATGTGCTGATCATCTATGGTGCCGACAATGTACCCGCGGCGGAACAGATGGCAGGCAAAATCGGTGCGCAGATCGAAACAGCCCTGGGCGGCGGATGCCATTCAACACTGATGGACATCCGTCCTGCCAATGGCAAGCTGCAAAAAAGGATCCTGTTGGAACGGGACGCGCCGGAGCTCGACACCAGCACCAAGCGATATACCCGCAAGGCCACGTGGGAAGCAATGCCACACAAGCACGTATCAAACCCGAACAGCAGGCAACCGCCCCGGCCGCAATCACCGACCAACCTGTGGAACCACGCGAAGCCGGGTATGCCCCCATGTGGAACATCCGACAGGAAGTTCTCACCGGATACGCCGTCATGCCGGTCATCAGACCGAAGGATGCACCCCCCATTACCGGCTACGATGTGCTGGGAAAACCCACCACGCTTGCCGACATTCAATTGCTTGATATCGAAATGCTCCACACGCAGATCAGCGTCGCCGGCGAGCTTCTCAAGAACAAATTCACTTCCCTTCTCGTGTCACAACTGCATTCCGACACGCTGTCTTTCACCAACAGCCGAAAAGAGATTCTCCGGATAGCGCAAAAAATTCCCCCACAATTGAAGAACATTCTGATGATCCAGATCGTCGGGATTCCGGAAAACACGCCCGCAACAACAATCGCNCAACGCATCGCGGGCCTGCAGAACTACTTCCGCGCCATCATAATGCGCATTCCCTCCGTCGATTTTCCTCTGGACAGGTGCAAGGCCGTCGGAGCNACNGCGGTCTCCTATATCCTCCCGGCGCACCACAGTGAGGCNCAGATCCTGAGCGACGCCCGGCGCATTATCACCGACGCCAATGCTCAAAAATTGCTGACCTGCTTCGAATATGTGCCGACGGTAAAACTTGCGGCCGAGCTCAAGCAGGCCGGGGCTGTTTTTGTCACAGGNNATTGCCTGGGAGACCTGACTGACGCACCGGGAAANATGNGCCANCTGAAAGTGAAAGACGTTGAAAANCNNGAGCNTTTGTCNCNNTNACA
>PAZY01000025.1:0-2655 GCA_002715765.1 Rhodobiaceae bacterium | reverse complement strand
CACAAAACNCNCGCTTTAACAAACGGTTAGGCTNTTTTCCCCAGAATGGTGAGACGGGCATCCACCTTAGGANCAGCTCCCGCNCACACAAATTTACANNTTCGCAAGACCGGTACCACCAAAGACAGACCTATGAGCCTATTCAGTCAGACAAAGCAACCAGCAGAGGCCGCCAAAACGGGNNCCGCTCCTTCCNCAGACGGGAAGAAGTCAGCCGGCGATACCGTCAGCAGCACGCTGGCCGGTCTGCCGCGGGAAACAGACGGGCGCATCGCAGGTCAGTTGCAGATTCTGGGTTTTGACAATCTGCGCGAACATCTGGGCGCGGAATGGGAAAAATGCCGGCGAACAGTTCATATTGCCGCGGAAAACATAATCTCGACCCATCTCGGCCCCGGCGACATCTCCACTCGTATTGGCGGCGACCACTATCTGATTGTTTTCGCCAATACAGATCCNGGTCATGGCGAAGAGATCACGGCAAAAATCGCCAAAAAAATCTGNGCTGTCCTGATCGGTCGGGANAATTCCGGCCTGATCAAAGTGGAAACCTCNGTCGGCAAAGTGGAAAATGCAGGCTCTCCAACGGCGAGCATCACACCCACAACCGCAACGCCGAAGAAACTCGTCACCGCACCAGCCGCAACACAATCGGCCGATGGCAAGATCGTCTCACCAACGACAGCGCTCGCGGCAAGNCTCAACAAGGCGAAAGCCCATCGTCATAAAGAATACACGATCGGCTACTACCCGATCTGGAACATGAAACATGATGTGATGATCGGGTTTGCCGTCCTCCCCTACATCAGCAAGGGANCNGGNCCCTTGCTNGAAGGGCATGACGTATTGGGCGATGCGCCATCCGAGGCCCGCATCTGTGAACTCGACGTCAACATGCTNCGCGCGCAANTGGAGATGGCAGCGGAATTATACAGCAATGATTTCGCGACGCTCCTGCTGACGCAGATCCACTACTCGACCCTGCAGAACAACCACGCATTGCAAAAACTCTACGAGGTCGCCAAGGAAATTCCACCTTTCCTGAAAAAGACNCTNATGGTTGAACTGCTGGACCTGCCCGACACAAACCTGACCTCTGCCGCAGTTCAGCGCATCGCGGGTCTGAGCCGGTTTTTCCGCACAGTGGTCATCCGCGTTCCCTCGCTCTCCTACCCGATCACAAATTGCACCGACATGAAGGCAACGTGTGTGGCCTACAAGGTGCCGCCAGGCACGAGCCCGGAAAAACTTCTGACCGAGGGACGCAAGTTTGCACATATCGCCAAAGCGCTCCGCCTTATGACGAGTTTCGAACAGATAGCAGACATAGAGCTGGCAGCCCAGCTGAAGGAAGCCGGCGCCATTTTCGGCTCGGGTACTTTCCTCGGCGGTCCGTTTGATGTTCCAGGCAACATGAAGCGGGTAACGGTCGATCAATTACGCAGCGACAGTTTTTCGCCCTACTGACCAACCCAGCGAACACGCCAGATCGTACCGCCCGCATCATCTGCAATCAGCAGATGACCGTCATTGTCAAAAACAAGCCCGGTTGGCCGCCCCCACACACGGGCAGGCGCTTCTCCCTCCGTCCAGAACCCGGCGACAAAGGTCTCGTAGCGGCCAGTCGGACGACCATCTTCGAAGGGAACCCGCACGATTTTGTAACCCGTGGGCGTCGCGGCATTCCACGACCCGTGAAATGAGACAAAACCATCGCCGGTATAATGATCGGGGAAATTCCCCCCTGCATTGAAAGCCAGATCAACGGCAGCAGAATGCGCCTCAAAGAGCACGTCAGGCGCAAGTGTTCGTGTCACGAGATCAGGCCGGATCTGCCCATATTGCGGGTCCGCATGCGCGCCAAGATACGCATAAGGCCAGCCGTAAAAACCACCCGGGCGAACCTCGGTCAGATAGTCAGGCACAAGGCCATCTCCATAGCCATCCCGCTCATTGACGACGGTGAACAAGCGGGCACTGCCCGGATGAAATGCCATACCGATAGGATTGCGAAGCCCGGAGGCGAAAAGTGTTTGTGTCCCCTGCACCATCTCAAATCGTTGAATGGTAGCGCGCGGCGCATCTTCCTCATCCAGATTACCCACGCTCCCCACAGACACATAAAAGCTCTGACCGTCTGGCGAAAAACGGAGCATCCGTGTCCAATGACCACCCGTATCACCAAAGGCACCTGCCCGGGTGACAGGTTGCCGGACCGGCGCCACCGCCGCCCCCAGTGCGGCACCAAGCCGCCAGACCGCCCGCTCGTCAGCGACGTAAACTTCACCATCAGAGATCGCAATGCCTGATGGAAGATGGAAACCACGCGCATATTCACTGACGGTTTCAACGACACCGTCACCATCCCCATCAACCAGTTTGGACACACGGCCAGCATTGGGTTCCGTCACGAAGATCGCACCGTCACTAGCGACAGCAAGAGCACGGGGGCCATGCAACCCCTCCGCAACCAGCGAGGCCTCAAAGCCTTGCGGCACACGCAGCCAGGCACCGCTCGGTCTGGAAACAATGGTCGGCCGGTTGCTGACAGATCCGGTCTCGAACGGTTCGGGAAGTGTTTCAAACTGAATGTGATACTGGGTGCCGATCGCTTCGTCTGCACCCATAGAGCGACCGACCGGCTCGTCAGCGGCC
>PAZY01000024.1 GCA_002715765.1 Rhodobiaceae bacterium | reverse complement strand
CCTCAAAAATGAGCGCAGCATAAAGCCGCGACAATGCCGAACCACCCACATCCTCGCGCACATAAATTCCCGCGAAACCAAGTTCAGCGGCCTTACGAAGTGTCTCAACGGGAAAAACAGCATCCCGGTCCCACTCGGCGGCAAAAGGTTGCAAATCCGTCGCTGCAAAATTGCGGGCCACGTCCTGAAAGGCCTGCTGATCTTCCGAAAGATTGAACTCCATAACAACCTCCTCATCCATGCCCAAACGGCCATCACTGGCAGAGATACCAGATACCGCATGACTGTTCCGGGTGATAAAAGGCCCTTTCGTCCCTGTCAAACCAACCGGCAAAGCCCAAGATGACGCTAGGTCACGTTGCGCCATTTCACGCAAGAAGGTAAGACTTCTCCCAGCAAACGAACAAAAGAGGCAAGTCCCCCGTGACCAGATCATCCCCGCAGCCTGCTTTCCCGTCTACCCGGATGCGCCGCAATCGCCAGACTGACTGGTCACGCAGACTTGTGTCGGAAAACCAACTCAGTGTGAATGATCTCATCTGGCCGCTTTTTGTTGTGGATGGCGAAGGGCGCGAACCGGTGGCTGCAATGCCGGGTGTTGACCGGCTTTCGGTGGATGAAGCCGTGCGGGACGCGGAGCAGGCTGCAAAACTCGGCATCCCGGCAATTGCACTCTTCCCCTACACTCGGGCGGAAGACAGAACCCCGGACGGAGCATTGGCCACAAACCCAGATAATCTGGTTTGCCGCACCGTGAGAGCGATCAAAAAAGCTGTGCCGAATCTGGGCATCATGTGCGATGTCGCCCTCGACCCCTACACAAGCCACGGCCATGACGGGCTCATGAGGGGGGATGTCATTCTAAATGATGAAACGGTTGAGGTGCTCGTTCAGCAATCCATCGTGCAAGCTGAAGCAGGCTGCGACATCATCGCCCCCTCTGACATGATGGACGGGCGCATCGCCGCGATCCGCGACGGACTGGACAAAGCAGATCAGGCACATGTGCAGATCATGTCCTATGCCGCAAAATATGCCTCCGCCTTTTATGGCCCGTTCCGGGATGCAATTGGCTCGACCGGAGCCCTCAAGGGTGACAAGCGAACCTATCAGATGGACCCGGCAAACAGCGACGAGGCGCTTCGCGAAGTGGCCCTCGACATCGCCGAAGGGGCGGACATGGTCATGGTGAAGCCGGGCATGCCCTATCTCGATATCGTCAGCCGCGTAAAGCGCGAATTTGGCATGCCGACCTACGCCTATCAGGTATCAGGCGAGTATTCGATGCTCGCAGGCTCCGTTGAGCGCGGCTGGTTCGACAAGGACCGCGTCATGCTCGAAAGCCTGATGAGCTTCAAACGCGCCGGTGCCGATGGCGTGCTCACCTACTTTGCCCGCGACGTGGCAAAGCTTCTCACCCAGGATTGAGGACTGCCTCTTCTGCAATCGGCATCACCTCATCCACCCAGCGGCGAGCGCCTTCAACCGCCACGACCGCCTCTGTCACAAAGCCATTGAAGCCGGTGGCAAGCGCCAGTGAATAAGCGCCGACAAGCCCGACCTCGATCCAGTCCCCCTCCTGAATGTCATCCGGCACGAGGAACGGACAATCAAGCACGTCCAGGCTGTCACACGTGGGCCCGAACACGCGGAACGCCCGAGGTTCACCTTTTAACGAGTGCCCACGCCCGAAAGCACGAGCAGGCATGACAAATTTGCCGATATTCACCTCTGACAAACAACCATAGATCCCCTCATTCACGTAGAGATCATCACCTTTGCGTAAATGAACCTGAAGCAACAAGGAACATCCGTCCGCCACCAGGGCCCGCCCCGGTTCGCACAAGAGCGGCATGGTAAGCCCCAGCTCTTTCACAGTTTGCGCAATCTCATTGAGCATCGCTTCCAGATCCACATCTGCTCCTGCATAGGGTGCGGGAAACCCGCCCCCGATATCCAGATGCGCAACATCCACACCCGCAGCATCTATAATGGTCTTTGCCTGGCCCAGCGCATTGCGGTAAGCCCCGACATCAACACACTGGCTGCCGACATGGAAAGTCAGAGCAGGTTTCATGCCCCGCCTTGCCACATCCCGAAGAAGGACAATGCTCTCCTCAATACTGGCACCAAACTTGGCAGAGAGATCGTAAACCGCGCCCGTCCCGCTGGTCGCGAACCGAACACTGACTGTCACATCTGTGCCCACCACCTGCTCAATCTTGTCCAGCTCCACCACATGGTCGATCACAAAATCCTCAAGCCCATAGACGTCTGCCGCCGTATCAAGCGCACCACGCCCTTTGACCGGATGGTTGAAATAGCAGACAGCCTCGGGCAGGAGTTCGCGAACCCGCGCAATTTCGGGCAATGAAGCGGTATCAAATGAACGAATACCAGCGTCATACAAGGTTTCAAGAACCAGCGGGTGCGGGTTACACTTCACCGCATAAAGAACTTCACCGTGAAAATGATCAATAAAAGTCCGCGCTTTTTCACGGATCAGATCCGGCCAGATCACGAATATCGGATAAGACGGGTCCAACCGGTCCACCATCTCCCGTACGGACGTAAAGCGCTGTATTTTCATGACCTGCGATCCAGCCGTGCAATCAGGCTCGATGTATCCCAACGACCGCCATCCATCGCCTGGATATCGGCATAAAACTGATCAACCAGCGCTGCCACCGGCAATTGCGCCCCATTGCTGCGCGCCTCCGACAGGCAGATGGCCAGATCTTTACGCATCCAGTCTACGGCAAATCCGTGATCAAAAACGCCCTCGATCATCGTCTGGTAACGGTTCTCCATCTGCCAGCTTTGCGCAGCGCCCTTTGAAATCACGTCAATCACTGCTGCCGGGTCAAGGCCAGCCTGTTTGGCGAACTGAATACCCTCCGACAGGCTTTGCACAAGGCCGGCAATGCAGATCTGATTGACCATTTTTGTAAGCTGCCCCGCACCCGTAGGGCCCATCAGGCGAACCGATTTTGCAAACCCCTGTATCAGGGGTTCCGCTTTCGCAAAATCATCCGCGTCACCCCCCACCATCACCGTTAACTGCCCGTTCTCAGCACCCGCTTGCCCACCCGATACCGGGGCGTCCAGAAAGCCAATCCCCTTTTCGTCGGCAAGACTGCCCAGTTCCCGCGCAACTTCAGCTGATGCCGTGGTGTGATCGACGAAAATAGCCCCTTCCGACATATAGCCAAAGGCACCATTCTCGCCTGATGTAACCTCGCGAAGGTCGTCATCATTACCCACACAGGCAAAAACAAACTCCGCGCCTTCCGCCGCTGCAGCAGGTGTTTTGGCAAGCGCGCCGCCGTTTTTCTCAACCCAGTTCTCGGCTTTTGCGCCGGTACGGTTGTAGACGGTCACATCATGGCCCATCTTGGACAAATGCCCGGCCATTGGAAATCCCATGACACCAAGCCCGATGAATGCAATTTTTCTGGCCATCTTATCCCCGCTTTCTGGAATCGGATTACCGTCAACTTGTAGCGGACAAGAACAAAAAAACCAAAAGCACCCAAAAGGACAAGACCACCCAAAGGCAGACGAGGAAGCAACATGACGAAACTGTGGAAAACAGCAAAATGGACCAGCATCATCCTCGCCGCGATCCTGTCGCTCGCCGGTCTTCTCGTCATGGATCGATATGGCGCGGCCCAGCGCTCCGTCGATACTCATGAGGGCTCACTGGCCCTGGCCGGCCTTAAGGAACCAGTCGACATCGTCCGCGATGAAAATGGCATTCCACATCTTTTCGGGCGCAGCGAAGAAGATGTGAGCTTTGCCCTTGGCGTCGCACATGCGCAGGATCGGCTCTGGCAGATGGAGCTGTTTCGCCGTGTCGGACAGGGGCGGCTGGCTGAAATTCTGGGCAGACCGGCCCTGCCCGCCGATCGCTACTTGCGCACACTCGGCCTCTATCGGCTGGCAGAAGAGACTTTTCCCCATCTTGGCACCGACACCCAAGCCATGCTTCAGGCCTATGCAAACGGTGTGAACGCTTATCTCGACAAGCGCACACACCCCCTGCCGCCGGAGTTTCTGTTTCTGGCCCACACACCAGAACCCTGGGTTCCCGCAGACTCGATTGTCATGATCAAACTGCTGGCTCTGGGCCTGTCCGGCAACGCGACGCGCGAATTGTCACGCGCACGCCTGCTGGAGGTTTTGAACGAAGTGCAACTTACCGAGTTTGAACCGCCCTATCCGGGTGAAGCCCCCGTGGCGCTACCCGATTTCGCAACGCTTTTTGGGGAGACACCAATCCGCGCTGCGGAAGCACACATCCCGGACTTCGGCCCAAAAGGTGCATCCAACAACTGGGTTGTGGACGGCAGCTGGACCGAAAGCAGCAAACCACTTCTCGCCAATGATCCACACCTGGGCATGCTGGCACCGTCAATCTGGTATCTCGCACACCTGGCCTATCCTGACCGCAATGTTGTAGGCGGCACAATTGCAGGCGTCCCATCCGTGGTTCTTGGGCGCAATGACAATATAGCCTGGGGATATACAAACACCGGGCCTGACACCCAGGATCTCTTTATCGAAAAGCTGAACCCGGATGATGACACTCAATACCTGACGCCGGANGGTTACACGCCTTTTGAAACACGAANGGAGACCATCAAGGTTCGTTTCGGCACAGATGAGACCATGACCATCCGTTCCAGCCGTCACGGACCGGTNCTGCCTGCCGACACATTCGGCGCTGGCGACCTGACACCCGGTGGCCACGTGCTGGCNNTGGCATGGACGGCCCTCACCGCGCCCGATCACACAATCGAGGCCGGNCACAACATCACCAGGGCCCGCAATTTTTCAGATTTCCGGGCTGCACTCAAACCCTATATCGCGCCAATGCAGAACATGGTGTTTGCAAGTACAGATGGGGAGATCGGCTTCATCGCGCCCGCACGTGTCCCCGTTCGGGGAGAAAATCACGACACGATGGGTCTTCTCCCCGCCCCCGGATGGGAGANCAGAAACGACTGGCAAGGATACATCCCGTTTGATGGGCTCCCCCAAACGCACAATCCGGCCCGCGGCTTTGTCATTACCGCAAACAACAAGATCGTNGATGAGGGCTATCCTTACACGATCACAAAACAATGGGACTTGCCCGACCGCGCAACCCGGATCGAAGCACTCCTGACGGCCACCCGCACCCATACCGTGGAAAGCTTCGAGATGATGCTGATGGACAATGGTTCACAGATTGCCCAGAGCTTTATCCCCCTTCTGTTGCCGCATATAGATGACGAAGAAACCCGGTCAGCACTCAGCCAATGGGATCGNCGAATGGACGGNCCCCGNNCNGAACCTCTCATNTTTATTGCCTGGATGCGTGAACTGGCGCGGGAGATCTACGAAGACGAACTCGGTGCCCAGTTTTCCCGTCACTGGCGTATCAACCCGATATTCCTGGAAGCNGTCCTCACCGACAAAAACAANCAGGCCCGCTGGTGCGATGACGGACACACAGAGCAGGTAGAAACCTGCGCCNTGCAGATCACCGACGCCTTTGCCGCCGCCCTCAGCGATCTTGAAACNAGGTATGGTACAGACAGAAGCCTTTGGCGCTGGGACGCGGCACACCCGGTCACGAACCGGCATTTGCCGGGCTCTTTCCTGCCACTCATCGGTGANACATTGACNATCCGGCGCCCTTCAGCCGGCGGTAATGATACAATCAACCGCGGACAACACGTCATCTCCAGCGAACAGCCATACGATAATGTTCACGCGGCCGGGTATCGGGCAGTCTATGATTTTTCCGACCTCGACAATTCCCGTTACATGATTTCAACGGGCCAGTCCGGCAATCCGTTTTCCGTGCACTATGACGCCTTTGCCGACAAATGGGCTGAAGGCGAGACGATCAAAATCACCACGGANCGTGCACAAATTACCGGGAAGGCAACACTTCATTTAGTGCCTGCAAACGAGCGGGCAAACTGATGCACACGACACGACCAAGANCGGCTTNTGCCCCAGAACGGCTTAGGCCCCAGAACGGCTTATGCGCAAGAGTGGCCGGTACCCGTCATCTACTGGATCGTGCCCTCGCCCGCCACACGATAGGACTTGCAATGCGGAGAGGAGTTCCGCTTGCANTCGGAGAAATACATCCGCAGCGTGGACCCTTCCATATTCATGTCGTAACAATCCTTGGTCCCGTAGGCGATAATATCTGCCTGATGACAGAACCGGTTGCCTTCGATCCACCACCGGCCGCTNCCACTTCTCGTCCGTGTTGAAGACCGNTCCTGNTGGAACGTTTTGTAATGATAATAGATGAGCTCAACATCGCTCGTACCGTCCGGGTGCAACTCGATCACCGTGTTGGTGAGCCGGTTCCCCCCTTGAATATCCAGCCGCCCCATCTCCAGATGCAATGTCCGTCCTGTCAAACGGGCACTGATCTGGTTGCCCGTTAGCGCATTGCCCGGCCGGTTGCGAATGGTCTCAGCGGCATTTCCGCCCCCGCCAAACACATCATTGCCCACCGTGCCTTGCGAGCCACCCGGCGTTACAATGTCAGCATCACCGCGCTCCGGNGTTGTCGCAGCCGCTTGTGGCTGNACNTCCTCATTGCGCCGCGTCGGCAATTGGTCAGTCCGCGCGGGTTTAGGCTCTGGCTTGACCTCTGGTTTCACTTCGGGCTTCGGCTGAGGTNTTTCCTCCGGCTCCGGCGTNGGNTCAACATCCGCATCGGCAAAGGTCGGTGTCCGCATGTCCGTGCCATCTATCTGCTTGGCAGCATCAAGATCATTGCCAACACCGGCTGCAAGTTGAAACTGGAGCGCATCACCGCCGCCCGGCCCTTCGGACCCGAAAATNCCACCCGTGATAAGATAGGCCGCGAGAACCAAAAGATGCACCAGCAGGGATGCCATCAGGAAGCGCCGGATATTGGGTCGCTCCCCCGCCAGAAACATATCAGGTTCAGCCACACTCATTCAGACTGCTCCGTCACAAGGTTGACCTCTCGCACGCCGACATTGCGCAACCCTTCCATCAGTTTGATCAGTTCATGTGCCGGGGCTTTTTCATCAGCCTTGATCGACACATCAAACACACCTTTCTCATCGAGAAANTTGCGCAACATGTAAGGGGCGAGATCCGCCGACATGACNGTTTCGCCGAGATAAACGAAGCCGTCAGCCTCTACATACAAGATGACATCTTCCGATGCCCGCTTGTCGTCAACCTGTCCAACAGGCAGATCCACATCAATATCGTCCGTTGGTTGCAGTGTGCCCGCCAGCAGGAAAAAGACCAGCAAAAGGAAAACCACATTGATAAGCGGCACAACAGATTCATACGGACGCCGCGGTCGTGCTTCATCAAACTCGATCATTANCTGAGCGCCTCCACTCGCGAGGTACCAATAGACTGCGCACCCGCACTCCGGGCAGCCTCCATCGCAGAGATAAGCGGCTGAACCGCAGCCTGCTTTTCAGCCAGAATGGAAACAACCGCTTCCGGGTCCCCACCCAGATTGCGACGGATCCCGTCAGCGAGCATATCCGGTGTCACCGGGTCGCCATCCAGCCGAAAGCTGCCGTCATTCATGATCCAGACCTCAACAACGTGGCGGTCCGTCTCCACTTCTTCCGGGTTGGGTGCAGGGGTCAGCACGGCAATAGACTGCGTTTGCAGAAAACTGCTGGCCAACATGAAGAAAATCAGCAGCAAAAACACCACGTCAATCAGTGGCGTCAGACTGACAATCCTCTTCTTGTGAACAGGCGCGTCAAACATGGCACGCTCACGCTTTCAGTGCAGAAAGGGTTCGTGAGGCCGCGTCACGCAACGCCAGTCGCGCCACATCAACCCGGCTTTCAAGCAGATTGAGCGCTGCAATCGCAGGAATGGCAACAGCCAGACCAACCGCCGTCGTCAACAAGGCTTCCCAGATCCCCCCCGACAGAATGGCAGGGTCCACCTTGTTACCGGCCAGTTGTAATTGCTGGAAGGCACTGATCATGCCGATCACAGTCCCCAGCAACCCCAATAGAGGAGAGATGTTGCCGATCACTTCCAACCAGCGGAAATAACTCTGCAAACCACCCAGTTCATTTCCGCCGACACGCGCGACCTCCTCGTCCGCGTCCCCACCGGCGATTGACGCCTCCACCCCGGCTTGCAGGGTGCGCGCAATCGGGGAACGGGTCTTGCGCAGAATATTGGCAGCTCCTTCCTTGTCTCCCGATTTGATCTTGGCAATCGCCGCATCCACAAAAGACCGGCGCGTCAGCCCGGCCCGCGAGAACTGAAAAAGCTTCAACAGGATAATCGCAAGAGACAAGACAGACAGCGCCAGCAGAATGACGACAATCGGTCCGCCCTTATCAACCAGTGGAATCAATTCCCAGATTGTTGAACTGTCGGCCGCAGATGCCACATCCAGCAAAGCATCACCGGTAACGCCATCTGCATCTGCACCTGCTCCTGGTCCCGCCTCTACGCCCGCTTGCGCTGCTTCGACATTTCCCGCTGCTTCATTACTCAAAATCTGATCTTCGGCCACTGACCCACTCCCACCCAAACGACTTATTTGCTTCGATACCGGCAAACTAGTAACATGAAATTACTAGACCATTGGGCAACCTGAAATGTCAACCCGATGCGATCAATACGTAGATGCGCAAAGCGGAACAAGGTAAACCTTAGCGCCCGCAGGTTTTTGACGTAAAAGTGCCCAATATCGAGTAGGTTCAACTCCGGCGGGCAATGACCATCGGATACACCGGACAGGCGGAGGTTTCAGCGGGCAACCCGCGCGGCCTTCCTGTTCGGCCCCGCAACCAAGATGCGTCGCCACAGACGATAAGGCCAAGAGACAGAATATATGGCACGTAAAAAGACATCTGGTTCCAATGGCTCTTCCCCGGCTCAAGGTGGCAACGGAGAACCGCCAAAGACAGAGGAACAGGATTTTGAGGCCTTCCGGTTTATCGAAACCTTCTCCGATGTCGGGCGTCTGTTGGAGCAGAATTACGACCTGCGCAGCGGGTTAAGCCGCCACCAGACCCGCGTGGTGGTCGCGCTTCTCAATCAGGACGGACAAACGCAGACCGAATTGGCAAACGCGCTCGGCATCCACAAAGTCTCAGCCGGGATTTATATTTCAGAGCTGGAGGAAATGGGTCTGGTGGAACGACGCCCTCATCCCAAGGACGGGCGCGCCAAATGCATCTTTCTGACGCAAACTCTGTACGACTTGCGCGGCGGCGGCGAGGAGATCATCAAGACACTTCACGCCGGGATTATCAAAGGCCTCTCCGATACAGACTACCAGTCCTTCATGAGCAGCATGGAAATCATCAGGACAAACCTGGAAGCGCTGAAAGCGGAAGTACCGCAGACGGACGGCTGACACAGGTCTGTTGCAGACCCGGTACGAGGCAGACCCGGTACTAGGCTGACAAAGCGCGGTAGTGACCCCGGTGATAGATCAAGGGCGCATGTGTTTCGTCACGATGAAACGCGACAACCCGTCCCACAAAAATGACATGGTCACCCGCATCATGCCGCGCCTCGACCTCGCACTCGAATGCAGCAGGTGCGCCCACCAGACGCGGGCAATGATTGCTCCCCTCTTCAAGCGCAAGTCCGCCAAGGCCGTGATGGCCCGGACGGGCCAACTGCCCGGAAACAGCCTGCTGCTCCGCATTCAAAATATTGATCGTGAAGCCTTTGGCCCGGCCAAATAAATCAAACGTATCGGAGCCCTTGTCCAGGCACCACAGAACCAGCGGCGGCTCCAGCGAGACCGAGGAAAACGAGTTAATGGTCAGCCCGATTGGCGCCTCCCCGTCCACAGCCGTCGTCACAACGGCAACGCCCGTCGCAAACTCACCCAACGCATTGCGAAACGCGCGCTTCTGATCCGTCATGCCGACCTCCCGACAGGCTTATGCCCTATACGTTTTATTCAGACTGGTTGGCCAAACGTAAATATCTGTCCGTCCAGCACCGTCTCAAATGTCAATAACAGGCGTTGTAGGCAAGGCAAACACCCCGCGCAACCCCACAAACCACGCCCCGATTTGCGCATTTCATCCAATAAGCCCGTTTTGACGGCCGGAAACAGACTCAAGCGGGCGGCTTCAACGTCATATTAACAATGCGCGGCGAGAATGGCACGTGAACGGGTAAAGCCAGGACGGCTGCGAATAACCTGATGTTTCCTCCAGGGCAAATGGCGGAACATATGGAAGTAGCGGGACCAGGCATATTTTAAAGGGCAGTCTCGCAGATGAAACTCATAGTCGGCATGATAACGGTCTGTTTGTGCGTCTTTGGCGGTTATGCTGCTATGGGCGGCAAGCTTTACGTGCTTTGGCAGCCGTTCGAATTTGTCATTATTCTGGGCGCGGCAATCGGCGCGTTCATCATTGGTAACCCTGGCACAATCATCAAGGGCATGGGCGGTGTATTTGGCACCATGTTCAAAGGGTCCAAATACTCTAAAGAATCCTATCTGGAACTGCTGGGTCTGCAATTCACCCTCTTCAAACTTGCAAAAGCCAAAGGGTCATTGGCCCTTGAAGCGCATGTTGAAGACCCGCACAGTTCCGATATTTTCAACCAGTTTCCCACATTTGCAGCAGACCATCATGCTGTCGACTTTATGTGCGATTACCTGCGCATGATTACGCTCGGGACAGAAAACGCGCACGAGCTTGAAGCCCTTATGGACGAAGAGCTGGAAACCCATCATCAGGAACAGGAGCTGGCTATCGGATCTATCCAGGCGCTGGCTGATGGCACCCCGGCGCTCGGCATTGTGGCCGCCGTTCTGGGCGTGATCAAAACCATGGGGTCGATCGACCAGCCACCGGAAATTCTGGGTCACCTGATCGGCGGCGCGCTCGTGGGGACCTTCTTCGGCGTGTTTGTCGCCTATGGTTTCTTTGCCCCCATGGCCAGTTCACTCAAGTCGGCTTACGAAGCCGAAAGCAAATACTTCCTCTCCATGAAGGCAGGCCTGCTTGCCCATATGAACGGCTATGCCCCGGCAGTGTCGATCGAATTTGCGCGCAAAGCCATCATGAGTTTCGACCGGCCGACCTTCAAGGAAGTAGAAGATTCAACACAAAACCTCGCCACACCGACAAGCTGACCCGAAAGCCACAAATGACCCGCAACGGGCGTAGAGCATCATGAGCATCAACGAACAACCGATCATCATCAAGAAGGTCAAGAAGGCAGCTCACGCACACCATGGTGGTGCGTGGAAAATTGCCTATGCCGACTTTGTGACAGCGATGATGGCATTCTTCCTGTTGATGTGGTTGATCTCCATGACAACACCCGAGCAAAAGCAGGGCCTTGCGGATTATTTTGCACCGGCCAGCGTCAGCCGCTCCACATCGGGTGCTGGCGGCGTGATGGGCGGAACGGCCTTTGACATCGAGGGGGCCCGCATGGCCGGGTCTGCCCCCAAAGTGCTGATGACCATTTCGACGCCAGCAGCCCCCAAAAGCCCGGAATCGGAGAACCAGCGCACCGCCCAGAACGCTGAAGGCCAGAACGCCTCTGATGGCGAGGCGCCCGGCACAGCCGACTTCAATTCGCAATCGCTTGACGAAAGTCTCCAGGCTGCAAACACACGCGAAAGCTATCAAAGCGCAGCAGAAAGTCTCCGCCAGGCGATGCAGGACATGCCGGAACTTGCGGACCTGTCGCGCAATATCATCATTGAGGAAACACCGGAAGGGCTGAACATCCAGCTGACCGATCAGGATGGTCGTTCCATGTTCCCGCCCGGACATGCCGAACCCTATGATCGCACGCGACTGGTACTGGAACAGGTTGGCCGCTTCATCCGCGACTTGCCAAACCGGATCATCATTACCGGCCACACAGATGCACAACCGCTGGATGGTGCGCCCGGCTACTCCAATTGGGAACTGACTGCCGACCGCGCAAACGCAACCCGCCGCATCTTGCTGGAAAACGGTGTAAAGCCGGACCAGATATCCCAGGTTGCCGGAAAAGCGGAAACCGAGCCGCTTTTCCCGGAAGACCCTTATCTGCCCGCAAACCGCCGTGTGGCAATTCTTCTGATGAAGGAAGCTCCAGTCACACCACCGGGCTTTTCCCCCTGAGCTTTCCGGTCCCCGAAAGCATATCCGAAACCAGGTGCGTCCTCTGCTCGCGGGATTATCCGCGGCTGACTTGTCATCGGGAGAGCTTGTCCCCACATTGAACGGGTGGAATCGGAAACGCCTGAACAACAGACGGAGACAATGATGCCCTCAGTCCGAAACGGCCTCCCTTCGAGCTCCTCACNNCNCACTCGAAAGGCATCAGGCCCTGAAGGGACCACCAACACGATGACCGATCCGACCCTTTTTGAAGGCGTCAGACGGTCCCGCATCTACGCCTTTATCGCAGACATGCTTATTCTGGCCATCATCACAGTCGCGACTTCCATTCTCTTCGGCATATTGGGTGTACTTTCGCTCGGNCTGTTGTGGCCTGGCTTCGGCCTCATCATGCCGTTTATCTTTTTTGGCTATTTCACACTGACACTCGGCGGCGAAAAATCCGCCACCCCCGGCATGCAATGGCAGGGGATCGAAATGCGCACATGGGACGGCCTACGCCCGGGCTATGTGCAGGCTTTCGCGCAAACTCTTTTGTTTTACGTAACGGCGACACCTTTTCTTGGCCTGCTTCTGCTTGTCTCTCTCTTCAATGCGCAGAAGCGTTGCCTGCATGATTATTTGTCAGGCGCTGTTTACGTGAGAACAAGACAGCTCTAGCGCAAGCAGAAATACGCCCTTATCAGTAAAAAATTCGGGACTGGTGCTGCACGAAACTNCGGTATAATGCACGGCTTTGAAAAAAGCGACGCAAGGTTACGCCGCACAACAAGCAAACGAAGGCCGCAATTTCTTCATGGAAATACTCTCCCCCGATACGTGGCAAATGTGGGTCACATTCGCGGCAATCACTGTCGCGGTACTGATCTACAGTACCGAGCGNCTCTCGCTTGAACTCACATCACTCGTCGTTATCGGCTTTTTCCTGATCTTCTTTGAACTCTTTCCGGTGCTCGATACGAACGGCAATAACCTTCTCTCCAGCCGCCAATTGTTGGCGGGGTTTGCAAACCCCGCTCTTGTCGCCGTNCTGGCCCTGCTGGTCGTCGGGCAAGGGCTCTTTCACTCCGGTGCGCTGGAAGCACCAACCCGCTGGATTGCCTCNTCAGGTAAAAACTGGCCGCAATTGACCGTACTCATCACCTTGATACTGGTCGGTNTTTTCAGCGCCTTTTTGAACAACACACCCGTCGCCGTCATGTTCATCCCGGTTCTGGCAACCCTTGCAGCCCAGCTCCGCCGNCGCCCGAGCAAGGTCATGATGCCGCTGAGCTTCATCTGTATTCTGGGCGGCATGACAACGTTGATCGGGTCATCGACCAACCTTCTGGCGGCGGGCATCGCATCCCGTCTCAACATCGGTGAGATCGGCTTCTTTGATTTCACCATCCCCGGCCTGGTCCTCGCAAGCATCGGCGCGATCTACGTGCTGGTTGTCGCACCACGCTTGCTGCCGGACCGGGAGGGCTTGTCAGACGATTTCGGCCAGGGCTCCGGCAAACAATATATTGCCCAGATACACCTGACATATGGCCACCCGCTGGTTGGCGAAACNGCCGTCGCCGGCATGTTTCCCAGCCTCAAGGAAATGACAGTGCGAATGGTGCAACGTGGGGAGACCCCCATCCTGCCCCCCTTCGACGACATTGAACTGCAACCCGGCGATACCATCATCATCGCCGCAACCCGNCAGACACTGACAGACTCNCTCAAGGCCCATGCCAATATTTTTCAAGGCGTACTCGAAGAACAATTGCCNGGCTATGACGACGATGAGGCACCCGCCGGNAGCGGGAANATCACGCTGGTTGAAGCCGTTGTAGCACCAGGCTCCCGCATGATCGGGCGCAACATCGAGCAGATCGGCTTTCGCCACGAAACACGCTGCATCGTACTCGGCATTCAGCGCCGAAGCCGCATGATACGCGCCCGCATGAGCGACATTCGTCTGGAAGACGGTGATGTCCTTCTGATCCTTGGTGGCGCCCCTGACGTTCAGGCNCTGCGCCTCAACAAGGATGTGATCCCNCTGGAATGGTCTGCGACTGAAATCCCCGACCTGCGTCGTGCATGGCGAGCACGCGTTATATTTGGCGCCACAATCCTCGCCGCCGTAACCGGTGTGGTTCCGATCGAAGTCGCCTCACTGGCCGGCGCCGCCGCCATGATCGGCTTTGATGTCCTCAACATTCGCCAGGCCTCCCGTGCTGTTGACCGGCGGATCTTCCTGCTTGTGGGGGCTGCNCTNGCCATGGGGGCCGCCCTCCACCTGACCGGGGGGGCAACTTTTCTGGCTCAAGTTGTTGTGGCNACTTTCTCCGGTGCGGGACCGGCCGTCGTTTTGTCTGCCTTCTTCCTGCTGGTTGCCATCATGACCAACATGTTGAGCAACAATGCAACCGCTGTTCTTTTCGTTCCCATTGGCGCGAGCACCGCACAGGCACTCGGCATGGATCCGATGATCTTTGTGTATGCCGTTATCTTTGCCGCAAATTGCTCTTTTGCGACCCCCATGGGTTATCAGACCAACCTTCTGGTCATGGGACCGGGACATTATCAGTTTCGCGACTTCATGACGGCAGGTGGTCCGTTGATCCTGATTATCTGGCTGGCTTTCTCATTCTTTGCACCATGGTATTATGGNTTCTAGAATAGGCAGTACGGATCCGGTAAGTCCCTTTTGATATCNTGGNCACCACCTCGCATCGGGAGACAGTCTTGACCACGCAATTCGGGTCAAAATTTCCGCAATTCTACATCACAGCGCCCTCGCGCTGTCCCTATCTTGATGGTCGTTACGAGAAGAAAGTCTTCACGCACCTGATGGGAGAGAATGCGGACCTGATGAATAATGCCCTGACCCATGGCGGTTTCCGNCGAAGCCAGAACATTGCCTACCGACCGGCCTGCGATGATTGTAATGCCTGCGTTTCCGTTAGAGTACCTGTTGACCGGTTTCAGGAAACCAGGTCGTTCCGCCGTATCGTAAAGCAGAACCGGGACATCAAACGCACAACCCGCCCGGCCATCGCCACTGAGGAACAATTCAGCCTGCTGCGNTCATATCTGGATCAAAGACATATCGATGGCGGCATGTCTGACATGACCGCACTGGACTATGCCTCCATGGTTGAAGACACACCGGTCAACACATCCATTGTTGAATATCGCCGTCGACAACCGCTGGACGTGGAAGAAAAAGGAGAGCTGATCGCTGTTGCCCTGACAGACAGGCTCGAAGACGGTCTCTCGATGGTCTATTCCTTCTTCGACGCAGAGGAAGCCAGCCGCAGCCTCGGCTCCTTCATGATCCTGGACCATATCCACCAGGCAAAAGCACTCGGGTTGCCTTATGTGTATCTGGGCTATTGGGTCGAGGGATCACGCAAAATGGCCTACAAGGCCCGCTTTCGACCGGTAGAAGCCTTGCAACCGGACGGCTGGATAGACTTGCCCTGAGCCCGGGCAGATAACGATACCCGCGCCATGCAGCCACTCCCTGGCGGCACNGGCACAGACAGAGACAAGCCAAACCGCTCAACAAATTCATCCTAAAACCCGCGCTAACCCTCTCAAATCCCACAAAAAANGCCCCTCGCGACCATTGCGCAGCGGCGCGACCTGCCTATACTGGCGAACCAAATGGGGGGAAATCATCCCCGCGCGGCCAACCGCGCACATGTGGCAGGACGGGGAGCAATAAAATGGAACGGCGTACATTCTTGACAGGGGCAGGTTTGGCCGGCGNCNGNCTGGCAGCCGCAGGCACGGCAAGTCTGGTCACCCCAGCCATCGCAAGTGGCACACGCCGCCTGCGTATGGTGACAACCTGGCCGAAAAACTTCCCAGGTCTGGGCATGTCTGCCGAACGGATGGCAGATCGGATCAAAGCTCTCACCAATGGTGAAATCGAGGTCAAGGTTTTCGCAGCAACCGAACTTGTCCCCGCGCTGGAAGCCTTTGACACCGTGTCACGCGGCGGCGCGGATATGTATAACGGCGCAGAATATTACTGGCAGGGAAANTCCGTCGCCTTCAACTTTTTTACCGCTGTCCCNTTCGGCATGACAGCCAACGAGATCAACGCCTGGATATATTTTGGCGGCGGTCAGGCCCTGTGGGATGAACTGTCTGCGCGCTTTAACATCAAGGCCTTCATGAGTGCCAACTCAGGCGTTCAGATGGGGGGCTGGTTTCGCAAGGAAATCAACACGCTGGAAGATTTCAAAGGGCTNAAAATCCGCATGCCGGGCCTGGGNGGAGAAGTTATGCGCCGTCTGGGNGCTGCCGCCATCACCCTCGCCGGTAACGATATTTATCAGTCCTTGCAGGCCGGCACGATCGACGCCACCGAGTGGGTGGGCCCGTGGAACGATATCGCATTCGGTTTCGATCAGGTTGCCCCCTATTACTACTGGGCAGGCTTCCATGAGCCGGGCTCGGCTCTCGCCACTGGTTTCAATCTGGATGTCTGGAACTCGCTGACCCCGTTCCAGCAGCAGGCAATCGAAACCGCCTGCATGGCAGAGAACAATTATACGCTGGCGGAGTTCAATCACTTCAATGCGACATCGCTTCAACAGCTGATCGCCAAGGGCGAAGTGCAGCTGAAACGGTTTTCAACGGATATTATGGCCGGCCTCAAGGAACAATCGACGATCGTGCTGGAAGAGGCTGTCAGCGGCGGCGACGAACTCACCAANCGTGTTTACGAGAGCTACAANACATCCATCGACGCATCACGCGGCTGGACACGCATCGCCGAACAGGCCTTTACGGAAGCACGTGGCTGATTTGACCCCGTNCCTGAAACTTGCAAACGGAATAGACGCACTTGCTGAACATACCGGGCGTATTGTCGCCTGGTTTTCAATGGGCATGGTGCTGGTGCAGTTCACTATCGTTTTAATGCGCTATGTGTTCGGCGTATCCAGCATCTGGATGCAGGAGAGCATCTTCTACATGCATGGCTTCCTGTTCATGCTCGCCGCAGGCTACACCCTCTATCGTGACGACCATGTACGCGTGGATATTTTCTATCGGGAAGCATCACCACGCTACAAGGCCAGCATCAATCTTCTGGGAACGATATTCTTTCTTTGGCCGGTCTGCGCCCTCATCTGGTATGCAGCCTTTCCCTATGTGGAAATTTCCTGGATCGTGCTGGAAGGCTCTCGGGAGACAAGCGGGATCCCCGCAATCTTCCTGCTGAAAAGTGCCATCCTTGCCTTCGCTGTCCTCGTATCATTGCAGGGATTGTCAACCATCATACGTGCCGCCCATACCTTGAAAACAGGTATTGCGCCCCAAAATCCCAACGCTGAAAGAACGATCAGTTCATGAGCGCAGATATTCTCGACATCGTCATGTTTGGCGCCGCGTGCCTCGTCCTGCTTTCCGGCTTCCCCGTTGCCTTCACGCTGGGTGGTGTTGCCCTGCTGTTTGCCGGGATTGGTATCTGGCTTGGCATTTTCGACGATACATTCCTCATCGCCTTGCCTCAGCGCATTTTCGGCACCATGACAAATGAGACCCTGATCGCTGTTCCCCTGTTTGTTTTCATGGGAACAATGCTGGAGCGCTCCAAAGTTGCAGAGGAATTGCTGGAAAGCATGGGACAGCTCTTCGGCTCGTTGCGTGGCGGCCTGGGGATTTCTGTTTCAATCGTCGGCGCCCTTCTCGCTGCCTCAACCGGCATCGTGGGAGCCACCGTCGTCACCATGGGCCTGCTGTCCCTGCCCACCATGTTACGCCGCGGATATGACATTCCGCTGGCAACCGGCAGCGTTGCCGCTGCCGGAACATTGGGACAAATCATCCCCCCGTCCATCGTGCTCGTGCTGCTTGGTGATGTACTTTCAAATGCCTACCAGAAAGCGCAGCTGGAGCAGGGTATTTTTAACCCGGACACCATGTCCGTGGGCGACCTCTTTGCCGGCGCGCTGATCCCCGGCCTGATGCTGGTTGTCTTCTATATTCTCTATCAGGTCTATCGGGCGGTCGTGCACCCCGCATCAAGCCCGGCCCTGCCTGCCGACGAAAGCCTTGATCGCGGCGAGCTTTACCGCAAACCCTTTCGGGCGCTCGTCCCCCCTGTCCTCCTGATCGTCGCCGTATTGGGTTCCATTCTGGGCGGCATCGCCACCCCGACGGAGGCCGCAGCTGTCGGCGCCGTGGGTGCACTTCTGCTCGCAGGGTATCGTCAGGCAGGGAGCAAACTTCCGGTCATTCTGGCCGCAGGTAGCCTGATCGCCATTCTTGTCCTGACATCTTTCTATGACCTCCGGATCACCCGGGACGAGATCAGCGCGGGCGACAGTTTTGCCATTCTGATTGCCGCCCTTCTTGCCGTGGGAATTGCCGTCGGCGTCACCGTAAGCGCACTTCGTCTCATCAGCACCTCTGTCCTGCAGGAAGTCATGCGTGCCACAACACGCACCTCCTCCATGGTATTTGTGATCCTCATCGGCGCGGCCCTGTTCAGTCTCGTTTTCAGGGGTCTTGGGGGTGATGAGACAGTGCAGGACTTCCTGATGCAGAACCCGGACAGCTGGACCGCGAAACTGTTTGGCGACATGGCACCCATCTTCATCGTGATGGCGGTAATGTTTGTCCTGGGTTTCTTCCTCGACTTTATCGAGATCACATTCGTGGTTGTGCCGATTGTCGGCCCTGTTCTGCTGGGCCTGGGGTTTGATCCTGTATGGCTTGGCGTGATGATGGCCATCAACCTTCAGACCAGTTTTCTGACACCTCCGTTCGGTTTCGCGCTGTTCTATCTTCGCGGTGTTGCCCCGGACACGGTACGCACCGTCCAGATCTATCGCGGGGTTGTACCATTCGTCGCGATCCAGATTCTGGCTCTTATTATTATCGCCAACTTCCCCGGGCTCGCCACATGGCTCCCACAGGTAGTATTCGGCTAAATCGGTAAAGGCAGATCCATGGCCCTCAGAGACAAGATAAAGCCCGGCGGTGGCATGCCCAACATGCTGAACAGCTCACTCCTGATGTTTATTTTCGTCGCAGGCATCTGGATCGCCTACTCCACCGGCGCCATCAACTTTGAAGAAGATGCCGCCGTCAAGGTCACGGCCGAGCCCGGCGCACAAACCGGCGAAACCATTCCGCTTAACGTCACCGTACAACTTATCAACAACACCGACAGTCTGATGGAGCTGACGGCACCAAGCCCCTGCAAAGTCTTTAAATGGGTGCTTGTCGACAGCCGTCGCGATTTTGTCCAGGCAAAACGGGAAGAAATGTGCCCGCAAGTCCTTATGCAGGCAACCCTGGAAGGCAATCACAACACAACGGAAAACTTCGTTCTGGAGATCGACCCTAAACGCCTGAGCCCCAACAGCAGCTACGAGTTGCGCGTCAGCTACTGGAACATTGAGGCACAGACAAAAGTAGATTTCACCATCTCGCCCAACTAGTTTTTCCGCGTCCGTCCACGGCGACCTTTAATCCAGCTTGTTGCCGAACTTTTCGCTACGCGGGAAACCCTTCGGCGGCAAACGACCGGCCTGTGCCCGCGAACCAAACCATTCTTTCAGTTCTGATTTGCTGAAACTCCGGGCCCGCCCACTCCGATCAAAGATCGTGAGACCTTCTTTCGCTGTAAACGTTTTTGCGTCGCTCAGGCCACCATCCTTGTATTTCTGAAGCTTCACGCCTTTACCGCGCGACATCTCGGGTACATCTGCCAACGGGAAGAGAAGCAGTTTCCGGTTTTCACCAATAACCGCAACATGATCGCCTTCGACCACAGCACACGCGACAGCCTCGTCTTCGACGGAAACATTCAGCGCCAGCTTGCCCGGACGGCGCAGGGCGACAACATCATCCTCCGCAATCACAAATCCGTGGCCGGAACGCGATGCCACCAGCAGTTTCCGGCCAGGACGATGCACAAAGAGCATCACAATGTCCTGCCCTTCCTCCATGTCGATGAAGAAACGAACAGGCTGGCCATTGCCCCGACCACCCGGCAGACGGTCCGCAGGGATCGTGTAGAAACGCCCATCTGTCGCGAACATCAAAATCTTGTCTGTTGTCTCCGCATGGAAAACAAAGCGTTCCCGGTCACCTTCTTTATATTTCAGGTCACCCGTGTTCTCCATGTGCCCTTTCATGGCACGTATCCAGCCCTTCTCGGAACAGACAATCGTGATAGGTTCCTTCTCGATCATCGCTTCCAGCGGCACATCTTCAAGCACCGGCGCATCACCGAGATCAGACCGGCGGCGACCAAGCTCCGTCTTGGGCCCATAGGTCTTTTTCAGNGCGCTAATCTCTCCGGATATCTGGGACCATTGGTCATCATCAGACTTCAGCAGCGACTTCAACCGCTTCGCTTCCGCCGTCAGATCTTTGTGCTCTTTCTTGATTTCAATTTCTTCAAGCTTGCGAAGAGCGCGCAATCGCATGTTGAGAATGGCTTCAGCCTGATTATCTGTCAGGCCGAACTTCTTCATCATGACTTTCTTCGGCTCATCTTCTTCCCGAATAATCCGGATAATCTCATCCAGATTGAGATAGGCAATCAGATAGCCGCCCAGAACTTCAAGTCGCCGCTCGATTTTATCGAGNCGGAACTGAGATCTGCGCACCAGCACAACCTTGCGATGGTCCAGCCACGCCCTCAGCGCGTCGCGCAAATTCATGACNCCCGGCACTTGCCCGGCCGACAGAACATTGAGGTTCAGCGGAACCCGTACCTCAAGATCGGAAACCTTAAAAAGGCTCTCCATCAGGTGCTCAGGATCAACATTCCGGCTTTTGGGCACCAGCACCAGGCGCACATCTTCCGCAGACTCGTCGCGCACATCATCCAGCAGCGGCAGCTTTTTCGCCATCAGCAGATCTGCGATCTTCTCGATCAGNTTNGCCTTTTGCACCTGATAAGGGATCTCAGTAACAACAATCTGCCACCCGCCGCGCTCCGTATCTTCTTTCTCCCAGCGCGCACGAAGCCGGAAGCTACCCCGCCCTGTCGCATAGGCTTCGGTAATAGATGCCNTGCTTTCAACAATCACACCACCGGTCGGAAAGTCAGGNCCCGGCACCATCTCAACCATCTTGGCAGCCGTCGCATTCGGATGCTTGATCAGGTGCAACGCCGCCGTGCAAAGCTCACCAATATTGTGAGGCGGAATGCTGGTTGCCATACCAACAGCAATCCCGTTCGAGCCATTGGCCAGAAGGTTNGGGAAAGCGCCCGGCAAAACAACGGGCTCTTTTTCCTCACCATCNTAGGTCTCGCGAAAATCAACCGTGTCTTCGTCAATCCCATCCAGAAGAAGNTGCGCAATCTCCGTCAGGCGTGTTTCGGTATACCGCATCGCAGCNGCGTTATCGCCGTCAATGTTACCGAAATTCCCCTGCCCTTCGGCCAGCGTGTAACGCTGCGCAAAATCCTGCGACAGGCGTACCAGCGCATCGTAGATTGCCTGATCNCCATGCGGGTGAAAACGCCCCATCACATCGCCCACAATACGGGCGGATTTTTTNAAACCTGAATTCGGGTCCAGTTTCAGTTGCCGCATGGCATAGAGAAGCCGCCGGTGAACCGGCTTCAGTCCGTCCCGCACATCCGGCAAGGCCCGATGCATAATTGTGGACAGCGCATAGGCGAGGTATCGCTCCTCCAGCGCTTCGCGCAGGTTGACGTCTTGGGCGGGTACTTCGGGGGGNGTNACTGGCTTGCTCATGGGCCCTTTATAGAGAGATTCGGGGCAAATCTGCATCCTTTCAAATTGACGAAACCCCCATGTTTCGGGGATTTATGTGCTCTCCCCGACGCCCGCACCAATCTGTGCCCTCCGCCTGCNTACCCGTTAGCCCGTAAAGTCAGAACCGCCAACGGGCAAATAGCTTTCCTGCGACCAATCCCACCCCCTGCCGGACCCGGTAACGACACCCGCGTCAGCGGATATCGGCCACGCAAGCCAGCGCGACAAAAAGAAGGACAGGAAGGACAGATTGCCACAGGGCAATACCCCTCATTTCCTGTGCTAGGATTTCCGCAGGAAGATAAACTTTCAAAAAACAAGATGACCAAGAGGAATGTCACATGAGCAGTGAAGCCATCACTCAAAGCCTGGAAGCTGTCGCCGAAAAATGCGGCGATCCAACCCAACTTGTGTACGCTCGCGTTTTTGAGCGCCATCCTGACTTGAAACCACTTTTCATTCTGGATCGGGACGACAGCGCCAAAGGCAATATGCTCTCTCAGGTGATCGACTGCTTTCTCGATTTCGACGGCAACCGCCATTTCGCAACCAGCATGATTTCAACCGAAATGGTCAATCACGGCCATCTGGGTATTGAGCCGAAGGTGTTCTCGTCCTTCTTCAATATTGTAAAAGAGACATTCGAAGACGTGCTGGGCGATGCATGGACGGAAGAATACGAGGCCGCCTGGTCGACACTGATCAGCGAACTGAACCGCGAAGTCGAAATCCAAAGCTCATGACAAGGTTTTGCCGTCAGACGGCACAACAGAGTTCGTAAACGGAACAAATAAAACCNGACGATAACGCCATTATAGCAGGAAGGCTGACCAATACCCCGCCTATAGGTTTGNTTTNTTTCGCAAAACCTGAATGTAAAATTCATATTTCGTCAATCAAAANAACCAACANACCCACAAAGTTGCGAAACCATATAATTTGAATTAGTTTCTTTAATCATTCTAAGACGTGGCCGCGTAATAATCCTGACAAAGATAATCTTTGGTAAGAGGTTTCAANGCCGCCCCAAAACAGTGGTTCCAAAACTTACGACCTGAGCGTCCTGACGGCCATGTTTGTCGACGACAGTCCTTACATGCGCAAACTCATCCAGGATCTGCTTCTGCTGATGGGCATAGGCAAGGTGATAACGGCCTCAGATGGCGAATCTGCATTAGAGCTCTACAAGCAGGAAGTTCCTGANCTGCTGATTACAGATGCCAGCATGGAACCAATGAACNGTTTTGAATTTGTTCGCCGCATACGGATGGACAGTGAAAACCCNAACCCGTTTGTGCCCATCATCATGCTGTCCGGTCATGTCGAACTCGCCAATATCGAGCGCGCNCGCGACAACGGCGTCACAGAATATCTGGCCAAGCCGGTATCTGCCGATAGTCTGATGCAGCGGGTCATCAGCGTAATCGAACGACCCAGACAATTTGTAAAAGTAGGTCCCTATTTCGGCCCCGACAGGCGCCGGCACACAAGTGACGTATTCTTTGAAGGGGAACGNCGGGCGGACGCCGCCCCTNCCGACAAACCGGCTGCTGGTGCTGCAACCTGGGATCTTGAGTAACCCTGCCAACGTGTAATGACCGACATTAAATAACGATACATGAGAGACTGCCGAGAGCCAGGACCATGACCTTGAAAGCAAACGACAAGCCAGAAGAGCGGGCGAAACCGGCGTCTGACAACAGACATGCCGGNAAGAAAGGGGATCCTTGTGAATTCATCAGCCCCCCCAATCTTCTATTGGCCAAAGTCACTCATGACCCAAATCTCAAGAAGATCGTCAATCTGACCAAGAGNAATTTCAAGGTTGAAAAAAAGCAGCTCGTCAAAATGAACGCCCTGATTGCTGAAAGCCAGACCCGGTGCATCAAGGCCATGAACAGCAAAATCGTGCAGGTGGAAGAGACCTACCGCGATCTGCGAAACGGGAAAAAGCCCCCGGCCTCAGAGCTGATCAAACGCGTCCAGGACATCCACAATGCNGCGAAAGTGCTCGATCACACGCCGGTCATGCGCATCTCAACCTCGCTGTTGAAATACTTNCGAAACCTGTCCAGCGAAACNGCCTACGCANCCGATATTCTCGTTGCTCACCTGGATGCGCTGTTCAACAGAAANGCATTGGANCTGAAGCTGGATGCCCCNACNAAAATGGTANTATCAGCACTGGAAACACTGGTCGAACACGCNATGACGACACAAAAGAAAAAAGCCTGAACGAAAATCAGCTTTCAATTTTCTTNTGCGCAACCTCCAGGCGTTCNACCAACCGATAACGCGCATCCGGCAAACGTCCATGAAACGGACCAAACAGATGCCGTTCCAGAAAATGCCCGGTCAGCCGCAACCCGTCGGCAACATCAGATGGCCTGGCCGTCGACAAACGCCCCCCGATCAAAAAGGCAGGCAGCTTGTATAGCCTGTCCTTATAAGGCTCACCGGCCGCCACGCTGACGGCACGCCCGGTCCGGGGTGAAACATAGGCCAGGTCTCCGGTCTCNCCCGTTGCGGCACAACGGGTGAGATCAAGACCAAAACCAAGCTCCTGCAACAGTCCGAGCTCAAATCGCACAAAAACAGCAGGCCAAACCGCCTCTTGCTCAAGCGTGTCCAAGAGCACAATAAAAGCATCATAGAGAGCGGCATGCGCTTCTCTCTCAGGCAATGCAGAAACAACGGCACACGCCCCGCTGAGTGCGGCAAGTGACAGGGGATCATCCATCAGAACCCCGGCACGGGCTTTGTCGAGGTCCAGTGTGAAGTTTCCCAGATGCTCCGGCAAGCGAGCACGCCAACTGACAGTAACACTGTTGCCTGGTTGCAGAACCGGCTTCATGCGGCGCGATGTACCACCACGGACAAGCCCGGCATGGCGCCCATGTTCAGCCGTGAACAGCTCAACAATCGCACTTGTTTCCCCATGGGATTTTACAGAAAGCACAACACCTTCATCGCGCCATTCCACAGCTACACTCCAAGCCTTCCCGAGGGGATCAATCCTGCGGGTAATCCAGCCCCATCTCGCGGAACCGCTCCCGGTCATTGCCCCAGTTTTCACGAACTTTGACATAGAGGAAAAGATGCACCTTCTGCTCAAACAATTCGGTCATCTCTTCCCGCGCCATCTGCCCCACTGTTTTCAGCGTCTGGCCACCCTTGCCGATTGCGATCTTCTTCTGGCTTTCACGTTCAAGAAAAATAACCTGCTCGATCTTGACCGAACCATCCTTCTGAGCCGTCCAGCTTTCCGTTTCAACCGTCAGAGAATAAGGAAGCTCCTGATGCAGGCGCAAAAAGAGCTTCTCCCGCGTAATCTCTGCCGCCATGGAGCGTAACGGAATATCCGCAATCTGATCTTCCGGATAATGCCACGGCCCCAGCGGCATCATGCTGGCAAGCTTCAGGCGCAGATCTTCAACACCATGCCCCTTGGAGGCCGAAATCATAAAGACATCTGAAAACTCGAACGCTTCCATAAGCTTTGCCGTCAGCGCCAGCAGGGCTTCATGGCGCACAAGATCGATCTTATTAATAGCCAGAATAGCTGAACGTCCGCTCTTCTTCAGCCCCGCCAGAATGCGTTCCACATCCTCATCAATTCCCCACTCCGCATCCACAAGTAGAACCACAGCGTCCGCGTCCGAGGCGCCGCCCCAGGCGGCCTCCACCATGGCACGGTCCAGACGACGCTTCGGTTTGAAAATGCCCGGCGTATCAACAAATACAAGCTGGGTCTTCTCATGCAGCGCAATACCGCGAATACGAGCCCGCGTTGTTTGCACCTTGTGGGTCACGATGGACACCTTGGACCCGACCATCTGGTTGAGCAACGTGGATTTACCCGCATTGGGTGCCCCGATCAGTGCGACAAAACCACATCGCATTTGCGTATCCGTATCACTCATCATCTCAATCCCTCGCGAAGAAGCATCGCTTCCGCCGCAGCTTGTTCCGCCGCCCGTTTGGAAGACCCCGAGGCCACCACCGGTGCGATATCTGCAATCATTACTTTTACTTCAAACTCTGGCGCATGGTCCGGTCCGGACCGGCTGACCTCAGTATATTTAGGCAGTCCAAGCTTCCGGCTCTGCGCCCATTCCTGCAATTCCGTTTTGGCATCCCGTGGAGGACGTTTCATCCCTTCCAGACGGGAAAGCCAGTATCTTTCGACGAACAGTCGCGCAACCTCAAGTCCACCATCAAGATAGAGGGCACCGATGAGAGCTTCACAAATATCTGCAAGAACACTCGAACGGTCACCCGCGCCCGCCTTCTCTTCCCCAGGTGTCAAACGAACAAAAGCACTCAGGTCAAGTTCACGCGCAACCTCGGTACAGGTCTCGGCCCTCACGAGCGCATTCAGACGGACCGCCAGATCACCTTCCGGCTCCGAGGGAAAACGCATCAGCAACACGTCTGCGATAACCAGCCCCAGAACCCGGTCACCCAGAAATTCCAGGCGCTCATAGTCGCGAACACCCGCCATGACAGCCGCACTGGAATGGGTCAGGGCCCGCACCAACAGCTCTACATCGGAAAATCGGTGACCAATCCGGTTTTCCAGCTTTTTGAGATCGTCATTCATCGTGCAAAAGGTCAATCAAGACCGTCAAACAACCGCTCCCAGCGTGTCGCGCTGAACCAGTTCCAGAATGCCCACAACCGCGCGGAACCATCCGTGGAGAAGAAAATAACCTGCGCTTTGCCAACGAAATTCTCCAGCGGCACATAACCAACCGCACTGGGCACACGACTGTCGCTGGAATTATCGCGATTGTCACCCATCATGAAGTAATGCCCTGCCGGCACCCGATATACGCCCGTATTATCGCTCACAGCATTCGGAACGCGGTCAAGTGTCGTGTAGCTCACGCCATTTGGCAGGGTTTCCCGGTATTGCGGGATTTCCCGTATCCCGCCAAATGCGTCACGCTCGATAAAGTTCTCGATCCGCTCACGCGGTACCGCAACCCCGTTTATGTAAAGGATAGAATCCCGCATCTGGATTTCATCACCCGGCAAACCGATCACCCGTTTGATGAAGTCGGTTCGGTTATCTGCCGGTGTCTTGAACACGGCAATGTCCCCGCGCTCCGGCTCACTCCCCATAATCCGGCCGTCAAACAGCCCGGGACTGAACGGAAAAGAGTGACGGGAATAGCCATAAGAATACTTGGAGACGAACAGATAATCGCCGATCAGCAATGTCGGGATCATGGATCCGCTGGGAATATTGAACGGCTGGAAGAAAAACGTCCGAATGACGAGGGCAATCAGCAATGCAAAAGAAATCGTTTTGATATTCTCGGCCCAGGCAATTTCCCTGAGACTTTTCATCTTTTCAGTCGTCGCCATGCGTGCTCACTCGCTGGATCGAAATCAGCCGCATATACGACCGAAAACCGTCAAATTCCCAAAACTCGGGCGGAACCGCGAGATTCCCTCACAAACCGCCCAAAATCGGCGGGACCATACCATATCTGCCTCAAAAGGCCCGGCCTCATTGCGACACTGCCAACAAAATGCGTCAATTTTTGGCTGGAATGGCCGGGACAGCGGAAATAATCACAAACGCCTGCGCCATCGGCCCATCATCCGTAATCGTCAGGTGGATCTGAGCCTCCATACCAGGCGGCGTCATCTCTGCCAGTCGGGCGGCAGCCCCGCCGGTCAGCGCCATTGTCGGCTGCCCGGATCTAAGGTTCACAACCCCCATATCACGCCAGAAAACACCGCGACGGATCCCTGTTCCCAGTGCCTTGGAACAGGCCTCCTTCGCAGCAAACCGTTTCGCATAGGAAGCACCCCGGTTTTTCCGCCGCTCGGATTTTGCGCGCTCGGTATCAGTGTAGAGCCGGTCGATAAAACGCTCGCCATGCCGCTCCAGTGTCCGCTCAATACGCCGAATGTCGATAATATCGTTGCCGATACCGAGAATCATAACAGGCCTCCAGAAACATCAGGCCTCCAGTGTCTCCGCGCGGGCAGCATCCATCAAGGTCCGCATCTGTAAAATAGCGGCTTCAAGCCCTACAAAGACCGCTTCTCCGACCAGGAAGTGACCAATATTAAGCTCTCGCACTGCGGGTAACGCCGCAATCGGTGTCACCGTGTCATAGGTAAGCCCGTGCCCGGCATGCACCTCAAGCCCCAAGGCTGCACCGAGTGACGCAGCATCCGTCAAACGTGCCAACTCCCGCCCTGCCGCTGCACCGTCCCCTTCGAGACAAGCATCGCAATAGGCACCTGTATGCAGTTCAACAACCGGCGCCTGTAGCGCCACCGCAGCCTCCAGCTGTTTGGGGTCTGCCTCGATAAACAAAGAGACCCGGATCCCTGCATCTGCAAGCGAGCCAACCAGGGGGCGCAGACGATTATGCCCCCCCGCAGCATCGAGCCCGCCCTCGGTTGTCCGTTCTTCCCGCTTTTCCGGCACAATGCAGGCAGCATGCGGCCTGTGACGCAGGGCAATGGCCAGCATTTCTTCAGTGGCAGCCATCTCGAAGTTCAGCGGTAACTCGATCTCCGCCATCAGCCGCTCGATATCAGCGTCGACGATATGCCGCCGATCCTCCCGCAGATGCGCCGTGATACCATCCGCACCAGCCGCCGCCGCAAGACGGGCCGCCCGCACAGGGTCGGGGTGCGTCCCGCCGCGCGCATTGCGAATGGTTGCAACATGATCAACATTTACACCAAGCCGGAGGCTCTTGTCAGACGGCATCCGTCTCTCCCGTAAGGCACTCCCGGAGCTTCCTTCTCTCCGAAAGATTGTCCTAAATATCGCTGACTGAAACCGATCCATCCGTCTCGGACAAACCATCGGAGCTTTTGGCTGCCAAACGCTCCCGCCGCGCCGACTGATAGGTTTCAACCGTACTGCGTGTGAGGTAATAGACTATGCCGGCCACGACAAGGCCCAATGGAATCCCCCCCACCAGCATTGGCACCAGAACCGGCACAAGAGAGCTGAAAGCAGCACCTGAAAACATGTCGGCGCTTAAACTGGGTTCGCCCGGGGCTTCTGCTCCCTGCAACACCCAATAGCCCACATCATAGGTTGCTATCCAGATGAAGGGGAATGTCAGCGGATTACCGACAAAAGTTCCGAAGGCAGAAGCAATAAGATTGCCCCTCAAAACCCACGCAACAGCAAAGCCGATCGCGAAGTGAAACCCGATAAAAGGCGTGAAGGAGGCAAAGGCGCCCGCCGCCACACCAAGTGCCACAGCATGAGGCGTACCGCCCAAACGCCATACCCGGCGCCACCCGTACTGAAAAACACGTTTCCATCCCCGACGCGGCCAAAAGGCTTCGCGGAGCCGCTCGAGGGGATGAAGTTTAACGCGTCTTTTGAACATCGGACTTACATCTTATTTGAGACCGCGGCTGCCCGGTTTGATAGCCGGAAGCGCTGCAAGGTCATCGGGAAGCTTGTCTGCCTCATAGGCAGGAATAGAAAGTTTGGCGAGAGCCGAGAGTTTCACCCCGACCTTTGACTTGCCGTTGGAACGGTCGATAAGACAGGCCGCTCCGACCACAGTGCCGCCCGCCGCCCGAATGGCGGTAATGGCTTCCCGTGAAGACAGGCCCGTTGTCACAATATCCTCAACCATGAGACATTTCGTTCCCTTGGGGATGTCAAACCCGCGCCGCAGCGTAAATTCTCCATCCACGCGTTCCAAAAAGATCGACGGCACCCCAAGCTGACGACCCATCTCATAACCAACGATCACACCACCCATTGCCGGTGAGACCACCAGATCAATCGGCTTGGCGCAGTCTTCGCGCACGCGTGCCGCAAGCGCCTTGCACAATCGCGCGGCACGCTTCGCATCCATCAAAGCGCGCGCGCACTGCAGATAACGGGACGAATGAAGCCCTGAAGACAGAACAAAATGCCCCTCCAAAAGAGCACCTGCGTCCGCAAATTCCTTCAGTACCCGCTTCTCTTGCATCTTAAATCCTCTCAAGATTTCATTGCTTTTGCATTAAAGACGGCAGCCCCCAGAGCCAACCGCGTCCGCGTTTTCCATGACTTAAACACGCGCCACCATATTAACAACCGACAACCCTTTAAGCGCGTTGATAATACGGTTTGCGTGCTTGAGATCGACCACATCAAGATCAATCTCCATTTCGTAAAAATCGACGTCCCGCTGAGCCAGGGTCATATTGTTGATATTCCCCTCATAGTCAGCGATCAGGGTTGCAATAGACCCCAGCGCCCCGACCTCATTCGCCGCACGCAATTTGATACGGCAGACGAACGTGGAGGCGTCAGCGTCCTGCACATCCCATGCGACATCGACCCACCGTTCAGGTTCAGCCTCAAAAACCTCCAGAAGAGCAGAGGAAATCGGATAGACCACAACCCCCTGTCCCGGCGTCGAAATGCCGACGATCCGATCCCCAGGCAAGGGGAATGTATCTTTCGCAAAACGGATCGCATGACCCCGCGCGCCGCCGCGCAATCGCACCAGCGGTTTCGCGTTCAGCGGATCCCCGTCCGTGTTCGTTTTGGCCTTGTACTTGGTCCGCGGCTTGCCGTCTTTTTCCGCCGGGTAGACCTGTTCCAGAATCTCATGCGCGGCGATATGGCCGTCCCCGACAGCGGCAAAAAGATCATTCAGGTTCTTGTAACCCAGATTGCCGAGGGCGCGCTCGATCATCTTGTCGCCGGCATCTTTACCCACG
>PAZY01000023.1 GCA_002715765.1 Rhodobiaceae bacterium | reverse complement strand
CCACTCTCCGCAAGAACTTTCGTAATCGCCGCTGTCAGCGTCGTCTTACCATGGTCAACGTGACCAATCGTTCCAATGTTACAGTGCGGCTTATTGCGCTCGAATTTCTCTTTGGCCATCGTAAGGCTCCCTCAGAACTGTCTGTTCTATCGTTTAACTTAAGCGAGTTTCGCTTTGATCTCGTCAGATACCGCCTGCGGCACCTGCTCGTAATGATCAAACTGCATCGTGTACTGTGCACGCCCCTGGGACATTGACCGCAAGGTATTCACATAACCAAACATATTGGCCAGCGGCACCATCGCATTGATCGCTGTCGCCACACCGCGAGACTCTGTCCCACTGATCTGACCCCGGCGGCTGTTCAGGTCACCGATAACGTCACCCATATATTCTTCCGGCGTCACAACCTCGACCTTCATGATCGGCTCAAGAAGTTTCGCACCAGCCTGCGGCGCCACTTCACGCATTGCCGCGCGGGCTGCGATTTCAAAGGCCAGAACGCTGGCGTCAACATCATGGTAGGCACCATCAATCAGGCGAACCTTGAAGTCGATAACCGGGAACCCCGCAAGCACGCCGTTGTCAGCAACACTGCGAATACCCTTCTCAACACCCGGTATGTATTCCCGCGGCACTGAGCCACCGACGATCTCGCTGACAAACACAACGCCAGACCCGACTTCCCCAGGCTCGATCACAAGCTTGATCTTAGCAAACTGACCTGAACCACCAGACTGCTTCTTGTGGGTATANTCCACATCGGCTGTTTTGGTGAAGGTTTCACGATAAGCAACCTGTGGGGCNCCCACATTCGCTTCCACCTTGAACTCGCGGCGCATACGGTCAACCAGAATGTCGAGGTGAAGCTCACCCATGCCGGCAATGATCGTCTGACCACTNTCTTCATCCGAAGAAACCCGGAAGGACGGNTCTTCCTGAGCAAGACGCGCAAGCGCCATACCCATTTTCTCCTGGTCACCCTTCGTCTTGGGCTCAACGGCAACCTCAATCACCGGATCAGGGAAAACCATCCGCTCAAGAATAACAGGCTTGTTAGGATCACAAAGCGTGTCACCCGTTGTCGTGTCTTTCAAACCGGCAAACGCAACAATGTCGCCAGCCGACGCTTCTTTGATTTCTTCACGTGAGTTGGCATGCATCAACAGCATACGGCCAATACGTTCCCGCTTGTCTTTCACGGTGTTCAAAACACCGGAACCTGCCGTAAACGTACCCGAATAGATACGAGCAAATGTCAGCGACCCCACAAACGGGTCATTCATGATCTTGAATGCAAGAGCCGAGGCNGGCTCTTCATCAGACGAATGACGCTCAACTTCTGCTTCCGTCTTAGGATCGATACCCTTAATCGCCGGAACATCAAGCGGTGACGGCATGAAGTCGATCACAGCATCCAGCAGCGGCTGAACACCCTTATTCTTAAAGGCTGTACCATTGAGAACCGGAACAAAAGCCTGCGCCAGCGTCCCCTTACGAATACAACGCTTCAGCGTTGCCTCGTCAGGCTCTGTACCCTCAAGATACGCTTCCATGACTGCATCATCTTGCTCAACAGCAGTCTCTACAAGCGTCGACCGGTATTCATCAGCCTGATCCTTCAGATCAGCACGAATGTCACGATACTCAAACTCAGCGCCCAGGTTCTCGTCCTTCCAGACGATTTCCTTCATCTTCACGAGATCAATCAGACCTTCATAGTCAGATTCAGCGCCGATAGGCAGCTGCACGACAAGCGGCGTCGCGCCCAGACGGTCAACGATCATATCCACGCAGCGGAAGAAGTTCGCGCCCATACGGTCCATCTTGTTGACGAAACACATACGCGGCACACGGTAACGATCAGCCTGACGCCAAACAGTTTCAGACTGAGGCTCAACGCCAGCAACCGAGTCAAACACCGCAACAGCGCCATCGAGCACACGGAGCGAACGCTCTACTTCAATCGTGAAGTCAACGTGACCAGGCGTATCGATGATATTGANCCGCTTGTCGTTCCAGAAGCATGTCGTCGCAGCAGACGTGATCGTAATACCGCGCTCCTGCTCCTGCTCCATCCAGTCCATCGTCGCAGCGCCATCATGCACTTCGCCGATCTTGTGGCTCTTACCTGTGTAATACAGGATACGCTCTGTCGTCGTGGTCTTACCGGCGTCAATATGGGCCATGATGCCGATATTGCGGTAGTCCTCAAGTTTGGTCTGGCGTGACATATTCGTAAACCTCTAAGCGCCCTGCTCTACTTACCAGCGATAGTGCGAGAACGCGCGGTTCGCGTCTGCCATGCGGTGTGTGTCTTCACGTTTCTTGACGGCCGTCCCACGATTGTTGGAAGCATCAAGAATTTCGCCCGAAAGGCGCTCAACCATTGTGTTCTCATTCCGGCCGCGCGCTGCGTTGATCAGCCAGCGAATGGCCAATGCACGACGGCGGTCTGGACGAACCTCAACCGGCACCTGGTACGTAGCACCACCCACACGGCGCGAACGCACNTCAAGGGTCGGCATTACATTTTCAAGCGCCTCGTGAAAAGCACGCAGCGGATCAGCTACGCCCTTATCGCTCATGCGATCAAAAGCACCATAAACAATCCGNTCGGCGGTAGACTTCTTGCCATCCCGCATAAGGCTGTTCATGAACTTCGTCAGCACCAGATCGCCAAACTTGGNGTCTGGAATAACTTCGCGTTTCTCTGCGCGGTGACGTCTCGACATCGCTCGTATCCCTTACTTCGGACGCTTCGCGCCGTATTTCGAACGGCGCTGCTTGCGGTCTTTAACACCCTGTGTATCAAGCACACCACGCACGATGTGATAGCGAACACCTGGCAAGTCCTTCACACGTCCGCCGCGGATCATCACCACGGAGTGCTCTTGCAAGTTGTGACCTTCACCCGGAATGTAGCTCGTCACCTCGAAACCGTTTGTCAGGCGAACACGAGCTACTTTACGCAGCGCGGAGTTCGGNTTTTTCGGTGTCGTTGTGTAGACACGGGTGCATACACCACGCTTCTGAGGGCAAGCCTCCATTGCGGGTACTTTATTACGCTTCACCGGCGATTTGCGCGGGTTGCGAATTAGCTGTTGGATCGTTGGCATATTTTAGCTCGACCGTCGCTCTTGTTCATCCAAACATAAAACCGCGTGCACTAGGGATGTCTCCCTCTAGGATGCACACGGCTGTTAGGCACGAGATCATCACCTTGATGTTCGTACCAAACTTGCAGAGGACCCTAGTTTCCCAGGGTCATGCCCCAGTCCTCGTATTCGATTTTTTGCGTCAGTGTTTAGCGTTGGTGCAACGATCTGCTGCAGTAGGACTACGACCTGAAGCGAAGTTGGCGGAACCTACCGTCGCCCCCCGNGGGCGTCAACCCCACAGTTTAAGAAAATGAAAGAATTCGCACCCTTTTCGCGTTTTCCAATCAAATCATCAGATTNCACGGCCCTCAACTGCTCAAATACCNNGATTTGGGTCTGCCATGGCAAAACNATGCGAGGAANTTTCCATAATANCCNNCTCNNCCCTCCCCCTCAAACGAACAANTTGGGAATAGTGTCGACTCGCTTGCCCCCTCCTATAGACATCGATTCCCGATGATTCCCGCCGTTTTATCGAGCCTCACCTNCTTATATTAGATCTATTGAATATTATTATTTTACGTATATATTCTGTTTAATTGAAACAGGAGNCCGGAATGNCCTGCCACTCAGTAGCTAATCAGACTGCTCNCACCCCTNAAAACCCGCCTTCAGTGAAGGGATATTTCCACNCNGCAACCAACACTATCTCCTATCTTGTCCAGGATGAGGCGAGCAAGCNCGTTGCCATCATNGACCCCGTNCTGGACTACGACGCGGCAAGCGGACGGACGGGCACACAGGCAGCCGACACACTTCTCGCGGATATCGAGAAGGAAAAGCTTACAGTAGACTGGATACTCGAAACCCATATCCACGCTGACCACATTTCAGCTGCTCATTATCTGAAGTCGAAACACCCGGGCGCAAAAATCGCAGTGAGTGACCGNATTGCCCAGGTCCAATCGNCCTTTGCACCCATTTTTGATTTCCCCTACCCGTTTGCGCCGAACGGCCGCCAGTTCGATCACCTGTTCAGTAATGCAGAAACCTTCCGGATTGGCACACTGCACGCTAAGGTCATCCAGACGCCAGGTCACACACCNGCCTGTGTCTCCTACCAGATAGGCGACGCACTGTTCGTCGGCGATACGCTCTTCATGCCCGACTATGGAACGGCACGATGTGACTTTCCCGGCGGAGATGCCGACACACTCTTTACCTCCATCGAGACCTTACTCCGCCTGCCCGACGAAACCCGTGTGTTTCTCTGCCACGATTACGCNCCCAACGGCCGTTCCCCNGCNTGGGAAACCACCATTCGAAAACAGAAACTGGAGAACATACATATCGCTGGGAAAAGCAGNGAAGAGTTCATCGCGCTTCGCACTGANAGAGANAAGAAGCTCTCAATGCCAGCCCTCATCCTTCCCTCCATCCAACTTAACCTCAGAGCGGGAGAATTGCCNCCGCCCGAGAAGAATGGCACTGCCTACTTGCGCATTCCCCTCAATCGATTTTAGACNAAACCTATTCGGGCAGACAGGAAAGACGAGCTGCGAATAATCGCCTCAACCCGGCATTGCCACAAANAACAGCAAGCTCGGCAGCAAAGTCTTTCTCNACACTGGTCAGAAACAACTCCAGCAATTCGTAACAGACCGTGATTTCAGCCACGTTCCGATTATAGAAAGCCTCGGCACTGCCTGGACAGTTTACAAAACGCACAGGAACNTCTCTTNGCCAGGGAAAAAATTCCGTCGCACGCGCCGCGATGTCACGNACCAGACCGGAAGAAACGATCCAGCCACGCACCTTCTCATGGCGCGGATCCCGCGTCGGCTGAAACTCGACCGTAAGGCCATGAAAAGGGACGATATCCGTCGCCGCTCGCCCATAATTNTCCANNAGCCAAAGGTTTGAGCGATANGCAAGCTTGTAGGCATCCTCNCAAAGAAAACCACGCTCCGCCGGCAGCCCCTCGCTATCCAGAAGAAAACTCAATTCATCCGGGTTAGCCCCGTAGAGAAGACAGTTGATATTGTAAAAGCGCTGAATGGAAAGGGAATGACTGTCCCAGAAGGCATGTGCGCTCCCCANAACACGTCGCTCTTCCTTCCACTCCGAAAGCCACTGCCCCGAAACAGCCAGAAGCCTGTCAATCGCATACGCGTCCACATCNGCGTTGTTGCGCNAGATCATCGTCGTCGTCGCGATCTGGTCGGCAGCATCTTCTTCCCGACCAAACACCGGCAGCTCAAAATGGTCGATCAACGCATGTCCAATTTCATGCAACAACGTAAACTCAAGATTAGCCAGCACAACAAGCTGGACAATCTCCTCCCGCGACAATGCCGCCTCTTCATTGTCTTGTGCCGCGGCAGGCCCTTCCCAAACAGCACTCAACAACAAACCGAAAGCAAAAAAGCCGCTGCGTAGAAACGCAACGGCTTTTCCATATTTGGTTTCCGCAATCATGCGGTGAGCTTAAGCCTCGCCATCAACCGGTGTTTCGGGCTCCGCCGCTTCGGCAGCAGCCTCTTCCACCATCGGTGTCTCCGCAACCGCCTCAACAACAGCCGCTTCACCGCTGGCAATCTGCTCCTGNAGGATCACTTCGTCACGCTCCTGCGCTTCACCACGCAAAAGCTCAACCATGCGACCCGTACCAGCCGGGATCAAACGACCGACAATGATGTTCTCCTTCAGGCCGTGCAGCTCATCAACCTTGCCGTTCACAGCAGCGTCTGTGAGAACGCGTGTTGTTTCCTGGAAGGACGCAGCAGAGAAGAAAGAACGTGTCTGGAGCGAAGCTTTGGTAATCCCAAGCAGAACCGGCTTACCCGTTCCTTCGACCTTGCCTTCTTCACGCAAGCGATCATTCACCTCGTCAAGCTCGATCCGGTCAACCTGCTCACCAGCAAGGTAAGGCGCATCACCCGGGTTATCGATCTCTACCTTTTGCAGCATCTGGCGAACAATCACTTCGATGTGCTTGTCATTGATGCCCACACCCTGCAGACGGTAGACATCCTGAATTTCGTTGACGAGGTAGGAAGCAAGTTCCTCCACACCTGAAATTGCAAGAATATCATGTGGTGCCGGGTGACCATCCAGAAGGTACTCGCCCTTCTCGATAATATCCCCTTCCTGAACGGTAATATGCTTACCCTTCGGAATCAGATACTCGAACGGATCTCCACCATCTTCCGGATGAATGAGAATGCGCCGCTTGTTCTTGTAGTCACGGCCAAACTCTACCTTACCTGTAGCCTCGGCGATGATGGCGTGGTCCTTCGGACGCCGCGCTTCAAACAACTCCGCAACGCGTGGCAAACCACCGGTAATGTCACGGGTCTTGGCGCCCTCCGTTGGAATACGCGCAAGCACGTCACCCGCGTGGACATCAGCTCCACCCTCAACAGACAGAATAGCGTCCACAGAGAGCAGGAAGCGGGCATCATTGCCGTTCGACAGTTTCGCGACACCGCCGCTGCTGTCCTTCACAACGATAGCCGGACGAAGTTCCGAACCGCGGGGGCTTGTCCGCCAGTCGATAACGACACGCTGGGAAATGCCCGTTGCTTCGTCCATGACTTCACGGATGGACATGCCATCAACAAGATCCTCAAACGCCACCGTCCCGTTGACTTCCGTCAGGATCGGCATCGTATAGGGGTCCCACTCTGCGATACGCTGGCCACGTTCGATGGCATCGCCGTCATCAACACGCAAGCGCGAACCGTAGGTCAGCTTGTGCGAGGCACGCTCATGGCCATGTTCGTCGAGAACCTGAACCTGTACGTTACGACCCATAACCACAAGAACCCCGGACGAGTCTTTAACGATATTGCGATTGACGATCTTCACCTTACCGGAATGGTTGGATTCCAGGAAAGATGTGTCAACAACCTGCGCCGTACCACCAATATGGAATGTACGCATCGTCAACTGAGTACCAGGCTCACCAATCGACTGGGCAGCAATAACACCAACAGCCTCGCCCATGTTGACCGGCGTACCACGTGCAAGGTCACGACCATAACAAGCCGCACAAATACCATTACGTGTTTCACAAGTCAGACCCGAACGGATCCGCATGGACTGGACATTGGCATTCTCGATTACATCGACATCAGCCTCGTCGAGCAGTGTTCCCCTCGGGAACAGGACTTCGCCAGTGGACGGATGAATAATATCATCCGCGTTGGTCCGGCCCAGCACACGCTGGCCCAGCGATACAATCACTTCACCGGATTCAATGACCGGCGCCAATGTAATACCTGCATCCGTACCGCAATCTTCTTCAATCACGATGCAGTCCTGCGCAACGTCAACAAGGCGACGTGTCAGATAACCGGAGTTCGCGGTCTTCAACGCCGTATCAGCAAGACCCTTACGCGCCCCGTGAGTGGAGTTAAAGTATTCAAGAACGGTCAGGCCTTCCTTGAAGTTCGAAATGATCGGCGTCTCGATGATCTCACCCGATGGCTTCGCCATCAGACCACGCATCGCAGCCAACTGACGCATCTGGGTGGGCGAACCACGCGCACCGGAATGCGCCATCATATAGATCGAGTTGATCGGCTTTTCGCGTTTCGTCTCTTCATTCACCTGAACAGACGAAATCTTGTCCATCATCGTGTCCGCAACCTTGTCAGTACACTTGGCCCAGGCATCAACAACCTTGTTGTACTTCTCGCCCTGCGTGATGAGGCCGTCGATGTACTGTTGCTCATATTCCTTCGCGAGCAGGCGTGTCTCTTCAACAAGACCTTCCTTCTCCGCCGGAATAATCATGTCGTCCATACCGAAGGAAATACCTGCACGGCATGCCTGACGGAAACCAAGACCCATGATCTGGTCACAGAAGATAACCGTCTCCTTCTGACCGCAATGGCGATAAACCACGTCGATCATGCTGGAGATTTCACGCTTGGTGAGCAGACGATTGACGAGATCAAACGGCACCTTGTGATGACGCGGCAAAACCTGCGCAACCATCATGCGCCCTGGCGTGGAGTCAACGACCAGAGAAATCGTGTTCCCCTCTTCGTCTTTCGTGTGCCAGCGCGCTTTGATCTTGGAGTGCAACGTGATGGCACCCTTGTCCAGCGCATGCTCGATCTCGGCGAGATCAGCAAACACCATACCCTCGCCCGGTTCATTATCCTTCATCTGAGAGATGTAGTAGAGACCCAGAATAATGTCCTGTGACGGCACAATGATCGGCGTCCCGTTCGCAGGATGCAGAATATTGTTCGTCGACATCATGAGCACGCGCGCTTCCAACTGCGCTTCAAGCGACAGCGGCACGTGCACAGCCATNTGGTCNCCNTCAAAGTCAGCNTTGAACGCNGCNCANNCNAGCGGGTGAAGCTGGATCGCNTTACCNTCNATNAGCNNNGGNTCNAACGCNTGNATNCCCAGACGGTGAAGCGTCGGCGCGCGGTTCAAAAGAACCGGATGCTCCCGGATCACTTCTTCCAGAATATCCCAAACCTCAGGACGTTCTTTCTCCACAAGCTTCTTGGCTTGCTTCACCGTGGCACTGAGACCCTTGGCTTCAAGGCGCGAATAGATGAACGGTTTGAAAAGCTCAAGCGCCATCTTCTTCGGCAGGCCGCACTGGTGAAGCTTCAGCTCCGGACCCACCACGATAACCGAACGACCGGAATAGTCGACGCGCTTGCCAAGCAGGTTCTGGCGGAAACGCCCCTGCTTACCCTTCAGCATGTCCGCAAGCGACTTCAGCGGCCGCTTGTTNGCACCCGTAATCACACGGCCNCGACGACCATTGTCAAAGAGCGCATCNACNGATTCCTGCAGCATCCGCTTTTCGTTACGGATGATGATGTCNGGTGCACGAAGCTCCATCAGGCGCTTCAGACGGTTGTTACGATTGATCACACGACGGTATAGGTCGTTNAGGTCAGACGTCGCAAAACGACCACCATCCAGCGGCACCAGCGGACGNAGCTCAGGCGGGATAACCGGNACAACTTTNAGGATCATCCATTCAGGGCGATTGCCTGAATGAATGAAGGCCTCAATNACCTTCAGACGCTTGGCAAGCTTCTTCGGCTTCAGCTCNGTNGTCGCTTCGGCAATCTCAACACGAAGATCAGCAGCGATCTTCTCAAGGTCAAGCGCGATCAGCATGTCNCGGATCGCTTCCGCACCGATGCCTGCCGTAAAGCTGTCATCACCATACTGNTCTTGTGCGTCAAGGAACTCTTCTTCCGAGAGAAGCTGTCTTTCCTTCAGCGGCGTCAGGCCCGGCTCGATAACAATATAGTTTTCGAAATAAAGAACGCGCTCAAGATCCTTAAGCGTCATATCCATCAAAAGGCCGATGCGAGATGGCAGCGACTTCAGGAACCAGATATGGGCAACAGGCGCAGCAAGTTCGATATGGCCCATACGCTCACGGCGAACCTTCGCCAGCGNTACTTCCACACCGCATTTTTCGCAGATAATACCTTTGTACTTCATGCGCTTATATTTGCCGCACAAGCACTCATAGTCCTTCATCGGACCAAAAATACGCGAACAGAACAACCCGTCACGCTCTGGCTTGAACGTACGGTAGTTNATCGTCTCGGGCTTTTTNATTTCACCAAACGACCAGGAAAGAATTCTCTCCGGGCTCGCAAGTGAAATCTGGATCTGCTCAAATGTCTGAGCAGGAGCTNTCGGGTTGAAAAGATTCATGACCTCTTGGTTCATGGACTTCTCCTCGGTTCGGGCCCGTTTCGGCCAATCGGCCTGTCGGGATGATGGAAATGCAAGCAGGGCCGCCCTGCACTTCCCCCAATTTCAAAACTCGTCGCTCCGCAAGGAGCAGCAGGCGGAAGCGNCAGCTCCCTCCCGCCTGTTGTTCATCAGCTCGCNGGCCTNTCGATCAATTCGACATTGAGACCGAGCGACCGCATTTCCTTAACGAGAACGTTGAAGCTCTCAGGGATACCGGCTTCGAACGTGTCATCACCGCGAACAATCGCTTCATAGACCTTGGTACGACCAGCCACGTCATCCGACTTCACTGTCAGCATTTCCTGGAGCGTGTACGCCGCGCCATATGCTTCCAGTGCCCAGACTTCCATTTCCCCNAAACGCTGACCACCGAACTGGGCCTTACCACCCAATGGTTGCTGCGTCACAAGGCTGTAAGGGCCGATCGAACGTGCGTGGATCTTGTCATCAACAAGGTGATGCAGTTTCAACATATANATGTANCCAACGGTTACATCGCGGTCGAACTCTTCACCCGTGCGGCCGTCGAAGAGACGAACCTGACCACTTTTGCCAAGTCCCGCCTTCTCAAGCATNTCCACAATNTCAGGCTCGTGTGCCCCGTCGAAAACAGGGGTCGCGAACGGAACACCATTGCGCAGGTTGCCGGCCATCTCGATCATCTGGTCTTGATCCAACGACGCATATGTCTCGTCGCCTTCATAAACCTTGTCGAGCGTGTCCTTCAGCATATCGAGCCGGTTTTCACGCTGATAGATTTCAAGAGCTTCACTCACCTTCCGGCCAATCCCGTGGGATGCCCAGCCAAGATGTGTCTCAAGAATCTGACCAACGTTCATACGGCTTGGCACGCCGAGCGGGTTGAGAACGATGTCCACAGATGTTCCGTCTTCCAGGTGCGGCATGTCTTCAATCGGAACGATGCGGGAGATAACCCCCTTGTTCCCATGACGACCAGCCATCTTGTCACCCGGCTGCAGCTTGCGCTTCACAGCTACGAAAACCTTGACCATCTTCATCACGCCAGGTGGCAGTTCGTCACCACGCTGAAGCTTGTCAACCTTGTCGTCNAAGCGAGCTTCGAGGCGGGNCTTCGACTCGTCATACTGACGCCGCAGCGCTTCAATTTCGCCCATGGCCTTTTCTTGAGCCACNGCAATCTGCCACCACTGCCCTTTCGAGAGCGGCTCCAGATCNCTGGCTGAAAGCTTCGTGCCTTCAGAAATACCGTTCGGACCGGAAGCAGCTTCCTTACCGATCAGAATTTCTTCCAGACGGCCATAGACGTTCCGCTCAAGAATGGCGAGTTCGTCATCACGGTCCTTGGCAAGACGTTCAACTTCGTCCCGCTCGATCGACATCGCACGTTCGTCTTTATCAACGCCATGGCGGTTGAACACACGAACTTCCACAACAGTCCCCGTCACACCAGGTGGCAGACGAAGCGATGTGTCCCGAACATCGGAAGCCTTCTCGCCAAAGATGGCGCGCAGAAGTTTTTCTTCCGGCGTCATCGGGCTCTCGCCCTTTGGNGTGATCTTGCCAACNAGAATNTCNGCAGGNCCAACCTCNGCACCGATGTAAACGATACCGGCTTCATCGAGATTACGAAGCGCTTCTTCACCCACGTTTGGAATATCACGGGTGATTTCTTCAGGGCCCAACTTCGTGTCGCGCGCCATCACCTCGAACTCTTCNAGGTGGATAGANGTAAACACGTCGTCGCGCACAATACGCTCGGAAATCAGAATGGAGTCTTCGAAGTTGTAGCCGTTCCAGGGCATGAACGCGACGAGCACGTTCCGGCCAAGAGCCAACTCCCCAAGNTCCGTAGACGGACCATCAGCAATAATATCACCACCNCTGATCCGGTCACCCACACGCACCAGCGGACGCTGGTTGATACAGGTGTTCTGGTTCGAGCGCTGGAACTTGCGCAGATTGTAGATATCAACACCAGGCTTGCCGGGGTCAGTCTCTTCCGTCGCACGAATAACGATACGGGTCGCGTCAACCTGGTCAACNACACCGGTCCGGCGGGCAGCAATCGCAGCACCGGAATCGCGGGCCACAACCTCTTCCATACCTGTTCCAACAAATGGCGCTTCCGCACGTACCAATGGCACGGCCTGACGTTGCATGTTGGACCCCATGAGCGCNCGGTTGGCGTCATCGTTTTCAAGGAAAGGAATAAGAGCNGCNGCCACCGAAACGATCTGTTTCGGTGAAACGTCGATAAGATCCACCTGCTCCGGCGGCACCATCTCAAAGTCACCATCAATACGACAGTTCAGCAACTCATCCTGCAAAGCACCATCGGCTGCAATCTGCACATTCGCCTGCGCAACCCGGTAACGCGCCTCTTCCATCGCGGAGAGATAAACAATGTCATTCGTGACCTTGCCACCCACCACNCGGCGATACGGGCTCTCAATGAAACCGTATTTGTTTACCCGCGCAAACGTCNCGAGTGAGTTGATCAGACCAATGTTCGGCCCTTCCGGCGTCTCAATCGGACAGATACGACCATAGTGGGTCGGATGCACGTCACGCACCTCAAAGCCGGCACGCTCACGTGTCAGACCACCTGGGCCAAGCGCCGAAAGACGACGCTTATGCGTGATCTCGGAAAGCGGATTGGTCTGGTCCATAAACTGGGACAGCTGCGACGAACCGAAGAATTCGCGCACTGCAGCCGCAACCGGCTTCGCGTTGATCAGATCATGCGGCATCACAGTGTCGATATCGACAGAACTCATCCGCTCTTTGATCGCCCGCTCCATACGCAGAAGACCGATACGGTATTGGTTCTCCATCAATTCACCGACAGAACGCACCCGACGATTACCGAGATTATCAATATCGTCAATCTCGCCGCGACCATCGCGCAGCCCAACCAACGTACGGATAACTTCAATAATATCCTCTTTGCGAAGCACACGCATCGTGTCTTCAACGTCAATGTTCAGACGCATATTCATTTTCACCCGGCCAACAGCCGAGAGATCATACCGTTCCGGATCGAAGAACAGGCTGTGGAANAGCGCATCCGCTGTATCAAGGGTTGGCGGTTCACCTGGGCGCATCACGCGGTAAATGTCGTAAAGCGCCTGCTCACGATTGGTCGACTTNTCGGCCGCCAGNGTGTTGCGAATAAACGCACCATTGTTCACATGATCAATGTCGAGCGTCGTCACATCAACNGCACCNGCCTCAACCAGCGTCTCCAACAGCTCTTCGGTGATCTCTTCCCCGGCCTCGGCGAAAATCTCACCGGTCTCCAGGTTCACAAGTTCCTCGGCAATGTAACGACCGATAACTTCACTGTCNTGCACCAGCAGCTCAGCGAGACCATCTTCAGCCAGCTTCTTGGCAAGGCGAGGCGTGATCTTCCGCCCGGCTTCAACCACCACATCGCCNGTCTTGGCATCCACAAAGTCAAACTCGGGCTTGAAACCGCGATACCGTTCCGGCTCGAACGGCACTCTCCAGCCCTTGTCTGTCTTGGTGTACGTCACGTTCTGATAGAATGTGGAAAGAATATCTTCCGCATCCAGNCCCAGAGCATAAAGCAGTGTTGTTACCGGCAGCTTGCGGCGACGGTCGATGCGCACNAACACAATGTCTTTCGCATCGAATTCGAAATCGAGCCAGGAACCACGGTAAGGGATCACGCGTGCTGCAAACAGAAGCTTGCCGGACGAATGAGTTTTACCCTTGTCATGATCGAAAAATACACCCGGACTACGGTGCATCTGAGAGACGATCACCCGCTCGGTACCGTTCACAACGAAGGTCCCGTTTGCGGTCATGAACGGCATATCGCCCATGTAAACGTCTTGCTCTTTAATATCTTTAACAGACTTGGCGCCTGTATCTTCATCCACCTCAAACACAATGAGGCGCATGGTCACCTTGAGCGGCGCCGCGAACGTCATGTCGCGCTGCTGACACTCTTCTACATCGTACTTGGGCTCTTCGAATTCGTAATCCACGAATTCAAGCATCGCCGTTTCCGAAAAATCGCTAATCGGGAAGACCGAGCTGAAGACCGATTGCAGACCCTGGTCAAGCCGACCATCATCGGGCTTTCCAACCTGCAAAAACTGGTCATAGGAATATTTCTGAACCTCGATGAGGTTAGGCATTTCTGCCACTTGCGGAATACGTCCGAATGACTTGCGGACCCGCTTGCGACCAGTGAATGACTGCGTCATTTTTGTTCCTCGCAATCTTCCTTAAACAGAGTGCCGAGACAGCAAACAAATTTGCCTATGTCCCTCGGCGGAGACAGATGGGAGCGACATTACTGTCGCTCCCTAGTCGATTATTTCAGCTCAACTTTAGCGCCAGCTTCTTCAAGCTTCTTCTTCAGTTCCTGAGCNTCAGCTTTCGGCACGTCTGCCTTAACTTCCTTCGGAGCACCTTCTACGAGGTCCTTCGCTTCTTTCAGGCCAAGGCCCGTGATCGCGCGGACTTCTTTAATCACGTTGATCTTCTTGTCACCAGCGTCGGTGAGAACAACGGAGAAAGCATCCTGCTCTTCAGCTGGAGCGGCATCGCCACCACCAGCAGCAGCTGCAACAGCAACAGGCGCAGCAGCAGAAACGCCCCACTTCTCTTCGAGAAGCTTTGAAAGCTCAGCAGCTTCCAAAACAGTGAGGTTGGAAAGGTCTTCGACGATTTTTTCAAGATCAGCCATTTTATGTCTCTTCTATATAGTCAGTTCAAATTTGGTTGTTGAGGAACGGCTTATGCCGCCTCGCCCTTGGCGGCTTTCGCACCCATAACACGTGCAAGCTGACCAGCGGGTGCCTGAAGCACACCGGCGATCCGCGTAGCAGGTGTGGAAATCATTCCAACCAGCTTCGCACGCAGCTCGTCCAGCGACGGCAATTCGGCAAGCGCCTTAACACCGTTCTGATCGAGCAAGGTTTCACCCATCGCACCCCCNAGGATTTCGAACTTGTCGAACTCCTTGGCAAAGGCTGCAGCAATACGCGGNGCTGCAACAGGGTCTTCCGAATAGGCGATAGCCGTTGGACCCGTGAAGTAGTCGGTAATACCGGCTACCGGGGTCCCATCCAGAGCGAGTTTGGCGAGCCGGTTCTTCGTGACCTTTACATTGCCACCCACTTCCGTCATCCGGGCACGCAGCTTTGTCATCTGCGCGACAGAAAGACCGGAGTAGTGAGCAACAACAACCACACCGGCATTCTTAAAAACGCCGTTGAGGTGTGTCACAAGTTCCGATTTTTCGGCTCTATTCACTTACTCTCTCCAAAACACCCGAAACCCTCGGGCGCGTCGGGGGTGAAAAAACAGACCATCCGCTTTTCCACCGTTGGCAGTTGCTGCTTACGTGCTTCAATCATCTCCGATCGTCACACCCAAACAGCGCTCCTTGCCTGTCCCGGGTTTGAACTGACCAGACACGCCCAAAAGGCATGTCTGAATTCCGCTCACTCCCCCGTCTAGTGCAGGCAGGGTTGAACCCATTAAGCGTCACCTGAAAACAGGATCGGCACCCACCGTCTCGGACAGGTAAAACGCGACCTGCAGCCTCCCGTTACCGGAAAGCTGCCCGCCCCGTTTCAAACCCGACACACCCAAAGGCATGCCGGGAAACTTGTCAGCAGGCCGCNTTAAGCGTCCTGCAGGCTCCCAAGATCAACTTTGACNCCAGGCCCCATGGTNGAGCTCAGCGCAACCTTGCGAAGATACTGACCCTTCGCNCCNGTTGGCTTTGCCTTCTGCACAGCATCGATCAGAGCGCGGATATTGCCGGCAATCTGATCTTCACCGAAGCTCGCCTTGCCGATNCCGGCATGAATGATCCCGGCCTTTTCAACCCGGAACTCAACAGCACCACCCTTGGCAGAGCGAACAGCTTCAGCCACATCAGGTGTAACCGTGCCAACCTTNGGGTTCGGCATCATGCCGCGTGGGNCAAGCACCTTACCCAGACGACCGACGAGCGGCATCATGTCAGGCGTTGCAATGCAGCGATCAAAATCGATTTTGCCCGCCAACACTTCTGCAGCAAGCTCATCATCACCCACAATGTCAGCACCAGCTGCACGGGCTGCATCAGCCTTGTCGCCTTTCGCGAACACAGCGACGCGAACCGTACGGCCCGAGCCGTTTGGCAATTCCACAACACCGCGAACCATCTGGTCAGCATGGCGCGGATCAACACCTAGGCCGATCGCAACTTCAATTGTCTCGTCGAACTTCGCCGTTGCCCGCTCTTTGACCATCTTTACGGCTTCGCCGAGCGTGTAGAGATGTTTTGGATTGACGCCTTCACGGACGGCGGCGGTACGTTTTGCTACTTTCGCCATCGTCTTACTCCGTAACCTCTAGGCCCATAGACCGAGCTGAACCCATAATAATTTTCGTTGCCTGATCAAGATCATTCGCGTTCAGGTCAGCCATCTTCTGCTCAGCAATANTGCGGCACTGCGCAGCTGTGACAGAACCCGCGACATCGCGACCTGGCAGCTTGGAGCCGCTCTTCAGGCCNGCAGCCTGCTTCAGCAGGAACGACGCCGGTGGNGTCTTGGTTTCGAACGTGAAGGACTTGTCCTGGAAGATCGTCAGGATGGTCGGGATTGGCATCCCCTTTTCCATCTGCTGGGTCTTCGCATTGAAAGCCTTACAGAACTCCATAATGTTCAGACCACGCTGACCGAGAGCCGGCCCGATGGGCGGCGACGGTGTGGCAGAACCAGCTGGCACCTGAAGCTTCAGATAACCGGTAATCTTTTTAGCCATTTTCATTCCCCTTCCGCCAAATCACAGCGGAAACTTTAAAGGGTTAGTGGTACGAGGCTCATCCTCTCCCACATACATCAAGCAGTGCAGGTCTAAAGAGCCCTTTAGACCTTGTCCACCTGCCCATACTCCAATTCGACCGGNGTTGCACGACCGAAAATGGACACTGCCACCTTGAGGCGTGCCCGTTCTTCGTCGACTTCCTCGACGATCCCGTTGAACGAGGCAAACGGGCCATCGGCCACGCGCACCTGCTCGCCCACCTCGAAAATAACGCTGGGCTTCGGGCGTTCGACGCCTTCCTGCACCTGATGCAGGATAACGTCAACTTCCTTCTGGCTGATAGGCTGCGGCTTATTATCCGCGCCCANAAAACCAGTCACTTTCGGCGTATCCTTGATCAAGTGATACGCTTCATCTGTCATTTCCATTTTCACAAGCACATAGCCCGGAAAAAACTTCCGTTCGGCGTTAATCTTGCGACCACGGCGAAGCTCAACCACTTCCTCCGTAGGGACCAACACTTCTTCAAACGCTTCACTCAAACCGGCACTCTCGGCGCGCTCGCGAATAGACTCCGCGACCTTCTTTTCGAAGTTCGAGTAAGCGTGAACGATATACCACCGCATCGTCATAACCGTTGCGCCCCTTAGCTACCCAGCCCGAGCAGCCAGGAAACACCCGCACTCAAGAGCTGATCTGCCAGAAAAAAGAAAACAGCCGCAACAACGACCATGATGAACACCATGACCGTTGTTACAATCGTTTCGTTCCGGGTAGGCCAGGTCACCTTGGACGCTTCCGACCGAACTTCCCGAACAAACTGAACCGGATTGGTTTTCGCCATAGTCCCTCTTCGAAGAGCCAGACCGGAACCCCGATCCCTCAAAAAATTGCCTGCCCACCTTATGGTGGCAGGAGTGGAGGGACTCGAACCCCCAACCCCCGGTTTTGGAGACCGGTGCTCAAGCAGTTGAGCTACACTCCTAAACCGAATGCCCTTTCGGGCCATTCGATCAGGCGCATCAAAAGATGCGCCCGACCGTAAGCTTTACTCGATGATTTTGGAGACGACGCCGGAACCGACGGTACGTCCACCTTCACGGATAGCGAAGCGGAGCTTCTCTTCCATAGCGATTGGGGCAATCAATTCAACTTCAACTGCCACAT
>PAZY01000022.1 GCA_002715765.1 Rhodobiaceae bacterium | reverse complement strand
TCCAACGCCTCCATATGATCGTCCGTGTGATGGGCCAGTGCCTGCATATTGGCCGACATTTCCATCACCGTGTCATAGGAATTCATCATCCCTTCGCGCATCAGACGTTTGGTCATACGCAAAACATTGGGGGATTGCTGGCAGATTTTCTGCGCCAGAGCGTTGGCATGAGCCATCAGGTCATCATGAGGCACGACTTCTGAAACCAGTCCCCATTCTTTCGCCTTCTGCGGTTCAATCACATCCCCTGTATAGAAAAGCTCCGCGGCACGGGCCATCCCGATAATTTTCGGCAACAACCACGCGCCGCCATCACCGGGGATGAGGCCAATTTTCAGAAAGGTCACCCCGAATTTTGCTTTGTCAGAGGCGATCCGCGTATCGCACATGCATGCAACATCATTTCCCAGGCCAATAGCCGGGCCGTTCACCGCGGCGATAACTGGCACCTGTATACCCCAGACAGATTTCACAATCCGATGGATCCCGTTCCGATAGCGATCTGCAATCTGCACGCCGGGGCCACCAAAGCCGCCCCCCTTTTCGCGCATGGCTTTGATATTACCCCCCGCCGAGAACGCCGAACCGGCGCCAGTCAGAATCACACACCGAACATCCATGTCCTCGTTGATACGCGCTGCCGCATTCGTGAAATTATCCGCATCCTCCGCTTCGCCCAATGGGTTCCGGCTATCCGGCCGGTTGATGGTCAGTGTCACGACATGACCGTTTTTTTCGAAAATCAAAGGATCTGACATTTCCGTCTCCGCTCGTTCTGGCAAGTCAAATGACAATATAAACTTGCCATTTTTAGTGGTTACATCAAGGACTTAGCGCGCCGCCCGACCATAACTGAGCATGAATATCCCCAGTAATCCAGCGATTTTCGGTGAAACTTCCAGTGTTTGTTAACCAGTTTCCCGAAGCGCTTGTTAACACTTTTGAGCGAGGCTCCCCATCGCAACAACGGCGGCCGAGCTGCCGTTGTCGCTGCTGGTTGGGGAACTTGTTTAGATGTCAAATTGGGCGCGCCTTTTGAGTGCCATCGTTCCGATGGGAGGTCGAAGCAACGCTGTGTTTCAACAGCGTCTGCGTGACCTGGCGCTTGCTCATGTCCTCTCACACAAGTTCGACTGGCTTATGGTTGTGGCTGTCGCTATCGCCTGTTCAACATGGGTGGAATGGCAAGTTGTCGCCATATGGTTTGCCGCCAACACAGCGTCCTTGTATCTCAGTGCACGACATGCCGCGACTTACCTTGAAGTGACCGACCAGCAAAAGCAGCTCAGGCCTGATGCCCTGCGACGCTGGCTCGTATCCTTCGGGCTCTATACATTCCTCTATTTGTCTATCTGGTCTTCCGCGCTTTTCCTTTTCTGGATGCCCGACAAATTCGGGAACAATGTTTTTCTTCTGGCTATTGCCGCCGTCTCCGTTTCTCCCAATCTCATTCTGAACCGCCCCCTTCCCAGCAATTTTCTGATTGCCGCCATAACGTTGGCGGGGTTCTTTCTGGGCGCGCTTGCATGGCACGCATTTTCCATGCTCACCGTGGTTGCCGGGTCGTACATCGCCTACATGATCGTTATTGCCGGTCACTGCCTTCAGCTCTCAGAAACGACGCGACAATCTGCGGCCCTGTCCGTCGAAAAAAACGAGCTGATCACCGCCCTTTCCAAATCCAAGAAAGAATCTGACGCCGCGCGTATGCGGGCGGAAGAAGCCAACCGGGCCAAGTCACAGTTTCTGGCCAATATGAGCCACGAGCTGCGGACCCCGCTCAACGCCATCATCGGTTTCTCCGAGGTCATGAACAAGCAGGTGTTCGGCCCCATGACGAACGACAAGTACCTGCAATATTCCGACGACATCCATTCCAGCGGTCAACATCTGCTCGCGCTGATCAATGACGTGCTGGACCTGTCCAAGATTGAGGCGGGGCAATACACGATCTTCGAGGAAGCGGTGGATCTGTCCATTATTGCAGATGATTGCCTGCGACTGGTCAATCTGCGGGCACATGCCGTCAATATTGAGATCAAGAAGCGATTTATTCAGCCTCTGCCGGAGCTTAGAGCCGATCAGCGCGGTGTGCGGCAGATATGGCTTAACCTGCTGACCAACGCCGTTAAATTTGCCCCTCCTGGCAGCCGTGTCACCATGATTATCGATTATCTGCCTGACGGGCGGTTCTATTTCGGGGTGGAAGATGAAGGCCCCGGCATACCGGAAGAAGAGTTCGAGACGGTTCTTTCGTCGTTCGGGCAAGGCAAGGAAGGTAAAGCCCGTCCGGGGTCAGGCACGGGTCTGGGACTTGCCATCGTGCGGGGGCTCCTGGAAGCGCATGGCGGCCATTTTGAACTTGAGAGCGAAGTGGGACGCGGCACTCTTGTTCGGGCCGTTTTTCCGACCGGACGGTTGCTGACGATCCCTGAGGCGGGCCACGGTATCAGACGGACCTCAGTCGCCTACCCCTAAAAATTATCCCGGCTGCTTGCTAAAATCCCAAGCATAAAAAAACCGCGATGCCGGAGCATCGCGGTTTGTCTGTTCGCCACAAAGCGCCTTATCAGGCAGCGTTTGAATAACGGCTCAGATGATGGTCAACATTACCGAACTGGGTGTCGATCATCGTCAGGCGTTTGAAGTAGTGACCGACATTCAATTCGTCTGTCATGCCCATACCGCCGTGCAACTGAACGGCCTGCTGACCAACGTAACGACCAGCTTTGCCGATCTGTACTTTGGCGCCGGATGCTGCCTTGCAACGCTCCGCGTCATCTTCGTCAAGTTTAAGCGTCACCATGTAGGTCATGGAAACCGACTGCTCATAAGCCATGAACATATCGACCATGCGGTGCTGCAGAACCTGGAACTTGCCGATCGGCACACCGAACTGCTTACGGGTCTTACAATACTCAACCGTTGCATCGTTGAGCATTTTCATGCCGCCGATGGCTTCAGCAGACAGAGAGGCGATTGCGCGATCGGTGATCTTTTCGATCAATGGCAATGCCTTACCAATTTCACCGATGACAGCATCTGCTCCGACCTTAACGTTTTCGAGCGTCACTTCAGAAGCGCGACGACCGTCAACTGTCGGGTAATCGCGAGTTGATACCCCGGCAGCGTTCTTGTCCACGATGAAGAGCGACACGCCGTCTGCGTCACGCTGGCCACCGCTTGTGCGTGCCGAAACGATGAGCTTGTCTGCCCATGGAGCCCCCAGAACAACGCACTTGTAGCCGTTGATCACGTAGCCATCGCCATCCTTCTTCGCCGTGGTGACGAGGTCGGCGAGATTATAGCGGCCCTGCGGTTCCGCATAAGCGAAAGTCCAAACGGTTTCGCCGCCGATAAGACCTGGAATGTGCGCTTCTTTCTGCGCGTCCGTCCCCGCTTCCTGAAGGAAACCGCCTGCCAGAACGACCGTTTCCACGAACGGTTCAATCACGAGGTTACGGCCAAACTCTTCCATAACGATCATGGTTTCAATGGCGCCGCCGCCAAGACCACCCAGCTCTTCAGCGAATGGGGCTGCGAGCAGGCCCAGTTCTGCGAACTGTGTCCAGATCTCACGGCTCCAGCCGTCTGCGCTTTTGGCGATTTTGCTGCGTGTGTCGAAGTCGTACTTATCCTGAAGGAAGCTCTGCACCGTATTCCGGAGCAGTGTTTGTTCCTCGCTGAATGAAAAGTCCATCTTGGTCCCTTCCCTGCGGTGTTTTTGTTGCCCTCACCGCGCCCGCGGGCGCGGAGAAGACCCCGGTTGGCCTCTGTGTTAGAGGCCCAACACCATTTTGGCAATAATGTTATGTTGAATTTCGTTCGAGCCGCCGTAAATCGACGTCTTGCGCATGTTGAAGTAGTTCTGAGACGCCCCCTTGGCATATTCCGGCCCGGGTACGAATGAGTTGCCACCTTCAGCTTCCCCGTGCGGGGCGTATACGAAGGCATAGTGCCCGACGGCTTCCATGGTGAGCTCCGTAATCCGTTGCTGGATTTCGGTTCCTTTCACCTTGAGAATCGAGCTTTCCGGCCCTGGCCCCTGGCCACGGCTCTCTGCCGCCAGTGTGCGAAGTTCTGTTACTTCCAACGCAGACAGGTCAATTTCCACTTCGGAAATTTTGCGGACAAATTCGTCATCGCTGATCAACGGTTTGCCGTCCACCAGCTCGCTCGCGGCAATCTTGCGCAGACGTTCAATAGCCTTTTTGGAACGCGCAACACCTGCGATCCCGGACCGCTCGTTCCCCAAAAGGAACTTGGCATAGGTCCAGCCTTTGTTTTCTTCGCCGATCCGGTTTTCAACAGGAACCTTCACATTGTCGAGATAGACTTCGTTTACCTCATGGGCACCGTCCATTGTGATGATCGGGCGCACTTCGATGCCTGGAGACTTCATGTCGATCAGCAGGAAGGAAATACCTTCCTGGATTTTCGCATCCGGGTCTGTCCGGCAAAGACAGAAGATCCAATCGGCAAACTGGGCAAGCGTTGTCCAGGTTTTCTGACCGTTCACGATGTAATGGTCACCTTCGCGCACCGCTTTGGTCTTGAGCGAGGCAAGATCTGAACCTGCGCCTGGCTCCGAATAGCCCTGACACCACCATTCCGTGCCGTTGTAGATGCCGGGCAGGAAGCGCTTCTTCTGCTCTTCATTGCCGTATGTATAAATAACCGGGCCCACCATAGAGAGGCCGAACGGCAGAAGCGGCGTGGTTTCAGCGCGGGCACATTCTTCGTTCCAGATGTAACGCTGCGAGATGGTCCAATCCGTTCCGCCAATTTCTGTTGGCCAGTGCGGTGCGACCCACCCTTTTTTGGCGAGGATTTTGTGCCACGCCAAAATATCGTCGCGGGACATGTCACCACGCGAACGACCATTGATCACATCGCGCGGGTAATTGTCTGCAATGAAGGTCCGCACTTCTTCGCGAAATGCGATGTCCTCAGGTGAGAAACTCATATCCATTGGAAAATCTCCTTCCATGCCGGGTGGGGGCACCCTGGCTTTTTGTTTTGCCGGGAGTTTACTGACAAAGTGTCACGGGGCAAGACCCAGTTGACGTTAGGGCTGAACAGCGATGGCTGCAGTTCTGCACAGGTCGGTTGCCATAACACCACCCAATCCGTGGTTTTCTCCCAGGCTCATTGTTAGAAGTGGCTTCATTTTAAGCTCGGTCAAGAGCTTGGAAAAACCTTTGTCCGCCCCGCAATCGGCCACACGGCAATGGGCGATAGTCTGAGGAGCGAGACTGTGTAAAACGGCGGCTGCCGTAACGGCAACCATGCCATCCAGCAGAACCGGGATCTTCTGATAACGTGCAGCGAGAATCGCTCCGGCGATGGCCGCAAACTCTCTGCCGCCCACCCGGCGCAGGATTTCCAGCGGATCGCGCAACTGCTTGTGCTGGGGGGGACCCAGTCGCGCAATTGCCAATTCAACGGCTTCACGCTGTTGGACGAATTGTGAATTTTCCTGCCCGTCCGGCAGCCAGTCAGACACATCCCCCCCGAAAAGGGCCATGGAGAGCGCTGCGGCGACTGTTCTGTTGCCCACCCCGATATCTGTGACGCAGAGAAGGTCGGCGCCGCCGGCAATCGCCTCCATCCCAAAGGCCATAGTGGCGGCACAGGCGGCTTCGTCGAGCGCATCTGCCGCGGCGATGTCGGGAGTGGGAAGGTCCAGTGCCAGATCGAAGACTTTGAGACCAACATTGCTTTGCATGGCAGCGCGCGAGACCGGTTTACCGCCCGCAGCCACCAGTTCCACGATGTCCTGGGTGGCGCTCATGGGCTCGACGGTCACGCCGCGCTCGACGATCTTGTGGTTGGCGGCGAAGACGGCGACGAGCGGCTGTGTGATGGCCGGCGCAGTCTTCCCCTGCCAGGCGGCCAGCCATTCCGCGACCTCACCCAAATGCCCAAGCCCCGCTGTGGCCGCATGCACCGCGTCACCGGCCTCGATATCAGGCAGTGGCGGGCCGTCGATCAGGCGGCGAATATCATCAAACGGAAGGCCGGTGGCAGCGCGGGCCATATGTTGTCTCCAAGATCCAAATACCGGGTTCAGGTGCTGGATGGCTATACCGGCCCCTGGCCTGTCACTCAAGTTCTCTTGAGTAAGGGCCTGAAAAACTGGCCAAAGCGCTGAACGGCCCTTATGGTCTGGCCTTCAATCTGGATGTGAGGACGCCCCATTGTCGACCGAACCGATCAAAAGCCCCTGCAAACGCCTGTGCGCCGTTGACGGTCGCCTTGGCTTCTGCCGCGGGTGCGGACGGACACTGAAAGAAATTGGCGGTTGGAGCCGCTATAGTCATGAAGAGCGTGATCTGATTATGGACGAGCTTGGAGACCGGTTTATCGCGGCCGGTGTCGAACAACCGGCCTGATCAGCCAGCTTTCTGATCAGCCAGCATTGAGGGCGCCTCTGGTGCCGAGCGGGTCTGTTCTCAAGGTTTTACCACTCATCGCACCCAGCCAGTCGAGACTGTCACGCATCCGCACAATTTCCCCGATGGCGATGATGGCCGGGCCAGAAAAGCCGGTTCTTGCGACATCTACTGCCGCACGCCCAAGTGTCGTTTCGAGCACCAATTGATCGGGAAGCGTAGCGTTGCGCACAAGTGCCATGGGTTCTGACGGCGAACGCCCTGCCTCGATCATGATCTTGGTGATGGCATCCAAATGCGACAGTGCCATGTGGAGCACGATGGCGGGCGAGCCTTTGGCGATGGCAGTCCAATCCAAATTTTCGGGCACATCGCCACCTGCCATGTGGCCGGTGATGAAGGTCACTGCATGATTGGTATCGCGATGGGTTGCAGGAATACCTGCATAGGCCAACCCCCCAATGCCTGCTGTAATGCCCGGCACAATGCGGAAGTGAATACCAGCCTCGACGAGTGCCAAAGCCTCTTCCCCGCCGCGCCCGAAGACAAACGGGTCCCCGCCTTTCAAGCGCAAAACGCGTTTGCCCGCACGCGCCAGTTCAACAAGCTTTGCCGAAATATCACGCTGTTTCGCGCTCGGCTTGCCACCGCGCTTGCCGGAATAAATGATTTCAGTCTCGGGAGCCGCCATACCAAGAATGTTTTCACTCACGAGTGCGTCGTGAACAATTACATCAGCTTGCTGGAGAGCATTGACGGCATGCAGCGTGAGCAAACCCGGATCCCCCGGCCCTGCACCAACCAGCCAAACCCAGCCTGGCTCGAAGACAGGCAGGCCCGGAAACCCGCTCACCGTACGGGTGTGGGGTTCGCTGCCTTGCGCCAGGTTAATGACTTTGCTGTCGCTACTCATTTCACAATCCTACATGGTATTTATTTGAAAACCCATTTATTTATCGTAATTAATTGACGTCTGACCAAAATTCAAGGCTGATTTTGATCAAATAGATTTATCCCCCCTCCACTTTCCGACCCTATATTAGACGCATGAAGAACAATACATGGACATGGGTCGCGCTGGCGGCACTCGGCTTTACCGCCCTTCTTTTTCTGCTGATCCGGACATTTCCCGGTGCGCTGGACCAGCAGGACGCTCAAATGCGTCTGGTTTACGGGGTCGGCCTTCTGGCACTCGTCGGCTCAAGCGCCGTACTGGGCTTCCGGCGGAATGCGGGACTAGCCCTCAAGCAGGCGCTCAGCTGGACCGCCATCGCGCTCGCCCTCGTCATTATTTACGGGTACCGCGAAGAATTTCAGGGCCTGATGGTTCGCACGCAGGGTGAGCTGATGCCGACGCGCGCGCAGGAAATCTCCCGAGGGGTGGTGAGCCTTGGCGGTGACGGGTCCGGGCACTTTCTGGCTGACGCCAAGGTAAACGGCACGCATGTTCGCTTTCTGGTGGACACAGGTGCGAGCCATGTGGCGCTTACCGCGTTTGATGCGCAACGGCTGGGATTTGATCCCGACACACTCGACTATCGCATCCCCTACCAAACGGCGAACGGTATTGCCTACTCTGCGCCGATCATGATTGACGAGATTTCCATTGGCTCCATACGGGTGGAGAATGTGCGTGGTGCTGTGTCTCAGGAGGGGCTTGGCCAATCGCTGCTGGGTATGAGTTTTCTGGGAGAGCTTTCGGCGCTGGAGATTGCCGGAGATCGGTTGATCCTGCGTGAATAGGCTGAATGACGCGGCACGGCGCCAGGGCCATATGCAGCGGCTCAGCCCTAACGACATTATTCGCGAATATGCGACGCGCAAGCGGCGTGCCCGTTGGCTCATTCTTTTGGGCCCACTCATTGCATTTGGCGCTTTCTTTCTTGGCGTCGGCTTTGCCGAAGAAGCGGGCGAGAAAGCGGCGGGTCTCATTATCTTTGGTGGTATGGTCGTCGCGTTCTCATTCTTTGGATTGGGCATTCACACAGCCCGCTGCCCTGTCTGCAACAAAACCCAGATCCGACGCGTGGTGGCTGGTCGATGGCGCATAGAACTCAGCACACAGCACTGTCTCAAATGCGGCGTTCCACTCCATTCTGAATAGTGTTCCTGCCTTGCCAATTGCGTTATAAGAACCGCCAGTTTCCGGATTTCAAATACAGGACCGTTTCAATGCTTCCCAAGCCACGCCCGTCGATCCCTGCCAATAGCGAAGCTTTTGAAACAGAACCAATGGTCGCGCCGCAGGGATTTCGCGAGTATGACGCACGTTGGCTGTTTCCTGATGAAATCAACCTGCGGGGCATTCAGGCCCTTGGCCTTGGCCTTGGAACATTACTGTTCAAACTTGGTGTGGACCCGCGCATTGCGGTTGGGCATGACTATCGCGCCTATTCCGGCTCAATCCAGCAGGCGTTGATGAACGGACTTGTCGCTGCCGGTGCAGAGGTTCACGACATTGGGTTAGCGCTTTCCCCCACTGCATATTTTTCACAGTTCGCACTTGATGTGCCTGCTGTCGCCATGGTGACCGCTAGCCATAATGAAAATGGCTGGACGGGCGTCAAAATGGGGGCAGCGCGCCCTCTTACCTTCGGCCCGGACGAGATGAGCGCCTTGCGCGAGATTGTGCTTGAAGGAAAGTTTGAGGCGCGCGCCGGCGGAAGCTACACGTTCGTACCGGATATGCGCGCCCGTTATATTGCTGATCTCACAGATCGCCCCAAGCTCAAGCGCAAGCTCAAAGTCGTTGCCGCCTGCGGCAATGGCACAGCTGGTATTTTCGCCCCTGCTGTGCTGGAAGGTATCGGCGCGGAGGTAATCCCGCTCGACTGTGAACTTGACCATACATTTCCACGATATAATCCGAACCCGGAAGACATGGAAATGCTACATGCGCTCCGCGACAAGGTGCTGGAGACGGGCGCTGATGTCGGCCTTGCCTTTGATGGGGATGGTGACCGCTGCGGCGTTGTGGACAATGAAGGCGAAGAAATTTTCGCCGACAAGGTGGGGGTTATGCTCGCGCGGGATCTTTCTGCCAAACACGACAATGCACAATTTGTGGTTGATGTGAAATCCACCGGTCTCTTTCTTACCGACCCGGTTCTGATTGGGAATGGTGCGAAGACCGACTATTGGAAAACCGGCCATTCCTACATCAAACGTCGAGCACACGAACTTGATGCGCTGGTCGGCTTTGAAAAAAGCGGGCATTACTTTTTCAACCCGCCAATTGGTCGCGGATATGATGACGGACTTGTCTCTGCCATTGCAATTTGCGACATGCTTGACCGCAACCCGACCATGAGCATGGCAAACCTTAAAAATGACCTGCCAAAAACATGGGGGTCGCCCACCATGTCGCCACACTGCCCGGACGATAAAAAATACGGCGTTGTAGACCGCATCATTGCCCGTATCGAGAAGATGGCGGCCGATGGGGGGCACTTGATTGATCAACCGATCCGGGACGTCGTGACGGTGAACGGTGTCCGCGTGACGGTTGAGGACGGCACATGGGGCCTCATTCGTGCATCATCCAACAAGCCCGGACTTGTTGTCGTGGTGGAAAGCCCGGTTTCGGACGCAAACAAGAAAGCAATGTTTGACGCACTGGACGCCATGCTCTGCGAGGAGCCGGATGTCGGCGCGTATGACCAGAAAATCTAGTCAGCGATATATTGCTGACGATTGCTGCCTGTGTGCTTCATCCGCCGTTCAGCAGACCGTAAAACATCCGCAGTGACGTGAGCGCGAGGAAAAAGGCGAAAGCCCTTGCCAACGTCTTCCGGCTGACAGCATGCGCCAGACTTGCCCCCCAGGGTGCAACAAGAATGGTTGCCGGTACGATCAGCACCAGTCCCACCAGATTGACATAACCCAGACTTAAGGGCGGGCGGGCATCGACGCCCATCCCGGACAGGACAAAGCCGATCGCACCCGGCACGGAAATAAGAAGCCCCAGCCCTGCGGATGTCGCAACCGCCTGGTGGATCGGGCGGCCGTAAAGGGTCATGACAGTCACGCCGAAAGTCCCTCCGCCGATCCCCATCATCGATGAAATTCCACCAATGACTGACGCAATGAGGCTCTGCCCTCCACGACCGGGGAGCGTCTCGCCCAACCGCCATTCTTCCTTGCCGAATGCCATGTTGAACGCCACAAGCAGCGCAACTGACGCAAAAACGCCGGTCAGAACAGGCCCTTTGACGTAGGCGGCGAGAACTGTGCCCGCCATAACGCCCAGCAACATGGGGAAGGCCCAGCGTTTCAAAAGATCAAAATCGACGGCCCCCTTTTTGTGGTGCGCACGAAGGGACCGGATGGAGGTTGGAATGATGGTCCCAAGCGATGTGCCAACGGCCATATGCATTCGCACCGCCTCATCAATGCCCAAAAGCGTAAAGAGGTGAAAAAGCACGGGTACGATGACAATTCCCCCACCCACGCCCAGCAGACCGGCCAGCACCCCCGCAAACAGGCCGGTTGCCAGAAGTGCGAGTGCAAATGTGAGAAGCTCTGTAAGGCCCAGTCCCATAAATTCCATTGTCACTCTCTCCAAACTTTTGCTCTGGCGATGCTTTGCCTGACGAGCCTTTCAGGTAGCCGATCTTGCGCCAAATTGCCAATATTGTGACGGATGAGACAGGGTTGGCCTCGTCTTGTCCTTCTATCCCTGATAATTTCGGGGAAAGGAGACTCAAAATGCCGTCACTGAACCTCGCCCCTGCTTCGACTGAAGATTATCGGTTGCTTGCAGAAAAACGCCTGCCGCGTTTCCTTTTCGATTATCTGGATGGCGGGGCCTATCAGGAACGGACACTCGCGGCGAATGTCACAGATTTCGAAGATTTACAGCTCAAGCAACGGGTGATGCGGGATGTCTCCGCTCTGACGACGTCAACAACACTTTTTGGGAGAGATTGGTCTATCCCCGTCGCCCTGGCCCCCGTCGGGCTTGCCGGCATGATGGCCCGGCGCGGCGAAACACAAGCCAAGCGTGCGGCAGATGCGTTTGGCATTCCCTATACGCTCTCAACCGTGGGGATTTGCTCCCTTGAGGAAGTGGCTGCGATCTCCGACGTTCCTTTCTGGTTTCAACTCTACATGCTCAAAGACAGGGGCGCAGTTGAGGAGCTTCTGCAGCGGGCGAAGGGTGTCGGCGTCAAGACGCTTGTCTTTACAGTTGACCTTGCCGTTGTTGGCGCCCGCTACCGCGATGTGCGCAATGGCATGAGCGGCACATTGAGCCCGGTCGGCAAACTGCGGGCGGCGATTGATACCTATCTCGCGCATCCCAGATGGGTGATGGATGTGGGTCTGCGCGGACAGCCACACACGTTTGGCAATCTGACCGAATATGTTCCCAAGGCGACGACACCTGCAGACTTTGCCGCCTGGATCGGATCGCAGCTTGATGCGTCTGTTACGTGGAAAGACATTGAGTGGCTCCGCTCCATCTGGGATGGCGACCTCATCATCAAGGGCGTGTTGAGCCCGGAAGACGCTGTTGCCGCGACAGATACGGGCGCGAATGGTGTGATCGTCTCCAACCATGGGGGGCGGCAACTTGACGGCGTGTCTTCTTCCATCGCCATGCTACCGCGTGTTGTTGACGCACTTGGGGGGCGTGCTGACATACTTGTCGATGGCGGCATTCGCAGCGGGCAGGACGTGGTGAAGGCGCTGGCACTCGGGGCCAAAGGTACGCTGATTGGCCGGCCCTGGGTCTATGCAGTTGCGGCACAAGGACAGGCGGGTCTTGAAAACTATCTCGGCACGCTCAAAGGCGAGATGCGGGTTTCCATGGCGCTCACCGGTGTCACGACGACACGCGACATTTCCGGCGCGCTGCTTGACCGGCAGTGACAATCAGATGTCACCGGCGTAAAACGCAAAGGCAAAATGGATACCCGGTAACCAGGTTCGGCAATGACGACGTGCAAGGTGTACTTTGACCGTTATTCAGCAAACACAGGCTCGCGGACTTTCGCCGCGGCGTCGCGCACGACATCCAAACCGGCGCCGGGCTTGTGCGCATTCTCACTCAAGTGACGGCGGAAGGCACGAGCGCCGGGCATGTGCTGGAAAAGACCCAGAATGTGGCGCGTCATCGCAGTGGGCGTCACTCCTTCGGCAAGCCGCGCTGCGATATAGGGTAAGAATGCCTCAATCACCTCGTGCCGCGACAAGGGTGCCAGCGTCGCACCAAAGAAGCGCTGATCCACGTCAGCCAGCACATAGGGGTTTTCATAAGCCGCGCGACCCATCATCACACCATCTACATGCGCAAGATGCTCTTCCGTCTCGTCCAGTGTTGCGATACCGCCATTGATGCAGATTTCGAGCGCAGGAAACATGCGCTTCATCTCGTAGACCAACGGATTATCGAGCGGCGGAACGGTGCGGTTTTCCTTCGGAGACAGGCCCTGCAACCAGGCCTTGCGCGCATGCACGGTAAAATTCCGGCACCCCGTGGCACTGACTTTCTCAATCAGGGTTGGGAGAGCTTCACGGGGGTCCTGCTCATCCACACCGATACGACATTTGACCGTAACCGGCACATGGACGGCATTTTGCATCGCTGCCACACATTCGGCGACAAGGTCCGGCTCCAGCATCAGGCAGGCGCCGAACCGCCCGGATTGCACCCGGTCTGACGGGCAACCGACATTGAGGTTGATCTCGTCGTAGCCATAATCTTCGGCAATCTTTGCGGCCTGAACAAGTTCTTCAGCGACACTGCCGCCCAGTTGTACCGCGACGGGATGTTCCTCATCACTGAAGCCCAACAGATACCCCCTGTCCCCGTGAATGATAGCGGGCGCGGTTACCATTTCCGTATAGAGCAACGCATGGCGCGAGATGAGACGCAGGAAAAACCGGTCGTGCCGGTCTGTCCAGTCCATCATGGGCGCAATAGAAAATCTATGTGATTGATATTGTTGCATTTTTCCTGCATTATCAAGGAACTAACGGCGAACGTGTACACCTCAAGTTAGCCCAAATTGTACACGTTTGTACGCTGTTTGATCTCTTGGTGTACACGGAGCGCACACGGAATGGCTACATTTCAGAAACTCCCATCAGGCAATTGGCGCGCCCTCATCCGGCGCAAAGGCAAATATGCATCTGAGAGCTTCCGTCGACGTCACGATGCCGAATTGTGGGCCCTGGAAACAGAGCGTCGCGTTGACCGCCGTGAAAGCGTTTCGGTAAATCGTCCGACACATATAAAGACATTCGGCGATTTAATCGACCTCCACATTCGAGATATGCACGAGGTTAAAAAGCCTCTACGGCGTTCAAAGGCATATACGCTACAGAAACTCAAAGAGCGGCTTGGAAAAACGGCCTTTGAAACGGTAAATAGGGAAGAACTAATCGACTATGGTCGGCAGCGGGCACGCGAAGGCGCCAGGCCAGTGACCTTGAGCTCCGAACTCTCCTATATCAATACAATTATCACCCATGCGGCGGCAGTTCACGGGATCACCGTATCAAAAGAGCAAGTTGATCTCGCCCGCGTTGCGCTGCGCAGATTGGGGCTTATCGGTCGTGGTGTTGAGCGGGACCGGCGTCCAACGCAATCTGAATTGGACAAGATCATCAAGTGTCTAGAGAACAACTCCCGGCAGCAAATTCCCGTTGATCGAATTGTGCGCTTCGCTGTTGCGACGGGCATGCGCCAAGCTGAGATTTGCCGTCTGCGCTGGGCTGATATTGACGAGGACCGTCGGACGGTCATCGTGCGCGACAGAAAAGACCCCCGCAAGAAGGATGGTAATCATCAACGCGTGCCATTGATCGATCTAACCGGCTTTGATGCCTGGGCCATTCTCCAAGAACAGAAAATTGCTTACCCGAAGATCAAGCTCATCTTTCCGTACAATGAACGTTCAGTCGGCACCGCGTTCCGGCGTACCTGTAAGTCACTTGGAATTGAAGACCTACATTTCCACGACTTGCGCCACGAGGCCACGAGCCGTCTATTTGAAGCTGGTCTGCCCATTGAACGGGTCGCATTAGTGACAGGTCACAAAGACTGGAAAATGCTGCGGCGCTATACGCATTTGAAGCCGGAGCTTCTTTTTAGCGACAGCGTTTTGCCAACACACAACGCAAGCTGAGGTTGAAACGGACATATATTCAAGCAGCTCACTGAACGATAGAAGGCAGGAAGTGGAGATTGCGATAGGTGATCAATTTTATTGGATCATGCTAACCGATGTATTTCTTCAAAGTGCCCCTGTTTGTGACAAAGCCTGTTGAGGTTTACTGGCGTTTTTACTCCCGCTCGGTAGTCATGAATTCTAGGTACTTATCTGAAATAATGGGATCAATTCTGTCAGCTTGCGCGAGCGCCCATGCGGCCCACTGTTTGATAAGTGCATGAGGGACTGTGTTGGCATCACCAGCGGCCCGCTTTTCCACTTCTTTCACATACCGGCGGATCGTATCAGCCTGTTGAAGTGCCGTTGCATCGGCTAGCAAGCTATCGATGCGATCTTGCTCCAATTGTTCCAGCCGCGCTCGTTCGCTTCTCTCGGCTTCTTCTTTTTCCAGGCGGCGGCGCTCAATGACTTCCGTCTTTCGTTCAGAGAGCCTTGTGATGTGGTCTTCACATGCTTCACGGTATTGGATTTCAGCGTCCAGAAGAACCTCAGCGACGATATCTGCAGCGAGGTTCTCGACTTTACAATCCTTGGTGTCTTCCCACACTTTGCGTGCGCCACCATCCGCTCGCCAGTCAGGGAGCGCAATCTTCAAATGACCCGAAGGATTCAGGATGGGGTCATGCTGCCAAACATCCGCTTTAACCTTTCTTGCAGCGTCGTCCACCCACAAGGAAATCAGTTGGTTGTTAACCCGCACTGACAAACCTCGACCATATTTATTGGGTGCATGGGGCTTCGCTCCGAGGCGCTCCAATGCACTGTAGAGACCGTTGATCACACGCAGACGCCTCTTTTCGAAGGGCGCTTCGAACTTTGGTTGATCCCACGAAAACGCAAACCGCTCGTTGGCTATTTTCGCGGCCCGCGCTTCATCAGCATCAAGCAAGCGCCTAATGAATCTGTGGGGCTTCTGCAGGGAACGCGGAATCGATACGCGCCCTACCTGGCTCCGCACCTCTTGTTCAAGTTCATCTATACCTCTTTCGAAGACAGGCGGAGAGATTTCTGCCACAAGAATTTCTTCCTCACTCAGCAACGGCCTACTGTAGTAACCACGGTCGCCACCAATTTCGATGTCATCAAGCATTCCCAAGCCACGGGCAGGCAATGGAAGCAGCTCAACCGTTTTCCCCACTCGAAGCTTCGCCCAATACCCCCGAGGTGGTCTCGGGATGTTGTACCGTCGACACGCTTTCGCAAGCCCGACGTCTGAGAGTTCAAACTTGGTGGCTAGGGTCTTCATGGGCTCAGACCAGACCAAGTCGTAGAGTTCTTTTCTGGTAAATCGGCGCGTCATTGCATGACCCTCCTTTCGTCAAAGGATGGGGAGCAACAATGCCAACTACAAGCACCGGTGCTCAGAGAGGTAACTGTTCCGCGTCAGATGTCAGTCGACAAGGACGGAGGCGAGAAGGCTTCTAAGATTCAGCCCATTGCTTGATCTCGCACATGGCCTCTTGAGCCTCCACTTGTTTCTCAGAGGCAAGCACGATGAGTTTCTCGATTTCCGGCACCATACTGGCCAAGGCAGAACCCCAGCTTAGCAGGAAACTCAATACTTTTTCTCTCGATGTCGGGTGCACAGCAACGACCACGGCTGCAACGAATAGAGCGAACCGCGCCCAACCCGGCAGTCTGGAAGCAAGCGAGTAGATAGTAGTGACGAGTTGATACATCGCAGAGAGGGTCAGTACGCCTATGACAGTTCCCCCGACCTGGATGGTAACGTGATAGCTGCTCGCTCTTGCATATGACCTAGCCGAAATAACAAAGCGCAATGTCAAAGTGTTCCCACCGAGTCGGTCGATATCTTTGTCGCTGGTCAGAATTCCATCGGCAGAAATGCACTCTGCTAGGGCGACATAAGGAACATCCTTAGGATCGACAGCACCTTCTGAAGTCGCCTCAGGTGCTGCAAACCGCTCATCCCAGACGATCCCTTTCTTATAATCGTCCCACGACCTTTGCAGCACAGCCTCCGGAATGTTCTTCTGTTTAGCAACCTGAGGAATGGCGCTCTCAGTCATTTCACGGTCAAGCCAGGTTGGAGCGTACACTTCTATCACACTGGACTTAATGCACTCCTCCAGAGCCGTCTGGGGAAGGTGGGGTTTACTATGCTTATGTAGCAAATCGCTGACGGCGGCATTGGCGTCCAACACCACACAAAATCTGGCCACCTCACCCGTCATCTGCTGGAGTTCCGGGTAAGTTTTCAGAAACACGCGGAGATTGGCCAGCATGGACGAATCAATGAAAGGTCGATCTAACATGTAATGAAAATATCATCATGCATGTTACAAGACACGGCTTATTTAAGGACTGGTCAGCCCCACGGCATTTATCGCCACCCGAGAAAAGCGGAGTTTCTCCGGGAAAGCGATTAAGCGCAGCGCCAAAACCGATCACAACCAACCGGCTCCATTAATGGACAATACGAAGCGAGACAACGTGCTCGTTTGCAGTAAGCCCAATTCGGCGTTTAAGGCTGATCATCAAGCTCGCCTCTGTCCAGCGAAAATCTATACTCGACCTACTTGTTGGACGAATTAACTTTCCCTGAAACTAGAAGTTCAACCTGGTAATCTATCTCGAGATAGCAAATCTGATTCATTAAATGGAACGAACCGCCTATGTCCAATGGACACCAACACCGCCCTCCTGCAGAAGGTGAAAGGTCAGCACGGCTAGGCTACGTTTTTCAAGATCGCGCCTCCGCACATTTACTCCACGAAGCTCTGAGAAACCGTAGTCTAAGATGGGTGGGCCTTGCAGACCGCAAGGCAGGAGTAGCGGATGACCTCGTTCTAGGTCTAGAGGGCACAATCGTCGGGCATCAGTTCAAGAATTCAGCAACTCCGGAACCAATCGGGCTTATTGGATCGCTACTTGGGAAAGCATCATACATCGCAGACTTAGCGCAGTCTTTTATGACTCTTCAGATGCAATTCCCTGGGTCTCCAATCGTCATTCGATTTCTATCTGTAGATCCACCGTCTATTAACGACCGCTTGATTAAGGGTTCCACCCTTTCGACAACTAAAGCATTTATCGATGAGAAACAGATAAATCGAAACCGCACGTTGGCAGAGTGGCGCTCAACGAAGTGGGCTCCAGTTATCAATCAGCTCGTGTTAGCAACAGGTCTGACTGATCATGCTTTCGAAACCTTTTGGAAAAATTTCGATCTGATTCTGGGGGAAGAGGCGTCATCTACATTCTCCACTCCAGAAGACGCCAAACTCGATGATGAAATCGAGGAAGTTGCGAGAGCCATCCCTGCACTAATCGTTGACACTCCAGAGCAAGACCGTTGGTCAAGATTGGAATTGCTCACAGCGCTTGGCTGGCGAGATCCGTTCACAATGAGATTCTCTCACACTTTTCCCGTTGGCGAGTACGTCCAGAAGAACGACATCACCGAATCTAAGCTTAGCAATGCAATAAAGACACATACCTCCGGGTACTTAAGCCTAGTTGGATCACCCGGTACAGGTAAGTCAACTCTTCTACAAACCGTATTTCGCGACGGGCCAAATACCAGAATAATTCGATACCTCGCTTTCGTGCCGGGAAACACTCAAGGACAGGGACGAGGTGAAGCTGAGAGTTTTTATGAAGACATCAATGCGGGGCTCGCAGCAACCGGTATCGAACCACTTCGGATAAAGGATCGAACGCTGCATGGTCTGCAACAAATTTTTGCAGATCTTCTCTCGCAAGCTGCGCAACACTACACGAATGATGGGACGCGCTACATAATCGTAGTTGACGGCCTTGATCACATTCCGCGGGAAGAACGACCCAGTCGGTCAATGCTAGGTGTTTTACCACTTCCCCAATCAATCCCAGAAGGCATCCTTTTTGTTCTGGGAACACAGCGCCTGGATCTCGATGGTCTACCACCATCAGTCCGCGAAGAAGCGGCAAAACCAGACCGCCAGGTAGCAATCACGCCACTTTCTGAAGAAGCGGTCGCAAGAGTTGCCGTACAATTTGGGCTACCAAACGATATTGCTCCTTCACAGGTTTACTCTGTCACCGATGGCCATCCCCTGGTTACCCGGTACCTGATCCAAAGACTAATTTCCTCCGATAGACAAATGCGCGACGATTTGTTGAGCGGACAATATGGGTTTGATGGAGACTTAGAAGATATCTATACGGCAGCTTGGCGAGAGATAGAAAACCTCTTGGATAGCGGTAAGGTCAAAAGGGTTCTTGCTCTCGTAGGGTATGCTGAAGGGCCAATAGAGCCGCGACTTCTTGCATCGGCAACATCGGATGAAGCCGTAGAAAGAACCTTGGCGAAGGTCTCTCATCTGTTGAGCATCACCGATATTGGCTGGACAACGTTTCACAATAGCTTCCGCCTCTTCATTCAAACTAAGCCGGTAGACAAATTCGGAATGGTCGATCCAGACTATTCGCCCGATATCACCTACAGACGACTTTCCAGCCTAACGCGCGAAGCTTCGGAGTTCAGTCCGCAGCGTTGGCTCGAATTTCGCTACCTTTACAAAGCTGAAGCTTACGAGGAAGCACTGCAGCTCGGCAACCGCGAGTATTTTGTGGAGCAGTATTGCACAGGCCGGTCCGTCAGCGCCGTTTGCGGCGATATCAACGATGCCTTCCACGCACTGAGCATCAACCCTGAGCCCACAAAGCTCTTCGACTTGCTTCTAGCTCGCGACGAAGTAGATCGACGCAGCGACATTATGGAAGGCGCCCCATCTCTTCCCGATGCTTATGTAGCAATCGGAGATCTGCAAGGCGCATCGGATACCCTTTCAGACAGTTACGAGGAGGGACGGCAATGGATAGTGGTCGATGCGCTTCTCGACGATGGCAAGGTTGAGGAAGCACGCAGAGTCTTCGAGAATCACAGCCCTTTTCTTCCCTCAAACGAATATGGCGTCTCCGTAAGGGATGCAATACGACAAGCTTCACTTCCTTGGGCAGAGCGAGCGATAATATTTATGGACGAGGCTCAGCTTAAGCGCCTTGTTTCCGAGGTCTTTTCCAATCTTCCGTCCTCCAGATCAGAACTTGATCCTGAGCCCGAAGATGTTGCCGAAAGGCTCAAGTTTCAAATTGCGCGAGCATACGCTTCTGCAGACCCTTCTAGTGATCTGTGGGAACTCATCAAGACGTGGGGCGTAGCCTACGACCAAGAGCCACTCATCCTGCTTGAAGCAGCATTTTCCACAACCGGCGACAACAATCGCGCGCTCAGTCTTCTCAAAAAATCCGCCGATCACCCGTCCGTCGGCAAGTTACATATTTCGTGGCTGCTCGACGCCGCGCGTCGTGCATTGCGAGCGGGACACAAAGATCTCGCGCAGAAATTCCTGAGTTACTCACGTCCACAAGGTCTAGGTGCCATTGATCGGGACTATGACAATGAAGTCCTTAGTTCTGCTTGTGAACATCTGGCAAAAGGCGTGGCTCTATGCGTCGCTCTCGACGAACCAATCCCCGATCTCGGCTTGCCAAAGAAGCGACTCTTGAAAGGAGTCCAGCACCATCTGGTCGCGATTGCTAGAGAGATCGGAGAAGCACGCAAGAACAATCCTCCAACCAAAGATACTGTCGAACGCGTCATACATGCAGCAATTAATTTCCTCGCGACGGAACGGACAATCGATGGTGAAGATCATTTCAGTGACTACCATCTCAATTCGCTCTCATCCGTCATTCTGGACGTTATATTTACGCTTGTAGGTATTACCAGCGTCGAATCAAACTTCGTTGCTGAAATTACAGATGGCTTGATTGCGCGTGATCAAGCACGGTTTCGTTGGTGGCCACATTTCCGAACACAAGTTTCGCTCAGAACATTCGCCTTAGACGGCGACGTTTCTGACGCTCGCAAAAGGCTGGAAGATGCATGCGAAGCGCTCGATGCGAGTGACCCAAGGGAACGAGCAGAACAAGCTACATCAATTGCTATAGCATTCGCTCAGATTGGTGATACAGCCCGAGCCGGTCAAATTCTGAATGACTTACGGCGTGAGGCACTAGCCGTCTATCTGCCCGCTAAAAAAGACGGACAGTATGAAATCTGGAATGCACTTCTAGGCAAAGCAAACAATCAAGACCCTAACCACCGTGTCGAGCGCGCTAACGTAGTTCTTAAGTTGATTGACGGGCTCCAAAACTCCGAAGGGTCTGACATGGGCCTGAGAATTGTGCGCCAAGTACTGTTCGAGGTGGCAGCATGTGACGCCAATTCTACCTGGAACAGCGGAGCTTGGGCCGCGTCTACAGGTGTAACAAGTTGGGATGGCATCGTTGACTCTGCGCTCCGGGGATTAATTGTTCGGAAAACGATACCCTTGAGTTCAATCCTCACAACTTGGTCGCATCTATGTCTGCCCTGGTACACCGAACCTTACAACAGCACAGGATCTACTGCGCAGTTCCTTACAGATCTAATTGCGTCAGCGAAACCCTCAGAAGTAGAGGCGCTTGAAGCTGCAGCGGCTACTGCGATAGCAGAACGATCACGCCCGGAAGTCCGTCTTTCTCTCCTCGGAGTTTTGGAGGAAGCGGCATCCGCCAAGGATCATGGACAGCGTGCACGAGAAGAAAAGCTACGGTGGAGTGACATCAGCCTTATTGAATCAGAAACAATTCCAGACAACAAATCCTATCACCGATTGACAAAACTATCCGACGTTCAGGGCGCAATAGCCGACGAGCGCGCCTACTTTGCAAAGAAAGACGAGAAGACTTATCGAACATCCGGCATCACTTGGGGACTCGAACGGGCGCTTTCTCGTGTTCTGGCAAACTCGCCGTGGGAAGAGGTCAAGATATTCGCCAAAGACGAACCAGAACTCACAGAAAACTTCGACGCGATAAAGGCCATGATTTGCGTCGCACTGAAGGCAGGAGAGCGGGATACCGCCCTCGCCCTTGCTGCACCTTACTTGGAAGCCGACGAAGAGGGATGGGAATGGGCCTCCGGCTACGGTACTAAGAAAAAGCACGAGCTTCGACATCTGCTGGAGATGGATAATGCCTATGAGGATGCTCGACGAGATTTTTTCGAACAACTTGCAACAGTACGCTATGGGGTGAGATCAATAATCTGGGAACTTGACACAATTTTCCCGCTTCTGTTCGAAAAGATCAATTGGGTCGATTTATGGAATTGTCTCGAGACTCACATTCGAACTATGCACGACTTTCAAGTCGGACGAGAAGTCACCGATCTCAATGAGGTTCCTGCGGACGGAAACCTGTTGGCCAAGATATACATATGGGCGATTTCGCTTGGGGTTCCAGTCATTCTGGATCAAGCAGTCCTTGGCTTGCACGAACTTCGTACCCAGGACAGCGATGCCCTATTTAGGGATGTCGTATGGCAACTACTGGACGATGAAGATGAGAACGCTTTGGTCGCTATGGATCTACTTATCGAGGCACACAACGACGATAATATCCGTGAGCAGTTTTCCCAACACCTTCAAAATTTGGCAGGACATCCAGATGCTGGAGTGATTGCTGCCGCCATATTTCTGGCATCGGTCTGGCAAGTGCGTGTCTCGATAAAATGGCTCGACTTACCCCCATTCTACGATCTCCACTTCCCATCTGACGAGGCCCCTTCCGGCCACACTCTATCGGACCAACAGACTCGAGGCCTTATTGTCGACGATCTGCTAGCGTGGACTGAAGGGTGGAGAGAACCGATAAAGTGGATCGCGAAGTGGTCGGGGTTTTCAGAGCGTCATATCCGTTTCCGTGTTGGCCAGCTCGTGCAGACTTGGGGCGGCATTGAGGCGTTCGGGCACCCCGCATCGAAACGCTTAGAACAAGCTCTATCTCGCATCGATCTCAAGTTGACATACCGACGGCCACAGGCTGAGGTTGTTCTGCGGGCCATGCGGCATATAGTGGGCGAGCTTTGGCACGCCAGCCATCTTTCGATCAGAGACATTCCGTTCATTCTTTTCGAACTTCATGCCAACCCAAGAATTATAGGTCTGCCACCGTTTCAACAACGCCCAACTAACCTCACCTTGCCAGAGGCTCCCAATATGCTCTGGGGTGAAGCTGAGGAAGTCTGGCTTGAATCAGTATCCGACGATTTGACAATTTCAGAGACAGAAGTCGATCAGTTCGTTTTTGCTGAATGGTACAGTGTAACGTCAAAAGACCTAAGATCTTCGATAGTTGCGGAACGATTTGGCGCAACTGGAAATCGGAGAAACTCCGCGTCAAACCTCGATGAGCTGATCGCTAACTTGCCAAGGGTCATCTTCATTCAGGGAATGGTGGAGCTATATGATGCAGAAAACATAAATCCATCGCGGATAGCAGTATTTGATCCCCATCACATGTATGCACCGATCGACAAGCTTATAGTATTTTGCCCGCTTACAGCTGCAGAGCTAGGTTGGATCCAAGACCCTTCTGAATTGCATATCTATTGCAACGGTCAAGGTGAGGAGATGGCACGAACGATCATTTGGAGAGATGGTCTCATTCAGCCTGTCGGCGAAAATTCGAAGTTTGGAGAAGGACAACAGGTCGTTCTTTCAGCAACAGGGCACCGCGAATTTGAGGCAGCCTATGGGACCATCAACTTAGTCTATGAAGCTTGGAGGCATGTCGAGCAGCGCGACGACCCGAACAGATCTAGTTCGCGTTCTGTCGCGTCTTCTAGCGTAACTGGCTCACCAGTTGAAACGGCCCAGAAATGAAGGCTGGTTTCCACTTAATGGCCAGTAAGATAGGGCCAACAAAGCTGCCTAAGGCTCTGGTCAGGACCTCAGCATTCAACCGCGTCCAGCCTTTCGCTCATTTACTGCAGCTGGGCGAGAGCTCCAGGAAAGCAATGAGGAGCTCTCGAGAATACACTCAACGTCTCTCGATTCTGGGCGATCTATCCCGGTCTTTCGGATGCTTGGTACTCAAGCACCATATTCATTGACTTACATCTACCTCACATAATGACAATGAAACTGTTTACCCCCTTGAGCGGGATAACGAACATCACCTCATACATTTTCAGTAGATCGACGCATTCCGATTTCGACGAAACAATCCAAATCGTCTCGCTTATACCGAACAGCCCGGCCGAGCTTGACGAACTGCGGCCCGTCACCATAGCAGCGCCACTTGTTCAAAGTTGAGATGGCAAGGCCCAGATAGGCCGCCGCCTCAGTTGTGGTGAGGATGCTTCTTTGCAGCCCCTGAGGCGGCGCTACAGACGTATCTTTTTGGTCGGTTGTCATCGTCTTTCTCCTGATGAGACATCGCTGATGTCTGCGACCGTGGAGACAAAATCCACGTGAATCCAGAACCACAGGGAAACGGGTTTCCCAATTGTTTGGGAACACGATAGCTTCGGAGGGGTGGGATGATTTTGTGTAGGCGCTAGTGGGACTTAGGTCATCCTACTTGAGGAAACATGACCCCTATTTGCTGCCTTTTCCTAAAGAATAACTAGCGAACATGTTATCGATTTGTCGCCGATTTCGATGCGTTGTGTCACGCATTCAATGATTTCTCTCTTGGTTGGAAAAGGAAGTTTTGTCCAGTCTCGTTCCGTGTTGCCGTGTATGTTTTTTTCAGTTTCGGGTAGTTTATAGGTCGAGAATTGGGACCAGAATATCGCTTCCAAATCATCTGTCGGTATCTTGGTTCGACAATCAGTGCAGATGTATTTCTCAGCATTTGAAGGCACATACATCTTCTGACCGCAGGCGCAAAAGGTGAGACCCGCGAACAAATGCACGACTTTTCGCTTGGCGCCACCATCTCTACTCTGAGCTGTCAGGATTGTCTGGCAGAGTTCGAAGAGCTCTTTTGGCACAAGCTCCTCGATTTCGCCTGGGATACCTACCACCTGCTCGTCTTGAAGTAGGCGACTGATTGTTTGCCCCGTGAAGTGAGCACCATTTCGGGTTCTGGCTCCTTCTGCATTCAATATCTCAGCTACTGTCTTCTTCCGTTGATGTTTGGCGAAAAGTTCAAATATCCGGTGGCGTATGGGCGCTTCGAGCGGGTCTTTGACGAGTATGCCGCCCTTTCGCTGATATCCGAAACTTGTGGGGCCGGTCTTTGGTTTGGACATGAGTTCCCTTCCTCACACTTCGGTTTCGGAGAGACTGGAAAGCACTGTGGTGAGACGGTCACGGCGGTCTTGTGACCTCCCTGCACTGAGTTTGATTTGGATCGTCTGCACGCTATAGCCACGTACCTTTGACTGGCTTCTCGACGTGCTAATGGGGAACGCATCCAACTCAGCAATGAGCTCTTCTTCAGAGAGGAACGACACGCGTTCCAAGGCTTCTGGCACTAGTGTCAGTTGTAGGCTCGCTCTTAGTTTCTGAAGTTGAGCTCTGTCGGGCGAAGTCACCCACACGTGGGTGAAACCGGCAGCCAGGCATTTTTCGATGTTATGACGCTCATGTTCGATTTTTGTCGTCACAGACACTTCGCAAGCAATTCTAAGCCCATCTCGTTCCAACGCCACATCCACACGGCCCCTCCCGTCGAGAACCTGCTTCTCGATTACGGCGGAGAAGCCACGCTCTTGGGCTGCCACTTTGATGCGTTTTTGCAGCTCTCGATGTTCTGTTCTGGCCTCCGGAGGGCTAGACGCAGATTGCATGGCTGGAGAAGCATCCTGGACAGGCTCAGTGGTCTGTGGAGTGTATCCCACCCGATCCCGATTGAGAGCTAGGAGCGCCTCATACTGCTGAGGCTCCAAGGATTCCGTATCCTCCAAAAAACCAAGAGGAACATCCACCTTGACGGCATGCGTCGTGAGATTGCGAATGGAGAGGGCAAAGTCAGAAACGTGCCGACGCTTCTTCATAGAGAGGAGGAAGTCAGGTGCGGTGTGCATATCGGGCGCCAAGGCACGCGCATCGGCGTCTGAGACGCCGCCTGCGATCTTTATCGTCGTGTTGCCCATGAATATGGCTTTAAGACGAGGAGAGAGCTGAGCGAGGTTCTGATGAGCCAGCGTGAGGCCAAAATTATACTTCCTGCTCTGTACCAGCAATGTTTCGACGGTCTCATCGAAATAGTCTTGAGCTTCATCCATGTAGAGAAAGACCGGATTGCGCTTCTCCTCCACTAAATTGGCGCGTTCCATCACCGCGTGCTCAATGAGAGCAAGAATGAAGCGTCCAAAGATGGCCGTACCGTCACTTTTGAGCAGATCTTTCGCGGTGTTGATCAGTATGATTTTGCCGCTGTTGAAGGCGTCGAAAAAGCTGATCTTGGACTTTGGGGCCGAAAACAATCGATCAAACGTCGGGATGGAAAGAACCGCATAGAGCCGCTGCTTGATCTGCTGGCGTGTTGCATGAAAGCCCTTGCGGGAGAATTCATTCTCAAAGAAGCGCCGAGCTGTCGGATCGAGTTTCTGGATATGCTCTTTGAAGGGGGAGACATCATCCATGAGCTCAATCAACGTGTGGATGGTCGCCCCCTCCACTGTCAGCATAAGGCGGGCGAGGTACCTGAAGAGCGTACTTTGTCGAGCCGTGAGCTCAGCGCCAAGCAGCGCCCCGAAAAACCGGCCATATATGTCGACAAGGGAATTGAACGCCAATTCTCGCTGATGAGGGGTATAATTCTCCATCCGCTCGAGCCCTGCATCGAACAGATTGAGTGCTGGGGGATGGTCTATGTCTGATGGGTCGATGAGGATAAAGCGCTCTGCTAGGGAAGCGTCGTCTTCTGGGTCAAAAAGAATGCTGGATGAGACCTTGCGGATGAGGTCGCCCTGGCTGTCGATGACCACGACAGAGATTGGTTCAGAAAGAGCGCGTGCCAAGTCTTGAATGAGTAAGAGTTGCACGCATTGGGTTTTGCCGTGTCCCGTGCCGCCCAAAATGTGGCAGTGCTCAAAGCGGGCCTGATCTGGAATGGTCAGGGGAAGTGGACGAACGAAAAAGTCTTCAAACGGTGTGTCTTTGAGGTAGGTACTTGCGAGTTCTGAAGGTGTTTTTTCTTTCGCTGCTGTTGGCATGATGATTTGCTTTGGCGGGACATCTTTGTTCTCAGGATCAAGTCCGGAAGCAACGAGGAGATTGTGCTCAAACTGCGCCTGCAAGTCCTCAAACAAGCCATTGTCATAAAGCTCACCTCCAAAAAACTCCATGAGCGTGCCTTCCACAGCGATACTCGGGCGATCCATAGCGTCGATGAGATCAACATGAAGCTGAAAGAGAGATGTATCGTCGTCGCTATTCTCTCTTCGTCGAAAACTCTCTGGCAAAAACTCAAGAAGAGCGGAAAGGATGGCTCTGATCGTCTGACAGCCAATTTCAAACTGTCGGTCAGAATTGTTCAGAAAACGGCGCTTGCGCTCAAGGGCACGTTTCAGCTTTTGAGCTTCACCAACTTCCAGGTTTTGATGTCGATTTTGGCCTTCAAAGCTGACAAAAGAAAAGAACTCATCATTCAGGAGGTTCAAGACTGCATTGGATGTTGCTGAGAGGACGTCATTTGACGGCACGCAATTGATCTCGGTGAATGTTGCCACAACGATTGCGCTTGTGGTCTCGTTGAGGAATTCCTCGCTTGCAAATGGGGACGCTTCGAAGGTCTTTTTGACGGTTTCGTAGAGCTCAGAGAGCTCCCGTTCTTCTTCATCACGCCAGGTGAGAAACGGGTTCCAGAACGATGGGCGTGATTTTACGCGTGTGGTTGAAAGGTGTTCTACCTTACCCGCGTTTTCCCAACCCCGTTTGAACGATCCCAACAGATCTGCAAAAGGATTATCGCTCATGCCTCAGATTGAAACGGTACGACGTCAATGATCTCTTCGCCTTCAAAATGGCGGCAGGCATAGAGTATGCGAGAGAGGCCGTTGCAGGCCTCTTTGATCTGCTCTTCTGCTGCGATCATCTCGCCAATGTCTTTACAAGCAATCTCTTTGCCATTGACCATATCGTTCACGGTGAGAATTTGATTGAGCGCTTTGGCGGCAAGGGTTGCAACAAGCCCTCGGCCTATATTGCCAACACCTTCTGCTCCTCGGAGCCCAGCCGACGCTGCAGCCCCTGTTGGGGTCTCATAGACAATGTCTTTGCCAAACTTGTATTTCTGGAGAGCTGCCGCCTCTTCCGGATCAAGATCAACGATGAAGTAGAGCTTGAAGGTCACATTGCCGGTCATGCCAGCTTTCTGGTCTCGCTTTAGTCTCAACTGCATTTTGGTACCCCTCATGAGCGTTCGCCGACCTCCTTCATGCTAATACGAAACATTCAGTGTGGAAAAGGACAAAACGGCAGAAACCTGAGCTTTGGAGACACGGTGAACGTCAAAATTACAGCTGTTCTGGGGGAATAGTGGTCGCACTAAAGGGTCTTGAGGGTGTGCCATCAATCATCAACTTCAGACAGATGTCATGATTGGGGAGGTTGAGGAGGTCGATCCGGCCAAAAACCGGCTCAAACTCTCGGGCCATGAAGTCGGCATCTTCTGCTCCCAGGCGAAATGATATGAGGGTACCTGCGTTGCCCAGAACCGCATGTCGGATATCCGGATCAAGTTGATGCAGGTACTGGTTCGCGAGAGTGGCGCCGACACCAAATTTCCGGAGCTCCGAAAGCATGTTGGCTATCGCCTGGGTAGTGAAGTTCTGAAACTCATCAACATAGACGTAGAAGGGCCTGCGGGATTCTTCGGCAACGTTTGCTCGGCTGAAGGCGGCCAGTCCAAGTGAAGTAACGAGAAGACCGCCCAACAGAGAGGAACTGTCCTCACCGAGTTTCCCCTTTGAGAGATTCACTAGCAGGACCTTCCCCTCATCCATGATTGATCGCATGCGCAGCTGACCATCCTCACGCGTCAGTATGTAGCGAAGCGTCGGGTCAGCCAAAAAGGCCCCTACCTTGTTCTGAATGGGCGCAATACCGTCAGCCTGATACCGGGAGGAATATTTGGGGAACTCAGCGCGCCAGAAGCTTTTCACTTGCTCGTTTTCGATATTGCGGATCGCCTGGTATCTGAATTCCTTGCTCGTAAGCATGAGTAAAATATCAGGCATGGCGGCGGAAGGTTGATCAAGGAGCGCCAGGATCGCATTGCGCAAAATATGCTCCATGCGCGCTCCCCAGGCATCGTCCCACATCTTCTTGAAAACATCGAGAATGCCCGACGCAACAAGAGGCCGGAGTTCTGCGCGAACATGCGCAAAGGGATTGTATCCATATGGTTGAGAAGAATTGGGAACATCCAAATATATGACGTCCGATTGACGATCTTCGGGAATTTTGGCGGCAACCCGTTCCACAAAATCTCCATGAGGATCAATGAGGGTGCAACCGCGGCCTGCTGCCATGTCCTGGGTGAAGAGCGTTTCCAGAAGCGTCGTCTTACCGGCGCCCGTTTTGCCGATTACGTACAGGTGCGAGAGCCGGTCTCGTTGTTTGAGACCGAAAGTTTGAACCGGATCGCGATGGTTGGTACGCGCAAAATATGAGACGCGATGATTGTCAGTTGGCACGCAGCATATTGTGCCTGGCCGTGACTCAAAACAAAGGGACGTTTCTGTGCCGCTGAGGTGCGTTCACTCACCTTTCAATTTTTGTAATTTGTGGTAGCCTTTGCATAGGCACATTTCAGCATCATCTCTCACATCTCCGAAGTGTACCCCAGGGCTGAATAGTCAGCCTTGGCACAGCACTTCGGAGAGAAGAAATGAGCGATTCACCAAAAAGGAATTCCGCCCAGACGATTGCCCTACTGAATGACAAATTCAGGAAATCATTCAACGGCGGCACGGTCTACATAACCTCTAGCGTTCAAGCTTTTGGATCAGAATTTGTTGAGCAAGTGCTCGGTGCTGTCAGAGCATACAATGCTTTCGCAGAATGTGATGATCTCCATCAGGAACATGATTTTGGCTCCCTAACTATTCTAGGGCAGCAAGTTTTCTGGAAGATTGACTGTTATGATTCATCCGAAAAATACCAATCGTGCGATCCTGGAAACCTAGAAGAAACTCAGCGCGTCCTTACAGTCATGCTGCCGTCGGACTATTGACCCGCAATCGCCCTTTGCCCCGCAAATTTGCGGGGCTTCCTTTTTGGCATTGAATTACCCATCTTTTTCCGTGCTTGATTTCGACAACATAAGTTAGCGGCGGCTTGCCCAGAACAACGTCGTTAGCATGAATAATCCGAAAGCCAGACCAAATACAAAATCACCCGACATTGAGCCGGAATCGGTGAACATGTTCGGTATTTTTCCAGAAATGTCACCGGGCAGGTAGTTTTGAAACCATTGTAGTATTGCATTACCAAATATCGCAGCTAACAGAGCGGCGAGCAAATTTCTTCCGGCGGCAGCAAGCGTGAGAAATCCAACAAGACCGACTAGTGCGACACCGCACCAAAATACTTCATTCATGGCCGTTCCTCCAACTGACAAGCGTTCAAGGGAAACTGATGCCATGGTATAGGCAAAAAGGTCCACTAGTTCGGCCCGAATTGGCGTCATCTGGAAGATCTTGAAGTAGTGTCACATTGGACTTTGGTCATTCTCATCGGAGCTTTCCGGTTCTTTCCGGACTTTTTTCCGGTCCGAAACTTTCCAAACCTCTACAAATTGATATGTAGAGTTTATGATATTGTCGCTCTGTGGCAACTGATTACGGAAAAATGCGATGACTGGAGTTAAGGATTGGAGCAAGAAGTACGACGCATTCAAAACATTGTTCAATGCGGCTACACCCGCAGCTTTGTACGAAAAAGTCATTCCCGCCAGCGCTAGGTCCAAGAGAGAAGACTTCTCTGACAATTTTAGGAAGTGGCATAGGAGCGAGCCTAAGACGCCTGAAGCTAGGAATTTCTTTGATACAGTTGTGGAGGCACTGAATTGTACGAACTTCAATGGTACGCGTCTAATTGAGTGTTCCTTTGGGGAATTTATAGAAGCGCTTCCATCCGATAAACAAAAATTGCTGGGGCGACATAAGCGCGCCAAATCGCGAGGCAACGAGCATCTTGTGATCCGCATTCCTGCTCCAAACCTCCATGATAAAGAAGAGGATTGGCTGCGAGTCGGACGGGTCGATCAGCGTTACATGTACCTGAATATTGATGCGGTTCAACAATGGAAGCACGTAATTGAAGACCCAGAATACAGGGGATTTTCCTACTGCCATGAAACCTTAGAGCAGCTCTTAGACTCATCAGAATGGCTGTCGATGTTGGATTCTGAAGAACATTGCGATGTGGTGTTCTTGGGGGCGGGAACACCCAAAAAGGAAATTCTAGTGATGGCTGCGATACAAAAGCAGCAAGGAAAAAGCGGTCAAAGAAAACCCAACATCGTTTTAGTCGACGGTAGCTTCTACATGCTTATCGAAAGCCACGACCAGATCCGCAACTATCTACGCAGCAAAAAACTGACAAACAGTGTTGAGGTCCACACAATCCACGCAGATTTTAAGAATTTGAAGAGTGCCAAGCACTGGATACTTTCCAGCGAAGAAAATAGTCGTCGGATATTTTTTGTTCTTGGCGGAACTTTCGGAAACAATGACGAGGCTGACCTTATTCTTGCGGTTCTAGGTGTTTCTAAGCCTGGCGACCTATTGGTCCTGAATGTTGAACTAATTGATGAAGAGAACGTCGAGGAATTCCAAAGAAAACTTCTCGCCAGCTACAGCGCGGCGGCTGTGAAGGATCTTGTTTTAGGGCCAGTGAGGAGTCTCCTAGATAGCGACGATGTATCTCCTGATTTTGAGCATCGCCGTGATCTATTGGTTCCACGAATTACTGTAGGTGGTCAGGTTCCATCGGTAATACCCGGCACCATCGCAGTCGAACTAAGTTTACAAGTTCGTGAACAGGTTCTCGCGCTTTCATTGTCAAAACGGTACAAAAAAACTGAATTGTACAAATTTCTTAAAGATCGAGAATTCGAGCCGGTTCTCGAACCAGTGCCGCATCGAAACCAATCGCTACATCAGCAAATGGTCTTCAAGAGAGTGTAGTGCTTCTTCAATGGCGAAAAGCGGTTTGTGCGCCACTTTATCTTCCATTTTTTTCCGAACGCTGGCGGCCGTTTCCAATCAATGCCGTTTCTCTGTGCCACAGAACGGCCCAAGCTATGATGGTTGTCCTAGGTAGAGGAGATGGAAGATGAACATTGAAACAAACATCATTGGAGTCGTGTTTGGCATATCGCTACTCGCGACGCTTTTCCTGGCAGCTGTGGGCCGTGTTCTTAGTGCAAGGGACCTAATAGATCGCGATCTAGCAGGACGTAGTCTGAATAAATGGTTCGTGGGCCTAAGCGCTGCGGCAACGGGCAACAGCGGTTTCATTGTCACTGGAGCAGTTGGTCTCGGCTATATTGGCGGAATCCAGTGGCTGATGTTGCCCTTAGCTTGGTTTCTGGGTGACCTCATCTTTTGGTCGGCGTTCCCATCTCGCCTGAATAAACTAGGAAGAACCGCCCGCGCCACGACACTTTCTGAACTTTTGGCTTACGGCCTAAATGGATCGTCTGCAAAGCTACTCAAAGTCCTGGTCGCCCTAGTCCTCGTTATTTTTCTGTCTCTCTATACTTCGGCACAATGGCTGGCGGGTCAAAAGTTCCTGTCAACAGCGTTTGAATTTTCAGACCTTCCAGCACTGATCTTCTTCTCCTGTACAATTATTGCCTATTCTGCTCTTGGCGGTTTCCGCGGATCAGTATACGCCGATACGCTTCAAGCGGTTGTAAGCATCGTGGGAACGTGTGCCGCTATTGGCTCTGTCGCTTGGCTTGCGATGGCTGATATGTCGAGCTTTGTCGAAAATATTCGAGGTGCGGGTCCAGAATTTCTAGATCCATCTCCAAGTGCATCATTCTTAGGTGTGCTGGGTTTCTTTGCTGGGTTCGCATCAGCATCTCTTGGTTTTGGTTTGGGACAACCGCAAGTCGTGACGCGCTATTTCGCCGGAAGCAGCCCAGAAGAAACTCGTGCTGCGCGATGGATCTATATGGGATTCTTGCAGTTCACCTGGATTAGCATGACACTTTTTGGTGTCATGCTTCGAGGAATTATGCCTGATATTCAAGATGCTGAAACTGGACTGAGTGTTTTCTTTAAGGAAAACATGAGCCCAATTTTGGTGGGTCTCACATTTGCTTATGTTTTTGCGATTATTGCGTCTACCGCCAACAGCATCGTTGTTTCGGTCGCTCAGTCCGCATACAGAGACATACTTACGGTATTTGCACCCCCGGTTGAAGAAAAGAGACACACCCCATTTTTAGTGATTCTGGCTATAGGGATAATAACGATAGGCCTGTCGTTCATCGTTCCGGGTAACGTGTTTAGTATCGCTATCGGAGCAGTATCAAAGATAGGCGCCGGGATAGCCGGTCCCGTCATTGTGAAAACTCTACGTTGGAAACATACTTCTACGTCTCTTATTCTTGCAATTTCGGCCGGAATCGGTGCCGCGATTGTGTGGGAATACATCGGTCTTAGTTTGGATTTTAACGAAGCTGGAATTGGGATCGCTGTAAGTTTGTCCGTGAACTGGACTATTTCCCGCCTGGGCGGTGCAGAGAGGAAGCGAGGAAAACCAAGGAGAGATGGAATATTATAAGTGCTCGCGATCAATGTCCATGGAAGTAAAATCGCAATCAGTGTTTGCCTAAGCCAAACGAAATCATGTTCGTGTGATGAGCCTTCAAGCCTCAAAAGGACTGAGTGCGAAGTTTGTAATTGTTTGCAGTCAGGTGGAGGAGCTTATTCCAGGCAATGACTTCTCTGAATCTAATATCCAGGAGCAACGGAGACTATTCTATGTTGCAATCACAAGGTGTAAGGCCGCAGAGGAATTTCCTGGGAGGTTTCTTATTAGTTCGTTCTTGGAGTTGCTTGTTCAGGCAGCGCGACGGATGGGAATTCCATCGAAAGATGGTGCATCTCGTCGAGTTTCAGCCAGTAGATATTTGGCCGATCTAGGTCAGAACGCCCCGGCTGCAGTACGAGGGGAAACGTTGTTAGGCTAAATGACGAAGACTTTCGAATTCACTGAACCCTTTTTATTCTTGCTTTCGCCCTCAAGGTCTCCAATCAAACCGCCTGAGTTTTCAATGTAGTGATTGGGATCATAAATCACGCACCATAAGCTTGAGCAATCAGGGTGCACTCGATAATGGTCGATATCGATAATCAGTTCGTCCCCGATCTTTTTCCCATGCGCTCTGTCTCTGACCAATTTCGTTTCAATGACGAGTGAATACTTTGGCAAGAGAAAATCCATCCGAGTGCTCAAGCTTGCGTAGCTAGGGGTGAACTCTTCTGGCCTAATATCCAACACCCAGGGTCTCAGAAGTGCGTGCAAAAGGTCTTGAATGTCATACTCAGATAAGAAGGAAAGCGATATTGATCCCTTACGCCGGTGTTCGAGTGGATACATTGCCCGTCGTAATCCGTTGACCAAGATCTTCAGAAGATCTTCGATGGAATCTGGCTTTAAGGTGGATTGTAAGTTAGCAGGAGAGATTATGGTTTCTTCAGGCAAAGTTCCGTTAGGAAGGACCCGTCCGCCTTGAAAGTATCGAAAGCCATTCTCCTCCAGAATTTTAACGACGCGCTCTCGACTGTTTTCCCATACTTGTCGATCTTCCTCGTCGGAAGGAACAACATCCATAAACTCCTCGAGAACGTTCCCGAGAACAGAAAGGCTATCTACACTTTCGTCTTGGCCAGCTCGAAAGAGCCATTCTTTCCATTTTGCACCATGTGAAAGATCAGGTGGGTCTCCTGGAGCTCCTGATGATTGGAAGAGTGCGTCAAGGGTCGCATGCGAACCAACTAGGGTTTCTCCCACCACTGCGCATAACCCTCGAGATAATCTGATGTTGCTCATTTCACCATTCTACCAACTGTTGAATAAATTTGTTATCAACTAAATTGCTGACGACTTGTTTCCATCCTGCTCCCACTTGGGTCACCAAAGCGGATTTATCACCCGCATAGCCCTCTGAAAGCGCGAAGATTGGCGACAGATCAGCGGTTCCAAATGTCTCTCCGTCAAACGGGACATTTCCGTTGCCAAAGAGCAGTTTTTGGAACCGCAGCTTTTCTGAAAAGTCCATCCTTTGCCAAGTCGCTGCCGCATCACGCATCAGATCAAAGAAATGATCCAACGCCGCCTCTATATCGAAGCTCTTGTCTGACGTTCGGCTTCCTTTCGCAACGGGCAACCGGCTCAAGCGTCGATTGATGACATCCTTTTGCTCAAGGAACTCTTCATTGGAATAGACGCCTGCGCGGTGCGCTTCAAAGATACGTTGTCGTTCATCTTCAAGTGCTGCTTTTTCTCGTTGCTCACGTCGCTGTGCTTCAACTAACACTTTTGTGTTGTTCTTCCATATGTCTGTTACGACAGCCTTGAACGCATTCTCAAATGCGAGTGTTGGTGAAATACGCTGCAAATAGGCAACAAACTTCTCTTCCATGTCACTAGTGGCAACGAAACTTGCCTTATCGCAATCCTGTTTCTGATGATGATAGTAGGAGTATTTCTTCCCGTGACGCCCAGTCGATGTGCTTGCGGTAAGGGGCTGGCTGCATGCGGTGCACGATACAAGGCGACGAAGCGGGAAGTTGGGGTTCTTTGGGATGCGCGTCGCGTTTTTCATGCGCTCCTGATATCCATCCTGACATTGATTGAAGAGATGCTCATCAATGATGGGCGTGAAGGCCGCTTTGTGCTCCTCACCCCACACTCGGAACAAACCACAATAGATTGGGTTTTTGACTATTCTATCAATCTGCTGAGCGCAGGGTTTCTTGCCCTTGGCCGTTTGATGCCCCAGCGCATGGATTTTCTCAGCCACCTCCTCGTAGGTATACATGCCAGTGGCATAGGTCTCGAAGATGAGCTTGATGGTGGGAGCCGTCTTGGGATTGATAGAAAGATTTGCTCCTTTTTGTGTCCGTTGATACCCGAAGGGCGTATTCCAGACCCAGACGCCTTGTCTCAGTCGTTCTCGCATGCCGTTGCGGGTTCGCATGGCACGGATGTCATTGTCGAACTGAGAAAACCCTGCCAGGATTGTTTCCATAAGCAAACCTTGTGGGTCTTCGGTGATAACCTCTGTCACTGAACGGATGGAGACACCATGCTTGGTGAGGATGCTTTTCACGCTAAAATGGTCGGAAGTGTTGCGTGCGAACCGATCTATCTTCCACACCACAAAATGGCCGATGGCGTGTTGTTTCATCTTGCAATAGTCAATTGCTTTGATGAACTCGGTGCGTTGTGCTGTTTTTGCTGACTCTCCCTTCTCAACAAACACACGGGCGACACGGAGCCCGAGTTTTTCACAATATGCTTCACATGCCTGCTGTTGCATGGAGAGGCTGGTACCATCAACTTGCTCCGCAGACGACACGCGGCAATAGATGATGGCCTTTTTGCTCTTCTGAGCGTTCATATATCAATAGTAGAATTTGATGGGTCGGGAGTCACAACCCCCTGGGGACAATTGGAACCGGTTTGCTCTCTCTGCCACACGTCAAACGCGAGCTGTCCAAGGGCATAGAGCTGAGAGCGTATCTCTAAGAGATCTTCATCGTTCATATCTGCGAGTGTTGGTTCAAGGTGTCGTAGTTCATCAAGGCTGATCATGGGATGGCGTCAATGTCAGAGAAGTGGCGACCCCGCTACCCTGTGCAAGACTGCTACAGGGTAGCGGGAAATGCGCCATGAGTGTAGGCGGGAGATTGTGCCCTCTAGACACAATTCACCACCCGTGATGACACTCATGAGGCGCGATACAATTGCCTGATGGGAAAACTTGTTGCGACCAAAAGAAAGAAGGATCACGGGTCGCTAGTAAAATCGATTGTCTCTGCAGAACTTGAAACAGGCGAACATGTTGAACTGATCTACGACCGTGACGCACACACAACCGCTCTCGTGATGAGGAAGGGAAAAGCCTGGCGGATTGTTAAATCAATCGAAGATCGGCATCACACCCTGGTGCCGCTCTCTGCCGACAACAACATGCTCCAGCATGGCGTTGTGCTATTCCCGAGCGCGCCTGAGGACTACGGGTCTCAAGCAACCCTTATCGACGATCTGGCTGCCTACATACATCGCTATGTAGACCTAGAGGAAGGATGCGAGCGGCTCATCGCCTACTACATCCTTTTCACCTGGGTGTTCGATCACTTCAACGAGTTGCCATACCTGCGCATCAAGGGGGATTTTGGGACTGGAAAGACACGCTTCCTCCAGATTGTGGGATCGGTCTGCTACCGTCCGATATTCGCCAATGGCGCGTCCACCATCTCACCGATTTTTCATATGCTCGACACGTTTGGTGGGACGCTCATTGTTGATGAGGCCGACTTTCGTTTCTCGGACGAGACGGCGGAAATTGCAAAGATTTTCAACAATGGGAACGTTCGGGGTATGCCGGTGCTCAGGGCACAGGCAACGCGGGATCGAGACTTCAATCCTCGGGTGTTCCAGGTATTCGGCCCCAAGGTCATTGCCATGCGTGGCGACTACGCCGATGCAGCGCTTGAAAGCCGCTTTCTGACACTCCTTTCCAAAAGGAAGAGGCTTCGTGACGATGTTCCCATCAACCTTCCAGCCACGTACAGCGCGGAAGCACTGGCACTTCGCAACAAACTGCTCGCGTACCGGCTGACAACCTATGGGCAATTTGCACCCCTCCAGAGGCTCTCCGGTTCTAAGTTCTCATACCGCGAAAGCCAGATTCTCATTCCGCTTTTCTCGATCATAGAAGATGAGAGTGAACGGAAGCATCTCTGCCAGTTCGTTACCAAGATGGTTCAAGCAAGATTGGGAGACCAGTAGTACACACCCAACCATAGAGAAATCTCACGGGTGGTAAAATGACCTCAGAGGCACATTTGCACGCCTACGATTTGTGGCTCAATTAGTTACGATACTCCGGCACACTTGGGAGATGCCCATGTGCGGACACAAATTATGAGCAGAGATAAACCAAACTACCTACGCACCTTTAGAATGCGCTCCGGCCTTACACAGGAAGAAGTCGCATTTTTGCTTGGTCTATCAAATCGCAAGGCGGTATCCCGTTCCGAACGGACAGGTCAGGGAATGGCGCTCGAGCAACTACTCGCGTTGCAGATCATATTCGATGTGTCGGTACAGGAGCTCTATTCAAGTTTGCACCTAAAGGTCGAACAATTAGCCTTAACGCGCGTTCAGGTGCTCATCCAAAAGTTGGAAAGGGAAGCCGACAGCAAGAAGAACAGATACAAGAGAAAAACCCTTGCCGCAATGGAGAGGCGGATTGGACGCGCATGACAACTACATATGAAAGTACAAAATTTTGCTGAGCCAAGGGTGATGGCTATGGCGCTTCAGAACCGCCGCATTGGCTTTGCTCTCTTTGAGGGCATGCATGAGCCTATCGAGTGGGGTATCCGGAAGTTCGAGAGTGATGGCGAGGGTTTTGATGAAGCGCGCACGTTGCTGGGAATGGATTTCCCATCCGTCCTTATATTGCCAGCAACGGATACGCGGCATTCTCGGCTCCCGAGAAACGTGCATGAGATGGTAGACCGGATCGCTGAAACTGCCGAGAAGTCACAGATTGAAGTGGTCAGGTTCACTCGGGAAGATATCCGCGCCTACTTCTCAACCCATGACGCCGCAACCAAGGAAGAGATAGCTGAAGCCGTTGGTAAGATCATCCCAGAGTTTGCCCGTTGTGTGCCCTCCCCTCGCAATACAGGGGATGGCGAACAACACAGCATGCTCCTCTTCGATGCTCTGTCGCTGATCGTCACGTTCTACAAAACGGAACGGCAACAGCCAGAAAGTTAGACCAGCTTTACAACTATCGCGATAGTGCTCATAAGCCTGCCTCCGAAAGTCACTTTTCAAATCGAGTGACGAAGGAGAGCAGGCTTTTGAGCATGGCCATCTGTCACCACATACGCTGGGCGATGGCACGCTCTTCGGGGCCCGCTGCATCCACGCAGATCGCGGTCGTAGACATGGCCGCATGACCGAGCCATCGCTGAATTAGGTTGAGTGGGATACCTGATTGCACGGCATGGATGCCAAACCCGTGGCGCAGGCCTTTCGGGGTTCCATGTGGCCCAACAACTTCAGCTTTATGCATGACTTGTTTGACCTGCGCCCAGGCGGTCGTTCTTCCCCAGGTCCATAAAGGAAAATCGTGGTCGGATGTGTATCCGGTGATGTCGTGTGTCTCCTCGAGAACAGCGCAAAGAGATTCCGGGACGGGTATTTCGCGCACCATCAGCTTTCCTCTCTTTTTGAGGGTACGTATAGAGATGACATTTGAATGGAGTTGCACGTCACGAGGCCGCAATGCGAGCGCTTCGGAGATGCGGCATCCAGTGTATGCAAGCGTTAGGCAGAATGAGCGGGTCAAGGGAGCCTGGTCCTGGGCAACAGCCAAGAACCGATCCCTCTCGTCTGCATTGAGGTATTTACGCGCACCCACACGCGTGTAGAGGCTCATCCCCAAGCCAGCTTGGTGAAGCATAGTGAGTTCCTTAGCGGATAAAATTGGGCAAGTGATGAGAGCCAGGCCCGCTCAGCGGGCTGATAACGCCAGATTTGACTCTTCGGAGAGGACTGGTGGGAAGTAGCTAACTAACTGAACGCAATTGATAATTCTGTTCAATTCGCCCAAACGACCGTCAGGCCGCCGTTTCCGTTTGCTCTACTCTCCATTTTTCTAAATCAAACTCACCCTTCAATCAATAATAAATCCCTTTTTACAAAGAGAAATCGACCTAGTGATCAATATTATCAAAACTGTTCAAGTAAGTTAAGCGTTTCGCTCTTCGTATTCATGAGGCCATGCAGTTTTACTTGCAGACTGCAGCCGAAGATGGAGGGCAGAAATGTCACAAGGTTTTGGAATCACTGCCGTCATTCTCACGGTTGTCTCAATCTTCATTCCTGTATTGGGTGCATTCACCACAGCAATTGCCATGTTGCTTGCCTCAATCGCCGCACTGGCAGGTGACCGTGTCTTCGCGACGATCTCGGCCCTTCTTGCTGCAACAAGCCTCATTTTCCTTAGCCCGGCATTTCTGGCCACCCTGACGGCTGCTTTGAATGTGCAGGAGTTGTCGGTCGTTGCCGTCTATTTAGCTATTTTTCTATCACCCGCCTTGCCTCTGGTCGCGATGGGCTTAAACGCGACGGGAAGATTTGCGCTTGGAAAAACCGGTAGCTAGAGATCAGTCAAAAAGAAACCCAAACTCATGGAGCAAAAAAGATGAAGAGAATATTTTTGATCGTCCCCGTTCTTGCAATCAGTACGTTGCTATCTGCGTGCCAGTCAGGTGATTTCGAGGCTCTTGCGGTAGGTATCGCTCAGGGCATTGGTCAGACAGCGGGTCAATATCCCACCGGATACATGCCACCACCCAACCAAAATGCAAATGCGCCCCACTCGCCGCCAGTCTACACAAACTCCGACGGTAGCTATGTGGATCGAATCGCAGATCAGTCTCAGCAAAGACTGTTGAATACTGCACCCTGTGATCCAGCAGCACGTGCGCAGTGGCGTCGATGGGTGCAGAGCCAGGCGCGCGGTAATGACATGGGCAACCTGTATCGAACACCGCCTCATTGTAACAACTGACGAGCGCTCTTGTTGAATCGCAAGGAACATACCCAATGTTAAAACACGTTCTGATACTCACTATCATCGGAGTACTTCTCGCTGGCTGTAACAGCTCTGTATTGAGAACGCTGGGAACCGCGACCGCCGGAGCAGTAGCGGGACAAGTGATGACCGGGGTCATGGGTGGTAGCAGTTCAGGGGGCGGCGCATCCCTTGGCGGAGGTGATCTGGAAGGCTGCGATAGTCCGCAGGCGATGCGCACCTATCTTAATCACCTGAAGGCCGGTAACCTCGCTGGCGGCACATCTACCGCGCGGGAGCACTGTCGAACATTCCAATCCATACAACCGCTCTCCAATGAGCCGTGCGAGTCCATCGGCTATGGGTACAAAGCGTGTCCTGCCATTGCCGATGCTTCGACCCGGGTCTGGACGGTCGGTCGCCGACCAGGTGTGGGGACGGGGTTGAACTAGGTTACATTCTTTCATCGCCACGCACAGTCAACCCTGCGAAATCAAAAATGGATGGGTGCCAGCCGTTGCGCGCTGCGAAAACGAAGGGTGTGACGTTGACAGAGGACGGGGCTGCCAGATCTCAAAAAGTACAAAAGGTGCCTGCCCCTGAAGGCTTTCTGTGGACGCACAACGGATCAGATCCGAATGACCGAGACGGCTCAGTGACTCGGTCCCCGAGAGCCTAGTCCGGCCACGCTCTCAGCCCATCAGCCAAGTCGGAGATATTTTGAGAGACTGTCTTACTTGGCGGGTGCGCACCATCCATTCTCACTGATGTGAGACGTAGCTGACGGATCCGAATGCCGAGTTGAAAAAATCAATACCAGCAAGGCTCTAGGTACTATATGCTCAACGAGGTGAAAAGAACGCCGGCAAAAGTCTGAGACAGGCAAGTCTGATATGTCAAACACAAAGCAGATATTGGCAATGCTCAAGAGTCGAGTGTCAGGAGACGACGAGCAATTTTATTCAATCGCGCTCCAGATTGCCGCCACCGAAGCAAGGCGTGGTCACCGTTCCACGGCGGAAGATCTGCGCACCGCCGTTGATGAAGCGAGAGCAGCAAAATTGCGAGGCGTAGGTGTTGCTATTCCGTTTGCGCGGCCGCGCGGCGATCTTGAATCTCTTATTGACCTCAAAGAGCCGAAACTGCGCATAAAAGATGTTGTTCTACATGAATCAGTCAACGAAAAGCTAGAAGATCTGATCCGCCAGCAAGTAAAGCGTGATTGGCTCCGTGAACATGGTAAAACGCCAAACCGATGCGTGCTGTTTGTAGGACCGCCGGGCTCTGGCAAAACGATGACAGCAGAGGCGCTTGCGGGTGAGTTGCATCTACCCTTGTTTGTGATCAGGTTAGAATCCTTGATCACAAGGTTCATGGGAGAGACTGCCTCAAAGTTGCGTTTGGTTTTTGATGAAACACTCAAGCGTCGCGGCGTCTATTTATTCGATGAATTTGATGCAATCGGCAGCCACCGAAAAGCAACCAATGATGTTGCAGAAATGCGCCGAGTGCTGAACTCGTTCTTACAGCTCATCGAACAGCCCAATGCGACCGACAGTGTCCTATTGGGAGCGACAAACCACCCTGAACTCCTCGACCGCGCTCTACTTCGACGTTTCGATGCTGTAATCGAATTCGAATCTCCCTCTGACGAGCAGATAAGAGCACTGATTGAAAAATACCTCAGACCTCTGAAGCGACCACGGCTGGCATGGAAAAAGATTATCGAAGCGGCGGCAGGCCTCAGTCAATCCGAGATCGCGCGGGCTTCAGAGGATGCAGTAAAAACCGCCATTCTCGATGAACGTGACACGATTAGAACAGACGATGTCCTTAGGCGTCTAAATGACCGGAGAGAGATGCGAGAAGCTTTCTCAAAGGTGGAGAGATAATGCGCCTAACCCATGGCAGATTTTGATAAACCACATATCGATATTACTCCGCGCGTTTTAATACGCCCCTACCAAGCCTCAAGACAAAACATCGGGGGCGGTGCAGCGCCGCGCGTTCGAGCACAACACGGTGCCAGGCTGCAAGCTGAAATGCAGGCAGCATTTCAAGAAGCGGACGCAGCGCGGCCACAGGATGATCGGTTGGAACGGCCCGAGGGCATCTTCTTAGAAGTAGACCTTCGGCGAGGCACCAATCCCGTGGACACCCTAGAACGTAAACGAGATAAAGTTCGACCGGGCGCTGTTTCAACGACTGAAGATAACGGGGTGCGGGTCGCACTGTTCGTTCCCGATGATGCTCGACCTGTCGTGGAAAGCATCGTGGCAGAATATTTAAATGGCGATGTAAACGCACGCGGAGAGCCACCCAAAAAGGACAAAGTTGAGCCGATTGAGGCGATCAGACGTGCGCGGCTGGAAACATTTTGGACAGACGCCCCAGATACGCTGCCACAGGAACCGCAGGATGAGATTTGGTGGGAAGTTTGGTGTTATGCCGAATTGGCGAACAAGGTCCGGGACGCCGCTCAGAACATTAACTGCCTCGTGGCCGAAGAACATTATTGGCTAAAGTTTCCAGAGAGCACCGTCATACCAATCCGCGCTACGCGGGTAACTATCGAGTTGCTTCTTTTTGCTACCGCAGGCATTTCTGAACTCAGGAGAGCAAGCGCAAGTCCTGTGTTTTTCCTTGAGACCGATCATGAAGATCAAACCCAATGGACTGAAAACCTTGCGGAACGCGTGACATGGCCCGCAGGTGATGCTCCGGCTGTTTGCTTGCTGGATACGGGTGTGAACAGAGCGCACATACTCCTTGAACCGGCTGTTTCTACCGACGACCTTTTGACGGTGAACGTTGATTGGGGGTCTGCCGACGACGCAGGACACGGTACAGGTATGGCAGGTCTCGCGTTGCTGGGTGATCTAGCACCGCGACTTGAAGATCAAAGTGAGATTACCCTCCAGCATCGAGTAGAATCCGTAAAGATTCTGCCCCCTCATGGTTTTCCTGCCAACGACCCGAAATCCTACGGCTCTATAACCCAATCCGCAACGTCGCTAGCGGAGATAAACAAACCTGAGCGGAAACGCGTGTTCTGTTTGGCAGTCACAAACGACAATGTATCTGGCGCGCGGGCTACGACATGGAGTTCCGCGATTGATCAAGCTGCGGTCGGCAAAATGGCGGGCGATGAAGATGACGCGCCCGCACGGCTCTTTGTCGTGTCTGCGGGCAATGCGCCGTCCGAAATTGACGTCAACAATATTCTTCCTGCTGATCAACTCCCGATAGAAGACCCTTCGCAAGCATGGAACGCACTGAGTGTCGGGGGATATACAAACAAAACGGAGATCAATGATGCAGGTTACGATGGATGGACAGCGATGGCCGCTGCTGGCGATCTCAGCCCATTCACCCGAACATCGGTTACTTGGCCACAAAGCCGCACTGCGTTTAAACCCGATGTGGTTATGGAAGCAGGTAACCGTGCCGTTAGCCCTGCAGGTACTGAAGCGCTAAGCCTTGACTCTCTAGCGCTACTTACAACAGGTGAAAACGTTGATGCGCAGCCTTTAATCCCGTTTGCGGCGACGAGCGCAGCGGCAGCACAATGTGCACGCATGTCTACACAGCTCAGCGCCGCATATCCGGCAATGTGGCCAGAAACCATCCGTGCACTGATCGTTCACAGTGCTGAATGGACACCCAAAATGCTTCAGGAAATGAATGACGCCGGAGGAATGACCGCGCGCCATCCGTTTTTGCGCCGATTTGGACACGGAGTGCCGGATTTCACAAGGGCCATAGCTTCAGCCAACAACCACCTTGCTCTAATTGCCCAAAACGAGATTACTCCCTTCAGGGTTGAAGATGGCCAAAAGAAATTCTCCGATTGTCACTTCTACAAGCTGCCTTGGCCGAAGGAGTTACTGGAAGGCCTGGGCGAACAGGACGTGCGGCTCAAATTGACGTTGTCCTATTTCGTCGAGCCAAATCCTGGAAGATCCGCGTCAATCGATGCACAACGATACCAGTCTTTCGGCCTTCGGTTCGATCTCAAGCGACGCGCAGAGAGCGAAGATGATTTCCTCAAACGCACCAACCCGAAGGAGCGCGAAGACCCACTCGGTCCTGGTCCGAATGGTGGCGATAATTCCGGTTGGAAATTTGGCCCCAATAGCGTTTCCGCGGGCTCTCTTCATAGCGATGAGTGGATCGGCCCGGCAGTCGCGTTGGCGGCGCGCGACATTGTTTGCGTTAAGCCAGTTATAGGATGGTGGCGACAATCCGCAAAAAACTGCCGCCGTACCGGACGTTATGCCCTCGTTGCGACACTAAGCGCTCCAAACATTGACGTTGATCTCCATACACCAATACAGCTGGCGGTCGAAAATGAAGTCGGTATTGAAATTCCGTTCTAAGCAATGGCTCAAGCAAACTCTCCTTATTGCGGTCAATCGTGCGTCACTTCAAGCACAGCTTTTAAATGAACCATATTTGGAAGCATAAGTGTATTTTGAAGTCGTTCCGTCTCTGATCTTCTCTACCGCCTTATCGATCACAAAAACAAAACTAGAAACCATTCTCGTGGAACAAAGGGATTTCCAAAGCGACCTTTGATCTCAATGTCCACATGAACAGTGTCGAAAACGCTTTCAAAAATACCTTCAGGCTTCGTTCTATTGATGTTGGCGAGTGTAGATAAGCCACTACTCGCGTAATCCATCATCTGAAGTTGTCACCCCGAGAGTTTGACGTGTTTTTGCAAGAAAGAATTTGTTGAGGTCGGTGTTGCGTCGCCGGTTCAATTACAGAGATCGGGTGTTGAACCACCTTACAAATTCGAGGTGTTGGTATTTTTGTTGGTTTCACGCGATTTTCAAAACTGTATTATTCTTCAATATCAAACGCTTACATGCAGAGTTCTATGCCGCCCCCGCCGGTTACATTTTCCTCAGCATTTCTTGTCGCCTCAGGAGTGCCCCACGGTCTTGATGGGGAAGATTTACACAATCCCTTACCCACTTTGGGCGCGTAGGCGAGGACACAATGCAGGGCATCAGCTAACCGTGTTCAGTTTGTCTGTTCCTATCAAAGCGCCTAGCATTCCACAATTATTGCCATACATGCAGGCACCTGGTTTCAACGCTAGAAAATGCTCCAATCACTATCAGGCATTATCATCGCTGTGTGAGGAGGTGGCGGCTCAGGTCAACCTCAGAGTGGTCTTCGCGGCCCAGTCTTTGAGATTGTCGCAAAATTGGTCTGCATCGAGTCGGCGGCAATAGTTGCAAAGCCCCTATCAATTGTCGTCCGCTTTATACCAAGCGTTTCCGGCTTGACTAAAGCTGATCTCGATCTTGTCGATTGAAAAAGCATTGCAGCCCATGACTTTTGCGTCTGCTACATTGAAGAGAGCGACATTGTATCCGTGTTCGCCGCCAAACGAACTCTTGTAGACGATGCCATCGAATCCCTCGCATTTTAGTATTTCTGAGAGAATTTGAGTTGGCGCATATTCCGCACCGGTATCAGTTCGTGTTGTTGGTTGCGAGAAAGCGCTGTCAATGTCATTCCAAACACACTGGTTCGCTTTTTCTTCAGGTATTGGAGTCTCTCCAAGCAACTCGTTAAAGGATAGCTCAGAAAAAGGGGACTTGTTATGTCCTTTTGAGAGGTCCGCCAAACGCAGATCTCTGGTCATTGAAAGCCAAGCAATTGAGATGGTTTCGCCAACCCAAGGTCTTGCTTCGGATACCGCAGTCACTTGAGATGAGGCGAGATATAGTGTCACGACGCCACTAGGATTGACACGCCCCTCAATAGAAAATGCTTTCTTTGGTAGCACCCTGTCTTCTGAAGAGCCTGTTACATTCACGACCTCGCCATGCTCTCCCAAGATTTCGTCATAGTCTCGAACGGCACGTACAAGAGTCGTGCCTGCCACCACAGTTGTTTCGCGATGATGGACGTTTTCTCTAAATATGCGGAGAAAATCTTGGCTATGAACATCCAAAGCATATCGGTTGCTGTTTCTGATCGTTCGGGAAAATTTTGTATAAGCTTGATAGTCTGTGAACATTCTCTCTGGTCCAAAGGTTGCAATTGGCCGATGCAAAGCCCAAGCGTCGATTGACATCAATGTCCGAAATAGGGATCTTCAAGCCGTAGGGAAAGTTGATCTTTGGCATGCGGAAGCCCATCGCGTCAACTAACCTTGTTCGCTTGATTAGTGTGTATTTCAGTACTGAAAATTTTGGACCACCAAATCAACTATATGCAGATGACATCAGAATTTCTTGATCATGATAGAACTCAAATTTGGCTGGATCAGTTTCTTGCTGAGGATCGGCACCAAGCCGCGAAACTTGCGAGCGTTCTTCAATTAGTCTCGGCTGATCAATTCAGTGAAGGACTTAACGGACTGCTGGCTGATCGGGTTTGCGCAGGACCAACACCAATTGCTCTCTACAATGAAACAGAGCGACGTTTCTGGAAGGGAAAGCCAAATCGGCTCTTTGAAGAACCCCGCCGCAAAGTGCTTCGCGCCGAAGGCGTCAAAGGTCCTGCCCTCGTTCCGCGTGACCGGACGGTAGACCAACAGGTAGGAAGCGAAGGCGTAGTCGCCTCAGTACTTACCCAGTTCCAAAGCAAACGACAGCAAGACGCCCATCTTAGCCCCGGGCCGGATACGATACGTGCTCGCAAGGTTCGTCGGTTTGTCCTCGTTTCCGATTTTATTGGCTCGGGGAAGCGAGTGTGTGATTTTTTGGATGCCGCGTGGCGCGTAAGGTCTGTTCGCAGTTGGTGGTCTCGCAAAGAAACGTCGGGTTTTTCTTTCGAGGTGATCGCCTTCTGTGGTACCCAAAAGGGTATCGCCAAGGTCGAGAACCATCCGTCACAACCCAGGTTGAGCGTCGTTCAGCTTTGTCCCACACTCGATACAGTGTTTCGACCAAGTGAAGCCGCTGCCATGGTTGAACTTTGCAAGCGCTACCCCAGAAAAACATCAAAATTAGATGCCGTTGGATTTGGGCAAATAGGTGCGCTGATAGGGTTTAGCCATTCGATGCCTAACAATGCGCCGAGACTGTTTTGGGAGCGGACAAAGCGGTGGGAGCCGCTATTCCCATCTCGAGTAACATCCGATGTTGATACACCTTTTCGCGCCGGTATCGGGCCAGACGCGACAGAAAAGCGATTGGAAGCAATACTGCGAAAAACCGGTCGGAAAACTGAACCTATTTCGATTGAAACCCAAGTGCTATCTGCTCTATCTCGCTCTCCCAAAGCTAGAGAGGCTGTATCCAGCAGGCTAGGTCTATCACTAGAAACGGTAGACGGTTCCTTGGCAGAACTTCAGAGACTTGGCTGGATCAATGGTAATCGTCAAATCACGGAGCGTGGGAGACGTGTACTGAAAGGCATCGCAAAACCAGCTTCACAGAATTTCCTTCCCAAGACCAACGATACTCCTTACTTTCCAAAAGCGTTGAGGGTTCCTCGTGGCGTCTAGTGGTTGTCGATTGTCATCTACGTTTCGTGATGAGGTTGGCACCGATGAGCCTCACGGCTCAGGGCCGTCGATTGCGATAGGTCTCCGATCAAGCCTTCGCTTGATGATAACCTTAGCCGAAGCGCCCGGCCGAAGAGGCCGTCGCAGCGCGTGCCTCGCTGGCGCTCCGGCTAAGCTCACCCTTACGGGGTCAAAGTAGATGCCCGCGTGGAACTCTCAGCGCTTTCTTCTGGTGGGCAAACGCAAAGGCATCGACGAGACGATCCTCAAAAACGCTGTCGACACTGCAGAGCGGACATTGCAACAACCATTGCCTGGACCGCCAATTCTAACTCTTGGGCATTTAGCTCATCAAACCGGCATCAATGTGGGGTATTTGCGAGGACTTGTAGCGCGCGACGGAGAGGACCCCTATCGCCAGTTCATCATACGCAAGCGTCCGATACAGGGCGAACCGCCTCGGTTTCGATTTATAGCCATTCCTGAGACAAAACTCATGGCTGTGCAGAAATGGGTAGCTCACGAAATACTGCGCGATGCACCTTATCATCAAGCTAGTATGGCTTATGCGCCCGGCCAAAAACTTGTGGATGCCGCTGCCCGACATTGTGGAGCTAAATGGCAGGTCAAAATAGATGTGCGTGACTTCTTCGAATCTATCACCGAAATGGACGCGTACCGTGTTTTCCTTGAACGGGGTTATCAACCACTAGTTGCGCTCGAACTCGCCCGAATCTGTACCCGCCTTCGAGATGATCATCGGGATAGCAATGGATGGCGCAGCAACCGTTGGCGTGCCAACACGCGCCGTTCAAATGACGTTGGTCCGTACTGGGAAAAATACATGGGAAGTTTGCCCCAAGGCGCGCCGACCAGTCCGATGCTGGCGAACCTTGCGGTACGCCCACTAGACGAAGCGATTGCAGAAATTGCGAAACAATTCAGCGTTCGTTACACCCGCTACGCAGATGATCTAGTGTTTTCCAGCACTAACAAGTCATTCGGGCGAACAAGGGCTACTCAATTGGTTGGCTGCATTTACGGAGTGCTCGGCGCACATGGCCTCACGCCCAATACGGCGAAGACAGTCATCACCCCCCCCGGCGCTCGTAAGCTAGTTCTTGGCCTCCTTGTGGATGGAACTCGACCAAAACTCTCACGCGACTTCCGCGGTACATTGCGTATGCATCTTCACTATATTGCGCATCCTAAAGTCGGCCCAATAAGTCACGCAAAGAAAAGAGGCTTCTCCTCCGTCGAAGGCTTGCGCCAACACCTACTCGGGCTGATTGCTTTCGCCAGTCAAATAGACCCTTACTATGCCGATTCATGCCGCACGAAATTAAATTCAGTTGTCTGGCCGTTGTAGCTTCATGCCACCAATGCCCAGTTTTGTTATAGTAGAAGAATGGTTAGTTCTGACTGGATCGCGAAGGCTAGTGAGCAAATAAGTTTTCGGATGGCAAAAGTAGGGACATTCTCTTGGCGAAGTTTTGCGTGTTTTGTGGAAAGCGGCCAGAAAATAAAAATAAAGAACACGTGCTGCCTCAATGGTTGTTGAAGGAGACGGGTGACCCGACACGTGTAGTGAAAATGGGTATCAACTACAAAAATCAGAAGCCCATCGAATTCTCATGGAACAGTTTGACGATGCCGTCGTGCACAACCTGCAACGACGAGTTTTCCGATCTCGAAGGCCGGATAAAGCCTATCATACGAGCTTTGCTCAACCGTGAGGGTGTGTCAGTCAAAAATTACATTTTGCTGATGGACTGGATGGACAAAGTTCGGGTCGGGCTCTGGCTAAACTACCATGTTCTCCAAGGAAACCCGATGGGAATAAATCCCAATTTCCATATCAAGGACAGGGTCGGTCGAAAGGATCGATACCTTGCAGTTCACGCCATTGAAACCGACGAGCCCGGCCTGAACGCGTTTGGCGTAGAGAGCTTTGTATTCCACAATGCGCCCGTATGTTTTGGGTTGAAAATCAACAGTATATTCCTAGTCAACATTTCTGCTGATTTCGTTTTTTCAGAACGCGCTGGATTTCCGTTTCCAACACGCCGTGAGTATGTAAGCGAAGGTGAATTTGCAGGCACTCACAGGTTGGCTGATTTCGAAATGAAGAAGAACGTCGAACACCCCGTACTTCACCCGAAAATGCACAAAGCATCTATTGAGTTAGTGCAACCAATCTTGCAGGTAGATGCACGAATTGGTGCTTCTATGGGAACACAAGAAACCATGAAGAACTTCTTGGGTGTCGACTCGGACGTCGACTCATATCTTGCCCCACGCACCTACCCACCACACTTTCAGCCTCAAGGCGTCTTGTTGCGTCAGTTTCAGAACCAGACCGTCTCGTTGCCTGATTTAGAGCAGGTGATTGAGTTTGACGCTGTAACCGGGGATGAGTCTCAGCCCATCGGCGAACTCGTAGCTCAAGTTTACGAGTATCAAAATATGATATTTGAATCGATCGCACCAGAAGGCGTCAGCGTCAATGATGAGCCTTGGAAGGGGGTTCTAAACTTCAACTCGGCTGTTGCGGAAGAATACAGAAAACGCGCTGGGAAGTGATCTGGGTGCAGGATGGATGCTGCAATCGCTGCGCTAGAATGCGAAGGATTGAAATTCGATGCTTGGCTCTGGAAGCCACAAGTAATGCAATGGAAAATCACGTCGGGATGAGCCGCTTTGGTGAGCTCTGAGTAGAAACCTAGGAGAATTGAACCTCTGCTTGTGGCACATTGCAGAAGTTGAACCAGATCCTTACTTTCACGAGAAGGTCAGGCATGGAATCCAACCACACGAAAATTGTGTTGGTACATTTGTTGGTATAGCGCGATTCTGAAAATGTCATTGTCGTTTGAATTCATATACTTACAAGCGGTATTCCATGCCGCCCCCGACGCATCGCTGGGAGTCAGTTGAGAGAGGTGATCGTTAGGCGTTTGTCCGTTGTTGCTATAGCTGTCGTGATTGCAGGACAGCTTACTCCCAAGCTTCTAGCCTGATGCAGATTGACGTTGATTGCTTTAGTTCAAGTGGTTTGTTGTAAGATTTGTTTTGGTACCCGCTTGGTACCTTGTATTGAAGACAATTGCGTCCAATTTCACATGTCGTCATAAATATTTGAAATGCAATATAAAATTGGTGGACCCGGCGCGATTCGAACGCACAACCCCTGCCTTCGGAGGACGCGCTTCAATCATAGGACCAATCATAGCCATTTATTCTTCATACGAACTATTTATGAGTGTACACGCATTGCACACGTGGCCCCATAACCCATTGATACAAAATAACTTTCTGTCCACTCCATCATCGGGGCCACAGAGAAGCGGCGATCAGGCTCGGGCAAAGTGCTCATGGCCCCTTATATGGCCCAGCCGGGCCGTCGCGGCAAGCACCGGGATGGTCCCGTCCTATCTCGTCTGTTTCAGCACATGCCAATAGGTGCGAACCTGCTCCACATAATGGCGGGCCTCATATCCGCGGGCACGGCCATGCTTCAGTGTTGCGTAAACTTCCCGTTTGGAAAGGTCTTTCAAGACAGATTTCACATCAGCCCAGTGGTTTTTGTTCAACCCCCTGCGGGCAGCCAGGGTACGGGCGTCATAAACGTGGCCCATCCCCATATTGTAGGCGGCAAGGGCAAACCATATCCGATCCTCGCCGACGACACCTTCCGGTACGCGCGCCAGCATGTTTGCAAAATAGCGCGCACCGCCCCAGATGCTTTCCTGGGGATCGGTCCTGTCTTCGACACCCACCGCTCTGGCGGCAGGCTGGGTGAGCATCATCAGCCCTCTTACCCCCGTGCGGCTTTTTGCCTCCGGGTCCCAACGGCTTTCCTGATAGGCCATCGCAGCCAGCAACCGCCAGGGAATATCGTTACGCCGCGCCGCCAGACGCAGGTCGCGTTCGTACCCAGGCAACACGTCTTCGATGTCACGATGGAAACGCGCCAGATCCACATAATCGAAATTGCGGAAGAAACCAAAATTTGCCGCAATCAGACGTTCGATCCCCTGTCTGGTTTTGGGTGCGGTCATCCATTCGTCGATCTTCGCCGCCAGTTCGTCCGCGCCCGGTGTCACAATCCAGGCAAGCGGCTCTGCCTCCACCAGCGTGAAGGCTTCGATCAGTTCAGGGTGCTGATGACGCACAATATCAAACAGAGGTTCATCGGCAATTGTGCAGTCGATCTCCGCCTCCCACACCGCTTGCATCAACGCTTCGGGTGACGTCGTCTCCTCCGTCCACTCAAGTCCATCGTGCGCACTGACCAGCTGGCGCAGCGCGTCGGCATGTGCGCTCTCCGCCGTGACGACCAGATCCACTTCGCCCATGTCAGAAAGGGTCTTGGGGGTCTTTCCGCCGGAGCGGCAAACCACGATCTGGCGCACGCTGTGGTAAGGGGGTGAGAACCTGTATGTCTCTCCACGCAGTGTCGTCCGGGCCAACCCGGCGGCAGCAATGTGCGCCCGCCCTGCCTGCACCCAGTCCAGAATATCCGAGATATCGTCCAGCGCGATGAAATCCACCGTGACATTCAGGCTTTTGGCAAACCCGCGCGCGAGATCAGCTTCGAAGCCGGTCGGCTCTCCCTCACGACCCAGGTAGAAACTGGTTGGTGCATTTCTCGTGACGACGACCAGCCGCCCTTCGTTCAAGATATCGTCCATGGAGAGCGGTACGGTCTCGCTGCGGAAGCTGAGCCCCAGTCCTACGATCACGAGCAGCAAAAGCACGACATAGGGAAGCAGCGAGATGCGCCTGCCGAGCTTACCGGAATAGGTGCGTGCCGTGGGCAGAGGCGTTCTCCCTTAATCTTATTTGTGCGGGCCCATTACCTTGCGGATCGTAACAAAAAAGCCCGCGACAACAAACTCGCGGGCTGCGCTTTTCGTCAGGGGTGCTTTCCCTAGTCAACCCAGAAATTCTTTGCCTTTTCACGGCGGTTTCGTATGGCGCTGTTCTTGTCTTTTGCGTGGTAAGACTCCCACCCGTGGGCCCCGTCAGCGTCCGGCACTTCCCACGCTCCGTTAATGGACACTGTCAGGGCAGCTCCCAGCGCTTCGAAAGCCTGTGCTGTATACAGATCGGCTTCCACATTCTTGTTGATCGTGAATTTAAGTTGCCGCAACCCCTGGTGGTTCTTGCATTGCAGAAGCTCAATGAGGGCTTGCGTTTCCCCCGCCAGTTCGTCATCTGGCACGACGCGGTTGAACAACCCCAGTTCGAGGCCCCGCCAGGGAGAATGAAGCGCGCCCAGCAGATTGATTTCCTTCGTCATTCGGCGACCAATGAGCCGCGCCATGCGTGTCGTCCCGCCCCAACCTGGCGTGATCCCCCAATCCACTTCGGGCATCCCCCATTTTACCCGGTTGGTACAGATGACGAAGTCGCACGCCATCGTGATTTCCAGTCCCCCACCTACGCAATAACCATCAACGGCGCATATGGTAATTTTGTCCAGTTCTTCCAGTGTGTTGGCCATGTGCTGATAGTACCGGACCCGGCGCATAACCTGATTGGCATGGCCCCAGGACCCAGATGCCATTTCCGTCAAATCATCCCCTGCGCAGAAATTTTCACCCGCACCTTTGATGACAAGAATGTGCAAGTGCGCCTGGTCGCGCACATATTCAAGTGTTTCGCAAAATTCACGTGACAGATCGATGGACAGCGCATTGATCACTTCCGGTCTGTTCAGCGTGATGTAGGCAACATCCCCCTTCTCCTCAAAAATCAGATGCTCGCATTGCGGCACCGTTTCGGTGGCGCGGTGAAATCCGTGTGCTGTTTTGCTCATAATCTTCCTTCCCGTGATTTATCATTAGTCTTGTTACGAGACTTTATTACATCTCGTTATGAGACTGAGTCAATCTTGTTATTGGACTATCTGCGTACCAACGATATAAAGGCCTTATGAGAAAAGCAGATTCACCATCGCACGCGCCGACCCAGCCGGGTTCCTCCCCCCTGTTTCGGGCCTTTCGTATTCTCGGGGACGGTTGGACCTTCTTCATTTTGCGCGAAGCATTTTTTGGCGTTAGACGGTTTGAGGATTTCCTCCAGGCGCTGGCTATCCCGCGCGCGCGACTGACCGAACGACTGTCCTGGTTGGTAGAGGAAGGGGTGCTCCGTAAAAGGCCATATTCTGACCGGCCTGTCCGGTTTGAATATCTGCTGAGCGAAAGAGGTCATGACGTTTACAGCATGACTTTGATGATGAAAGACTGGGGGGACCGGTGGCGCCGCTCCAAACCACGGCCAAGCCTCCAACTTATTCATCGTTCTTGTGGAAAGAGATTGCACCCAAAGCTTGTCTGCAGCGCGTGCGCACAACCGTTTGGTCTGGATGACCTTGAATGGCGCCCTCTGGCGACAACGGCTCCTCCACCGCAATTTGAAGTTCGCCGTCAATTGATGACCAGTGCTTTCGAGCGCGACACAAGAAACGATTCAGTTGCGCGCACACTGGCGGTCATCGGCGACCAGTGGACGATGATGATCCTCAAGGAAGCTTTTCAAGGCGCCGAGCATTTTGAAACCTGGCAGTCTCGCCTGGCAATTGCCAGAAGCACATTGTCTTCGCGGTTGAAACACCTGACCGATGAAGCAGTGTTTGAGAAAGTTCTCTATCAGACACATCCCCCCCGATACGCATATCGCTTGACGGCGGCGGGCAAGGACCTGTTCAGGGTGGGTATCTTGATGCTCTCATGGGGCGAACGCTGGCTCAATGCTGCAGGCACACCCCCGTCCTGCTTGCACAAACAATGCGGCAAGCCGCTCATCCCTATGGTCATATGCGCGTGTTGTGAGGCACAAGTTTTCAGCCACGATGTGACGTTCTCACACAAGGCGGGACGAGGGGCAAAATAAAAGCCCGCGAGAACAAACTCGCGGGCTTGATGCTGTCTTGCATAACAGGAACTATTTGAGTTCGTTGTAAGGCGCTGTCTTGTCCACACGAATGTCCTGCGGCAGGCCGAGTACCCGTTCGCCAACAACTTTGCGCAGGATTTCGTCGGTACCACCGGCGATGCGATATCCCGCGCCGCCGATCCACTGGTTCTGGAACACGGCTCCTTGTGGTGCGATATCGCGATCACGAATGATGCCTGCCTGTCCTTGCAGATCCATCGCGAAGGCACCCAGATCCTGCATTTTTGCCGCCGACACAATTTTGGAAATCGAGCTTTCCGGCCCCGGCGTCTGCCCCTTGGACAAGGCGGTCAGTGTGCGGAAGCGGGTATATTTCAGCCCTTGTGTCTGCACATACCAGTCTGCCAGACGCTCACGCACGGCACCGTTTGCCATGGCCGCCATCTGCTCCATCTCGGCTTCGCGCCCCATGGCCATCAGCTCTTCCCAGTCGGCACCGCCGCCGCCGCCCACAGCAAGGCGTTCGTTCATCAGCGTTGTGAGTGCCACTTTCCAACCGTCGCCCGGCTGCCCCAGACGATTGGAGTCCGGAATACGCACATTGGTGAAGAAGACTTCGTTGAACTCGCTTTCGCCAGACATCTGTTTGATCGGACGGACTTCAACACCGGGGCTCTTCATGTCGATGATAAACATGGTGAGGCCCTTGTGCTTTGGCACAGTCGGGTCTGTGCGCACAACGACAATGCCGAAGTCACAATAATGCGCGCCCGAGGTCCACACTTTCTGACCGTTGATGATCCAGTCATCGCCATCCTTCTCCGCCTTGGTGCGAAGACCGGCAACGTCTGACCCGCCTGCAGGCTCGGAGAAAAGCTGACACCAGATTTCGTCGCCCTTAACAGCAGGCTCCACATAGCGTGCTTTATGCTCTTCGGTGCCCCATGCAAGAACCGTTGGCAGACACATGCCAAGACCAATGGCATAGAAACCGCCGGGCACGAGGTATTTCGACTCTTCCTGTGAATAGATCACGTTCTGGATAGAGGTGCCGCCCTGCCCCCCATATTCCTTCGGCCATGTGATACAGGCAAAGCCACCATCTGCTTTTGTGCGCTGCCATTTACGCGCGCGCTCCAGTGCCTGCTCCAGGCTCATGGGAGGCAAAGCTTCCTTGCTGTTCTGCTTGCGCTTGGCATTCTTGTCCAACCATTCGCGAGCTTTGGCGCGGTAGGCGGCTTCTTCAGGTGTATCGTTAAAATCCATGGATCATCTCCAATGTTCGAATTCGTATAAAGGCTTCAAAATCAGGCAGCGTTGCGTGCTTCAAGACGCGCGACCAGCTTGTCTTTCCACTCAAGCGCACTGCCAAGAGCCAATGCCAACAGTTTGGAACGACGGAAATAGAACTGGGTATCCGCCTCCCAGGTGTAGCCAATGCCGCCATGGACCTGGATGTTTTCCTGGGCTGCAAAACGATAGGCCTCTGTTGCCGAGATGCGCGCAGCGGCCGCAGCTTCAGGCAATTCCGCCCCTTTGTCGTTCAGCATCATGGCACCGAAGTAGCAGTTGGACCGAGCCAATTCCAACTTCACATACATATCGGCGATCTTGTGTTTGACGGCTTGATAAGAACCAATCAGACGACCGAAAGCATAACGCTCGAGCGCATAGTCCCGCGCCATCCACATCGCGGTTTCTGCCCCGCCCACTTGTTCGAACGCCATCAACACGGCGGCTGAGTCAAACACGGTGCCTGTATAGGACCAACCTTCACCCTCGGTGCCCATCAGCTCTGCCGGAGCGTCCTTAAATGTAATGGTTGCATGGGACCGTGTCGGGTCGATGGTTTTGATCGCCTCGCGGGTTACGCCTGCACCCTTCAGGTCCACCAGTGCGAGAGACAAAGCGCGGTCGCCTTTGCCACCTGTATTGACCAGCACAACGGCAAAGTCCGCGATATCACCGTCCGGGACAGGGATCTTGACGCCATTCAACTTGCCATCTGCAAGGCTCGTCTGGACCGTGCGCGGGCTTGCCGCTGTCGGACCTTCGGACATCGCGAACGTGCCGATCACTTCGCCGCTTGCCAGCTTTGGCAGCCATGCTTGTTTCTGCGCTTCGGTACCTGCAACGATCAGCGCTTCGGATGCCAGATAAACGGAACTTGAAAACGGCACCGGTGCCGCAGCGCGCCCCAGTTCTTCCGCGATCACGCAAAGCTCCAACGCGCCAAGGCCCAGCCCCCCGTATTCTTCGGGAATAGCTGTCCCTGTGAGGCCCATTTCCACCAGGCCGTCCCACACATCCTTTGCGAAAGGCTCATCACCATCCAAAACCTTGCGGACACGATCCAGCCCGCATTTGTCGCTCAGGAACTTTCGGACCTGCTCTTTCAAGAGCTTCTGGTCATCTGAGAAATCGAAGTTCATGTCGTCTCCCGTCTCATCCTTACGGGTACATGGCCCGTCAGATTATTTGCGCGCTCAAGCCCATCCTCCCGCATGTCATCAATAAGGGAGGGGCCCAGCACAAAGTTAGTAGTTTGCTTTCGCCTTGTATTCTTGCGGCAATTAGCTGGAAGGCAAGGGGAATCAAGGCGCTAAACGGCTCTATTCCGCGTAATTTGCTTTTGACGCAGGGTCACGCTTGGCGGGGTTCCGTAGATTTTTTTTGCGGGTCTGCTGCTGTTAACCGGGGTTCGGGCGTTGCACGGGACGGGGGTGCTGGTGCGGGTTCTGCTTCCAGCGCACTCAGATTCGCCCGCATCGCCTCCAGCACGTCCAGAAGGACATCGACCTTCGCTTCCGGTACACCGGCGAACGCGCGGGAAAAGACGACGCGGGTGGTCTCTTTCATCACCGGCAGATGAGCCATGCCCAGATCGGTGATAAAGACCATACGCGCCCGGCGGTCTGCCGGATCACTACGGCGCTCGACAAGCGCGCCCTCCTCCATACGGTCAAGCAAACGCCCCAAGGGGGCCTTTTCCATTCCCAATTCCAGCGCCAACTGTGTTTGGGTCAACCCGCCTTCCTGCCGATAAAGAAAGGCCAGAACGCGTGCCTGAGGCTCGGATATACCGATCCCCGTCGTTTTTAGCCCTCGCTCCCAGTTGCGCCGGATCAATCGCTGCGTGTCATGCAGAAGCCAGCCAAATGTGCGCTCAAACTGATAGCCGTCGTCTTCCATTCAGCACCCGGTCCCAATGTATGACCCCATTTTTAGGCTCTTCTCTCCCGACGTTCAAACCTCAGCCTGCCCCAAATTCTGAACGGAAATCTAAAACTGGATTATACTAACCATGGTTACTATAATCGTCGCAACTTTAAACTATAAAAATACGAGTTTTGCCATAAAATGCAAAACCCAAAGCAAATGCAGGCATTCCATGTTCTTTCGTATACGGACTAATAAACACCTCGCGCCCATCGCCGTGATTGTCGCAGCGTTCCTCTTGTCTGCGTGCGGTGAAGACACAGACGAAAAAACGGGAGACGCAACGTCAAGTATTCAGGCTGTCCCTGTCTTTTCGGTATCCGTGAATGCGGAAGAGCTTGTCAGTCCAATTACGGGGACCGGTACTATTGCCGCACAGAAGACAACGGATGTGGGACCTCTTGTCGATGGCATCATTGAAGAAGTTTTCGTCCGTGTGGGGGACAAGGTTGCCGAAGGCGCCCCCCTCTTCAAGACACGAGATGTTGAACTGCGGATCCGGGTTCGGGAACTGGAGAATGAATTCAAGCTTGCGGAAGCTGAAGCCCGCAACACAAGACGCGAGCTTGACCGGATCAAGGAGCTGCAAGGCAAGGGTGTTGCCTCCATTGGCCAACTCGACAATGTTCAAACAAAAGCAGATATCGCATCTGCCCGGGTGGGTATTGCCCGGGCCCGGCTGGACAGTGCACGCCAGGCGCTTTCCGATGCGACGGTTCTGGCGCCTTTCGACGGTGTCGTCACCCGTCAGGACATTTACGAAGGCAAATTCATGTCTACACGTGGCGGCGGCGGTGGCATGGGCGGCCCCTCCGGCGTTGTGCAAATCATGAAAATCGACATTGTCGGCGCCATTGTAAATGTACCGGAAATCTATGTCGGTCAATTATCCGTCGGTACAGCCGCCCGGGTCTATGTGGACGGGCTGGATCAGGTTTTTGAAAGCGAGATTCACATCTTCAACGATCGGGTTGACCCTTCCACCCGTTCGGCGGAGGTACGGGTTGGTCTTGCCAACAGCGACTATGCGATCAAGCCGGGCATGTTTACCCGCGCTGAGTTTTTCCCTCCTGCGCGNGCCGTCTTGACGGTCGACCGGCGGGCTATCATGGGTATTGAGAACAATCATTATGTGTTTGTGGAGATTGACGGACGCGCTGTTCAACGCCCTGTCCGGGTCAGTCAGATAGACGCCAAACGCGTTGAAGTATTGAGCGGTCTGGATGTTGGAGACCGCGTGCTCACCGGCCCTTCCGTCGCAAACCTTGTTGAAGGCATGCCNGTGAGTGTGGAAGCCATGCCTGANGCGGATGGGCTCACGTCAGCCGCTCGGGCCCAAAGCCCCTCTCTTGCGGAAACGAGGTAAGGCTTATGTGGATTTCTGATGTTTCAATCAAGCGTCCTGTTTTTGCCGTCATGCTGATTGGTGCGCTTGTCGCACTTGGATGGATATCACTTGGCCGCGTTGGCGTTGACTTGTTCCCGAAGGTGGAATTTCCCGTCGTTGCCATCGAAACCAAACTCGAAGGCGGATCACCGGAGACCATCGAGACGGAAGTGTCTGACCCGATTGAAGAGCAGGTCAATACAGCGTCGGGGATTGAGAACCTGTCTTCAACAAGTTCTGAAGGCCGCAGCCAGGTGATTGCCGAATTCGGGCTTGATGAAGATATTGATGTAAAGGCTCAGGATATCCGGGACAAGGTTGCCCTTGCCCGCGCCGACATGCCGCTCGACGCGGAACAATCNATCGTTTTGAAAACAGACCCGGACGCCCAGCCGATCATGTCTGTCATGGTGGCTGGCGACATTCCCATTCGTGATCTGACACGCTTTGCCGACAAGACCGTCAAGGAGCATTTGCAGCGTGTGTCGGGCGTTGGTTCCATCCGTGTGGTGGGCGGGCGAGACCGGGAAGTACGCATCTGGCTTGACGCCGTGAAGCTGCGTTCATACGCCGTCACCGCTGATGATGTCATGACAGCGCTTCGCCGCGAACATGCCGAAATCCCGGGAGGCCGGCTGGAAACGGCCGGGCTTCAAAGCGAGTTCTCCGTCAAGACGATGGGAGAAGTCAAAACCGTTGCCGAGTTTGGCGATATCGCCATTGCCTTTCGTGATGATGGCCTGCCCACGCGCATCCGCGATGTTGCCCGCGTTGAAGATGGCGTGGAGGATAGTCGCTCCTATGCGGAACTTGATGGAAAACCGGGCGTGTCTCTTGAAATTCGCCGCCAGTCGGGCCGCAATACTGTGGAGGTTGCCCGCGATATTCGTGCCGCACTGGAGGACATAAGGAAGCTTGCCCCGCCTGGCGTCCGCATCATCTCCGCCCGCGACACATCGAAATTCATCGAGGCTGCCGCCAATGACGTGTTTGACGACATTATTCTTGGCCTCATTCTCGTTGTCGCGGTAACGCTTGCATTCCTGCTTTCATTCCGGGCGACACTCATCGTGGCTGTTGCCATGCCCACTGCCTTGATCTCCACCTTTTTTGCTTTCTACGTGATGGACTTCACCATCAACATGATGACCTTGATGGCCCTGTCCATTGCCGTGGGCCTGCTGGTGGACGATGCCATTGTGGTGCTGGAAAGCATCTACCGCAAACTCGACGAGGGATATCCTCCCATGGAAGCGGCGTCGCTGGGCGTGAAGCAGGTCGGGCTTGCCGTCCTGGCGGGAACAGCCTCCATCATTGCCGTGTTTGTGCCGATCGCGTTTATGGATGGCGTGGTTGGGCGTTTTTTCTTTCAATACGGCCTTGCCATTACCTTCTCCGTTCTGGTGTCCCTGCTCGTGTCTGTCACTTTGACACCGATGCTGTGTTCACGCCTGCTCAATCATGCCGCGGACAATCGGGACGAGATGGGCAAAATCGCACTCTTCTTCGACGACATCTATGTCGCGCTTGAAACGGGCTACAAAGCCGCACTCGGTTTTGCACTCCGCTTCCGTCTTGTGGTGATGGCTTTGGCTTTCCTGACCATCGTTATGGGTGTCATGGTTGCCCGCACACTGCCGGTTGCGTTTGACAGCAAGTCTGACCGGTCCGAGTTTCTGGCAGACATCAAGCTCCCGTTCGGCACAGGGATTGAACAGACCCGCACCATTGCCAGTCGCGTCGCGGCACGCCTTGCCGAAGTGGAACATGTACACACGGTTTTCTACACAATCGGGGCCGGTGGTCAGCAACGGGTGAATGAAGCCTCCTTCTTTATCGGCGTCACCCCGAAGGCGGAACGCGATGTTTATATCGGCACGCTGATGGACAATGTGCGCACGGAAGTCATTCGTGCCGCACCGGAGGCTGAAAACGCTTCTGTGACAGAAGTTCCGTGGATTGCCGGTGGCGGTTTCTCCAACTTTGAACTTATGTACGCTATTCGTGGCAGCGACCTTGGCGTCCTCCAACAGAAGACCGATGCCATTGTCGCGCGCATGCGGGCCAGCGGCCACTTTGCTGACATTCAGACCTCACTTGAAACAGGTAATCCTGAGGTTCAGGTCGACATTAACCGGCGCCGTGCCGCTGATCTGGGTGTATCGGTGCGAACCCTGGCGGAATCTGTTCGGGCGCTGATCGGCGGAGTTGATGTAACCACGTATGAGGAACTGGGTTCGCGGTACGATGTTCGGGTCCGTCTGGAAGAAAACCAGCGTAATGATGTGACAAAACTTGAACTGATCCAGATACGTGCCGTTGATGGACGCCTGATCGATATGGCTAATCTGGCGAATTTTGAAATCGCGTCCGGCCCCGCACAGATTGAACGGCAAAACCGGTCGCGACGGATCGCTATTGTGGCCAACCTGCCGACTGGCGTGGCGCTGGGCGATGCTTCTCTTGAGCTTGAAACCATTATCGGGGAAGTCGGCCTGCCTCTTGGTTATGCCTGGAGTGCAGAGGGCAAGGCCAAACGCATGAAAGAAAACCAGCAGGCCATCAGCTTTGCGTTTCTTTTGGCGCTGACCGCGCTCTACATGATCCTGGCCAGTCAGTTCAACAGTTTCGGGCAACCAGTCATCATCATGTTGACGGCCCCCCTCTCCTTCGTCGGGGCATTTATTGCCCTCAAGTTCTCAGGACTTGAGCTGACCATGTTTGCACAGATCGGCCTTTTGGCGCTGATGGGGCTTGTGATGAAAAACGGCATTCTGCTTGTGGACTATGCCAACCATCTGCGCGAGCGAACGGGGTCCGCCAGAGAGGCAATGCTGGAGGCGGGACCGGTTCGCTTGCGGCCAGTCATGATGACAGCCTTTTCCACCATATCGGGTATGATCCCTGTTGCACTCTCCAACAGCCAGGGCGCCGAATTCCGGAATGCGATGGGGTATCTGGTGATTGGAGGCCTCATTTCCTCCACCTTCCTGACGCTGCTTGTTGTCCCGGTGGCCTACTCACTGATGGCTGATGCCAATCAATGGATCGTGCGCATGGTGCAACATGTCCGGCGGCGGGATGTCAGCGGACTTGAGCGGCTGAATGCAAACAAAAGAGCGCAACCACCGGCTGAATAGGGTTCCTGCTACTCAAATGGTGCCAGGGATGGTTGGCGATTGCGCGAGAAAAGCCTACATTGAGGCAAATCAGCGTCCTGTGACCTGCCCCCGTATGTCTTTTCGAGTTGGTGCCCATGAAAACGGAAGAACCACGTCCTGTTCTCCTGAAAGATTATCGTCCGCCTCTTTTTGCCGTTGATACGGTTTCGCTGGAGATCACGCTCGACCCAGCGCGGACCCTGGTGCGGGCAACACTTGAGATCAGGCGGCATCCCGCAACCAGCGCTGATGCCCCCCTTGTGCTGGACGGGGAGCAATTGGCGCTTCAGGAAGTGCGTATCAACGGAGAACGACTGGGCGAAAATCAGTTTCAGGTGGATGAGGTCTCCCTGTCCATCCCCAATGTGCCTGACCGCTTTACACTCACAACGCTGGTAACCTGCGCACCCGCCACCAACACAGCTCTGTCTGGCCTTTATCAATCCAACGGTATTTTCTGCACTCAATGTGAGGCCGAAGGCTTTCGTCGCATTACCTATTACCCGGACCGGCCCGACGTGATGGCGGAATTCACAACCCGGATTATCGCCCCCAAGTCTCTCGCCCCGATCATGCTGTCCAACGGGAATTGCACGGCCTCCGGCGACCTGGAGGATGGCCGCCATTTTGCTGAGTGGCATGACCCGTTTCGCAAACCGTCTTATCTTTTTGCGCTGGTTGCCGGCAATCTTGCGCAGGTTGAAGATCACTTCGTGACCCGCTCCGGACGTGATGTCACGCTGCGAATTTTTGTTGAACCTGGCAATGAGGATCGTTGCGCTTATGCCATGGATGCGCTGAAGCGATCCATGAAATGGGATGAAGATGTTTACGGGCGTGAATATGATCTCGACATATTCATGATTGTCGCGGTGAGCGCGTTCAACATGGGGGCCATGGAAAACAAGGGCCTCAACATCTTTAACGACAAATATGTCCTCGCCCGCCCTGACACCGCCACGGATGCAGACTATGCCGCCATTGAAAGCATTGTGGCGCATGAATATTTTCACAACTGGACGGGCAACCGGATCACCTGTCGAGACTGGTTTCAGCTTTGCCTGAAGGAAGGGCTGACGGTTTTTCGCGACCAGGAGTTTACGAGCGACCAACGTTCACGCGCCGTGAAGCGTATTGCAGACGTTCGTATGCTGCGATCACACCAGTTCCCCGAGGATGGCGGTCCGCTGGCGCACCCTGTGCGCCCTGACAGTTATATCGAGATCAACAATTTCTACACAGCGACTGTCTATGAGAAGGGCGCGGAAATTGTTCGCATGATGCATACCCTTCTGGGGGCTGAGCGGTTTCGCCGGGGGATGGATCTCTACTTTGATCGTCATGATGGCGAAGCGGCTACGGTTGAAGACTTCATCACGGCATTGAGTGATGGCAGCGGTGTTGATCTGAGCAGCTTCAAGCGCTGGTATGCACAGGCTGGCACACCAGAAGTCCTTGCATCGGGCACATATAATGCCGGATCACAGAGTTATACGTTGAAACTCAGCCAGGTTACCCCGTCCACACCGGGGCAATTGCACAAGGAACCTGTGCCGATACCAATCGAAATCGGCTTGATTGGCCCGGATGGCAAGGCCCTGGCGCTTGATATTGAGGGAGAGGTGACGGGCGGCGCGACATCCCACGTGTTCAACCTTTCAAAGCGGGAGCAGATTCTCCGGTTCCGTCAGGTTGCGCAGAAACCTGTCCCCTCTCTGTTGCGCGGGTTCACCGCGCCGGTGAAACTGAGCGCTAACCAGAGTGAGCGGGAATGGACCTTTCTCATGGCTCATGATGATGATCCGTTCAACCGATGGGAAGCCGCCCAGAAGTATGCCTCGGCTATTCTGGTGGCCAATGCAGACGCCGCAAAGAGCGGAGACAAAATTCGCGCCGGTATGGCCTTTGCCGAGACCGTCGAGCAAATGCTGCGGGATCCTGACCTTGAACCTGAGTTCGTCGCGCAAACCATTACCCTTCCCGCCGAACAGACACTTGCCCAGACGATCGGCAAGAATGTTGATGTTGAGGCGATCCANGCGGCGCGCAACACCNTGAAGCAGGCAATTGCCAACAAGCTTTGGACGAGCTTGCTCGACGCCTACGAAAGACTTGGTTCCGACGCCCCCTATTCTCCTGATGCGGCGAGCGCGGGACGCCGGACGTTACGCAATGTCTGCCTGGCCTATCTTGCTGCTGCGGACCGGCCTGATGGCATGCTCCTTGTGCAAAGGCAGTTTGAAGATGCCGATAACATGACCGACCAGATTGCCGCGCTCTCCCTCTTGTCCGACCATGATGGGCCGGAACGGGATGCTGCGCT
>PAZY01000021.1 GCA_002715765.1 Rhodobiaceae bacterium | reverse complement strand
TGTGAACGGCGAGCGGCAACCCCATCGCCACAATTGGCACCGCCGGTAACGCAAACGCAAACAAAGTCGATCGGNCGAGTGGGGATGCCCCACCCTTGGNCTCTTCCGCCATATTGTTCCTCCCGCGCCCCGCCGATTCTGTTGTGGCCTTAGAACCATGATCGTTATGGGCATTTACCAAATTATAGGCAGAAGCGAACAGGCAGCGCTAGACCCTTGTAAACACGCATATTTTGTAAGGTGTAACTACGCATTATGACGAGACTGTCAAAGCGCTGGAAATTGCCGCCCTGCCCTTATAGGGTAGCGNCGAATTAGACCTTTGTTTCAAGATCGACGGCTNCGCCGTCCCAGTTCAAGTGGCTCAGACATGGCAAGTGGCACCCAGACCCCCAAATTCCATAACAATGCCGGGGTAAGAGAAATCCGGATCGGTGTGAAGGAATTCAAATGCATGGGGGCGACGCCACCNAACGACCACCCCCATGTGTTTCTGGATATGGGTGACGAGAACGAGATCGTCTGTCCCTATTGCTCAACGCTTTACAAGCATGATGAAGCATTGCATGGCGCGGAGGCGGTCCCGGCCGAGGCCGCCTGGCGCGAAGCGTCGTAANNCTTTTTAGCCGGTCAGGTTAAAAACGCGGCGGGCATTCCCCGACAGAAAAANATCACGTGTTTCCGCGTCNAAACCCAGCTCATCGAGNTTGGCAAGGCAGCGCCCGGGCGAAAGCATGGGCCAGTTTGTGCCAAACATGACCCGCGTCTTGCCTTCCGCTTTCATGAAATCGACAAGCCCCCGCGGCAGACGGTGCACAGCGTANGCTGATGTGTCGACGTAGAAATTCGGAAATTTGTGGGCGATGGAAATCACCTCATCAATCCAGGGGAACCCGACATGCCCGCCAACGACCTTCAAATCGGGAAAATCCAGCAACACATCTTCAAGATAGGGTATGAGCCGCCCNGGCTCTGACCGGCGAAGCGGGCCTGTGTGGCCGATCTGCGTACAAAACGGGACCCCGGCTTCGACACACGCAACATAGAGCGGATAGTAACGACGGTCATTGGGCGGCAAATCCCACAGCCATGGCACAATTCGCACGCCCACAAACCGCTCACCGTCCACCCATTTCCGGATATCGCGGACAGCGCCGACCGGGTCGTTCANGTTTACGGTCGCAAGTCCGCGAAACCGGGTTGGCGCTTCGTCAATGGCCGCGCTCACCTCTTCATTGCTGATCAGGCAACCTTCCGGACCATACCANGCGGAGAGGAGCGAAATGTCCACATCCGCCGCGTCCATGGCAGCAACGGTTTTGGCGACATCCGGGACGAGCCGCTGGCCGGTCTGCCCCGTCCATCTNAGAAGTGATTCCATCCAGGGTTGTTCAGCCATACGGACAGTTGTGATCTGTGCCCATGCATCCACAGCACCCATGTGTGCCTCCTATCTATATTACTTCACTAGTGAAGTAATATAGATATCTTCCCCTCCTCCATCAAGCCCCGTATTCTCGCGCCATGTCTGATCCTTCTGTCCCCGCCAAAACACAAAGNTCCCAGGAGCGGCTCTATTTCCTGCTGCAAGTTGCAGCACATCGCCTGAAGACGGAGGCGGANGCCGCACTGGTGAAAAATGCCGGCCTTACCACCACACAGGTGGCGGTTCTCAATCTTGTACGCGCGAAGGAACCTGACGAGGAGCTGAACCAGCGCACGCTCGCCCGCGCGCTGCGACAGAACGAGTCCGCAATGACGGCAATGATCTCGCGATTGCTGAAACTCAACCTGATTGCCCGCAAACGCAGCAAGGCTGACAAGAGGAACTGGGTACTCAGCCTGACGAAAGAAGGCGAACAGGCGCTACACATGGCGTATGATCCGTTCAGAGAGATCAACGCACGCCTGGACAAGCTTCTGGGCAAGGCGGACGTGAAAAAACTCGCCACACAACTTGAAGCGATTGCCACGCATTTTTCGGAAGATGATGGCAGCCCGACGCGCTAAAACAGCGTTGCAACATGGTCGAGCGCAGCCTCTATCCCGAAGGGGGTATTGACCGACAAGAGCCCGCTTCCCAATGCGCGGGAACGACGGGTCGGGTCAAACAAAACTTCCTGCGACCAGGTTTTGGGTAGTCCTGCATCGTTCACACGGTCCACCATGTCCTTATGGAGCGCCTTTTCGAGCACGGGATACCATAGCAGGATCGTTGCGACCGGCCATTTTCGATGCAGGGCCAGAACAAAATCAGCGGCGTCGCGGTACTCGCTCTTCACCTCATATGACGGATCGATCAGAACAAACCCTCGACGCGGGTCAAAGGGTGCCCGGCGCAGAACGTCCTGGTAGCCATCCTTTTGCTGGATCTGTGCGCGCCGCCCCATTGTCTCCCGCAGGGCCACCACTTCGCGCGGATGAAGTTCGCATAAATGGATCCGGTCATTGTCCCGCAATGCCTGCCTGGCGATCCAGGGAGAGCCGGGATAGGCATGGGGGCCATGGGCGGCACGACACGCAGCAATCAGACGCGCATATGCGTGGTCGGCAGGCAGATCTCCCTGTTTCAGCAGATGGAGAATACCCTCTGCTGCCTCGCCGGTCTTGCCAGCTTCGGGCGCGCCCAGATCATACAACCCGCGCCCGGCATGGGTCTCGACATAGGTCAGAGACTTGGGTTTAGCTGACAGTTTTTCCAGCATCACGGCGAGAACCGCATGCTTGTGCACATCGGCCAGACCGCCCGCGTGATACATGTGCTGGTAAGAGAGCATGGATTGTTTGCCTGCCTAGAAAGCGGATGGGCCATCCTTCTCAAATTCTGATCCACTTGACCAGACAAATCCTTATACTATCGGGCAAGTATCCTGTTGACGGGCATAGCTTGATCACGACGCAAAAAGGGTGGCGCATGAAAGTATTTACCGACGAGATCACCATTGCCGCAGATCCGGACACGATCTGGGCAACCCTGATCGACGGCGCCCGCTACCCGACATGGAACCCCGAAGTTGTGAAAGTGGACGGCGCGTTCGCGCGCGGTGTCACACTGACCATGTACCGCAACAAGGAGCCGCGCCGGTCGCCGGTGACGGTTGCCGAGTTTCAACCGGGACAGAAACTTGTACTGACAAGCTCCGGCGGCATGCCTTCCTCTCTCGTCAAGGCGAAGCACACTTTCACGCTGACGCCGGCCGGTGGCAGTGGAACGCGGGTCGCGCAGCGCCTGGAATTCGGGGGCATGATGGCCGCAACACTTGGCCGCTCCATACCGGATCAGAGTGCCGCCATGCGAGAAGTCAACGAGGCGCTGAAGGCCGTCGTCGAAGCGTAAGTGCACGCCTTGCCCTTTCTTCCGCCTTAAGGTGTAGCCGGGCTTTCATGAAATTATGCTATCCTCATGCGTGTTTAGGGGGACACGCATGCGAATCATGGTGACAGGGGGAGCTGGCTTTATCGGGTCCGCGTTGGTGCGGCGCCTGGTTCAGCATTATCGGCATGATGTCCTGTGTTATGACGCGCTGACCTATGCTGGCAACCGGCTCACCCTGGCACCGGTTGCGCACTCCCCGCTTTATCGTTTCGTCAAAGGTGATGTGCGGGATCAGGCTTTCATTACGCAAACATTGCAGGACTTCGAGCCGGACCTTGTGCTGCATCTGGCAGCGGAAACCCATGTCGACCGCTCAATAGACAATCCTGAGGCTTTTGTGGAAACCAATATCCTCGGGACCCATTCGCTGCTTGAAGCCGCGAGAGATTATTGGTCGCGCCTCCCAGCGGATCGCCAGACACGCTTTCGCCTGCTTCATGTGTCAACGGATGAAGTTTATGGCACGCTCGGCCCTGCCGGGGCTTTCACCGAGAGCAGCCCTTACGCCCCCAACTCTCCCTACGCGGCCAGCAAAGCCTCATCAGACCATCTGGTTCGGGCGTGGCACCGGACTTTCGGCCTGCCTGTCGTCACCAGCCATTGCTCAAACAATTACGGTCCCTATCAATACCCCGAAAAACTGATACCGGTGGTGCTGCGGAATGCGCTTTCCGGCACACCCTTGCCGATTTACGGCGCGGGAAACCAGATCCGTGACTGGCTGCATGTGGACGACCATGTTGACGGGCTNTTTNTGGCGGCGACGCGAGGAGAACCCGGCCAGGTTTATAATTTCGGGGCAGACAAGGAGCTTACAAACCTTGATCTGGTCNCCCGATTATGTGCGCTCCTGGACGAGATGCGCCCCGCCCACCGGCCCCATGCCGCACTGATTACCCATGTCGCAGACAGGCCTGGCCATGACGTGCGCTATGCGCTTGACAGTCGTCGGACCCAAAAGATGTTGGGCTGGGCGCCGCGTGTTTCCTTTGAGGCCGGCCTTCGGGACACGGTTGCCTGGTATCTGGCACATCCGGACTGGTTGAACATGCAGCATAGCCTGTCGCCAGATGAGGCAGACTTCAANGANGCTGACTTTAAAAATGTCCCGCGAGCGCGGGAGAGTGCCACATGAAGGGGATCGTTCTTGCAGGTGGCACGGGCACACGCCTGTTCCCGGTGACGCAGGCCGTGTCGAAACAATTGCTCCCTGTTTACGACAAACCTTTGATTTATTATCCGATCAGCACACTCATGCTGGCAGGTGTTCGCNATATTCTTGTCATCACACGCCCTATAGATCGTCCACAATTCGAGATNTTGTTGGGCGACGGGACGCAATGGGGGCTTTCTATCTCCTACGCCGAACAGGAGACCCCCCGGGGTATTGTNGACGCGTTGCATATCGGGCGCGATTTTCTGCGAGGCGAACCTTGCGCGCTTGTGCTGGGGGACAATCTTTTTTACGGCGCCGGCCTGTCTCCTGTCNTGAAGAGCGCCGCGCGACGAACCGAAGGTGCTACGGTCTTCGGCTATTGGGTTGGCGACCCGGAGCGCTATGGCGTGCTGGAATTTGATGCGGCCGGCCAGGTTGTGGGTGTGGAGGAAAAACCACAGGACCCCAAGTCAAACTTTGTGCTCACCGGCCTCTATTTCTTTGACGGCCAGGCAAGCAAGCTGGCNGAGACGATTGCCCCCAGTGCGCGCGGCGAACTGGAGATAACGGATCTGATCCGTCTTTATCNGGAAGCTGGCGCGCTGAAGCTGGAGTATCTGGGGCGCGGCTATGCCTGGCTGGATACCGGCACACACCGCAGCCTGCTGCAGGCTTCGCAATTTGTGCAAACGATCGANGAACGGCAGAGCCTGAAGATTGGATGCCCGGAAGAAATTGCCTTTCGCTCCGGTTTTATTTCGCGTGAGCAGGTTCTCAAAATTGCCGACACGTATGGGCCGAGTTCATATGCCGACTATCTGCGATTAATTGTGCGAAGCCACCGATGACCCGGAAGAGCAAACCGACATACAAGCCAGNCCCACAGGCAGGAGAGACCGCGCCTTCCATACGGGCGGAGCAACCCTATCTGAACCTTGTGCAACATTATGAGCAGTGTTTTGCCGCCCANGGTCCGACGCATCGCGGCGTTGACTGGCCGAATGAAGCTGACCTTGAAACGCGGTTTGATGTCATGCTTGACATTATTCCCGCCTCTGCCCCCGACGCATCAGGCACTGCGCATCTCCTCGACCTTGGGTGTGGGCCGGGCCTGTTGCTGGACCATCTGGCCGAGCGAGATCATCATCCTTTCGATGCATATCAGGGCATTGATCTTTCCGTGCCCATGATTGACGCCGCTCGTGCGCGCCACCCGGAGGCTGCTTTTCTTGTGCGCGATATCCTGTCTGATCCGCTGCCGCGACAGTCTTTTGACTATGTCATCCTGAATGGTGTTCTGACAGAACGACGCGACCTCTCGTTTGAGACGATGGAAATATTCGCCATAGAGATCCTTACCGCCGCCTTTGCGGCAGCCCGCGAAGGTGTTGCCTTCAACGTCATGAGCCCGTTTGTTGATTGGGAACGCGATGATCTTTTTCACTGGCCGTTTGAGCGCATGATGAAAGCCCTTCTTCCCTTGACCCGCNATATCCGCATTCGGGCGGACTATGGTCTGCGAGAATACACGACCTATCTTTACCGCCATGCCCAACGCTGACACCCCCATCCAGATCGAGGCTTGTGACCTTGTGGTTGCCGGAGGCGGCATCGGCTCGCTTGTTGCGGCCCTCACCGCAGCCCGCACNGGTGCGCGTGTGACCCTGCTTCGCCCCCGACAGGGTGTCGGCGCGGGCTTTGTGTCGCTGCCACACGACAATAATGTTTTACTGGATGTCGGGTGTCGGCGNTTTGACTTCACCCAGGATATGCACGCCCTGCCGCTTGCGCACTATCAACTTGGCGCCCGCACGCGNCCTTTCGCCGGTCATGCCCGCACGTTCATCGAGAATGTGCTGGCGCTTGCATTGTCGCCCACTCATCCCCCCCAGCTCAGCTATGGAGGAAAGCTCGTCCCTGATTTTGCGACGTCGCTTGACCTGACCTCGCTCAAGCACCTTGTGTCACCGGGTGATCTGGCGCGGATTATTCAGGAAACGGATAACCTTCTCTCCAGCGANGCCCCGTCACCCTATACATTGGGTCTTGGTCGTTGGCCTGACCTGGCCGGGACCCGGCTTGAACATGCTTCCCTGATCAATCATGGTCCGACATTCCATGCCCGTTTTATCGANCCCTTTGCACAAAAGCTTTATGCAGACGGATGGAAGGACATGCCGGCCGACCTCACCGCCAAAATCTGGACGCCCCTGTTCTTTCCGCGCACTGTCAANCAGGGAGCCCGGCAGGTGATCGACCGGGCGCGGCCGGCGGTGACGTATTTCTACCCTGCCGCCGGGCATTTCGGTGCCTTTGTGTCCCAACTGGTTGCAAAGGTGGATGGTGCTGAAAATATCCGGCAGATTTCACACAACCGACTTACATCGCTTGCCAACGAGAAGGGCCAGATTGTCGCGGNACAGGTGGACGGTCCGCCGCTTCACTGGTCCTGTCCCTTTACGCTGGGTGTGTCTGTTGATCATTATTTTGATCTTGCGGGCATTGAAGCCCCCGTCGAGAAGCTTCCCATTGCCATTGTCTGGGTCGAGATAGCGCAGGATGATCTGCTTTCTGATCTCGATACTGTCATGGTGTTTGACCCTGGCACCCCNGTCTATCGCGTCAGTCGCGCGGGAGAGGGCGCGCGCGACGGTCATGCTATTCTGGCGCTGGAAATGACAGGAGGGCCAAACGTCTGCGACGCGTTTGACGCACCTTCCACCCTCNCCCNNCTGGGCCTGCTGCGGGAAGGTGCCTCCCTCACGCGTCTTCGTGCTGAAAATGAAGTGAAAATCATCGCCCCCAGCCAGACAAACCGGCAGAACTTACGTGCGGCCCGCACGGCACTGGAAGCACGCGGTGTTTCCCCCGTCCTGATCGGCACACTCAACGATCTGAAAGCCGATATGTTGAANGACCAAATTCTACAGGGCCTGACCATCACGCAAGCNCTCTGATACCAAAGCGCTACGGGGCGTCAANCGCGGCGTCCTGAAGCCGGTGCGTNATATGCCGGGAAGAACCTTCCATCATCCGNCGCCACGCCCGCGCTTGTACACAAGGCCTGATATCGGGGCGCATCAAACACTTGTTGAATGGTTGTTACCTCATGCACCTGCCCGCCGAGCCTGCGTTTCATTTCCGCGACGCCATCTTCGTTNTGNNNCCCNCCCCCCAGATTGCACAAACGGACNCCCCGNGCCGCCTGTGTCCNCAGGCCCAACCACAGCGTTCCCGCACCATCCTTCTCCCCTTGCGGCGAGGAAGCCATAAACAGGTAATCTCCACACGCNGCGTTTGTGCTCAGCAGAGCAACACAGCCGACCTGCCTGTCCGCCCCCCGCACNCCTACCAGGCAGGTATCCGGAAGTGTGACGAGNTNCTCTAGTGTCTCTTTGGAAAAATGATAAAGCGCTGGCATGTTTCGCCGTTTGGCAAAACCCGGGTAAAGCTCCACAAAAGCCTGCGCCAACACGCCCTGATCATATTCAGGTTGTGCGGTCGCCAGCCAGCGTTTCAGCTCCACACGCTTGCGACTTGAAACAGCTTTCAGGCGTGTGTCCTCCGGCAATGTCAGGTCGATCATGTAAATCGGCNTGGCCTTGNGCAGACAATCCGCCCAGAGGGTTTCAAAGTCCGGCGGGATGAATGCGGGGNTCTGCATGATGTAGGACGCCACATAAGCGCGTTCCTGTGCAAACAAGGTCCAGGCCGCACGCAGGTTTGACAGGTCCCCTGCGCCGACAAAGCCGCCAAACCCGTATGGCGAGTAGACATCGCGTGCACCGTCAAAGGCCCGTTCCGCAATCGGGCATACGGCCTTGCCGTTTGCGTTTTCGGCAACAAACAGATGAACGCTTGCTTCCTGATTGTGTCCCATCAGCGTGGCAAACCGGNGCGTGTGAGCGATACCGTGCGCCAACCCGTCCAGTGCTGCCGCCCANCCCTCTGCATCATGACCAGAGATCAACCGCGCGCGCATCATGGTTNTTTCACCCCTCTCGCTGACAGTTTNTACGTTCTTCTGTCAGTCTGCGTCCCACTCCCCCGGTATGGGGAAACTTGCGTAGGTAGGGCGGATGCCGCATTCCCCTTCGGGGACCAGAAGCGGATCCAGCACGGCCTGAATATTTTTGGAGTTCAGGTCCAGATGATTATCGAGCCACGCCCAGAAACGNGCAATGTCCCGAGAGAAATCCACATGCTGCTCGACCTCGCTCACCCACTGGATAATGTGCCACATGAGTTTTCCGGCGAGGACGGAAGCCCAGATGTTTTCNGCCACATAAAGCGTCTGGCCCACGGGCCCGTCATCAGCCCAGCGAATTGTGAAACCGTCCTCGGGGCTTGCNGCCATAACAAAGGAGAAGCCTGCGCGCGCGCCTTCAATCACCACACGAAACCGGAATGAGAAGTCGATNTATTCCTTCGTTATCTGCTTTTCGATCTGTGCGGTACGGATGCGGCTCCGTTCTTCAAAACGATCATAACTGACGTCACGCAGGAANTCGTCAATCGCATCGACCCGCGGTTTGAAGCGCTCCTTGAGTTGAGAAATTTCATCCAGCATATGATCGAAATCCGGGANAGGGCCGAAGCGCTTGATCCCTCCCGCCACATTCCAGGTGTCGCCGGGATAGAGCTGGACCAGCTCGCACCCTGAGTCNCCATAATCATTGTCCATCATCTGTTCAAACAGACTTGNGGTTGTCCTGTTGGCCCAATTGTAGTGGAAATATTTCTCATCCAGCCAACAGAAATCACCCGCAAACGGCGCCACTCTTTTCGGCCGGATATGGTCAAGTGTGCGCCGCTGGTCCGCGAAACCTGTTTTCCGCTCTGAGGCGTGTTTNCGCATCTCGGCNTCCGACATGCGGAAGCAACCGGGAAACTCCGTCACACCACCGCTTTGAATGAAGGCGATATCAATTTCCGGCCACTTCTCCCTGATCTCCCGGCAAAGCGCTACATCGTTCACGTTGTCGTTCATGTTGAGCAGAACACAATCNGGGCTTTCGATGACGAAGCCTGAGTTTTCCCAGTCATGATCTCTTTCAACCGCAGAGGGAATGCGCGTCAGCGGGGTCACACCGCCCAGATGACAGGTCTCCCAGCTCTTCAGCCGCCGGATNTTATGAAANCCCAGTTCGCGCATGACNCGCTCGGACGTATGGGCGCGCAATGAGGGATGTTCATCATAGGCCGGCAGCAAAACCGAGACGTTGCGATCAATGTGGTTGATGGACGGGATGTGGAAATGGTCTTCGTGCGTATGTGTAATGAAGAGATAATCGATATCCCGCACCACGTCCTCGGGTGCGACCCGGGCTGCCGGGTATTTCCAGGTGCTGAGATTATAAACCGGNTCGTTCAGAAACCAGGGATCACATAGGAGCGTGCCAAATGCACCGCGAATTTTCAGTGTTGCATGTGTAATGAACTGAACATCCAAACCCATTGCTCTTACGCCTTGATCATAGGAAACAGAATCCGCAGTTTAGCAAAATCAACCCGCCCATGGNNNNAANNGTCTCAGTTTGTTGCGCGGGCGTGGTTACGACTTTCCGGTTCAACCCTTTGCCGCCAGAACGCCCAGAAACAGATCGACCGGTTTTTCATAACCATACTCACGTTCTACAATTTCGCGCCCCGCCTGCCCTATCGTGGCGAGAGCTGCGGGCTCGCTAAGCTGTGCCTCCAGCCAGGGGCCTGTCTCTTCCACTTTCACCGGCAAGGCCAGGATGTTTTGACCAAAATCAAATCTGGATTGAAGCAGCGCGGTTTCTGGTGTGGCGACCGCTGCACCTTGGGTCATGGCATCAATGAGCCGCTCATGAAAGTCATAATATGGCGGGTGCAGGTTGAGACAGATCCGGGCACGGGCATAAACCTCCGCCAGCGCCTTGAAAGGTATTGATGGCTGCGCCGTAAAGGCATCATCCCCCTCGCGCGGGATTTTCTCCCAATCATCGCCAACGAACGTGACGGGCATTTTTCTGAGCACCTGAAAGTAGCGCCAGCGGAAATGCCGCCGGGATACCAGATCGATCAATCGCCCGACGCTAACTGCGGAGGCTTCGTTCCCAACGATCTGCATGACCCTGTCAAACCCCGAGCGCATATAATCCATGATCGGAGCAACATCAGGTTCCGACAAGGGGCGCTCGGCAAATGCTGCAATGATTTCGTTCAACGCAGGGGGGAGTTTCTGAGCGGCAAGGAACGCGGCCGGGTCCTGCGCATGGCCAATGACCAGCGCTCCGATATCCCGCGGGCCGTCCCGCCTCACCTGTTCTGCAAACATGCCGGCTGGTAGCAAATGAATGTCGCCCGACACATTCAGCACATCACGCAGGAATGTCATCTGGTTTTGGGAACCGACACAGAAGACACTCGTTTTCGGACAGGCGAGAATACGCGCCGCATGATGGATGGGGTGATCCCCCAGGACGACGATGAAAGGACAGCCAGCCAGATCCGCATATCGGTGCCCGTCAGCCGTCGCCAGGTCATGCCCCCATGCCTGATAGCTCACGATCATGTCAACGTCGGCGGGTTCTGGAAGTTCGAGCGGCTGGGTCAGGTCCACAATCGTGACCTGCTTTCCCCGTTTAGCCAGGCACGCAGCGTCCCGTCTGACAGTATCAGAGATCGCATTGTTGGCGCTCTGACCCACGAAGAAGAGGACGCATCCCATATGTGTTTCCTTGCTCTGCTTTTGGCGGGAATGCTACTGATTGTATACTTAACAAGCTGTTAAGGAATGACAGGTGAGACTGCGTCCATGTCCCGTATCGCCATCATGCAACCCTATTTCGTGCCGTACGCCGGATATTTCAGGCTCTTTGCCGAGACCGACCTGTTCGTAATTTATGATTGTGTGCAATTTCCGCGACGCGGATATGTGCATCGGAACCGGCTGCCGGACCATAAGGGGCAACCGCAATGGCTGACACTACCTCTCGCACCTGCTGACCGACAGGCGACCATCCAGACATTGTGTTTCGCAGAGGATGCTGTGTCCCGCCTTGCGACAGCACGGCGAAAATTTCCGCTCCTCCAGAATTTGCCGGACGAGTGGGAAGCATTGTTTGCCACGGTCGCCGGCCCTCTTGTTCCGTGGCTTGGCAGATCACTTGATCTATGCTGCCGTTCACTTCAGATCGATTGTCCTACAATCCGGTCCAGTGAGCTGGCTATTGCCCCCCAATTGCGCGGTCAGGATCGAATCATCGCCATCTGCAAGGCACTGGGTGCCTCATCCTATCTGAACGCGCCTGGCGGTCAGAACCTCTACGCGGCAGAGGCCTTTCATAAGGAGGGGATCGAGTTGCGATTTCTACCGTCTTACGAGGGAAGCTATTGGAGCATCCTTTTTGATCTTCTTACACCGCCGACTTCGGCTAGACTTGGCTAATGCGCAACCCTATCAGGTACACTCACTAATGGGACACAGACTGACATGAGCCAGCATTCCTCGGGCCCTAAACTCGATACAGAGACACGCGCGGGATATGATCGCCGTGATTCCGATCATTGGACAAAACTTGAGGACCTCATCAGCCGGTCCGGCCTGTCTCTCAAAGATGTCCTGCTGGACTATGCAGCTTTTATCCGCCGGCGCGACCTGCCACGCCTTCTTTGTCGATATGAACTGTTCAAAAAAATTGAGCATCTTCCCGGTTCGATCGCCGAGCTTGGCGTCTTTCGTGGCTCAGGGCTTTTCACCTGGGGCAATCTGCTTGAAACATTCTGCCCCGGCGACCGGACACGCATGGTTTACGGGTTCGATCATTTTCAAGGCTATAAGAACCTGACCAAAGAGGACGGCTCCGCGGCGGCCTGGATCGACAATACAATCGGGCGAATGGTCTCTGACGGGGATTTTCTGAAAGAACTGATCGACCTTCATACGGCGGACAACATGCTGCCGGGTGTAGAGCGCTGTCGCATTATCGACGGTGATATTACCGATACGGTTTCTGATTTTGCTGCCCGGAACATGGGGGTACGCCTGTCCATGCTCTATTTTGACATCGGACCATATGAACCGACGGTTGCCGCGTTGGAACACCTTTACCCACTCGTGCTGCCCGGTGGTATTGTCGCTTTCAATTCGTACGGCATGCCGCCCTGGCAGGGTGAGGCAGATGCGATTGAAGCCTATTTCAAGCCTTTGGGCGGCGTTCCACGCATGCAAAAATTTCCCTTCTCCGCTGTGCCGCACGCCTATTTCGTCAAGGGCGAGGCTTGATGATAGTTCCTTCTAATGTTTTCTGGCACGGTTTTGTACGCTGCCGGTTTTAACGGGTGAGATCATGGCTGCAGGCATTCCGGTTATGCGTCCCCTGTTGCCTAAGGCACAACGCCTTCTGCCTTACCTTGAAATGATTGATGAGGCCCGCTGGTATTCAAACAATGGGCCTCTTGAACAGACTTTCCAAGCTCGGCTTGCCGCCCTTTTTGGTCTGGCGACGACAAAGCCGATCCTGTTTTCCAGCGGAACGATGGCGCTGCAAATCACGCTTGCGGCGATGGCCCGCCACACACCGCAAAGAAAATGCCTCATGCCATCATGGACCTTTCCGGCGACGGCACTGGCCGCCCGCGCCGCCGGGCTGGAACCGCATTTTGCGGATGTGGATGAAGACAGCTGGGCACTTTCGCCCGAGGCCGTTCTGGCGCGCCCCGATCTTGATACGTTTGCCGCCCTTGTTCCGGTTGCTCCGTTTGGACAAGTTCCCAACTTGCAAGCCTGGAACCATGTCACCCGACAGACCGGTCGACCCGTCATCATTGATGCCGCAGCAAGCTTTGACAGTCTGATACAATCCGGCCTGACCTCGCAATCAGAAGTGCCGATCATTGTCAGCCTGCATGCAACAAAAACCTTCGGCATCGGGGAAGGCGGTATGGTTCTTACCGGCGACCCTACCCTCGCCCGCCTGTTGCACATCTACAAGAATTTCGGATTTGACGGCGGACGCGAGGCTATCCTTGACGGCACAAACGGGAAGCTCTCTGAGTATCATTGTGCGGTCGGCCTGGCCGCGCTCGACGAATGGCCGGAACGGCGTGCCGGTTTTGCCCGGGCTCAAGCACTGTACGGGGAGGCGTTTGCAACCCTGCCCATGCTTTCCACAATGCCCGGCCGCGGCGGCTCTACTGTCTCCAGCACGTTCAATGTCATGACACCAACAGGTTCTGCACACCTACGAACCGCTCTCAACAAACATCATATTGAAACGCGGCAATGGTGGGGGCGCGGATGCCATGCACAACCCGCCTTTACAGATTCTCCCCGCGATCCTCTTCCGATTACGGATCGGTTGGCGGATCATGTGTTGGGCTTACCCTTGTCGGCAGACCTTTCGGCCTCGGAAATCGGCGCTGTCTGTGCCGCCCTGACAACTGAGCTTCGATAAAAACTTTCAGCTTGCGGGGGCTTCTTACAATTGACACAATTGAGTTGGAGCTTCCGCGTCCGGCAGCCACAAATAACACGGGGCTCCGTCTTCAAACCCTCCGGAAACACCAACCGAACCATTTTCACAGATCATGCAACACGCGCGCGCATTCTTTTTCGCAACGGCTTTTTTTGCCCTTGCTTTCCCCCCATTTTTGACCTCTGCCTCCGCACAGGAGAAGGATGTTGAAACCGTTGTGGCCGGTTGGGTTGAACATGTCACCTTGCCCTCTTTTGACCGCCTGTTGATTGCGCGGCTTGATACCGGGGCCAAAACCTCGTCCATCTATGCCACCAATGTCGAAATGACAGAGCGTGACGGGCGGCGATGGGTCAGTTTCACGGTGCCAGGCGATGAGAATGGCGAAGAACTGCACCTTGAAAAGCCGGTGCGCCGCTCTGTCCTCATCAAACGGGGAACAGATGAGTATGACAACCGCTATGTGGTGGACATGGAGGTCTGCTTTAACGGGCAGATTTACAAAACGCAGGTAAATCTTGCGGACCGAAGCCATCTGAACTACCCGATGCTGCTGGGGCGCCGTTTTCTAAAAGATGTCGCCCTTGTCCATTCCGGTAAAACATTCATCACTGAGCCGAACTGCGGGGACGCCTCCAATGGGTAACCAGATCAAGATTTATGCTATCTCGGCGCTGCTTTGTGCTATCGGGATTGGTGTATTTCTCTACAAGCACCTGGAACTTTATATTCCACTGGTGCCGAATGACAGTGTTACCGCCTGGACCATCGACGCACAGATCGACTTTCGGGTAGATGCTAACCTTCCACCCAATGTGCAGCTTGTTCTGCCCAATCAGACGCCCAATTTCCGCGTCCTGGACGAGACATTCGCCAGCCCCGGTTATGGCACTGCGGAAGCTACCAACACGGACAGCCGAACGCTTTTGTGGAGCAAGCGCCGCGCGCGCGGGGAGCAATCCCTGCTCTATCGGGCTGTCGTTGTGACCCGGCCTGGCGAAGCCGCTTTCGCGCAACGTGATGTGTTGCCTCCGGCTGTTCCCGAATACCCGGAGCATTTCCGCTATACCGCGCTGGCCCTGCTGGACGAAGCGCGTGCGCAGTCTGCAGATATCCAGACCTTTACGGTGCAATTGCTTGCCCGTCTTTTCCAGACACCGATGCGCGAAGACACGAAATTCCTTATGGATGGCACGCGGAATGTCATCGAGAAGACGGAACGCACCGTCTACATTCTCGCCGGGGCCCGCATCCCCGCCCGTGTTCTCCTTGGTCTCCCGCTGGACAAGAGCCGGACCTATCAACGGCTGGAGCCGCTGCTTCAGGTGCACAACGGCACGTCATGGATGACTTTCAACCCGCAAACCGGTGAACAAGGCCTGCCCGGAAACTTTTTCGTCTGGTCGGTTGGCAATACCGACGTTCTGGACACGCAGCATGTTTACCGCCCGCGTCTCACCTTCTCGGTGACCTCCAACATCTATGATGCTGATTATGTGCTTGCCCGCGAACGGGAGATGGCAACCAATATATTGGAGACTATTTCGCTGACCAATCTGCCGGTTGATCTGCAAAACGTCTATCGGTTGCTGCTTCTTGTTCCGCTGGGCGCATTGGTGATTGTGATCCTGCGCAATATTGTCGGCCTCAGCACAACAGGGACTTTCTCGCCTGCTCTTGTTGCTCTTTCCTTCCGGGAAACCGGGTTTCTTGCAGGCGTGCTGCTTTTTGTCGGTGTGGTTGGTATCGGCCTGACCATGCGTCTTTATCTTGAAAAGCTTCAGCTGCTGGTAGTGCCGCGCATTGCGGCGGTTGTTTGTATCGTCATCATGATGATTATGGTGCTCAGCCTTGCCAGCCACGGCGCTGGTTTCCAGATCGGGCTGTCGGTCGCGCTCTTCCCGATTGTCATTCTGGCCTGGATCATCGAACGCATGTCGATTGTCTGGGAAGAAGAAGGACCGCGAGCCGTGTTCTCCGAAGGTCTGGGTACGCTGTTTGCTGCAAGCCTCATCTATCTGGTGATCATGCAACCACAGATCCAATACCTCATGTTCTACTTCCCCGAGTTGCTGCTGGTGGTTCTGGCCTGCATGATCCTTCTGGGACGCTATACAGGCTACCGTCTGATGGAGCTGCGGCGTTTCCGGTCTTTGGGAGACTGATATGTTTCTCGCCAGTTATCGCACTTTGAAGAAACACGGTGTTGTCGGACTCAATCAGCGCAATATTTCGCTTATTCAGAACCTCAACCGGCGCGAACTCTACCCGTTGGTGGATAATAAGCTAAAAACAAAAGCTCTGGCACAAGAGGCCGGTATTCCGGTCCCTCAAATGCTGGCGGTGATTGAGGAGCAACATTCTGCCGAAGAAATTCTAACCCAGGTGCCTCGTGACAACGGCTTTGTGATCAAGCCCGGCCGGGGCAGCGGTGGTAAGGGTGTGCTGGTGCTGACCAAGCAGAAGGTGGACCGAAAAGGGGTCGTCCGCTACCAGAAGTCAAATGGTCGGCTGATCGAACGGGCAGATGTGCTGCACCATATTTCCAATATCATTTCCGGCCTTTATTCCCTTGGCGGAACGCGCGACACGGCAATGATTGAGGAACTGGTGAAACCCCACCCGTTCTTCGACCCTATCGCCTGGGAAGGACTGCCGGATGTCCGCATCGTTGTGATGCAGGGTTACCCGATCATGGCCATGATCCGCCTTCCCACCTCACAATCTCAAGGGCGTGCCAATTTGCATCAGGGCGCTGTCGGCGTTGGTATTGATATCGCGACCGGTGTGATGACAACAGGGGTTCAGTTCAACCACCCGGTGAGCGAACATCCGGACACTCTGACAGAGTTTGGCGGGCTCCACATTCCACAATGGAGAAAGCAGCTCGACATGGCTGCGTCCTGCTTCGAGATGACCGGACTTGGCTATCTGGGGTGTGATATTATTCTCGATGCCCAGCGTGGCCCGCTGCTGCTTGAGCTGAATGCCCGCCCCGGCCTGAACATCCAGATTGCCAACAATCAGGGGCTTGGGATCAACGTGCGCAAGGCACAGGAATGGATCAACCTCAACGAGACCCCGGCGGAGCGTACGGCACGGGCGGTTGCCGCCTTCGGGACGGGAAAGCCACTCGTGGGGGATGAAGGATTGCCACAGCCCGCTGTGTAAGCGCCCTGCGAGAAAACTGTTCCAGAGGAAGGCCCGCTCCTTGACCCGCGTTCTACGCCGCACCAGATCGGTGTCTAGCC
>PAZY01000020.1 GCA_002715765.1 Rhodobiaceae bacterium | reverse complement strand
TTGAATGTCGCGCAAAAGGCATACTCACGCTGCGTCTCCCCGTTTGGCGATCCAATAGTCCAGGGCAAAGCCAACAGCGATCAGGCCGACAAGGATGCGCACGAAATCATCGGTCACAAAACTCGCCGTCGCCAGCCCGACCAGGATACCGATCACGGCGCCCGGCAGAATGATGAAAAGATTTTCTTTGTGGAATGTCTGCCGATATGCCCAGACACCGACCATGTCCATTACGATCAGGATCGGCAGCAGAATGCCTGCGACCTGAATGGGTGAAATTGCAAGCGACATGATGGGAACGCCCAAAATGCCGAGGCCGCCGGCAAAACCACCTTTGGACATGCCGAGAAGAAGCACAGCCGGCACTGCGAGCGCGTAAAACCATATGTCGGTAATCATGAGATCGGTGTCATGTCTCTATTGTACCTTTTCTGTATTGTGTCTTTTCGGGCGCAGGCTCTTGCATTGCTGGCGTTGGCTTGAAAAGCTGCGTTTAACGGGGCGCGCGGCGTGAGTATGCCTTTTGCGCGGCATTCAAAAAACAAGAAAACGAACGGGGAGAGGCGAATGAGCCGTTATGCGGAGACTTATGATGCGTGGAAACGAGATAGCGAAGGTTTCTGGGCAGAGGCGGCAAAAGAAATTGACTGGGTAACCCCCTGGTCGCGTGTGCTGCGGTTTGAGGGCAAAGGCGCGACATGGTTTGAAGGGGCAACCTGCAATACCTGTTACAATTGTCTTGATCGCCATGTTGAAGCCGGGCGGGGTGAGCAGGCGGCGCTGATATACGATTCCCCCATGACAGGTGGGCAGGCCAGCTATTCCTACGCGGCTCTGCTTGATGAAGTCTCTGCTTTTGCCGGTGTGCTGCAGGCAAAAGGTGTGGGCAAAGGAGACCGGGTCATTATCTACATGCCGATGGTACCCGAAGCAGCTATTGCCATGTTGGCTTGTGCGCGGATCGGCGCCATTCATTCTGTCGTCTTCGGTGGCTTTGCGGCGGCCGAGCTTGCGACGCGCATTGATGATGCCAAGCCGAAGCTCATCGTCTCCGCGTCTTGTGGTCTGGAGCCCGGCCGGGTGGTGGCCTATAAGCCGCTTCTTGATGGTGCGATCGAACTGGCGCGGCACAAGGTGGACCGTTGCATCGTGTTGCAGCGAGAGGCTTTGCAGGCAGAGCTTGTCGATGGTCGCGATGTGGACTGGACGGCTGAGGTGAAGATGGCGCGGGAAGAGGGATTGAAACCCGCCTGTGTGCCTGTCGCCGCGTCTGACCCGCTTTATGTTCTTTACACGTCAGGTACGACAGGCCAGCCCAAAGGTGTGGTGCGCGACAATGGCGGGCATATGGTGGCGCTGAAATGGTCGATGAAGCATGTCTATGACATGGATCCCGGCGATGTGTGGTGGGCGGCGTCCGATGTAGGGTGGGTTGTTGGCCATTCCTACATTGTCTATGGCCCCTTGTTGCAGGGATGCACGACCGTTCTGTTTGAAGGCAAGCCTGTGGGTACGCCTGATGCCGGTACCTTTTGGCGGGTGATATCAGAGCATGGTGTGAAAGCGCTTTTCACTGCGCCGACGGCGTTTCGGGCGATCAAGAAAGAAGACCCCAAGGCCGCTCTTGTGGGGCAATACGATCTCTCGCGGTTCGCGACGCTTTTTCTGGCGGGGGAGCGGGCGGACCCCGACACGATCCAATGGGCGGAAGCCGCGCTCAATGTGCCGGTGATTGATCATTGGTGGCAGAGAGAGACGGGGTGGGCCATTGCGGCAAACCCGATGGGGCTTGGTGCGTTGCCCGTCAAGCATGGTTCGCCGACTGTACCCATGCCGGGCTTTGATGTTCAGGTGGTGGATGAACAGGCGATGCCGGTGAAGCAGGGAGAGACGGGCGCGATTGTTGTGAAGCTGCCCTTGCCACCTGGTTGCCTGCCGACGCTTTGGGAGAATGAAGCGGGGTTTGAAGCTGCTTACCTGGCGGACTATCCCGGCTTTTACAAGACCGCCGATGCCGGTTTCATGGATGAGGATGGCTATCTCTACATCATGAGCCGCACGGATGACATTATCAATGTGGCAGGCCACCGGCTGTCAACGGGGGGCATGGAAGAAGTCCTGGCCGCTCATCATGATGTCGCGGAGTGTGCGGTGATCGGTATTGCGGACAAGCTAAAAGGTCAGGTGCCGGTTGGTTTCCTGGTGTTGAATGCCGGTGTTGATCGCGCTGCGGCTGANGTGCAACGGGAAGCGGTGCAATTGGTCCGCGATCAAATCGGTCCGGTGGCTTCGTTCAAGACAGCCCTTATCGTTCAGCGTTTGCCCAAGACCCGGTCAGGCAAAATACTACGTGGAACCATGAGCAAGATTGCAGATGGTGCACCATGGAAAATGCCGGCNACGATTGATGATCCCGCGATCCTTGACGAGGTGACGGATGTTNTGCGCGCGGCGGGGCTGGTGAGCGAAGGNTGAGGGAATGGCTCAGACGCCTTCAACGATGATGACATCATTCATGGAGGCGCCTTTGCGTTTGGCTTTGGCGGCNTGATACTCGGGTGAGTTGAAGCATTCACGGGCTGCGTCAACGCTTGGAAACTCGATCACGATGTGGCGTTCTTTTGAACTGCCTTCGATCACTTCAGCCGCGCCGCCACGTACAAGAAATTTCGCGCCGTATTTCTCGAACGGTGCAGCAACACCAGCCTGATAGTCTTTGTATTTTTCGGGATTGGTGACGGTGGCGTGGGCGATCCAGTAGCCTTTGGGCATGGNGATNTTTCCTTTGGTTGTAGACGTTCAGTTTCGTGTGCCGCGGTGGGCGCGCATTATACGCAAAAAAANGCGCCCCCAGAATGGTCCGGAGGCGCATGATCTCGTCTAAANCGGGCTGTCTGATGATCTGTCCAAATTCGGCCAGATNGGACCAGGCAGGCTCAGTCTTCTTTTTCGCTCTCGTCGCTATTGCCCTCAACCTTGAGGTTCTTGAGCTTGGAGAAGACGCTGTCCGCATCAATTGCCGGTTCTTCTTCCTTCGGTTTGGGAGCGGCGGTGAAGTTGGCGGAGACATCGCTCATGGAGAAGTCTGCCTTGCCACCTGAGACGTTGACCTGATCGGCGGGCACTTCGTGTGCNGCCGGTGCGGCACGCCCGAACGGGTCGTTCATTGGATCTGCTGTTGCCTCNCCAGTGGTTTCTTCCGCNGGAAGCAGGGTGCCTGCCTTGCGGGCTTCTTTTTCTGCTTTCTTGCGAGCTTTCTCAAGCTTGGCTGCCGCGTTCTGGACGGCGGCATCAAGATCCATCTGCGAGCACAGGCCAAGTGTCACCGGGTCAACCGCTTTCAGGTTGGCCGAGTTCCAATGGGACCGGTCGCGAATNGACTGGATTGTTGGTTTGGTTGTGCCTACCAGGCGACCGATCACGGNGTCTGGCAGTTCAGGGTGGTTGCGAAGCAGCCAGGCGACGGCGTCCGGGCGATCCTGACGGCGTGACACGGGCGTGTAACGCGGGCCTTTTTGGGGCTTGGCAGCCGGCAGTACGTGTTTACGTGGTGCGGGTTTCAGGCGTTCGNCTGCATCCTTCTGACAGCGTTCGATCTCGGACCGGGTCAGTTCGCCAGAGGCAACAGGGTCCATGCCCTTGATGCCGTGAGCCACATCGCCGTCGGCGATGCCTTTCACTTCCAGCGGGTGCAGGCCGCAATAGTCGGCGATTTGATCAAAGGTCAATGCTGTGTTGTCAATGAGCCAGACAGCAGTGGCTTTGGGCATAAGCGGCTTCGACATATCTTCTCCTATGACCCAAAGGAATGTCTTTGGATCGGCACGTGCCATGAGTTGAGTGGATTGGCCTCTGTATAAGCCCAAAACAGGCTCAAGGGAAGCGTTTAGCGGTGTAAAAGAGGGTGCGGTGGGCGGATTTTCCGCCGCCCTATCCGCAGGTTCTTGTCTTTTTCTACTCGTTCGACAGGATGATTTTGCCGATATGGGCGCTCGTTTCCATGCGCTCATGGGCTTTTCCGGCATCTTTCAGCGGGAAAACCGTGTCGANNATGGGTTTGACGCGTCCGGNCTTGATCCAGGGCCAAACCTCGCGCAGGACCGTTTCGGTCAGTTCTGTNTTCTCTTCCAGCGGGCGGGCCCGAAGCGTGGAGCCGGTAAGGGTCACCTGTTTCAGCATCATGGGGAGGAAGTTCACTTCCGCNACGGAGCCGTTCTGGTAGGCGATGTTAACGATGCGGCCCCCGCGCGCCGCGCAGGTTATGTTGCGCTGGATGTAATCTCCGCCCACCATGTCGAAAATCACGTCTGCTCCGGTACCNCCCGTCATTTCGCCCATTACCATGACGAAATCNTCGTTGCGGTAGTTGATGCCGCGGCGGGCCCCCAGTTCCTCGCACTTGCGGGCTTTCTCCTCAGATCCTGCGGTGGCATAGACTTTGGCACCAAAGGCGTTTGCCATCTGGATTGCCGTGGTGCCGATACCGCTGGTGCCACCGTGGATGAGTAGGGTTTCACCGGCTTTAAGACGTCCCCTGTCGAAAACATTCGTCCAGACGGTCATGATTGTTTCTGGCAGGGCGGCGGCCTCTACCATCGAAAAGCCGTCGGGCACTGGCAGGGCGTGGCTTTCGTGGACCGTTGCATATTCCGCATAGCCACCCCCGGCGACCAGCGCACAAACCTTGTCGCCGACGGCCCATTTGNTCGCGCCGGGCCCCAGGGCCACGACTGTCCCGGCAAATTCAAGGCCTGGTGTCTCGGTGACGCCTTTGGGCGGCGGNTAGAAGCCCATCCGTTGGACAATGTCTCCCCGGTTGACGCCGGCTGCTGCAATCCGGACGAGAACCTCTCCCTGCGCCGGCTCAGGCAGAGGCAGGGTTTCGGGCTGGAGAACCTCCGGGCCGCCTGGCTCCCGGATACGGATGGCGGTCATGGTGTCAGGGTGTTTGGTTGGCATGGATCTCTCTTTTGGTGAATGCTGATGGCGTGCATCTTGGCACTGTTTTGNTTGGCGCTCTATTCTATTGCGTGCGAACCGCGCNAAGTTGATCTGGAAAAAGGGGAGGGTGGATATGGATCCGGAAGATGTGCAACCAAAGCGGGTGGTGGACGGNGTGGCCGCGCTGGCCCGAGATGATCTGTCGCTTCTCTCCGTTGTTGAACTGCAAGCCCGAATCACCTCGCTTCAGGCGGAAATTGTGNGAATTGAGTCCGCTATCACCTCCAAGCAAGGGTCGANGGCGGCGGCTGAAGCATTTTTCAAAAAATGATGATTTTTTGTCGGTAATTGATAAGTCTTTGTAACAATTGAACTCTTTGTCAGTAGGACAAGTAACGGATTTCTCTGTACCGATGGTTTNAGAGCATAAGTGACAATTTTAACTATTTGTTAGTGATCTCTTATGTATTGTTTATAGGCGTAATCCAGTCATCTGGATTGAGTGGCTCCTATCCACTCTGTTTGACGCCTCCCTGTTAGAACTTGAGCCGCATGCGTTGCGGCTCATTTTTTGTGAACAGGCCTGTTTTCCAAAATGCAGATCGGCGCTCGCATAGATTGTCCCAAATCGGCGTGGTGCGTGCTTATGTGAGCGGCAGGTTGTTTGTTTTGATCTTCTTCTTCCACTCAACTGGTCCCTTATGGGACAGGTCTTNCGGCTTTCTGCTTGGCACGATTGTTGATGCTGNTGGTGCAAAGGGTCTCTTTCTGAGACGACCCGATGGAAACGTCGTGCTGAAACACTGTCTGTCATTCCCNGCTTTGAGGGCTTGGCGGCGGGTTCGGGACAGCGTTAAGCTCGCATCGATCAGGAGTTGAAGATGGAAATTGGCAGGGACANGGTTAAAGGCTTGAACAAGGGGTTTGGCGGGTCCGAACTCTTCAAGCGGACCTACCGGGAAGGTATGGCGCTGGTTGAGGAGGCTGCGAGCTATCTGGATGGTCCTGGCCGCGAACAGGCGAAAGACCTGCCGCGTGCGACGGCGCTGGCATATGCGACTGAAAGTATGCGGATGACGACCAGGCTGATGCAGGTTGCGGCCTGGTTGCTGGTNCANAAGGCCGTGCACGAGGGGGAGATGACGGAAACCGAGGCGCTGTCGGAAAAATATGAGCTGGGCGGGCGGGATCTGGCGAAGACCGAGCCTGCTAAAGCCGCGCAGATGNTGCCGGATGTGCTGCGTGATCTCATTCAGCGCTCAGAGAATATTTATGAGCGGATTGACCGCCTGGATGCCCAGCTGCGTGCNGGGGAGGAGCCATCGCGTTCGGCCCTGACCTCTCAGCAGGCGAAAGTTGANGCGTTCTTCCGCGATACGCTTAATACGAAATATACAAAGCACTGAGCNGGTCAACTTTCAACAGCGCTAAATAGCAAAAAGCCCCGGTAAANCGGGGCTTTTCTGTTTTGNGGGATNCAACGGNCTCAATAATGATTTCGGGTCCGTTGTCAGCCGGGTTCTTATTTGCCCATGAGGCCAGCAAACTTCTTGTTGAAGCGGCTTACACGGCCACCGCGGTCAAGCAGCGCACCGGAGCCACCGGTCCAGGCCGGATGCGTGGTCGGGTCGATGTCGAGCGTCAGCGTGTCGCCTTCAGCACCATAAGTGGATTTGGTCTGGAAGGAGGTGCCATCCGTCATCGCGACCGTGATTATGTGGTAGTCGGGATGGGTGTCCTTTTTCATCTTCTCGCTCGCTTACAAAAGGTTAATGGCGCAAGGCCCGGAAAGAGGGGCGTTTGCTCGTTGAATGCGGCTGTATAAAGGAGCTTGCGACCGAATGCAAGCGGGCTTGCAGGCCAGACTACGGGAGTGGTGGTGAGAGGCGAGCTTGTGCTTTTGGCCGTACGGGCAGGCTTTTACCTGAACATGCCGTCGCGAAGGTTGATCCCGTATTCCAGCCAGGCCTTGAGCGCACAGAGCATTTGTGTCCAGCCCTGACAATTGCCGTAGGAGGCGTCGAGACCGGCGGGCGTCTCACGCCAGCCTTTTTCATTGATGGCGATGAGGGTGCGTCCATCCTCCAGTGCTTCGAATGTCATGGTGACTTCGGTTTCGTAGGCGGTTTCTCCTTCTTTGTCGTCTGATGCCCAGCGCAGGACGATTTTCCTGTTCGTCACAAGTTCGATCACCCGAACGGGGAAGGCACCGGGATAATCGTGAAAATCCCATGTAACGGTGGCGCCAGCCTCCAGACGACCTTTGGCCCCGCCGGTGGTGAAATAGCGTGACAATTGGGCCGGGTCGACAATGGCTTCAAAGACCTCTTCAACCGGTCTGGCGATGCGCGCGGCGACATTAAACTGAAGGTTCATGCTGTTTCTCCCTATGAATGCCCGCTATTATGTTATATAAACATAACATGTCAATTGCTGAAGAACAGGACCGGGTTTTCAAGGCGCTTGCCGCGAGGGTGCGCCGACAAATTCTTGATGATTTAAGGGATCAACCGCTGACCACGGGGACGCTCTGTGCCCATTTTGACGATCTGGATCGTTGTACGGTCATGCAGCATTTGCGGGTGCTGGAGGCTGCTGATCTGATTACGGTGGTAAGAAAAGGGCGGGAGCGCTGGAATTATCTCAATCCCCTCCCGATCCACGGCATTCATGAGCGCTGGATCGGCCCTCATGCCGCACGGGCGGTGGCGATGCTGGATGGTATCAAGACCGAGCTTGAAGCTGAGCGTGGACCGGTTCTCAGTGATAGAGACTAGAGATTGGTGGGTTGGCTCTGGGGATAAACCGGCTAATTCCATTTGCCGCACTGGTCGGCAGAGCCTGGGATTGTTATATGTCCCCCAGCATTTGAGCCCTCACAAGAATTTGGAATTTCATGAGCGACGCCGCCAATCCGGTTGCTGAGGCAATCGAAGAAGAAGCCCTTCGCAGAAAACGCGCCCGCGGTGTCCGGCCCATTCTCGGCCTGATCCCGTTTGTGATGGCTTACAAGGCCATGTTGGCGGCGGCTTTCGTCATGCTGGTGGTTGCGACGCTTGCCACGCTTGCCTTTCCTATGGCCGGTCGGCGCATGGTGGACGGGTTTGCGTCCGAGAATGTCCAGTTTATCGACCAGTATTTTCTGATGCTGATTGTGGTGGCAGCTGTACTTGGTGTTTCGAGTGCCGCGCGTTTTTACTTTGTGAGCTGGATCGGCGAGCGGGTGGTTGCTGATATTCGCACGGCGGTTTATGCGCACGTGACACATTTGTCGCCTGCATTTTTTGAAACCATGCGGACGGGCGAGGTGCTTTCGCGGTTGACGGCCGACACGACGCTTATCAAGACGGTTGTCGGGTCGAGTGCGTCGATTGCGCTTCGCAATTCTTTTCTGTTTATCGGTGCCGCGGTCATGATGACAATTACGAGCCCCAGCTTGTCCGGGCTTGTGTTGCTTGTTATCCCCGTCATCATGTTGCCGCTGATTATTTTCGGTCGCTGGGTGCGCAGGCTTTCCCGGGCCAGCCAGGACCGGATTGCGGATACGAGTGCTTTTGGTGGCGAAACACTCAACGCCATGCAGACAGTGCAGGCTTTCAATCACGAAGAAATTGACCGGCGCCAGTTTTCAGCGACGGTCGAAGCCTCTTTCGATGCGGCGCGTTCGCGGGTGACGGCCCGCGCTGTTTTGACGGCCCTGGTCATGTTTTTGGGCTTTTCCAGCGTATTCGGGGTTTTGTGGGTTGGGGCCCAATCTGTCATTGAAGGCAGTATGACGGGTGGTGAGTTATTTCAATTCACTTTCTATGCGCTGATGGCGGCATTTTCGCTGGGTGCCTTGTCTGAAGTCTGGGGTGACGTGCAGATGGCTGCCGGGGCGACGGAACGCCTGATCGAACTTTTGCAGATCGAGCCGCAGATCAAAGCACCAGCTCATCCGGTTGCTTTGCCGACGCCACCCAAGGGTACGCTTGCCTTCAACAAGGTTCAGTTTTTCTATCCGACCCGTCCCGACGCGGCGGCACTTAACGGTCTATCCTTTGAAGTCAAGCCCGGGGAAACCGTTGCCATTGTGGGGCCGTCTGGTGCCGGCAAGAGCACGATCTTTCAAATGCTGCTGCGTTTCTTCGATCCGCAAAATGGATCTATTTCGCTTGATGGCGTGACACTTGATCAGGCGGACCCGTCGGATGTGCGTCGCCGGTTTGCTCTTGTGCCGCAAGAGACAGTGGTCTTTGGCATGAGTGCACGCGACAATATCCGTTATGGTCGGCCCGAAGCGACGGATGATGATGTTTATGCCGCCGCCAAAGCGGCGCATATTGATGCGTTCCTGACCTCGCTTCCTGCGGGCTACGACACGGTGTTTGGCGAGCGTGGTGTGACACTTTCCGGTGGTCAGCGTCAGCGCATTGCCATTGCGCGTGCGATTTTGCGCAACGCACCTGTACTGCTGCTTGATGAGGCGACGAGTGCGCTTGATGCGGAGAGCGAAACATTTGTTCAGCAGGCCCTGGAGGGGCTTATGGAAGGGCGCACGACCATCGTGATTGCCCATCGCCTGGCCACTGTTCGCAAAGCCGACCGGATTATCGTGATGGATAAGGGCGAGATTGTTGCCGAAGGTCGACATGAAGAACTGGTTGCCAAGGGCGGGCTTTACGGACGTCTGGCCGCGCTTCAGTTTGCGACGGATGACCTTGTGTCCGTCGATGATGGTATAACGTCGAAAGATGATTTGAGCGCGGTTGCTGCCGCGCGGGACTGAAGGGATCGCTCGTGTCTGCTGTCCGGCATGATTGATGATCCTGCCTGGCTTTGAGCATTCAGGAATGTTTTGGGGGATTTATGAGACTGCTTTATCGCAACATCATTGTAGGCCTGGTTATTCTGGCTGGGCTGATCAGTTTTCTGTTCGTGCGCTTTTATGCAGCGGCAGGGCAGTTTACGACGCTGACGGCGGCAATGGAGATCCGTCCCCAATGCACCATTATTCCTTCCGTGCCGGGACCGGAAGATATTGTGATCGACCATGAACGTCAGATCGCCTTTGTATCGGCTGTGGATCGCCGGGCCATTCTGGCAGGGGCTGAAAACGTTCGCGGTGGCATTTATGTGATCGATCTGTCCGGTCCACGGGAGGGGTGGTCACTTCGTCCGGTAACGGCGCATGTCCCACAGGCCTTCCAGCCGCACGGCATTGGCCTTTACATCGATGAGGCAGGCAGGCGAACGCTCGCCGTGGTCAACCATGCGGCTGATACGCATTCGGTTGAGCTTTTTGATGTGGCGGAGGATGCAGTTCTGTCACACCGGGCAACCGTTACAGACCCGATGCTGATTTCGCCAAATGATGTTCAGCCGGTGGGGCACGACAAGTTTTATGTCACAAACGACCATGGCACGGCCTCCACACTTGGTCAGTTCTTGCAGGATATGTTGATGCTGGATGGAGCAAATCTGGCCTATTTTGACGGTGCAGGGTTTCGCCTCGTCGCTGAGGGCCTGAGTTTTCCCAACGGCGTTAATGTTAGCCCGGATGGGTCTCTCGTTTATGTAGCAGAGACGATCGATATGGCGTTGCGCATCTATGCGCGTGCTCGGGAGAGCGGCGATCTGACGCCGGTTGACTATGTCGCGCTGGGGACAGGTGTCGACAATCTTGATGTGGCGCCGGACGGTACAATCCTTTCGGGTGCGCACCCGAAATTGATGGATTTTGTGGCGCATGCGGGAGATGCCAGCAATCTTTCTCCCAGTCAGGTTGTTCGTCTGGTGCCGAACGAAGGCGGGGGCGGGGTCGCTGATACGGTCTATCTCAATCTGGGAGATGAACTGTCAGGCTCCAGTGTCGCGGCGCTTTACGGTGATGTGATGCTTGTGAGCGGTGTATTTGACCCGAAGGTCCTTGCCTGCCCGGTTGCTGCACCTCGCTGATATCATCGCTCGGTGAGTTTGAACTCGATCCGGCGGTTGCGGCGGTTCGCCTCGGCACTTGTGCCGGCAACAAGTGGGTGGTGCTCGGCAAAACCTGTTGCCGCGATCCGTTTTTCGCTCACCCCTGATGTAATGAGGTAGCGCACCACGGCGAGCGCGCGTGCGGTGGCCAGATGCCAGTTTGACGGGAAGGCGATGGTGTTGATGGGGACCGCGTCGGTATGACCATCTACACGCAGGATCCAGTTTGTGTCGTCAGGAATGCCGACGGCAATCTCCTGAATGGCGACGGCAATTTTGCGAAGTTCCCGTTTGCCTTCATCGCTGATATCGGCAGAACCGGAGGCGAAGAAGATTTCTGACTGAAAGACGAAGCGATCGCCGACAACTTCAATATCATCGCGATTACCAAGAGCCTGTTTCAAGCGTGCGAAGAATTCGGAGCGGTATCGCGCCAGTTCCTGCACCTTCTGGGCGAGGGCTGAGTTCAGGCGACGTCCCAGGTCCGCAATTTGTGCGTTGCTTTCACGATCCTTGGCTTCGGCGGCTTCAAGGGCTTGCTCCAGAGAGGCGAGCTGGCGGCGAAGGGCTGCCAGTTGCTGATTGACCAGTTCGACCTGCGCCAGGGCCTGAGCACTGACTTTGCGTTCTTCATCCAGTTCCGAGAGGAGAACGGCTTCGCGGTCGCTGGAGCCAGCACCGGCCGCGAGGAGGCCAGCGAGGCGGGATTGCTCGCCTTCTGCGGTCTCAAGCGCATCTGTCAGAGAGGCGATGGTGGACTGGAGGTCGGCATTTTCGCGCTGTTGCAGTGCCAGCAGATCGGCCAGTTCTGCGATTTGTGATCTCAGGGCGTTGAGCGCGGAATCCTTGCCGGTGATGGACTTGGCAAGAAAGAACTGGGTCAACATGAAGATAGAGACCAGAAATATCAGCACAAGCAGAAGGGTTGCCATCGCATCCACAAAGCCTGGCCAATAGTCAGCGCTGGGTGCGCGACCTCTTATGCGGCGCGAACTCGCCATGGTTTAGCGGCCCTTCTCTTCCAGGGCACGGGTCAGTCGTTCCAGAAGTGGGCCAAGGGCTTCCTGATTGCGGGCGACGCCGGTGAGGGCATTATGTTCCGCCCGCATGTGTTCGGTCAGTGTGGCGATGTGGTTGACCAGTGCCATCAGGGCCTGGTTGCTCTCCATGGCCGGGGCTTCATCTCCATTGGTGCCGATAATATCAGTGACAGTGGAAAGCCATTCCTCCAGTTCATTGTAGAAACGGTTTTGGGCCTGTCCTGCCTGCAGATCGAGAAAACCAAGGATCAAGGATCCGGCCAGACCGAAAAGAGAGGATGAGAAGGCAGTGCCCATGCCCCGCAAAGGTGCCTGCAATCCCTCGCGGAGGGTTGAGAAGACGGCGAGACTGTCATTGCTCTCTACATCCAGACCATCCAGCGTGCCGGCAATAGTCGAGACCGTTACGAGAAGCCCCCAGAAGGTACCGAGAAGACCCAGGAAGATGAGGAGGCCGATCATATAGCGCGAAATCTCCCGCTGCTCTTCAAGGCGGGATGCGAGGCTGTCGAGCAGGGAGCGCATTGAGAACGCCGAGAGGATCATGTGGCCGGACCGGTTTCCCAGCATTGTGGCCATCGGGGCCAGCAGTTTTGGGGGCTTTGGCAGGGCCAGGCCGGGATCTGAGCGACGGAAGGAATTTACCCATCTGATTTCCGGCCAGAGTACAAAAATCTGTCGGAAGGCATAAAGTGTCCCCACAATGAGCACGCCGACAATAAGGCCGTTCAGTCCGGGGTTGGACATGAAGGCGGTTGCCAGTTGGGCATAGAGAATAAGTGCCAGAAACCCGACAAGGATCAGGAAAAGAACCATACGGGTGAGATAGGGGCGGGGCCTTGAGAGTGTTACGCCTTCCATATCTCGTCTCCTCATGACCAGTTGATGGGGATGGTGGTATTTTTAGCGTTGCCGATTGCTCAACAGGATATCAACCCGCTCTGTCGGGCCGCTGTCTTTGGTGCCACCCAGAGCGCGGACATCGATGCGGCTTTGCAGAACCCCCTGTTCAACTAGGAATTTCCGGACAGCCAAACCGCGCCGCAGGGAGAGACGACGGTTGGTGGAGCTGACGTCCCCGGTTTCGCCGGCGAACGCCTGAACCTCGATCCGGTCCGCATGGCGCATCAGCTCGGCGGCAATAAGCTCCAGTTCGTCGCGTGTTGCAGGCAGCAGCGTTGCATCACCCGTTTCAAAGCGTAACCGGTGTGCCGCGTCGCGCGGTGCCGGGAGGCTTGCGATCTGAACAGGTTTGGGTTCGGGGGCAGGCGGTGGTGTTGCCGCAGAGAGTGCGGGAACGGGGAGCGGATCCGGGGTTGATATCTGCGCCGGGCTTGATTCGGGCGTGGGAGCGGCTTCATGTGTGGCAACCGCCCGGGGGGCAGGTTCGACCCTTGTGCCTGACGCTGCTGCGGGGTTGGCCTCTGGACGCCGGGGCTGCTGCGGTGTGGCCGCAGATGGTGTGCTTGCCGTGCGCGCAGGCGGTGTGGGTATTGCAGACGCAGCAGGCGCCGATACGGTCTGTGTTGGTGCTGCTGTCCCGGAGGCGGGTTCCAGGACGACTGGAGCTGGCCTTGCGGCAGGTTGGGCTGCCGTGCGCTCACCCGTCGTTCCTGTTCCCACGCCTGTTGGGGCGATCTGTCCGCGAAGGGATGGTGGGGGGGTCAGGCGTATCTGCTGGACGGTTGAGCGATCAGGCGCGCGCAGTTGAACGGGCGCGCGGCCCGGTGCGATGCGACGATCTGCTTCTGTCGGGGTGCCGATTGCCGAGAGGTCGATCTGTACTTCGGCATAGGCATCGAAAGGGTGCAGGCTGTAAATACCGACAATGGCGACCAGCAGCAAAGAGGCCGAAGGTGCGAGAAGAGATGTCGGGGCTGTGTAACGCCAGCTCGGCTTTTTCATGTCTTTCGCTGCTTCCTTCGCACTTTTTGTTAGGCCCAGGTGCGCCTGAGGTGATCAATGGGGCGGACGGGATTGCCGCTTGCTGTGCTTTTCCCAGCTTTCCGATTCAGTCTGGTGGGGTCATTATCGCAAGATGAGACGCCGGGAGCCAGAGGAAGGCATGGATTTGTCTGAGGATGTTTCACAGCACGCCGACGATCACGCAAAAGGACGGCAAAAATACGGCGAACAAGCGGGTTGGCGGATTTTGCACCGTCCTGCCGGGCTTGTGTCTGGCCTGGCAGTTTTCTCTGGCCGTGGCGCGCCCGCCGAGGGGCGGCATTTGCCTCATATCAGGTAAAAAGGGTCAGATACAAAGGGTTCAGGCGGAGCGGGCCTTTTTCAGGATCGTCTGCACCGGGCGGGTCAGGTTCTCGTTACTTGCGAGCACACTTCCCTTGGACAGGACTTCCGAACCGCCGTTCATATCGCTGACGAAACCGCCTGCCTCACGTACCAGGATGATACCTGCTGCCAGGTCCCAGGGGTTGAGGTCCCATTCCCAATAGGCGTCATACCGGCCTGCGGCGACATAGGCCATGTCCAGTGCGGCGGAACCTGAGCGGCGGATGCCGGCGACCTGTGGCATCATTGCCGCAAGCTCCCAACTGGCGCGGGCATGTTCTGGCCGACCCATGTGGGGGATGCCGGTCGCCACGACTGCCTGGGTCAGGTCGCGCCGGGCGGCNACGCGAATACGGCGNTCGTTCACAAAAGGCCCCTTTGCCTTTCTCTGCCCAGAAGAGTTCGTCGGTGATCGGGTTGTATGTCAGGCCGGCGACAATCTCGCCTGCACGTTCCAGCGCNATATTAATGGCAAACATCGGGATGCCATGGAGAAAATTTGTTGTGCCGTCGAGTGGATCGATGATCCAGCGGTGGCTTTTGTCACTTCCCTCGATTGTGCCGCCTTCTTCCATCAGGAAGCCGTAGCCGGGGCGGGCACGGGTCAGCTCTTCGCGCAGGGTTTCTTCCGCACGAAGGTCTGCGGCCGATACAAAATCGCCAGGGCCTTTGAGTGAGACCTGAAGGTTCTCCACTTCACCGAAATCGCGGATCAACGATCTGGCTGCCTTGCGGGCAGCCTGGACCATGACGGTAAGCGTGGGAGAGTGTCGGCTCATAGGTTCGGTCCGGCCATTTCGTTAAGAGGAGAAGTGTGATGCTNGAGAGGGAGGTGGCTCAGTCCGCGCGGCGCAGATAGATGATTTCNTTGGTCTCGACCACGATTTTATCGCCGATGCTGATAAATGGCGGAACCATAACGCGTACACCATTGTCCATTTTGGCAGGCTTGTTGGAAGAGGCGGCTGTCTGTCCCTTCACGACGGGCTCCGTGTCCACAACTTCCAGCACAACCTGGTCGGGGAGGCTGATGCCCAGCGGGCGACCTTCGTGGCTTTCCACCGTGACTTCCATTCCATCCTGAAGGAAGGCGGCGCGCTCACCGACAAATTCTGTTGAAAGCTCGATCTGTTCGTATGTTTCTGTATCCATGAAAGTCAGCATGCCGTCGGTTTCGTAGAGAAACTGGTAATCGTGCTGTTCGAGCCGNATTTTCTCCACAGTCTCGGCAGAGCGGAAACGCTCGTTGAGTTTGGTNTTGTCGATCAGGTTTTTCAGTTCCACCTGTGCGAAGGCGCCACCCTTACCGGGCTTCACGTGNTGCACTTTCACCGCAGCCCAAAGGCCACCTTTGTGCTGAATGACGTTGCCGGGGCGGATTTCATTGCCGTTGATCTTCATGGAAGTGCGTCCAGGTTTGAGAGCGTTGCAAAGGATCGTCAGGGGCCATTATGGGATTACCACAAGGCTCTGGAGGTACGCCTGAACAATGGTGGCGCACGGTTGGGCGACTGGATAGCACCCGAACGGCTTATTACCAACGAAATTCGGGTAAAAAGAGCGTCGAAATCTGTTTACCGGGGCTGATTTACCGNCCGTTCCCAGTCTTTCAGGGCTTCTTCGGCGGCTGCCAGGCCTTCCGGTGTCATTTCAGGTTCCAGCAGCTTGGCGAGTTCCGGATCATCCTGTCCGCCATTCCGCGCGATGGAGAGCCATGTGTAGGCCGCAACCAGGTCTTTCTCGACACCTTTTCCCAGGAAATAGAGCCGGGCGAGCCGGGTTTGTGCCAGTGTGTCGCCCCGAAGGGCAGCTTCGTTAAACCATGATGCCGCCTCGGCTTCATCAAGCTCCACGCCGGTGCCGTTTCCATAAAGAAAACCGAGGGCTGTCTGTGCCTCCGGCAGGCCCTGGGCGGCGGCAATTTCAAACCATTTGACNGCTTCGGCCGGGNTTTTCTCAACACCCGCACCTTCAACCAGCATGAGGCCATAATTGTAGGCAGCGTCNGCCTGGCCTTTTTCCCCNGCCATTTTGAAATAGGAGACGGCGCGTTTCAGATCCTGCGGGCGGACCTCGCCAGCGGCATAGATCGCCCCCATTGCGTAGAGACCACCTGGATGNTCGGCCTGGGCTGTTTCTTCAAACAGGCGGACAGCGCGTTCCGCATCGGGNGTACCCCCTTCACCNCCCATCAGCATGTTGGCGAGTTCAAACTTGGCGGGAATGGAGCCGCCAGTTGCAGCACGTTCAAAAAAGCGACGGGCTTCAGCGTCATTGCGTGCCGTGCCTGCGCCGGTGCGATAGGCAGAGGCNAGAGCGAAGGCAGCGGGTGCATTACCAGCGTCTGCCGCGAGGCGAAACCAGCGCAGGCCTTCTGTATAGTCAGGCTCGACGCCNTCGCCGTTGAAATAGATCGTACCCAGCAGCAATTGGGCGTCCGCGTTGCCGGACAGGGCGGGTTCCATCAATCCCTCACGGGCGGCTTCAAAGTTTCCGGCCTGGTAGGCCTGTGCGGCTTCTTCAAATGTAGCGGCCATGGCTGCGGTGCCTGTCATGAGGGGACTTCCCAGCGTGAGAGAAAGAGCGAGAAGGACAGCTTGATACTTGGCCATGTTGAACCTGCTTGTGGATGTCTGATCGCGTATGCGGCTTATTCTCGCGCGGCGTTCATCATCCTGTTAAAGGCGGCGACGGCCGCCGCAGGGCCCTCCTGGTGGGCCCAAACGCCGGCGGAAACAGCCAGGAAATCAGCACCGGCCTTGACCAGAGGNCCNCCGTTTTCGACCGTGATGCCGCCAATGGCGACGCAAGGCACTTCAAAAAGCGTGGACCACCAGGTCAACAGATCCGGTTCGGCCATACTTATAGGGGTTTTTGTGTCGGTTTTGTGAAATGCACCGAAAGCCACGTAATCCGCGCCTTGTTCGCCTGCTTCCATTGCAAGATGTCGGGAATTATGACAGGTCACGCCGATAATGCGGTCTGAGCGCAGNCGCTTGCGTGCATCCTTGTAGCTCATGTCTGTCTGGCCGATATGAACGCCGTCGGCACCCATTTCTTCCGCCAAATCCACGAGATCGTTGATGAGGAAGGCCGCGCCCGCGTCTTGGGCGATGGGCATCAGAATCTCGGTNGCGCGGCGTATCGTGTCGGTGTTNGCCGTTNTGAAACCGTCTTCTTCTTTCAGGCGTAATTGCACACAGGCAACGTCCCCCGCGCCCAGCGCTGCTTTCAGCGTTTCGGCAAAGCCTTTCGGCTCCAGCCGGGGCGGCGTGATGAGGTAAAGACGACAGGGGTGATTGTTCGGGTTTGCTTCGGTCATGTTTTCTTTAGTCATGGGTCTGTGTATCGCGGAATATGGGCGATCAGCAACTAAAAGCCCTGCTCGTATCGAGCAGGGCGTGGGGNNTCTGGACGGCAGGGATGGCTTGGCTCATTTCTCCAGAAACTTCCGCCACTCCCCCTTGGTGGCGAGGCTGTTCATGGTGGCACGATGGGCGAAGGCGGCTTGCGCNGCGCCGACGTTCNNCNGCTGGCCGCCCCAGGCTTTCAAGGGCGCGGCCTGAAGTGCGCGACCATAGGAGAACGANAGTTGCCACGGCAGGCCGCTCTTTACATTCATGGCATTCAGATTGGCGGTGGCGTCTATGTCTGACTGGCCGCCGGACAGGAAGACGATGGACGGGATTGCTGCGGGCACTGTGTGCTTGAAACAGCGGATCGTCTTCTCNGCGATTTCTTCCGGACCGGCCTGTTTTGGGCATTTTTTTCCGGAGATCACCATGTTGGGCTTCAACACCGTGCCCTCAAGCATCACGTTCTGCTCGATCAATTCATCGAAAAGCACGCGCAGTGTTGCATGGGTTACGTCGTAGCAGCGATCGATATCGTGCTCTGCGTCCATCAGCACTTCAGGTTCCACAATGGGNACGATGTTGGCGGCCTGACAAAGGGCTGCGTAGCGGGCGAGGGCATGCATGTTCGCCTTGATGCAGGCTGATGTCGGAATGTTGGGGGAGATGTCGAGCACGGCACGCCATTTGGCAAAACGGGCACCCAGTTCGTAATATTCNGTNAGCCGGGCTGCCAGTCCGTCCAGACCTTCNGTGANTTTCTCGCCCGGAAAGCCCGGCAGGGGCTTTGTTCCCATATCGACCTTGATCCCCGGAATGGCCCCCGCATTTTTAATCAGCGTGACCAAAGGCGTGCCGTCTTCTGCTTTCTGGCGGATTGTTTCGTCGTAGAGGATCACACCCGAGATGTGGTCGTGCATAGCCTTGGTTGTGCGGAAAAGCATTTCGCGATAGTCGCGTCGCGTTTCCTCGGTTGAGGCAACGCCGATCGTGTCGAACCGCTTTTTGATTGTGCCCGAGCTTTCGTCGGCGGCCAAAATACCGCGACCCCGCGCGCCCATGGTGTTGGCGATGGATTCCAGTGTCTCAGTCATCAACATGTTTCCTGTCAGTCGTTTGCTAGACCGACAGATAGATGATCATGGCTGTTCGAGTGCTGCAACACCTGGCAGTGTTTTTCCTTCCAACCATTCCAGGAACGCGCCCCCGGCGGTTGAAACGTAGGAGAAATCATCCGCCGCTCCCGCACCGTTCAGTGCTGCAACCGTGTCGCCACCGCCTGCGACCGAGACCATGGAGCCCATTTTGGTCAGCATGCCGACATGACGTGCGGCTGTATCTGTGCCGACATTGAAGGGTTCAACCTCAAATGCACCCAGTGGGCCGTTCCAGACCACGGTCTTTGCGGTCTCGAAATGACCGGCAAGTGTGGCGAGTGTGGATGTGCCCACGTCGAGGATCATCTGGTCATCAGGTACGTCGTTGATGGCGACAGTGCGGGAGGTTGCGTGTGCCTTGAATTCTGCGGCAACCACTGCATCGTCGGGCAGAATGATTTTGCAGCCTGCTTTTTCCGCCTTTGCCATGATCTCGCGCGCGGTATCTGCCAGGTCATGTTCGCAGAGAGATTTGCCCACCTTCACGCCTTTGGCCGCGAGGAATGTGTTGGCCATGCCGCCACCTATAACCAGTGCGTCCACCTTGGCGACGAGATTGCCCAGCAGGTCGAGCTTGGTTGAAATTTTTGCACCACCCACAATGGCCACGACCGGGCGTTCGGGTTCTCCCAGTGCCTTGGACAGGGCATCCAGCTCCTGCTCCATCGCGCGGCCCGCATAGGCAGGCAGGAGATGGGCAATGGCTTCGGTTGAGCTGTGCGCCCGGTGCGCTGTTGAGAAGGCATCATTGACGTAGATATCGCCATTGGCGGCAAGGGCTTCGGCAAAGCCTTTGTCATTCTTCTCTTCACCTTTGTGGAAGCGGGTGTTTTCCAGCACCAGAAGGCCACCGTTGGCGAGTGCGTTCATGGCGCTTGCTGCGGCCTCGCCGATACAGTCATCGGCAAAGGCGACAGGTATTCCTGCCAGCTCGGCGAGTGCGTCGGCTACCGGCTTCAGGCTCATCTCTGGCCGACGTTCGCCTTTTGGGCGGTCAAAGTGCGAGAGGATCGCGACTTTTGCACCTTTGGCGGCGAGATCACGAAGGGTGGGGAGAAGACGTTCGAGGCGGGTTGCGTCGGAAACTTTTCCATCCGGGCCGATGGGTACATTCAAGTCAGCTCGCACAAGGACGCGTTTGCCTTCGAGGGAGGTTTCAGCAAACAGGGTATCGAGTGTCTTGTGGCCCGTCATGTCGTTTTTCCTGATCTAGAATGATTTAGAGCGCTTGAGGGAATGGGTTTTTCTCAAGCGCTCTAACAGTGTAGCCAAAATTATTTACCCAAGTCTCTTGGGCGCGCGAGGGCGTTACCGCCTTCGCTTGTGTCCTGTTTAGAGCAGTTTGCCCATGGCAACGGCGGTGTCGCCCATGCGGTTGGCAAAGCCCCATTCATTGTCGTACCAGGAAAGGATACGCACGAACTTGCCGCCGAGAACCTGCGTCTGTGTCAGGTCAAAGGTCGAGGAATTCTTGTTGTGGTTGAAGTCGATGGAAACCATCGGCTCATCAACATATCCGAGCACGCCTTTGAGCGGACCATCAGCCGCTTTAATGATCGCAGCGTTGATCTCTTCGGCTGTTACCGTGCGGCCTGCGTCAAAGCACAGGTCAATCATGGATACGTTCGGTGTTGGTACGCGGATCGCGGTGCCATCAAGCTTGCCTGCAAGCTCCGGCAGGACGAGGCCTACGGCTTTTGCCGCACCGGTTGATGTGGGGATCATCGAAACCGAAGCCGCACGCGCCCGGCGCAGGTCCGAATGGAGCGTGTCCACGGTCCGCTGGTCGCCGGTAAAGGCGTGGATAGTTGTCATGTAGCCGCGCTGGATGCCGCACAGCTTGTCCAGTACCTGTGCAACAGGTGCCAGGCAATTGGTTGTGCAGGACGCGTTTGAGACGATTTTGTGCGACTTTCTAAGTTTCTTCTCGTTGACGCCGTAAACNACCGTCAGATCGGCATCTGTTGCCGGGGCAGAGACGAGCACTTTCTTGGCNCCTGCTTCCAGGTGTGCGGAGGCTTTTTCCTTGGATGCAAAGAGGCCGGTGCATTCCAGCGCAATGTCGACGCCGAGTTTTTCCCAGGGAAGTTTCGCCGGGTCGCGTTCTGCCGTGATTTTGATCGCACCACGGCCGACATTCATGCTCGACTTGGTGGTTTTGACTTTGCCGGGGAAGGGGCCATGCACGCTGTCATATTTCAGCATGTGGGCGTTGGCTTCCACGCTTCCCAGATCGTTGATGGCAACGACTTCGATGTCCTTGCGGCCCGATTCCGCAATGGCCCGAAGGACGAGACGGCCAATGCGGCCAAAACCATTAATCGCTACACGAACTGCCATATCTTAAACCTCCTGCAGGAATCCCTCGATGATGATTGGGATATGTTGGGCTCTCAGAGCCGTTCTTTCGCAGCAGCAACCGCCGCTTCTGCTGTGATGTTGAAATGTTTNTAGAGATCGGCGATCGGTGCACTGGCACCGAATGATTGCATGCCGATAAAGGCGCCATCCAGACCGATGTAACGCTCCCACCCGTAGCCGCTGGCGGCTTCAATGGCAATGCGCACTGTTCCTTCGCCCAGCGTTTCCTTGCGATAGGTCGCNGATTGCTGATCAAACAGGTCGAGGNACGGNGCGGAGACGACGCGGGTTGCAATGCCGTCATTCTCCAGCTGCTTTTGAGCTGCGAGTGCGATCGCAACTTCCGAGCCGGTGGCAATCAGTGTCACTTTGGCTGAACTGCGCGCAGGGGACAATTCATACGCGCCTCGTGCTGAAAGATTGTCAGACTTGTGTTCTGTNCGCACAAGCGGCAGGCCCTGACGGGTCAATGCCAGAATNGACGGGCTCTTTTTGGCTTCCAGCGCCAGCTGCCAGCATTCCGCTGTCTCCACGGCATCTGCCGGGCGGAANACGAGGACGTTTGGCATTGCGCGGAGTGAGGCCAGATGCTCGACCGGCTGGTGGGTTGGACCATCTTCGCCCAGACCAATGGAATCGTGGGTCATGACATAGACGACGCGCTGCTCCATCAAAGCGGANAGACGAATGGCCGGNCGGCAATAGTCTGTGAAGACNAGGAATGTACCGGAATAAGGAATGAGACCTTTGTGAAGTGCCATGCCGTTCATCGCGGCGGCCATGCCGTGTTCGCGCACGCCATAGTGAATGAAGCTGCCGGAGAAGTCGTCTGGCGTGACGGCTTTCTGTTCCTTGGAGCGTGTGTTGTTGGAGCCTGTCAGGTCCGCAGAGCCACCAATGGTTTCAGGTACGATTGCATTGATGACATTGAGCGTTTCCTCCGACGACTTGCGGGTCGCCCAACCTGGNTTTTCGCTCGAAAGTTTCTGTTTGAACGCGTCAATGGCNGCGGTGAAGCCAGAAGGCAGATCACCTGCCTGACGGCGTTCAAATTCAGCGCGCGTGTCGGCATCCAGTGCTGCATAGCGCTGGTCCCAGGCCTTGCGGGCCTTGGCGCTTTTCAGGCCGACCACGCGCCAGGCGTCCAGAACGTCGGACGGGATCTCGAAAGGCTCCGAAGACCAACCCAGTTCCTTGCGGGTCAGTGCAATTTCATCGGTTCCCAGCGGTGCGCCGTGTGAAGATGATTTGCCGGCTTTGTTGGGGGACCCTTTGCCGATCACCGTGCGGCAGGCGATCAGCGTTGGTTTATCGCTTTTTTGCGCGGCGGCGATGGCTTTTTCGATCGCTACAGGATCGTGACCGTCGATCCGGCTCGCGTCCCAGCCTGCGGCTTCGAAGCGTTTCAGCGCGTCGCCGGTTTCGGACAGGGACAGAGGGCCGTCGATGGAAATCTGGTTGTCATCGTAAAGNACGATGAGACGGGAAAGCTTCAGGTGACCTGCCATGGAGATGGCTTCGTGGCTGATNCCTTCCATCAGGTCGCCGTCCGANGCAATGACATAGGTATAGTGATCGACAATATCGGAGCCAAAGCGGGCTTGCTGCAGACGTTCAGCGAGCGCCATGCCGACAGCGGTGGAAATACCCTGCCCCAGCGGGCCGGTTGTGGTTTCAACACCGGCTGTGTGGCCGAATTCCGGGTGACCAGGGGTTTTGGAGCCCCATTGGCGGAAATTTTTGATCTCATCAATGGTCATTTCCTCATATCCCAGGAGATACAGGAGGGAATAAACCAGCATCGAGCCGTGACCTGCGGAGAGCACGAAGCGATCACGATCCGCCCAGTCAGGCTGGCGAGGATCGATTTTCATGAATTTGGTGAAGAGCACAGTCGCCATGTCTGCCGCGCCCATTGGCATGCCCGGGTGGCCGCTATTGGCTTTTTCCACGGCGTCCATTGAAAGGGCGCGGATGGCGTTTGCCATCGTGTTGTGAGAGGCATTTGCGGCGGCGGATTCGCCCTCTGTGGAACCAGAGGCCGTTGCCGTTTTCTCAGATGGCGTCATTGTCTAACTCATTTAGCCGGGCAGCTTTTGGACATTTCTATCCGCAAGGTGCCAATTGTTCGGCGGGGCAGTTCCGGCCATTCCAGCGCGACCTGCCCCTGGGGTCCGCTCGCGAAGCCTCTCCCAATAGAGACTTCCGGCTGCTTCTGTTGGGCCCGCCATTGTGGTTGATCACATTTCATTTGCCGCGTGAGGCAGTGCTCATTTTGCAAATAGAGAATGTGCCCACGCGACGCGCTGTCGAGAGCGGCGCCACAATGACCATCTGGTTTGCGGGAGTCAATTGGATTCGGGCGGAAATTGGGCGCTTTTCCGTCGCAGCCCACGGCGTTTGCGACGATCAGTGGGGAGAGGAGGGAACCAATTGATTGCTTGTCGTGAGTATAGACAGGGCGGATGACTTAAGGCCNGGTGTGGCCGGGGGCGTTTGTTGGCCGGGTTGTGTCGCGTGTTGGGGAGGGGACAGGCGCGCGTTGCCCCGGATTTNTGCAAAAGCGTTTGCATATAGAATGCCNCACAAGATGTTTCACTCGGTGTCGAGCGAGGCACTTCCGCNAGGGCCGCTCCATCAGGGCGGCAGGCAGGACAGAGCCAGCCTTTTGGTTGGCTCTTTTTGGTTTGGTCCCCTATGCTTGTTCCCACATTCAAGCCTTATTTGCGGCCCAGTATGGCCGGAAAGCCGGACAAGGACCTTTTTTCGGACCCCTTGTTTGATCGTGAGGCTTTGATCGTGAGGCGATGTTAAAGGCAGTNGGAATGAGCAAGATCGAAGAGGCGATGAGCGCTTTTGCAGGGGCGCTTGACCGGATGGAACGGGCGGCGAGCGGCCAATCTGTGCGTTCGGAAGCCAGAAGTGAGCTTGAAACACAAATTGCAGCGCTCAAGGAAGACCGGGCCAAACTNGCTGAGGAGCTGGATATTGCCCGCTCCAATGTGCGCCGGCTTGAAGGACTGAATGCACTCGCCTCCACGGAGCTGGGGTCGGCGCTGAAGGATATTGATGAATTGTTGGCCCAGTAGGCCAAGGGCTGAGGGGTTGCGGCAAACTGTCGGGACTGTGGTGACTGTCAAACAGGGGATCATGCCCCGATCGTCAAGAAGGATTGAATTGTGGGTCAGGTAAACGTTTCCATCAATGATCGTTCTTATTCTGTTGCATGTGGCGACGGGGAAGAGGCGCACCTGAAAGAGCTTGCGGCCTATCTTGATGGTGTTGTNACGGATCTGAGCAAGACNGTTGGCCAGGTTGGGGATACGCGTCTGCTTTTGCTGGCCGGGCTGATGGCGGCNGACGAGCTTTCAGAGGCAAAGAGCCGGATCGAGCGGCTTTCGGCAGAAATTGAGGCCTTGCGGGATGCGCGTGATGCTGAAGTGACGCGCGCTGCCACGATTGAGACGAATGTTGCTGCCGTTCTGTCGCAAGCGGCTGTTAAAATCGACAAAATGGCACAAAGAATAGAAGCGTCTTGACGTTTCGACCCCCGATGCATGATAGAATGGCGTCGGGTGCTGCCGAATTCGTTAGGAATATCATTGCTCGGGGCCTTACGGTTCTCTAGGGAACTGTCCCTGCGGCGGGTCGTGGCCTGCTGCACACGGTGCCCACCTACTCTTGTAGGTCTCCGAGAATCCACATTCCGACGGTTCGGTGGGCCCACATTTTCCGGTTGGCCATTCTGCCAATTCGGGTGGCGTCCTTCCTGTTTGAGTTTTCATGACTGATCCGACAAAGCAAAACGGGCCGTCTGAAGCCTCTTCCCTCCCGTCAAAATCTGTTTTGCGGCAACAGGCGCTAGAGGNGCGGGCGGATGCGCANAAAGCCCTTGGACATGAGGCAGCGCTCGCCGTCCTGGATCATTTTCTGGCCGACATTCCCATCGGGGNNGCGGCCCCACTGCCTGTTGTGGCCGGTTATTTCCCGATGCGGTCGGAAATGGACCCATTGCCGCTTATGCGTAAACTGGCCGCCCTGGGATATNCTTGCGCGTTGCCNCGGGTGGTGGCTGCAGAGGCCCCCCTGTCATTCCATGCCTGGACGCCGGATGCGCCGACTGATGCAGGGCCTTTTGGCACGCGGGTCCCGAACGGTGCGGCACCGGTTGTACATCCNGACATTCTGCTGGTTCCTCTGCTTGCCTTTGACCTGCAAGGTGTGCGACTTGGGTTTGGTGGCGGGTTTTATGACCGCACGCTGGAGAGGCTGCGTCGCGCCCGTCCGGTTCTGGCGGTNGGGNTTGCCTTTTCAGTGCAGGAGAGGGATCGCCTGCCTTTTGATGCGTATGATCAGCCGCTTGACTGGGTCGTGACGGAAGTGGGNTCACGCCAATTTGAAAGGAAGCCTTGAGTGAGACTGTTGTTCCTGGGAGATCTGGTTGGCCGGTCTGGCCGGGAGGCGGCTATCGAAGCACTGCCGCGGTTGAAGGCTGATCTCAAGATCGATTTTACTGTTGTGAATGGTGAGAATGCGGCNGGTGGTTTTGGTATCACGCAAGCCATTTGCGATGAGGTGTTTGATGCCGGGGCGGATGTCATCACTCTGGGNAACCATGCCTGGGACCAGCGTGAAGCATTGGTCCATATTGAGCGCGAACCGCGGCTTATTCGTCCGCGTAATTATCCTGCCGGGACGCCGGGNCGNGGCAGCGGGCTTTTTGAAACGGCGGATGGTCGTCGTGTGATGGTGGTAAACGCGCTGGGCAGTGTTTTCATGAACCCGCTTGATGATCCTTTCATGAGTGTGGATGAAGCGCTCGACCTGTGCCCGCTTGGGGATGTTGCCGATGCTGTGCTNGTGGACATGCACGCGGAAGCCACATCAGAGAAAATGGCGATGGGGCATTTTTGCGATGGACGGGCGAGCCTTGTGGTGGGCACGCATTCACATATCCCCACAGCGGATGCTCAGGTCCTTGATGGCGGGACGGCCTATCAAACAGATGCCGGCATGTGCGGCGATTACAATTCCGTGATCGGGATGCAGAAAGATGAGCCGGTCAATCGGTTCGTGAGCAAGATCCCCAGCGGCCGCTTTACCCCGGCGGATGGTCCTGCCACGGTTTGNGGGGTTTTCGTCGAGACGGATGACAAGACCGGGCTTGCAGTGCGTGTCGATCCGGTGCGTGTTGGNGGACGTTTGAAGCCGGTCGTGCCTNCTTTGTGACGATAATCCAAGGACGATAATCCAAGGACAATAATCCAAGTGAGGGTGGCCGGCCCAATGGGCTGAAAAACTGTGTGCCTTGCTGTTTGCAAAAATGTAACCCCGCTCCGATCGCAGGGTGGTGCATCGGAGCGGGGCGCATCGGTACCGCCGGGGATAGGGCGGTACTGAAACTCTGATCCCTTTGGGTGGCGGGATGGGGATCAGAGCTTTTTCACTTCCTCCAGGAAGGTGTCGGCTTCACGGCCCATGTTGGCCGCTTCTTCTGACAAGGTGTTGGAATTGGCGAGGACCTGTGTGGCGGATTCTCCGGTTTCGGATGCCGCCTGTGTGACGGTTGCAATGTTCTGTGACACTTCCTGTGTGCCGGACGCGGCCTCTTGCACATTGCGGCTGATTTCGGCTGTTGCCGCACTTTGCTGTTCTACCGAGGTGGCAATTGCGGAAGTGATGTTGTTGATTTTCTGAATGGTGGTGCTGATGGAGCCGATAGCATCAACCGCCCCGTTTGTGGCCTGCTGAATGGCGCTGATCTGTGTCGCAATTTCTTCGGTCGCCTTGGCCGTCTGGCCGGACAATTCTTTCACTTCAGAAGCGACGACAGCGAACCCTTTTCCGGCTTCGCCNGCGCGNGCNGCCTCTATGGTGGCGTTCAGTGCCAGCAGATTTGTCTGGCTGGCAATGTCCTGGATAAGATTGATGACTTCGCCGATNTTTTCCGATGCCTCGGCCAGGCCCTGTACGGTGGTGTTGGTACGCTCGGCTTCTTCCACGGCGTCCTGTGCGATGCGCGAAGAGTCTGCAACCTGCCGGGTGATCTCCGTGATGGAGTTCGACATTTCCTCTGCTGCGCTTGCAACGGTCTGAACATTGGCGGTGGTTTCTTCCGCAGCACCGGCGACGGCAGTTGCCTGACGGGTGCTCTCTTCGGCGGTTGCGGCCAGCGTGCTGGCCATTGTCTTCATCTCTTCGGACGCGGATGCAACCCGACCGACGGCCCCTTTGACATTTTTCTCGAAATTCGTGATCGCGTTCTGCAACTGGGTCACTACGCTCCACGTCACCATGGCACCGATATAGTCGCCTGAGTCGCTGTAAACGGCGGATACTTTCAGGTCGAGTGTTTCGGGCCCGAGCTTGATTTTCGCGTTGTGCGGCAGGTTGGACGGATCGGCCAGAAGGCGTCGCTGATGAAGTGGCTGCTTGTGAAACACATCGATGCAGACCCCGATCATCTTTTCNGGGTCAACGTCNGCGGGGAGCAGGTCACGCACCGTCTTCAGCGTTTCAACGCTTGTCCGGTTGATATAGTTGATTTTCAGATCTTCCGGATTGGCCATCATGACGTTGATCGGCATGTTGTCGAGCATGGTGGTCAACGTTTCATAGTCCAGTGTCCCGTCGGACGGCATGATTGCCAGTTCTGCGGTCTGGGCCTGGGTCGTGGTCTTGCGAAGATTGAACATGGCATGCGCCCCTTGATCTGACTGTTTGCTGGCCCGTCGTCGGAGCCCGGCTCACCAACCTATCTTTGCANGNNATGCTCGTATAAGTTGATTTAATGAAGCTAACTAAACCATAGGTTGGTAAATGAATACTTAACGTTTTACCCAANAGCGCCATATATTCCATGTGCTTCGACGGGAGGAGGGCTGGCGGGGTATGTGTGGATGTGATCGTGGTGGAGAAAGGCGGCGCTGGATTTTGACGTCTTTGCTGCCTATAAAGAGCGCGAAACAGGGTACCCTTGAGGGTATGACGCACTTTTAGGTTGAGAGCTGAGACAGGCAGATGGCGGGACATTCCAAATTCAAGAACATCATGCACCGCAAGGGCGCACAGGATAAAAAGCGCGCAAAGCTTTTCTCCAAGCTTGGTAAGGAAATTACCGTTGCGGCGAAAATGGGGATGCCGGACCCGGCATTTAACCCGCGTTTGCGGGTNGCGGTGAATGCTGCGCGGGCGCAATCCATGCCGAAAGAAAACATCGAGCGGGCGATCAAGAAATCGACTGAAGCGGGTGGTGAGAATTACGAAGAAGTCCGCTATGAGGGGTTTGGCCCCGGTGGCATCGGCGTCATTGTTGAGGCACTCACCGANAATCGTAATCGCACCGCTTCCGAGGTGCGCAGCACATTTTCTAAAAATGGCGGCAATCTGGGCGAAACGGGTGCGGTTTCCTTTATGTTCGAGCGGGTTGGTTCCATCGAATATAATGCGGATATNGCGGATGCGGACACGGTGCTTGAGGCAGCGATTGATGCCGGCGCGGATGATTGNGAATCTGATGAAGAATTTCATGTGCTGACCTGTGATGCGGAAAGCCTGCATGAAGTGGCCGGGGCGCTGGAAGAGAAATTCGGGCCNGCCAATTCTGCCAATATCATCTGGAAGCCCGGGAACACGATTGCCGTTGAAGGGGANCAGGCAGAGACGCTTCTTAAGTTGCTCGATTTGCTGGACGACAATGATGATGTGCAGCAGGTTTATGCGAACTTTGAGATGTCTGATTCGGCGATGGAGAAACTCTCCGCCTGATCGGGCCATTTGGTGCACTGNTTCGGGCGTACAGGTGATGTTATGGCGGAAAGATTTTTTCGCNCCGCCTGATGTCCATTATGGAGGGTCTGTTTGGCGCGGGGCACGGGCGAAACCGTCAGGTTGTTGGGACTGGATCCGGGCCTTCGCGCTACCGGCTGGGGCGTGATTGATGTATCGGGTAACCGCCTGACACACGTTGCCAACGGGACCATTACGTCAGATGCCAAACTCTCGCTGGCTGCACGCCTTGTGGAGCTGGAGCGCGGNGTGCANCTGGTTCTGGATACGTATCACCCNGCGACGGCCGCGGTGGAAACAGCCTTTGTCGCGAAGGATGCAGCGGCGGCCCTGAAACTGGGGCAGGCACGGGCCATCTCTTTGCTGGTGCCGGCGCGTTTTGGACTGGATGTGGCTGAATATGCGCCCAACAAAATCAAGAAAACGGTTGTCGGGGCGGGGCATGCTGATAAAGCGCAGATCAAAATGATGGTCGAGATGCTGTTACCTCAATGCCGTACGAAGAGTGAACATGCAGCGGATGCGCTCGCGGTGGCGATCTGCCATGCGCATAACCGGACAGCGTCAGCCTATCTTGCGAAGGTAGACGCGACGCTCAGGACGGGGGCGCGACGCGCATGATTGGGAAACTGACAGGTCTGGTTGATGAGGCCGGGGAGGACTGGCTGATCCTTGATGTCGGGGGTGTGGGTTATCTCGTTTCCTGTTCGGCTTTCACGCTACGCAAAGTCCCTGCGAAAGGAGAGTTGCTTTCGCTCCTTATCGATACGTATGTGCGCGAAGATCAGTTGCGGCTGTTTGGCTTTGCGACATCGGATGAGCGGGACTGGTTCCGGCTGCTGCAATCTGTTCAGGGGGTGGGGGCACGGCATGCGCTTGCGATGCTTGGCGCTCTGGGCCCGTCAGGGCTTGCCGATGCGATTGCTCTGGAAGACAAGAAGTCCATTACCAAAGCACCGGGTGTTGGCCCCAAGCTTGCCGCGCGGATTGTCAGTGAGTTGCAAGGCAAGGCGCCGGCGCCGCAGCATCTGGCTGCGGTACTTGGCGGCGGCGATGAACCTGATGGTGTGCCAGGTGCCGGAAGCGCTGTGCGTGATGCGATCTCCGCCCTGGTCAATCTGGGCTATGCGCAAGCCCAGGCTGCGACCGCAATTGCGACGGCGCGTAAGTCACTTGATGGAGACGCGAGCGCTGAAACGCTCATTCGCGTGGGCCTGAAGGAGTTGGCCCGATGAGTGAGCGTTTGGTGGGGAGTGATCTGTTGGATGATGATCTGAGTGAAACGCAACTCAGACCGCAGCGATTGTCGGAATTTACCGGGCAGCGGCAGGCGCGCGAAAACCTTTCGGTCTTCATCGAGGCGGCTGCGAAGCGCAAAGAAGCGCTGGATCATGTGCTTTTTGCAGGACCTCCGGGACTTGGCAAAACGACGCTTGCGCAAATTGTCGCGCGGGAACTGGGTGTGAATTTTCACTCAACCTCAGGTCCGGTGATCGCGAAAGCCGGGGACCTGGCGGCTCTTCTCACCAATTTGGAAGAGCGCGACGTTCTTTTTATTGACGAAATACACCGGCTTAACCCGGCGGTTGAAGAAATTCTCTATCCAGCGATGGAGGATTTTGAGCTTGATCTGATCATTGGGGAAGGACCGGCGGCGCGCTCTGTCAAAATTGAGCTGGCACCCTTTACCCTGATCGGGGCAACAACGCGCACCGGGCTTTTGACCACGCCCTTGCGGGACCGGTTCGGGATCCCTGTCCGGCTTAATTTTTATGAGATTGAGGAGCTTGATCTCATTGTGCGTCGTGGTGCGGGTGTGCTTGGCATGGGGATCAGCGATGATGGCGCGCGGGAAATTGCGCGCCGTGCGCGTGGGACGCCGCGCATTGCAGGGCGCTTGTTGCGCCGTGTGCGTGATTTTGCCTCGGTTGAAGGGGCAGAGGTGATTGATGCGGCGCTTGCCGACCGGGCCTTGACGCGGCTGGAGGTTGACGGGCTGGGGCTGGATGCGCTCGACCATCGTTATCTTGCCGCGATTGCACACAAGTTTTCAGGCGGGCCGGTGGGCATCGAGACGATCGCTGCCGCGCTTTCAGAGCCGCGGGATGCGATTGAGGAAATTGTCGAGCCTTATCTGATCCAGAACGGGCTGGTGCAGCGGACGCCGCGCGGTCGCGTTCTCACGCCTGCTGCGTTCCAGCATCTGGGGTTGCCCGTTGCAACCGGGCCTGCGGGGCAGGGCGGATTGTTTGACGGGAGTGATACATGAGTGACGCAAGCTGGCCAGATCTCGCGGGACGCATTGTAGGCAAGGTCCATCATTTGCCGATCCGGGTCTATTATGAAGACACGGACTTTACCGGGATCGTCTATCACGACAACTATCTGAAGTTTGCAGAGCGCGGGCGGACGGACTTTTTACGCGTTGCCGGTGTGCACCATTCCGAATTGCAGGAAGCCGATCCACCGCTTGCTTTTGCCGTTCACAAGATGGAGATCGAGTTTCTGTCCCCCGCCCGGATTGACGATGAATTGCTGGTCGAGACCCGCTATGTCGCAGCCCGGGGCGCACGTTTTGATATTGAGCAAGTGATCTTGCGTGATGGTCAGCCGATTTGGCGCGCCATGGTGCGGGCGGCCTGTATCGATGGAGCGGGCCGACCCAAGCGTATGCCCGTGTCTATCATCAATGCGATCGGGGCTTATGTGTCCGAGCCGTCACAGTCCCGTTAAGTCGTTGGTGTAGGCCGTAAAACAGGCTATATGCCCCAGTTTTGACACAATCGCTGGGCTAATTTTGCCACAAAGAGGGGGTATCCGCTTCGTTGATGCGGTGCGCCTGTTTTATGCAGAGCCGCCGGGATAAACGGCTGTTTCTCGTTCCAGCCTGACGGAGAGAGTTTCCATGGAACCCACTGATGCTGCCCAGATCGTCACCGATGCACAATTGGTGACGGATCAGGTCGAATTTACGATGTGGTCGTTGTTTTTTCGGGCGGACTGGGTCGTCAAGTCGGTGATGATCGGTTTGATCGGGGCCTCGATCTGGTCCTGGGCGATCATGTTCGACAAATGGTGGCGCCTGTCGAGCGTACGTCGCAAGGCGGACAATTTTGAAAACGCTTTCTGGTCGGGCCGGTCGCTGGATGATCTCTATCAAGACCTGGGATAGCGGGCGACCCATCCGATGGCGCTGCTTTTTTCATCGGCGATGCGGGAATGGAAACGCTCGACCGAAGCGGGGTCCAAGCATTTTGCCGGCGTGCAGGCGCGGGTTGAAAAGGTCATGTCGGTGACCATCAACCGGGAGATGCTGTCTTTGGAAGGCAATCTTCTCTTTCTGGCAACAGTTGGTTCGATCGCGCCGTTTGTTGGTCTGTTCGGCACGGTGTGGGGGATCATGAATTCCTTCACATCCATTGCCATTTCAAAAGATACCAACCTTGCTGTGGTTGCACCGGGGATTGCCGAGGCGCTGTTTGCAACAGCGCTGGGGCTTCTGGCTGCGATCCCTGCTGTGATTGCCTATAACAAGTTTTCCAGTGAAGTGGGCCGGTTCGGTTCCCGCCTGGAGGGGTTTGCGGATGAGTTTTCCGCTATTGTTTCCCGCCAACTGGATGATCGGTGAGATCCATGGGTGCTTCATTAGGATCAGGCGGCGCGGGTGGACGGAGCCGACGGCGCCATCGGCCACAACCGATGAGCGAGATTAACGTCACACCGATGGTGGATGTCATGCTCGTGTTGCTGATTGTTTTCATGGTGGCAGCCCCGTTGCTCACCGTGGGTGTGCCTGTTGAATTGCCACAAACCCGTTCTGAACCGTTGCAGGGAGATGATGAGCCTCTCACCATTACGGTGCAGGGAGATGGCACGGTCTATCTGCAGGAAACGGTGGTGGAGGTTGACGAGCTGGTCGCGCGGCTTCTGGCGATCGGCGAGAACGGATATGAGGAACGCATTTATGTGCGGGCCGACAAGACAATCGAGTATGGCACGGTGATGCAAGTCATGGGCACCATTTCCAGCGCCGGGTTTTCCCGCGTGGGTCTGGTGACTGAAACTCCAACAAGCGCTGATCGGCGTTAGCAGGCGATATGCGCAAAGGGCTTCTTTTTTCGGCGGCGCTGCATGCGGGGCTTTTGCTCCTGACTTTTGTTGTGCTGCCTGATGCCGAGCCGTTTGATGTGGCCCCCAGTCCGGCTTTGCCGGTGGAGCTTGTCACCATTGCGGAGTTTACGAACTTGCGCAATCAGGCAAAGGTTGAAGACAAGCCTGCGCCGGAGGCGGAAGAAACGCCGGAACCGGAGCCAGAGCCACAACCGGAACCCAAGCCGGAACTGAAGCCGGAGCCTAAACCACAGCCACAGCCTGAGCCTGCTCCGGCACCGCAGCCTGCTCCGGCGCCCAAGCCTGAACCCGTGCCGGAACCTACGCCCGCGCCTGAGCCAGCTCCCGCACCGGAACCCAAGCCAGAGCCCAAACCTGAAGTGCGTCCGGAACCGCCACAGCGACCCACACCACCTCAGCGTACGGAAACGCCAAAGCCTGCTTTCGACCCGACGCAGATCGCGGCCCTGCTGGACAAGATGCCTGATGCGCCGCGCCCGGAACCGCGTCGCAATCAGGCGGCGACCAGTGGTGCGTCTGCTCAACTCACCATGTCCGAGATTGACGCTTTCAAAGCGCAGATGCGTCGCTGCTGGAGCGTTCCTGCGGGCGCGGCCAATGCGGCGAGCCTTATTGTGCAGATTAAGGTGTTTCTTCGCCCTGACGGATCTCTCGCGCAGCCACCGGTTTTGCGTGATCCCTCCCGGATCGCGACGGGTGATACCTATTACCGGGCGGCAGCGGAAAGCGCGCTTCGTGCGATCCGCCGCTGTGCACCGTTCCGCATGCCGGCGGATAAATACTCGTCCTGGCAGGAAATTGATCTGAATTTTGACCCAAGGGAGATGTTGGGTGGGTAAGGATTATCCTGATCATTGCCATAATGCCGCCATGTGGAGCGTGTTATTGATAGCGAGTGGCGCCATGACAGCGGTCAGGGCGACTTCAGATATTGCAATCCGGGCCCAATGCCCGATGGGGGAATAAACATGTTCTTGCGTACCGGTCTGACGTTTTGTGCGGTCCTGTTTGTCGCGTTGATCCATGTTTCGCGCGCGGACGCTGCTTTGCAGATTGATATCACGCAGGGCAATGTCGATCCCTTACCCCTGGCTATTACCGATTTCCTGGGCTCAGGTCAGCAGGATCGCAAGATCGGTGCGGATGTATCCCAGGTCATTGCTGCGGACCTGGAACGCTCGGGCCTGTTTCGTCCTTTGGCGTCGGCCTCTTTCATTGAGCGTATTCAGGATGTCAACGTACAACCCCGGTTTGGTGACTGGCGCGTGATCAATGCGCAGGCTCTGGTAACGGGACAGACGCTGATCGAGCCGGACGGCCGGCTCAAGGTCGAGTTCCGGCTCTGGGACATTTATGCCGAACAGCAGATTACCGGCCTTCAGTTTTACACCACACCCGAAAACTGGCGTCGCGTCGCGCATATTATCGCGGATGCCATTTATGAGCGGCTGACGGGCGAGAAAGGGTATTTCGATACACGGATTGTGCATGTATCGGAAAGCGGACCGAAAGGCCGTCGGGTGAAGCGGCTCGCGATTATGGATCAGGATGGGCACAATCCGCGCATGTTGACCAACGGGGCTGACCTTGTGCTGACCCCGCGCTTCAGCCCGTCGAACCAGGAGATCACCTATCTTTCCTATTATGGGAACCGGCCACGGGTCTATCTGCTTGATATTGAAACAGGTCAGCAGGAGGTTGTCGGAGATTTTCCGGGGATGACTTTTGCCCCGCGGTTTTCGCCCGATGGCCAGAAAATTGTGATGAGCCTGCAACGCGGCGGCAATTCCGACATTTATGAGATGGATCTTCGGTCTCGTCAGACCCGGCGTCTGACCAATACGGCGGCCATTGACACGTCACCATCATATGCACCGGATGGGCGGAACCTGACGTTTGAAAGTGACCGGGGTGGTTCGCAACAGATTTATGTCATGGGCGCCGACGGATCCAATCCTCGCCGTATCAGCTATGGCGACGGGCGTTATGCAACGCCAGTCTGGAGCCCACGGGGTGATCTGATTGCATTTACAAAGATGGTTAAGGGCCGCTTTGTGATCGGGGTTATGAAGCCCGATGGCAGCGGTGAACGGATTTTGACGGAAGGCTTTCATAATGAAGGTCCCACCTGGTCTCCCAATGGGCGTGTAATTATGTTTTTCCGCGAAACACGGGGAGAGAACGGGGGCCCCAGCCTCTGGTCCGTTGACCTCACAGGCTATAATGAGCGGCCGGTCTACACGCCGACTTTTGCCTCTGACCCGGCATGGTCACCCCGTCTTGAATAAACGTCATGAAATTTTGTGTTGATCTATCTTGCAGGATTGTCAGGACGCAGATAGGTTTCACTGCCGAGAACTAAGCGCGAAAAGGCGTCTGAAATGCTCGAATGCTTCCGTCAAATACTTAGACATTGTGTCATTTAATATTAAGAACGTGGTGCTAAGTCAGCACCAACTAAGTCGCGTGCCCGGATTAGGCCGGACTTTGCAATCGTGATGTAAGGAGACATCAATCATGAAGACCCTGAATGCAGGCCTGCGGATTACAGCACTAGCTGGCCTAATGGTATTTGTCGCAGCCTGTAGCTCGACGCCAGATGAAGACGCTTCGGCCAATGCAAATACGTCCGGCCAGTACGAAACGCAGCCTGGCCCTACGCCTGGCTCGCAACAGGATCTGGTTGTCAACGTTGGCGACCGTGTTTTCTTCGACACGGACCGGTCCGACCTGAACTCATCCGCTCGCGCCACGCTTGACCGTCAGGCAGCCTGGTTGAAGCTGCACCCTGCCAACCGCGTAACGCTCGAAGGTCATGCTGACGAGCGCGGTACACGGGAATACAACCTGGCGCTTGGTGCGCGTCGTGCGAATGCTGCGAAAAGCTATCTGGTGAGCCTTGGTGTGGACCCATCGCGCATTGCCACCATTTCTTACGGCAAAGAACGCCCGGTTGCACTTTGCTCTGATGAGAGCTGCTGGAGCCAGAACCGTCGTACTGTGACGGTGGTTGCAGGTGGCGCAAGCTCCTAAGAGCTTTTGAATTGATTGCATGAACGCCTCCGAAGGGTGACTTTCGGGGGCGTTTTTGTGTCATAAGAATGGCCTCAATTTCGTCGAACTCTGGGCTATAGTTTTGGCCAGATTTCATGGCGTGGGGTAAATGACCGTTTGCGAACGCAAATGTCGGGAAAGCAGGATGTGATGAGCGCAATTCAACCCTTCAAGAAAACCCGGATGATGGGGTCACCATTGCTGAGTGTTTGTGGTCTGGTCTTGATGCTGACCGGGGGACCTGCGATTGCAGAGCCAACAACCGGGGAAATGCGGGCGCTCTACAATCGCCTTGAAACGATTGAACGTGATCTGATCGATGTTCAGCGGCAGACCTTTCAGGCCGGGTCGCAAGCGGGCGGTCTTTCCTCAAGTGGATACGGGCCGGACCCGGCAAGTGCGGCAGACCTTTCACTCCGTTTGCAGGCCGTGGAAGAGAGCCTTCGCGGTATGACGGGCCAGCTTGAAAAGCTCTCTTACGATCTTTCCCAAACACAGGCGCGATTTAATCAGTTTGCAGAGGATACGGAATTCCGCTTTCAGGAGCTGAGTGGGTCAGGTGGGTCTGGCGGGCAAGGTGGTCAGGCGCTTTCGTCCGGGCCAACCGGTTTGACCCCTCCTGCGGCACCGGATCGCGGGGCGGGAACGCTGGCAAGCAGTGGTGGTACGCTCGGGACCATTCCACTGGCACCGCAAAGGAACGACGGGGCCTTGCATGGCGGGAACGATGTAGCGTCTGCCTATCCGCCTGCGAGCGGGGCGCTGACGGCGGCTGGCACGGAGCTTGGCCCCGAAGATGCCTATGATGCGGCCATGAACCAGCTCAAGCGTGGTCAGTTTGATGCGGCTGAGGCAGATCTGTCGAATTTTCTGCAACGCTATCCGACCCATAATCTGGCGGGTAATGCGCAGTACTGGCTTGGTGAGACTTATTACGTGCGCGGGGCCTACCGGCAGGCTGCGGAGGCTTTTCTTGTCGGCTATACGACCTATTCGGGATCGTCGAAGGCACCTGACAGTCTTTTGAAGCTTGGGATGACATTGTCTGCTCTTGGACAACGGGATCAGGCATGCGCAACGCTTGGTCAGTTGCGGCAGCAATTCCCCTCGGCGTCTCAGGCTGTGAGCCAGCGGGCTGAACTTGAACGGGGCAAGGCCGGCTGTTGAGCTGATGAGCCGTCGCCCTCGCTTCCGCTCATCGTCTTCGCCCGCGTCTTTATCCGGGCGAGGGGCACTTTCGCCCCGTCAATTTGACCGGCTGATGAAGCCGTTGCGCCCGGGTCCGCAGCTGGGTGTTGCGGTGTCGGGCGGGGGTGATTCCGTGGCGCTGATGTTGCTTGTCAGTTTGTGGCGTGACTGGCTGGGCCAGAAAGACCAGCCTGTGCCGGATGTGACGGTTCTGACTGTCGATCATGGATTGCGGCGTGAGGCTGCCCAGGAAGCACGTCAGGTGGGGCGCTGGGCGAGGGCGCTCGGGTTTTCTCACAAGACCCTGAAATGGGTGCCCGCGGAGAAACCGTCCGCGAACATTCAACAAGCCGCGCGTGATGCCCGGTACAGCTTGCTGACCGGATGGGCAGGGGCTCGCGAGGCAGACCTTCTTGTTGCGCATCATCTGGATGATCAGGCGGAGACGTTTCTGATCCGCTTGCAACGGGGCAGCGGGGTGGATGGTCTTGCCGCGATGACGCCTGTCTCGGTGAAGGCCGGTGTGCGTGTTCTGCGTCCTTTGCTGACGGTTCCGCAGGCACGGCTGCGGGCGACGTTGCGGGTGCATCAGCAAAAGTGGGTTGAGGATCCCAGCAATGAAGATGCGCGTTTCCTGCGGGTACAGGTGCGCAAGGCGCTACCATTGCTTGACGAATTGGGACTGACGCGCGATCGGCTGGTGGAGACCGCCCTTCGCATGACGCGTGCGCGTGCGGCCCTTGATGATATGTGCGATCAGGTGGAACGTGCTGCTGTTTGCTGGTGTGAAGAGGGTTTTGCCCGTGTGGCGCTTCGGCCGCTCCGGGAGGTGCCCGATGAGATTGCCCTTCGTTTGCTGGCCCGGATCCTGAAAGGGGTGACGGGATCTGTTTATGCGCCGCGCCTGCAGGGGTTGGAAGCCCTGTTAACGGCGGTGCGCACGGGCTCTCTCCAGGGTGGGCGCACCCTTGGTGGGGCGAAATGGTCTGCTGCCGGGAAATGGCCGGGGGTGAACAGCGGCGATGAGATGGTCGTTCTGCGGGAAGGGGCAGGCCTGCCAGCAGAACCGTTGACGCTGAAACCGGGCGGTCAGGCCGTCTGGGATGGGCGGTTTCGGGTGATGCGGCCCAAAAAACTGGTTGCAGGCGAGGTGCGGGCGCTCGGGGCGGATGGTTTGAAACTGGCGGTTTCTCTTGCCCGCGAAAACCCGCAGGCTTACGGGTGTGATTTGCCGCATCAGGTCCCCAGGCCAGTGCTCCACGCGCTGCCCGCCTATTGGCGGGAGGGGGGCCTTCGGGCGCAGCCGCATCTGGGCTTTTTTGCGCCTGAATGCGGCGGGGTGTTTGAGGCGCGGTTTATTGGCGGCCGGCCCCGGGGCGACGGATAGGCGCAATTTCCCGATTTGGGGCAGATTTCGGCCCCGATGAGGCGATATCACGCATTTCTTTATCTAATTTCAGCGGTTTGATGGGGTTGTTGTCTGGTAATTCTTTGTTTCGACCCCATCTCTCTATAGACTTAGAACCAGTCCAATATAGCCGGATGCGGGGCCCAATGGTTTTTCGCCGGTGAGTTTAGGAAACGAACGCTTTGTCCAATTTCAAGAATTTCGTGCTCTGGGCCGTTGTGGCGCTTCTTCTCGTTGCGCTGTTCAACCTGTTCCAAAGCCCGGTTGAACGCGCCTCCTCGAACGAGATCACTTTTTCTCAGCTTCTGGCTGATGTTGAAGCAGGGAATGTGCGCGATGTCACCATCGCCGGTGATACGATCAACGGGCATTTTACGGATCAGCGGAGCTTCTTCACCTACAATCCGGGGGATCCCAATCTGGTGGACCGGCTGAGCGCGCGGGGCGTCGAGATTACGGCGAAGCCCGCGGATGATGGCTCACCTTCGCTGATCGGTGTTCTGGTCTCCTGGTTCCCGATGCTGCTTTTGATCGGTGTGTGGATTTTCTTCATGCGCCAGATGCAGGGCGGTGGCGGCAAGGCCATGGGCTTTGGCAAGTCCAAGGCGAAACTGCTGACGGAGCGCCATGGACGGGTGACGTTTGAGGATGTGGCCGGTATCGACGAAGCGAAGGATGATCTGGAAGAGATTGTCGATTTCTTGCGCGATCCGTCCAAATTCCAGCGGTTGGGCGGGCATATCCCGAAGGGTGTGCTGCTTGTTGGCCCGCCCGGTACCGGTAAGACCTTGCTCGCGCGCGCGATCGCGGGGGAAGCCAACGTACCTTTCTTCACAATCTCCGGTTCTGACTTTGTGGAAATGTTTGTAGGTGTTGGTGCGAGCCGCGTTCGTGACATGTTTGAGCAGGCCAAGAAGAATGCGCCTTGCATCATCTTTATCGACGAAATTGATGCGGTCGGTCGCCATCGTGGTGCTGGCCTTGGCGGCGGCAATGATGAGCGCGAACAGACGCTCAACCAGTTGCTCGTTGAGATGGACGGGTTTGAGCCTAATGAGAGCATTATCCTGATTGCTGCTACGAACCGCCCTGATGTGCTGGATCCGGCGCTATTGCGCCCCGGCCGTTTTGACCGGCAGGTTGTGGTGCCGAATCCGGACATTGTGGGCCGTGAAAAAATTCTCAAAGTGCACATGAAGAAAGTGCCGCTCGCACCGAATGTTGAGGTGAAGACGCTCGCACGCGGTACACCCGGCTTCTCCGGTGCTGATCTGGCCAACCTTGTAAACGAGGCGGCGCTGCTTGCTGCACGTCGTGGTCGGCGTCTGGTCACTATGGCTGAGTTTGAGGATGCCAAAGACAAGGTAATGATGGGGGCGGAGCGCCGTTCCATGGTCATGTCCGAGGAAGAAAAGAAGCTCACCGCCTATCACGAGGGCGGCCACGCGCTGGTTGCCCTTCACATGGAAGACAGTGACCCTGTGCACAAAGCCACCATCATTCCACGTGGTCGCGCGCTCGGCATGGTGATGCGTTTGCCGGAACGTGATCAATTGTCGGTCACGCGCTCCAAGCTCAAGGCGGACCTGGCCGTTGCCATGGGTGGCCGTGTGGCGGAAGAAGTGATCTTCGGTCATGACAAGGTAACGTCCGGTGCGTCATCTGATATTTCCATGGCAACCAAGATGGCAAAAGCCATGGTTACGCAATGGGGTATGAGCGACAAGCTGGGCCCGCTTGCCTATCAGGACAATGAGGAAGAAGTATTCCTTGGCCATTCTGTTGCCCGTCAGCAGACCATGTCGGAAGACACGGCGCGCATGATTGATGAGGAAGTAAAGCGCATTGTCTCTGAAGGGTATGAGAAAGCGCAGGAGCTGCTCACCAAGCATCTGGATGAGTTGCATACCCTGGCTCAGGGCCTGCTTGAGTATGAGACGCTCTCTGGTGAGGAGATCAAGGCGCTCTTGCGCGGTGAGCCGCCGCACCGTGACAGCGGGGAGCCTGAGGCTCCGAGTGGACCGTCTTCATCGGTACCGAGTGCGGGTGCCACGGTCGGGCCTGTTGGTGGTATCGATCCGGAGCCGCAAGGCACCTGACGCATTTGCGGTAGAAAAAATTGAAAAGCCCTGCTGGCAACAGCGGGGCTTTTTGTTGTGTGGGGTGCCGATAATGCCTTTTTGGTGTGATGCCCGGACGTTGCCGCAAAGGCCGCCGTCATGCCCGGACTTGTTCCGGGCATCCAGTCCTGACTTGGTGTCTTGCCGACCTGCTCCATGGATTACCCGGACAAGCCAGGTAATGACAGGTTGGGGTTGGTTTTGGTGCCGCAGGGTTTTCACGCTCTGCTGTCACCCCGGGCCTGACCCGGGGTCCATTTTCAATCTGGGTTTTTCTGTTCTGCATTATGGATCCCGGCTCGGGCCTCCGCCCGTCCGGGATGACATTTTTGGATGAGGCGATTGTGGCTCGAAAAGAACGATTGTCACCACCCGACTTGTTCGGGTGGTCCAGGGGCGTCATGCGTTGTCTTCAGACTTAGGTTCTGGATTACCCGGACAAGCCGGGTAATGACAGGTTGGTTTTTCTGTTCTGCATTATGGATTCCGGCTCGGGCTCGCGCCCGTCCGGGATGACAACACGTGTGGTCGCGCGATCAATTGCAGTGCTATAAGCAGGCATGGCAGACGGCGTACAGATTTTCGGCATTCTCAACATCACGGCGGATTCATTTTCCGACGGCGGCAAGTATCTTGAGCCGGAGGCGGCGATTGCTCAGGCGCGTGGGTTGCTTGTCGCGGGGGCGCATGTGCTGGATGTAGGGCCTGCCTCCTCTCATCCGGACAGTCAGCCGGTGAGTGCGGCAGCAGAGATTGAACGGCTTTCATCCGTGTTGACTGCGCTGAAGGAGATGGGGGCGTCTCTTTCCATCGACACGTTCCAGCCTGAGACGCAAAGCTGGGCCTTGTCACAAGGCGTTGATTATCTCAATGACATTCAGGGTTTCCCTGATGAGAGTTTTTATCCGGTGCTGGCGGATGCGCCCGACGTGAAGCTTGTTGTCATGCATTCCATTCAAGGACGTGGGCCTGCGACCCGCGCCGCGCCGCCCTCCGGCGCGATGGTTGACCATGTAAGCCGCTTCTTTGAGGCACGGTTTGCCGCGCTGGAGAGAGCGGGGATTGCCCGGTCCCGTCTTATTCTTGATCCGGGGATGGGTTTTTTTCTGGGCAACAAGCCTGACCCTTCTCTTGAAGTGTTGAACGGTCTGCGGGCACTCAAAGCGCGGTTTCAGGTGCCGATCCTGATTTCCGTATCGCGGAAAAGCTTCCTGAGGACGCTCACAGGTGCTGAAATTGGCGGATCTGCGGCGGCAACGCTTGCTGCAGAGCTTTATGCCGTGGCCGGGGGGGCTGACATGATCCGCACCCATGAACCGCGGCAGATCGCCGACGGGCTAGCCATTTGGCAGGCTTTAGGGCATTAACCCCGTCATGAAGTGAAACAAATCTTTAACTCTTTCTCGCGCGCGCGGCGCTATACTTCCGCGACTTCTGAGCTGTTGGGGGTTCTGCCTGCATTTCCGTTAAGGTCTGTCTGGCAAGAAACGCGGCTCTGATTTGTTGATCGCATGGTTCCGCCCGAAAAACGCCGCCGACAATCGGGGCAGGGCAGGGTCGGGGCATGCGGGGGGAACCTGTTTTTTTGGGGATGTGTGGAGTTCGATGGCTCGGAAATATTTTGGTACAGATGGCATTCGCGGGACGGCTAACCGCTCAAACATGACGGCGGAGACCGCGCTTCGCGTGGGCATGGCGGCAGGTCGTTATTTTACACGCGGTGAACATCGACACCGGGTCGTGATCGGCAAGGATACGCGCCTGTCGGGCTACATGATCGAGAATGCACTGGTTGCGGGCTTTACATCTGTGGGGATGGATGTCGTCCAGTTCGGGCCATTGCCGACGCCTGCGGTTGCGATGCTGACGCGCTCCATGCGGGCGGACCTCGGGGTAATGATTTCCGCCTCTCACAATTCTTACGAAGATAACGGGATCAAACTGTTTGGTCCGGACGGTTTCAAGCTCTCTGATGATGTTGAACATGAGATCGAGCGGATGATGGATAATGGTATCCATGATCACCTTGCCAAACCTGAAATGATCGGCCGGGCCAAGCGTCTGGAAGATGCGCAGGCGCGCTACATCGAATTTGCAAAACGTACCTTCCCGAAACATCTCAGCCTGGAAGGTGTTCGTATTGTTGTCGATTGTGCGAACGGTGCCGCCTACAAGGTCGCGCCAACCGCCCTTTGGGAGCTGGGTGCGGAAGTGGTGACGGTCGGGGTTGACCCGGATGGCACCAATATCAATGCCCGTTGTGGTTCGACAGCGCCGGAGCGGATGTGTTCGCTGGTGCGCGAGCGCCGGGCTGATATCGGTATCGCGCTTGATGGTGATGCGGACCGGGTGATTATTGCGGATGAAAACGGCCAGATTATTGATGGCGACCAGATTATGGGGCTTGTGGCGCAATCCTGGAAAGAGATGGGGCTTCTGTCCGCGCCGGGGATTGTTTCGACGGTCATGTCAAACCTGGGGCTGGAACGTTATCTGAAGGACCAGGGGTTGTCGCTCGCGCGGACGCAGGTCGGTGACCGTTATGTTGTGGAGCATATGCGTTCGCATGGTTTCAATGTGGGTGGGGAGCAGTCCGGCCATATTGTGCTGTCTGATTTTGCGACGACCGGCGACGGGCTGGTGGCTGCGCTGCAGGTGTTGGCGGTGTTGCAGACCACAAACAAGCCGGTGAGCGAAGCGTGTGATCTTTTTGAGCCTTTGCCACAACTCCTGAAGAATGTGCGTTTCCGTTCCGGTGCGCCACTTGAGAGCGCGCTTGTGCAGGAAGCGATCAAAGAGGGTGAAGCCCGGCTTGGCGAGAGTGGTCGCATTGTTGTGCGGAAGTCAGGCACTGAACCGTTGATCCGCGTCATGGCGGAAGGGGACGATGAAGGGCTTGTCGAGGCGGTGGTCAATGATATCGCCACGGCCATTGAAAAGGCCGCTGCCTGACCTATGACGGATACAGACATTTTTGATCCTTCTGTGCTGGGCCGCCTGCTGATTGTTGCCGGATCGGATAGTGGTGGTGGTGCCGGTATTCAGGCGGATATCAAAACGGCGACCATGTTCGGCACCTATGCGATGACGGCGGTGACGGCCATTACGGTTCAGAATACGCTGGGCGTTCAGGATGTGCTGCCATTAGAGCCTGCGCTGATTGTGGCGCAGATGCGGGCCGTGCTGGATGACATTGGCGCAGATGTGGTGAAGACAGGCATGCTGCATTCCAGTGCGGTTATTGAGGCCGTGGCCGCAGAGCTGGATGCCCGCGAAGGTCTGCAACTGGTTGTCGATCCGGTTATGATTGCCAAGGGTGGGGCGTCGCTTCTCCAGGCGGAGGCGATACAGGTTCTACGCAATTTCCTGGTTCCCCAGGCGACACTTCTCACCCCCAATATGCCTGAAGCTGAAGCTCTGACCGGGCATCCGGTGCGCACGCTGGACGACCAGAAACGTGCGGGCGATGCGTTGATGGGGCTTGGACCACAGGCCGTTCTGGTGAAGGGGGGGCATGGGTGCGACGATGCCGGTCAGGTGCATGATGTGCTGGTGACGGCGGACAGTCTTGAAGTCATGTCGAGCCCGCGCATTGACAGTGTTCATACCCATGGGACGGGCTGCACGCTCGCATCGGCGATTGCGGCGCTGCTGGCGCAGGGGGCCCCGATGCGTGAGGTAGTCTCCATTGGCCGCGACTATGTGCACGATGCGATCCGTACAGCGCCAGGGTTTGGCAAGGGACACGGCCCGCTTAATCATATGCATCCATTTCAGGTTCTGGACTGAACGGACTTCAGATTGACCGCTGTGTGTTTGTGGGCTGGCTTTGCATCATATCACGGATGGCTGTCAGGCTGGTTGTCAGGACGTCCCTGGACCGTGCGGCCCCCAGCGACAGTCTGATGTGACTTTGCGTCTGGCGGGCGGCAGGTTGGTCTGCGGCAAAATGATGGGCGGGCGAGACAAGAAGTCCCTGGACCTCTGCTGATGCGACAAATTTTTCTGCAGTCCAATGATCAGGCAGGGCCAGCCACAGGTGGGGTGCATCCCCCTTGCGGATACTCTGCGCCGGACGGTGCGCCGGGTTCTGAACTTGATCCTTGGCAGGGGAGTCGAGAATTTCGGCCGCTATCGCGCGGCGCGCTTTGATCTCTGTCGCCTGCGCGCGGGTCAACCGTTCAGCGGCACCTGTCCGGATCAGTTCTGAGGCGATTTCAGCCATAGCCCAGGGGGGACCCATGCCGAGCAGGTGCTGGATGTCGTTTGCCTGCGCGCGCAGATGTTGCGGGCAGGTGAGGTAGCCTACCCGAAAACCCGGCGCGATGGTTTTTGAGAATGAGGCCACATGGAAGCAAATGTCGGGTGCGAGCATGGAAAGCGGCAGTGGTGGTGATGTGACGAGCGGGTCGTAAAGCGCGTCCTCGATGATCATGACATTGTGTCTGAGTGCGGTTTCGACAATGGCTTCGCGGCGTTTGGAGGGCAGGGTTGTGCCGGTAGGGTTTTGTGCGGTTGGGGTCAGAAAGCAGGCTTTGGGCTTTTCCTGTTGGCACAGGGTCTCGAAGGCGGCCGGGAGGATGCCTTGCGCATCGGCAGGGATGCCTGTGACGCGGCGGTTCATGAGTTTTGCGCCGTCCAGAAATCCACCGAACGTCAGGGGTTCGCACAGAACCAGGTCGCCCGGTTTGGTTGCGGTGAGGAGCGCGGTGGTCAGTGCGTGCTGCCCACCGGCCGTGACGATCATATCTGCAGGATTGGCCTGCATGCCGCCAAGGGCGAGATAGGTGGCTCCCGCCTCCCTGTCTGTGTCAGCGCCCCCGAACGGGATGTAGCCCATGAATTCGCCTGCGGGGCGTCGGGCGAGCGCATGGGCGATCTCCACCCCCTGACCGATATCGGCCGGAATATTGACGCGCAGATTGATGGGAGCATCTGGTGTGGCTCTCTGCTCGCGGACGAAAGTACCGCGGCCGACTGTGGCTACGAGATCTCCTCTGCGCAGGCACAGGTCGTAAGCGCGGGTGATGGTGCCAATGCTCACCCCCAGTTCATAAGCCAATTCCCTCTGCGGGGGCAGTTTGGTGCCGCTGGCCAGATGACCTTCCGCGATGGCCTGGTGGATATCGTCTGCAAGCCGCTGATAGGCAGGGTCTTTGGTTTGCGCTTTTGTCTTCAGGAATGTCTGCCAAATTGTCATGGTGACAAAAATAACATTGTATCTCTTTATTGTCATGCCTAAATCAACCTCACAAGTGTGAAGGCTTCATAAGCAGGAGAGATCGTCATGGCTGAACTGGGCAAGGAATTGCGGATTTTCCAGGTCGATGCATTTGCGACAAAGGTTTTTGAGGGCAATCCGGCGGCTATTGTGCCGCTTGATCGCTGGTTGCCGGATGATGTGCTTCAGGCGATTGCGATGGAGAACAATCTGGCTGAGACCGCCTATTTCGTGGCGAAAGGCGACGGTTATGAATTGCGCTGGTTTACCCCGGCAGCCGAGGTGCCTTTGTGTGGTCACGCGACACTTGCGTCGGCGCATGTGCTTTATACCCACCTTGGGTACGATGCGCCGCAGCTTCATTTTGACACCAGGAGCGGTCGTTTGACGGTCCGGCGGGACGGGGCGCGATATGAGATGGATTTTCCTGCCAATCCGGTGAAGCCGACCGTGGCGGTACCGGCGCTTGAGCAGGCATTGGGGGCTGTGCCGTCCATGCTTTTGAAGGGCAAGAACTATATTGCCGTGTTTGAAGACATGCGCGATGTGGCGGCGCTGCGACCGGACGTGGCCCTTCTCACGCGGTTTTCTGTAGAGGCGGATGCCGGTATTATTGCGACGGCGCCAGGTGATCCGGCCCTGGGCTGGGACTGTGCCTCACGCTTCTTTGCCCCGCATGTCGGTATTGTGGAGGATCCTGTGACGGGGTCTGCGCACACAAGCATTGTACCTTTCTGGGCGAAACGCCTGAGGAAGGATGAGATTGTGGCGCGGCAGATTTCAAAACGCGGGGGTACGCTTTTCTGCACGCTGGCGGGGGATCGTGTGGTCATGCGCGGCAGTGCGATGGATTATCTCTCCGGGACGATCCGCATATGAGTCATGTCTTCATGCCGGAACGTTTCGGGACGTCTGTAAGCTGGACACTCTTCCATGCCAGGTAGCTGCACCCCGGATATATTGTTGGTATCCGGAGTGCAACCGTGGATGCGTCTGCAATCAATTTAATACATAAACTTGGTTCCTATGACGATGTAGAGCTCGTCTTGCCGGCTGCCATTGCGCTCCGCAATTCGAGCTGTCTCTCCGAAGCTACGTTCATAGTGAACCCCGACATATGGTGAGACCGCGCGGTCAATGAGGTCGTAACTCAGTCTTGCACCCAGCTCGATGCTGGGTGCCCAGGCACCAACTTCTGATTTATCATCATCTGTGAACGGTACGTTCACCTCGAAACTGGGGGTCAAAATCAGCCTGTTGGTTACCAGCGCTTCATACTCGATCTCAAATCGGGCAGACGGGTCTTCAGAAAAGAAGATGTCAGCATCAACTTCGAACCATTGCTCTGCAAGTCCGTGGAGGCCAAGTACGCCATGGATGCGGTCCGGACCATCTGGTGTGTCGAGCCGAACCCCAGCAACGGCATCGAAGAAGTCCGAAACCGGTACTTGTATACGGAACTGGTTTTCGAGCGTTTCAAAATTATCATGGCGCGTATTGAACTCCGCCTCACTGCGCCAGACAAACTTCAACTCATCATTCCCGATCAGGGCATCGAAGTCCCATGCGGCTAAACGCTCGCCGCTGGTATAGCGGTACTCCGCTTGTTCGGCCTGAATGCCCCAGATCAGGCTTTCAGCGTGTGCATCATCTGCCGCTATTGTCAGAGAGAGAGAGAGGAGCAGAGAGAAGGTCGTAAGAAGCGAAAGTTCCAATTTTACGTGTCTCATGATTAGCCCTCCATTCCTTCGGTTGTTGTTGCGCTTTGCTCGGATGGGCCACCTTCGACGACAATCTTTCTAAACATCCCGCTTTCCGCGTGGTAGGAAAGGTGGCAATGAAATGCCCATTCTCCGGGTGCATCGACTTCGGTTTCAGAATAGACAGTTGTCCCCGGCGCCACACTAATTACGTGTTTGACCGGATCCCACGCGCCGTTGCCATTGTCGAGGATTGACCACATACCATGCAGATGCATCGGGTGAGTCATCATGGTTTCGTTGACAAATTTGAACCGCACACGCTCGCCATACTGAAGACGTATTGGGTCTGAGTCGTCGTACTTCACACCATTGATGGACCACGAATAGCGTTCCATGTTGCCGGTGAGGCGTAGTTCGATCTCTCTGGTTGCCTCCCTGTCTGTATACAGGGGCTTTTGAGCCTTGAGATCGGCATAGGACAGGAACCGGCCACCATTTGCGGCGCTCGGCGAAAGCCCGCTGCCTGGCGCATAAAATGGATCGGTGGGTTGGGCCATAGTCTGATGAGCTGTGTGATCCATCTCGTTTTGTTCCGGCATGCTGTGGTTCATGCTCGCATGATCCACGCCGCCATGTTTCGCACCTGGCATCACGGTGCCATCCGGCATGGTGTGCGTCGCAGGTGCGCGTTCTTCGGGTGTGTTGACGTGTCCCATTGTGGCATGATCCATCTCGCTTCGTTCTGGCATGTCGTGGTTCATGCTCGCGTGATCCATGCCTGCATGCGACATGCCCATATCGGCCATCGTGAGAAGTGGAGGGGATCTGAGTTCGGGAACTGCCGCGTCCATCCCTTGGCGGGTGGCAAGCGTGCCTCTCGCGTAGGCTGTACGCGCCATAGATTCAGCGAAAATGGTGAAAGCCTTATCTTCAGTCGGCTGCACGATGACATCGTATGTCTCGGCGACTGCGATACGGAATTCATCCACGGGCACGGGTTGGACATTGTTGCCATCTGCCTGTACGACGGTCATTTTCAAGCCGGGAATACGAACGTCGAAATATGTCATGGCGGATGAGTTGATAAACCGAAGGCGCACTCGTTCTCCTGGTTTGAAAAGACCTGTCCAGTTTTGAGCGGGGCCCTTTGAATTGATGAGTGGTGTGAACCCTTGCAAATCTTCAACATCCGTTGGCATCATTCGCATTTCGCCCCAATCGCGACGATCCGTCAGCGCTGCGCCGAAGCCATCTGTTTTTACATAGTCCAGAAAATCGAAGAATGTCCGTTGCTGACGGTTATAGTAGTCTGGCATCATTTTAAGGTTCCGCATGATGCGGTCGCCGGAATGCGGGTGTGCGTCTGTTAACTGAACAACATATTCGCGATCGTACCGGAAGGGTTCTCGGCGCTTTGGTTCAATAATGATGGCCCCATAGGCACCATCCGGCTCCTGAAACCCTGAATGGCTATGGAACCAGTAGGTTCCACTTTGAACGATTGGAAAACGGTAGGTAAATGTCTGGCCAGGCTCGATACCGTCGAAGCTAATGCCGGGGACACCATCCTGTTTGAACGGTAGTATCAGCCCGTGCCAATGTACCGATGTTGAGACAGGGAGATTGTTGGTGACGTTGATCGTGACTTCTTCGCCCTCCTTGAAGCGGAGGGTTGTGGGTTCGGTGCTACCCTTGTAGCCAATACTGCTGCGGCTGAACTCCCCTGTGTCTAGGGTCAAACTATCGACAGTCAGGTTGTATTCGCCTGCCATCGCCCCAATGGTGGATGCAATGAACAAGCATGAGCTGAAAAAAGCGACGCGTGAAGATCTTAGATGAGCCATTTTGGTCTCCTTTTCCGGTGTTGTTCGTCACCGGGCGGATTTTGCCCCCCGGTGAACACCGTCAATATTCAGTTGATAGAAAAATGACCGAGCATGCCTGACTCATAGTGTCCCGGCACGTTGCAGGCGAACTCAATCTCAACATCGCTCGACGCTGGAAATGTCCAGATAACCTCGCCTCTCTGACCGGGCTCCAGCAGAATGCTGTTGGGTTCATCATGCATGCCATGTCCCATAGAAGCCTGCATGGCTTCTGCGGCTTCCATGTTGATAGAGTTTGGTCTCAACACGCCGTGTTGAACCATCATCATCATCTCGCTTTGATGTGATGTATGCATCGCCGATGTTCCCACATTGAATTCGTGCACGAAGTCGCAGTTGTTTTGAACGACAAAGCGGATTGTTTCGCCCGCTTTAACGCTCACGCTTTCGGGTTCGTAGTAATTGTCGTTCATGGATATGTTGATGGTTCTTGCTGAGCTGTCAGCAGTGCCTGCTTTTCCCGCATTTATTGAGGCGTGAGGGGTGGAACTCGTTTCTGCACTTGCACGATGAGCGTGGCCGTTTGCACCATCTGCAAGACTGATGCTTGCAGGAGCAGTGAGGGTAACGAGAATGGCGATTGTGCCACAAGACGTAGAAATTTTTGACATAGTATGCCCTGACATTAGTTGAACTGTGAAATCAGACCTTCTTGCCCACCGGCTTCTTTTTGGAAGCATGGGCAAGTGGGGCGCTTGTTCAATTCAGGCCTTTGGGGGCGGCGTTTCTGTGTCCGGACCGAGGCTGTGCCAGGAAGTCGTCTGTGGGTACCTGACGGTCTTCTCGGGTGAGAAGATGCGAAGGTCAAAACGACTGCCAATGAGGAAAGCTACCGTCCCGCAATGCCCAGCTCTGTTCTCGCAACAGTGTGGGTCTAGGCTCACGTTGGCTTCTGCGGGGGCTGGTTTAGTAATGGTCCCGTATATCTTGGAAGGATGGGCAGACTGTTCGCTACTTATCGGAAAATGAGCGTGCGGGATTGCTGATGCTGTATCGTCCGCATGTGCTGAGAAAAGTGTGGCGTTTGCGCTCTCACGAACCATATCTGTATGCGCGGAGGCGGCCATACCTGCAGAAGCAGGAACAGCCAGTGCGAGCACACATATCATGCAAAACAGCTTTCTCAACATGGGGAAAGCATGCACCTTCCAGTAGGGGGAAGGTCAAGAAAATAGTTGCATTCGTCTTTTTGATACTGCTTTACAGGCGCGGGGGTACGCTTTTCTGCACGCTGGCGGAGGATCGTGTGGTCATGCGCGGCAGTGCGGTGGATTATCTCTCCGGGACGATCCGCATATGAGGCGGGATCTTTCGTTGGGATTTTCTTAAGCCTGTCGGCAGTCGAGGCGGATTCGGTCCTGATTTCTGAAAGCGGAGATTGACAGGTCTGATGTTGAGGCCTATATCGGCGGTGGGCCACCTCTCCCCACCGAGAGGCGACTATCTGTGAGGATAGATACAGATATGACACAGACGACCAAGCCGGCCTTGCGCCCGGCAAATCCAAACTTCTCTTCCGGTCCATGCGCCAAGCGCCCCGGATGGAATCTCCAAAACCTTCAAGATGCCTGTCTTGGGCGGAGCCATCGCTCCAAGCCCGGTAAAGCCAAACTTGCCGATGCGATTGATCGCACGCGGGCGATCCTTGGTGTGCCGGCGGATTACAAGATTGGCATTGTACCTGCGTCGGATACGGGTGCTGTGGAAATGGCCATGTGGTCACTTCTGGGTGCGCGCGGCGTTGATATGCTCGCCTGGGAAAGCTTCGGCTCCGGTTGGGTCTCTGACGTTCTCAAGCAACTGAAGCTTCAGGATGTACGCAAACTGGAAGCCGGGTATGGCGAACTGCCTGATCTGGGATCGGTGGACTTTACCCGTGATGTGGTGTTCACCTGGAATGGTACGACATCAGGGGTGCGGGTGCCGAATGGCAACTGGATTGCTGATGACCGTGAGGGGCTGACGATTTGCGATGCGACGTCTGCCGCCTTTGCCATGGATCTGCCCTGGACGAAGCTCGATGTTACCACGTTCTCCTGGCAGAAAGTGATGGGTGGTGAAGCCGCTCATGGGATGATTATCCTGTCGCCACGCGCGGTCGAACGGCTGGAGACTTATGTGCCGGCCTGGCCGATGCCAAAAATCTTTCTGATGACGAAGGGTGGCAAGCTCATCGACGGTATCTTCAAGGGTGAGACGATCAACACGCCGTCCATGCTGTGTGTCGAAGACTATATCGACACGCTGAAATGGGCAGAGTCGATTGGCGGGCTTTCAAGCCTTATCGGTCGCTCGGAAGCCAATCTGGCGCTGCTGGCCGACTGGGTTGGTCGCACGGCGTGGGTTGATTTTCTGAATGTCGATGTCGCGACGCGTTCGTCTACGTCGGTCTGTCTGAAAGTGGTCGATCCGCGTGTTACCGCTCTCCCGGCGGATGTACAGGAGGCTGTGGCCAAGAAGATCGTCACGCTTCTGGATGCCGAAGGCATTGCCTATGACATCGGGGCTTACCGGGATGCACCCGCGGGGCTTCGTATCTGGGCAGGATCGACGATTGATGTTGCTGACCTTCAGGCGCTGACGCCCTGGCTTGATTGGGCCTTTGAAACAGCTGTCGCGGAACTTGTATCCGCCTAGTGGCTTTGAGGGAGCGGTGAGGCCGCTCCCTGCTTTTCCATCCAGTTTTATATTTCAGGAGGCATTTCCATGCCGAAAGTCCTTATTTCCGATAAGTTGAGCCCTGCTGCTGTTCAGATTTTTAAAGATCGCGGCATTGAAGTTGATGTGAATACCGGTCTTGATCGTGATGAGCTGATCAAAATTATCGATCAGTATGACGGCCTGGCGATCCGCTCTGCAACCAAGGTGACGCCGCCTGTCATTGAAGCGGCGAAGAAACTGAAGGTCGTCGGGCGCGCCGGTATCGGTGTTGACAATGTGGACCTGCCCGCAGCGACTGCCGCCGGCATCATTGTGATGAACACGCCGTTCGGTAATTCGATCACCACGGCTGAGCATGCAATCTCGATGATGATGGCGCTCGCGCGCGACATTCCGCAAGCCAATGCGTCTACGCATGCGGGCAAGTGGGAAAAATCCAAATTTATGGGCGTTGAGCTGACCGCGAAAACGCTTGGCGTGATCGGGTGTGGCAACATCGGCTCGATTGCGGTAGATCGTGCACTTGGTCTTCGCATGAAAGTTGTTGCTTTCGATCCGTTCCTGACGCCGGAGCGGGCAGCTGACTTGGGTGTTGAAAAAGTGGAGCTGGATGTGCTGTTGAAGCGCGCTGATTTCATCACGCTTCACACGCCCCTGACTGACAAGACACGTAACATTCTGGACGCCAAAGCTTTTGCCAAGATGAAAGACGGTGTTCGTATCGTCAATTGTGCCCGTGGCGGCCTGATTGTTGAGGCTGACCTGAAGGCTGCCATCGAAAGCGGCAAGGTGGCAGGTGCCGCGCTTGATGTGTTTGAGGAAGAGCCAGCGAAAGAGAATGCTCTTTTCGGTATGGAGCAGGTTATTTGTACACCACACCTTGGTGCCTCGACATCGGAAGCGCAGGAGAATGTGGCGCTGCAGGTTGCAGAGCAGATGGCTGACTATCTGTTGAACGGTGCGGTGACGAATGCGATCAACATGCCGTCGATTTCGGCTGATGAAGCACCGAAGCTCGCCCCGTATGTGACACTGGCTGAACAGCTTGGTTCTTTTGCCGGACAGCTGACGGAAACAGGCATTGAAGCTGTGACCATTGAATATGAAGGTGAGGTGGCCGGGCTCAACACGCGGGCGCTGACGAATGCGGCTCTTTGCGGTCTGCTGAAGCCATTGCTGTCGGACGTGAACATGGTTTCGGCCCCGGTCATTGCCAAGCAGCGTGATATTGAACTGACCGAAGTGAAGCGTGAAGAACCTCGCGGGGCTTTTGAAACGTATATCCGTTTGACGGTGAAAACGGAGCGTCAGGACCGATCTGTTGCGGGCACGATTTTCTCCGGCAATCGTCCGCGGGTTATCCAGGTGAAGGGCATCGACATGGAAGCCGAACTGGGCACCAACATGCTTTATGTCACAAACGAGGATAAGCCCGGCTTTATCGGCGCACTGGGTATGGCCCTGGGCAATGCGGGTGTGAATATCGCCAATTTCCGCCTCGGCCGTGAAGAAGCAGGTGGCGGAGCGATTGCACTGGTTGAGACAGACTGCCCGCTCTCTGCAGAGGCGCTGGCGGCTGTGCAGGCGCTGCCTCATGTGAAGCAGGCAAAAGCCTTGACGTTCTGAAACATGGAAATGCCGGATTTTGATTGATTGCTGCCTTTGGGCTGGCCTTTTCAGATCAAACAGCTTAAAACTCTTGAAAGTCCCCAGGGCAATGTCCCTTGGGGGCTTTCTTCATGTCTGGGGTCTCTCAACCCCTTGAAAAACCGGTGATTATTATGGCGAACGTAGCGGTCGTCGGCTCCCAATGGGGCGACGAAGGCAAAGGCAAGATTGTGGATTGGCTCTCGGAGCGCGCGGATGTCGTCGTGCGCTTTCAAGGCGGGCACAATGCAGGTCATACGCTTGTAATTGATGGCGTGACGTACAAGCTGTCTCTTCTGCCTTCCGGGATCGTTCGTCCGGGAAAAATGTCTGTGCTCGGCAATGGTGTGGTGATCGACCCCTGGGCACTGACCACAGAGATTGACAAGCTGGCAGAGCAGGGCGTTGCGGTTTCACCTGCCAATCTCAAGATCGCGGAGAATGCTGTTCTGATCCTGCCGGTGCACCAGCAACTGGATGTGATCCGCGAAACCTCCAACACAGGTACAAAGATCGGCACAACGAAGCGCGGCATCGGCCCGGCTTATGAAGACAAGGTGGGGCGTCGTGCGATCCGGGTGATGGACCTGGCTGACCCGGATACGTTGGGCGACAAGGTGGAGAAGCTGCTTGATCACCACAACGCGCTGCGTCCCGGCCTTGGTGTTGAGGAGATGGAAGCGGCTCCTATTGTACAGGCGTTGATGGACGTGGCACCGCGCATTCTGCCGCATATGGACACGGTTTGGCGTTTCCTCGCGGAAGCCCGCAAGGCCGGCAAGCGTATCCTGTTTGAAGGGGCGCAAGGCACGCTTCTGGATATCGACCATGGGACCTATCCTTTTGTCACATCATCGAATGTGGTTTCAGGACAGGCGGCCACGGGCTCCGGCATGGGGCCGTCGGCGGTTGAATATGTTCTGGGGATTACCAAAGCCTACACAACGCGCGTGGGTGAAGGTCCATTTCCGACTGAGCTGCATGATGATGACGGTATCCGCCTGGGTGAACGGGGGCGTGAGTTCGGCACGGTGACAGGGCGCAAGCGCCGCTGTGGCTGGTTTGACGCGGTGCTGGTCAACCAGGCGCTTAAAACCAATGGTATGCAAGGTATCGCATTGACCAAGCTTGATGTGCTGGACGGGTTTGACACGCTCAAGATTTGTGTCGCCTACGAGCTTGATGGCAAGCGTATTGACTATCTGCCGGCCACGCCCGCGCTTCAGGCGCGGATCACGCCTGTTTATGAAGAAATGGAAGGCTGGTCCGAGAGCACCTACGGGGCGCGGAGCTGGGCAGATCTGCCTGCGGCGGCAGTCAAATATGTACGTTATGTGGAGGAGCTGATCGAGTGCCCTGTGGCGCTTCTTTCCACTTCACCAGAGCGGGATGACACAATCCTTATGCATGATCCGTTTGCGGATTGATATCTGCCCCGAGATTAGGGCGTCACACTTGATCGCTAGCATGAGCCGGTTACGGGGTTGAACCGTATCCGGCACTGTGCTTTGCTTCCCTTCCGATATGAAAACGGGGGACGCAAGGGATGCCGTTTGTGTATCCACAATCAGGGGAGGGACGTCATGTCCAATCTTTCGTATAAATTTGCTCTTTCGCTTGCTTTTGCCGGGGCGCTGTTCGTTTCGGCTTGTGACAATCCGTCGGAGGATGAGGAAACAACGCCGGCGGCTGAGGAAAGTGACAGTTCTGAAGGCACGGGGGCGGCATCATCGATGATGGAATCGGCTACCGAAGCCATGGGGGAAGCTGCTGATGCAGCGGGAGAGGCCGCAAATTCGGCTGTCGAGGCAGCTGGTGAGGCTGCAGAAGCGGCAGGAAATGCCGCTGATGAGGCGATGGAGGCGGTGGATAATGCGGCAAGTGATGCCGTAAATGCCGTTGAAGAGGCGACGCGCGATGCAGGTGAGGCTGTGGGCGAAGCCGGAGAAGATGGCGCGGAAGCCGTGGAAGAGGCAGCGGACGAAGCTGCTCAGCCTTAGGTTAAAGCAGGCTGTAACTGCTTTCAAATTACGCTGATCAAAGCCCGGTCACAAAATGACCGGGCTTTTTTGCGGGTGCTGTATCAGAGCGCTTGCAGCAGAATAATCACGGTGCCTGCAATGCCTGCAAAGTAGGCCAGGGTGCGAATGCCCAGAAGCGTAACGCCTGTGACATATACCAGGGCGTGTACGATACGTGCGCCAAGGAAAATCTGTGCACCGAGGACGGTCATGTCATTGCTGATGCCCGACAGGCTGACAGGCAAGAGGATTGCGGCGAAAACCAGGAGGTTTTCCAGAAGGTTCATATAGGCCCGTTTTGCCCGAGCACCCCAGGCTGGAGGTGTGGCGGCGTCATCGCGGTTTCCCAGTCCCCAGCTCAAACCCATCGACATGAGGTTGGCATTGGCCGAGGTCAATATAAGAACGAGCAACAGGACGCCGCTCCACATGAGTATGGATAGTTCAACTGACATTGGGTTCCCTCCCTTTGTGATTGAGGGGGAAACCATGCCTTTTTTCTCGAGGAATGGCGAGTGTGTTTATCTTGCCAGTCGGGTGAGAGCACTTGTCACCAGATGTTCGATGATTCCGGCGGTTGATTGTTCCGCTGCGCGGCTGCCTGCCTGTCCGCTCCACAGATTGTGGAAGTCTGTGCTGCCTGCCTGGAGTGCGGCTTTTGCCAGCGGTGCGATGAGAGAGCGCTGTGCGGGGAAAGGGGCGGTGATGTTTTCCGCGTGCGCCCATTCATCCGTCAGGCGGTTGCGCAGCGAGCGGGCCGGGCGCCCTGAGAAAAGGCGTGTCAGGCGGGTCTGTGCGTCGTGTGAAGTTGCAAGGGCCTGTTTGTGGAGTGGATGGGTCGTTGCCTCCGTTGCGCGCATGAAGGCGGTGCCGATCTGTACCCCGGCCGCACCCAGCATGAAGGCGGCGGCGATGCCGCGACCATCGAAAATACCGCCCGCGGCAATCACGGGTACGCGCACGGCATCTGCGATGAGAGGAACAAGGGCCATGGTTCCCATGTCATTGAGGTGGGGCTCGCCCAGAAAGGTACCGCGATGGCCCCCGGCCTCCGCGCCCTGGGCGACGATGGCGTCCATGCCGCCCGCTTCAAGTGCTTTTGCCTCTGCCACGCATGTGGCGCAGCCGATCAGCTTCACCTGCCTGTCTTTCAAGGCTGTGATGACGTGTGGCTTTGGCAGGCCGAAATGGAAGCTTACGGTTTTTGGCGGCCGGGCAAGGAGAATGTCCAGTATGTCATCGCTAAAGGCTGATGCGCCTGCGGTGGGGGCGGGAACCTCACCCAGGTCTGCTGCTGTATAAGCGGGTTGCAGTGCCTTTCTGATTTCCGTGTTGTCGAAACCGGCAATATCCGGCTCCTGATGGACGAAGAAGTTGAAATTGACTGGCCCATTGGTTGACCGGACGACCTGCGCCAACTGCTTTGCAAGGTCTGACGGTGATGTCATGGCGCATCCCAATGCCCCCATGCACCCGGCGTTGGCCGCGGCGATGGCCATATCGGTGCTTGATACGCCGGCCATGGGTGCCTGGATGATGGGATGTGTCAGGCCAAACAGGTCAAGCAGTCTTGTGTCTGGCCATAGGGGTTTGGGGCTGTCAGGCATTTTTTTCTCCGCAAGGTCACAGACGACACTTGAGCTTTGGCGGGCGATTCTTCAAGTCACATTGGCACACAGATGTTTGTGCCTGACGCCCGCTCTGTCACGGACTTTGAGCGAGGCTTTGACGGTTTGCTGTGAAAAGTGCACAATCAGCTCATCCGAGGGGTGTCCTTGTCGTTGTGGCAGGGGCTGAGACGGGGTTTTCGCTAGACCCTTTGAACCTGATCCGGGGCATGCCGGCGAAGGGACGGATTTCCGCCTCTTTTCCGCATCCCGGGGTCGACCATTTAAGGAGATCCTGGCGATGAATATTCACGCAAAAGCAAAAGTTACCACCGGGCCGTCGCCGGCATCGACCAAAGTGTTCACGACGCCTGACATGGCGAAAGACATTCGTGTTGCGCATCGCGAAATCGAGTTGCATCCGTCTGCGATGGAGCCCCCGGTACGCGTCTATGACACGTCGGGCCCTTATTCAGACCCGAAGGCGGAAATTGATCTGGAAAAAGGTCTGCCGCGACACCGGACAGCATGGATTGAAGAGCGTGGCCATGTGGTTTCATATGAAGGTCGTGATGTGCGGCCCGAAGATAACGGCAATGTCGGCGAGAAACATCTCGCCCGTGCTTTCCCGATTGTGAACCGGCCTTACAAGGGTGATGGCACCGGGCCTGTTACGCAGTTTGAGTTTGCGCGCGCCGGCATTATCACCAAAGAGATGATCTATATCGCGGAGCGCGAAAACCTGGGCCGCAAGCAAGCGGTAGAGAATGCCAGTCACAAGTTGGCGGAAGGGGAGAGTTTTGGGGCATCCGTACCTGAATTTGTGACGCCGGAATTTGTGCGCCAACAGGTGGCGGACGGGCTTGCGATCATTCCTGCCAATATCAACCATCCCGAACTGGAGCCGATGATTATCGGCCGGAATTTCCTGGTGAAGATCAACGCGAATATCGGCAACTCGGCGGTCACGTCTTCGGTGGCGGAAGAAGTGGACAAGATGGTGTGGGCCACGCGCTGGGGCGCTGACAATGTGATGGACCTTTCCACCGGCCGCAATATTCACAATACGCGCGAATGGATAATTCGCAATTCGCCGGTGCCGATTGGCACGGTGCCGATCTATCAGGCGCTGGAGAAGGTGGACGGTGTGGCGGAAGACCTTACCTGGGAAGTTTTCCGTGACACGCTGATTGAGCAGGCGGAGCAGGGTGTTGATTATTTCACCATCCATGCGGGCGTGCGGCTTGCATACGTGCCGATGACCGCCAAGCGCGTGACGGGCATTGTCTCGCGCGGTGGTTCCATCATGGCGAAATGGTGCCTGAGCCATCACAAGGAGAGTTTCCTCTACGAACATTTCGAAGAGATTTGCGACATTATGCGCGCCTATGACGTTTCCTTCTCATTGGGGGATGGGTTGCGTCCGGGCTCGATTGCGGACGCGAATGACGAAGCACAGTTTGCAGAGCTTGAAACGCTGGGTGAGCTCACCAAAATCGCCTGGGCCAAGGGCTGCCAGGTGATGATCGAAGGGCCGGGCCATGTGCCCATGCACAAGATCAAGGTGAACATGGACAAGCAGTTGAAAGAGTGCGGTGGTGCGCCCTTCTATACGCTTGGGCCGCTGACGACCGATATCGCGCCGGGCTATGACCACATCACGTCGGGCATTGGCGCTGCGATGATCGGCTGGTTTGGTTGTGCCATGCTTTGCTATGTGACGCCGAAGGAGCATCTGGGGCTGCCGGACCGCAATGACGTGAAAGAAGGTGTCATCACCTACAAGATTGCGGCCCATGCGGCGGACTTGGCGAAGGGGCACCCGGCCGCGCAGGCGCGTGATGATGCCTTGTCACGGGCGCGGTTCGAGTTCCGATGGGAGGATCAGTTCAACCTCGCGCTCGACCCTGAGCGCGCGCGGGACTTCCACGACCAGACCATGCCGAAGGAAGCGCACAAGGTTGCGCATTTCTGCTCCATGTGCGGGCCCAAATTCTGCTCGATGAAGATCACGCAGGAAGTGCGCGACTATGCCGAAAGCGGCATGGCGGAAATGTCCGACCAGTTCAACAATTCAGGCGGCAAGCTTTACATGGAAGAAGGCGACGTGGAGGCGCTGAAGCGGTCGAACAAGGCGTTGGGGTGAGGGGCTTTTTTGCTGTCATGCCCGGACGTGGTTACCGGGCATCCAGTGTTGAACTTGCTTCTTTCGCTTGCGGCCCTGTCATTGCCGGAACAAGTCCGGCAATGACAGGTAGGGAGTGGGGAAAGCTTGCCTTATGCGACCGCGCGCCTGCGAATTGTGGACCCCGGATTAAATCCGGGGTGACGCTCTGGGTATGATATGGGTTTGTGTCTTCAGCATTTCCTCCTCATTGTCATTACCCGGCTTGTCCGGGTAATCCAGAGCCACGGATAGAAGACTATGCATGACGCTCCTGGACCACCCGAACAAGTCGGGTGGTGACAGTTTTTTGTTCCCGTCATGTCCGGACGTGGTTACCGGGCGTGCGGTACTGAACGTGCTTCTTTTGTTTGTAGCTCTGGATTGCCGGAATGAATCCGGCAATGACAGGTTGAAGGGCGAACTGGGGCGCCACTTTTCGTGATCGTCATCCCGGACAGTCTGAAAGACCGAGCCGGGATCCATGATGCGTTTGTTGTGCGCGGATGGTTTATGTGGACCCCGGATTAAATCCGGGGTGACGCACTTTTTGACTGTCATGCCCGGACGTGGTTACCGGGCATCCATGCTGACTTTGCTGCTTTCGCTTGGGGCTCTGGATTGCCGGGACTAGCCCGGCAATGACAGATTGAGGGGCCTGCTGGGGTGACTGTCTGAGTATGACATGGTTTTGTGTCTTCAGAGTTTCTTCCTCATTGTCATTACCCGGCTTGTCCGGGTAATCCAGAGTCAAGGATAGAAGACTACGAATTACGCCACCCACGCTACTGATAGGGGACCACCCGAACAAGTCGGGTGATGGCAGTGTATTTGCCTGCGGATAGTTTATGTGGACCCCGGATTAAATCCGGGGTGACAGGTCGAGGAATGTGTCGGCGGGGCTATGGACCACCGGAACAAGTCCGGTGGTGACGTAGTGATGAGTGCTTAGGCGAGTGCCCGCCAGAGCGTCACGAACGCGATGACGGTGAGGAGCGTGAGGGCGATGGGGCGGTAGTGCTTGTCGCCCATCACATGAAAGAGCGAATGGCCTGCCAGATTGCTCAAGAAGAGCGCTGGCGCGAGGACGAGCGTGAGCAACATGGTTGAAAGCGCGACTACGCCGGAGGCGACGCCAACGAGAAGCGTCGTGGCACCGGTCAGCGAGAAATACATGAACATGGACGCGCGCGCGGTAGCCGGCGTGTCGCCTCTCCCCAGAAAATAAAGCAGGACTGGCGGGCCCGCCATGGCCGTTGAGCCAGCGAGCAGGCCGGACACACCGCCGATGCTGAGTGTGGCGGGAACGGGCAATCGTCCGGGAAGCTTGAGGCCGGAGGCCATCAGCGCAACGGCACTCAAAAGCGTGAGGGCGATGAGAATGCGGAGCGTGTCAGCCGACAAGACCGCCAGCAGGTAGACGCCCAGCGGGGCGGCGAGGATTGCCGTTGGCAGAATGAGCCAGATGGATTTCCAGTCAGCATCGCGGCGCACTTTCGGCAGCATTTGCAGGCCGCTCAGGATTTCCAGCGCGAGGATCATGGGCACGGCGGCGGCTGGGCCTGCGGTGGCTGCGAGAAGCGGGACGCCCGCGAGCGCAAAGCCAAATCCCGCATAGGCTCGCAAGGCACCCGCAAAGAAGATGGCGGCTGCGGCGAAGGCCAGATCGTCCCACCCCATATTGTGGGGCATCAGGATGTCGGTGGTGAACAGGTCAAGCAGGTCAGTCATATGCCAAGTCTTTCAAGTGCCAAGTCTTTCAAGGGCCATTAAAAAACGCGGAGCCTTTGTCACGTTGGGGCTCCGCGTTTCGGTTCGCGATATGTTGAGTTGTTTTATTCAGCGGCGAGGGCTGTGGGTGCTGCTTTTGGACCGCGTAGCAGCTTGCCTGGCAGTTCGCCCGTGAATTCTCCATCCCGCAGAACCACTTTTCCGCTCACGATGGTGGCTTTGTAGCCTTCTGCCTTTTGCAGGAGGCGACGGCCATTGGCTGGCAGGTCGAATACCATTTTTGGCTGCAGCATTTTCAGATTGTTATAATCAATCACGTTGATGTCGGCTTTCATGCCGGGCGCGAGTAGGCCGCGATCCAGCAAGCCATATTGTTCTGCTGTATCGCGTGTCTGAATGCGCACCATATCCTCAAGCGCGATTTTGGTGCCGCGTGTGCGGTCCCGCGTCCAGTGGGTCAGCATGAAGGTTGGTGTTCCACCGTCGCAAATCGCGCCGACATGCGCGCCACCATCGGCCAGGCTGATGCCGGTCTGCGGGTGGCGGAGCGTCTCTTCAATGGCGGTGAAGTCATTCGTTGAATAGCCGAAGAGTGGGAAATAGATGAGCCGCTGGCCGTCATTTTCCATCATTGTTTCATAGGCATATTCAAGTGCTGTGATGCCCTTGGCAGCGGCGCGGGCTGCGATGCTTTCCTCT
>PAZY01000019.1 GCA_002715765.1 Rhodobiaceae bacterium | reverse complement strand
CACCTCGTCAGCAATGTAATAGATGTCATACTTGTTAAGCACAGCCTGGATTTTCGGGAAGTAGCTATCGGGTGGAATAACAACACCGCCAGCCCCCATAATAGGTTCTGCAATGAAGGCGGCAATCGTGTCCGGGTCTTCACGCTGGATCATTTCGTCCAGATTGTTGGCAAGCCGCGTCGTGAATTCGTCTTCTGTTTCGCCGGGTTCCGCATAGCGGTAAAAGTGCGGACAATCCGCATGCAGGACGCCGGGCAGCGGCAGATCAAAGTCAGCATGGTTGGCGGGAAGACCGGTCAGGCTTGCAGAGGCAATGGTGACACCATGATAGCCGCGGATGCGGGAAATGATTTTTTTCTTCTTCGGCTTGCCCCGTGCATTGTTGTAATACCAGACAAGCTTCATCTGCTGATCATTGGCTTCGGAACCAGAGCCGCAAAACAGCACTTTGGATGCATCATGCGGTGCGATGGCTTTCAGTCGCTCCGCCAGTTCTGCCGCTTTCTCATGGCTCTTGCCGCTGAACACATGTGTGAAAGGAAGCTGGTTCATCTGCGCCATCGCCGCATCAATCAGCTCTTGTTCGCTATAACCGAGCGATGTGCACCAAAGGCCAGCCATACCTTCGATGTAATCATTGCCGTCCGTGTCATAAACCCGAACGCCCTCACCCCGGTCGAGGATAAGCGGCCCGGTTTTGCGAAACGCATCGAGATTTGTGTAGGGGTGTATAACGGTCTCGATATCGCGGATAGCCGCATTGCTCAAGTTCGACATGTTTTTGTCCTGACTGTAGGAGGGGACTGTGGACACCGTGTCTAGAAGCCGGGCGGTGCGCGGAAGCCGCCATTCAACTCTTCCAGCATTCCCGCCACGGCAATGGTGGTTCTGTCTTCAAGATAGGGGCCGATGATCTGAACGCCAATAGGCAATCCGTCGCGGCTGAGCCCGACAGGTGCAACGCTGGCTGGCAGATAAGACAGCACTGCCGGTCCCGCCCAGATCAGCACGTCCATATAATGGCGCTCTTTGCCATTAACCGTCAGGGTGCGTTGGCTCCAGTTTGGCGTGTGATCATGCGGGAATGCCGGGCGAACCAGTGTCGGCGCCAGAACCACGTCATAAGACTGAAAGAAGTCAGCCCATTTTGCGCGTATCTGCTCACGTTTCTCATGCCAGACAAGCCAGTCACTGTGGGACAAAAGGCCACCGCGTGCCTGCAGCACTTCATGACTGAGATCGTCCGGGGCAGCCGTGCCAAGCAGGGTGCGCCATTTGTCCCGTACCTTCTCCGGCATGCCTTGCGTGACCACGGAGTGGAGCAGCGTGAGGTAGGCCTCCGTCATTTCCTCCAGGCTCATTTCCGGGCGCGCATCGAAGTTCACATCGGCGCCGGCCGCCTGCAGATCGCGGGCCGCGTGGGTGATCAGATTGATCGTATCTTCATCGATTTCACAGAACGGATCGTTCAGCCAGACGGCAACACGCAGACCCTTGGGGGATGTGGCGCGAGGGGTAGGCAGGGCGAACCGCCAGGCCTTCGCACCGGCAGGGTTGGGTCCGGCGACAATGCCAAGCAGCAGATCGAGGTCCTTTGCGGAAAGTCCAAGTGGACCGACGACAGACAGATCAGATTCCGACAGGGCCCCGGGCGGCCCCGGCAGGTGGCCACGTTTAGGCACAATGCCGTAAGTCGGCTTGTGGCCGAAAACGCCACAAAGATGCGCCGGCGTACGAATGGACCCCCCAATATCACTACCAAGCTCAAGCGGCGTCAGCCCGGCGGCCAAGGCAGCAGCAGCCCCGCCGGAAGAACCACCGGGGCCACAATTCAGGTCCCAGGGGTTGTTGGTTGTGCCGTAAACGTCATTGTAGGTCTGGAGGTCGCCTGACAGGAAAGGTACATTTGTTTTGCCAAAAATAATGGCGCCAGCGTCCACAATCCGCTGCACAGCATCCGCATGTCGGGTGGGGCGGTGGTTGGCCCACATGGGCGCCCCGCCAACCGCAGGCATGCCCGCTACTTCCAGCGCATCCTTGATTGTCATCGGCAGTCCATGGAGCGGGCCCCAGCTTTCGCCCCGGGCGCGCGCAGTATCCGCTTCCGCCGCAAGGGCATGTGCTTTCTCAAAATTAGTCGCCACAATTGCGTTAACGCCGGGGTTTGTGCGGGCGTAACGCTCCTGAAAATAGCTGACCAGCTCTGCCGAACTGACTTCACCATGTGCCATGGCGTCAAGCAGGGTTGTCGCAGATTTATGATGCCAGTTTGTCATGGATTTATCCTCCTCTGGATAGTCAGCGATAGACTAGTGTTCTGACCTGTTGCCGCAACCCAAAAGGCTTTTGTGGCTTAGCCCGTTGTTTGCCGCAGCGGAACACACTAAAGTACCGGAAAACGGGGATAATCCGACTAAAATATAGGGAGAAGAAGATGAAAGGCTTGATGCAGGATTGGCCGCTTACGGTCATGAGCATTATCGATCACGCAAAGCGGTTCCACGGCGAGCGCGAAGTGGTCACGCGGACGGTCGAGGGGCCTATTCATCGCACGACTTATGCAGATATTCATCTGCGCGCGCGCAAAACAGCACAAGCCCTCACCAAGCTGGGCGTCAAGCAGGGAGACATGGTCGCCACCATGGCCTGGAACACATACCGGCACATGGAGGCCTGGTACGGTATTATGGGTATGGGGGCCGTCTGCCACACCCTGAACCCCCGCCTTTTTGCTGAGCAGCTGACCTATATTATCAATCATGCCGAAGACAAGTTCATCATCTTCGACACAAGCTTTGTTCCTGTCATCGAAGCGGTTGCGGATACGATCCCCAATGTGAAGGGGTTCATCATCCTCACAGACAAGGCGCATATGCCCGAAACCAAGTTGAAAAATGTCTATTGCTTTGACGATCTGGTCGAAGCGGAAGATGGTAATTTTGACTGGGCGGATGTTGACGAAAATGATGCCTGTGGCCTTTGTTACACCAGTGGCACGACAGGCAACCCGAAAGGTGTACTCTATTCGCATCGCTCCAATGTGCTTCACGCCCTGGCAGCAAACTCCGCAGATGCAATTGGTCTGCGCTCTGTGGATGCGATCATGCCGGTTGTGCCGATGTTCCATGCAAATGCATGGGCGATCACCTTTGCGGCCCCGGCCGCGGGCGCGAAAATTGTCATGCCGGGCGCGCAAATGGATGGTGCCAGCATTTATGAATTGTTGGATACGGAACAGGTAACAACCACAGCGGCCGTTCCGACGGTTTGGCTCATGCTGCTTGGTCACCTTGAAAAGACAGGTGCGAAACTTCCCGCCCTTAACAAGGTTGTGNTTGGCGGCTCAGCCGCGCCACGTTCCATGATCGAGACGTTCGAGCGCGATTANGATGTAACAGTCATGCATGCTTGGGGTATGACGGANTTGAGCCCGATGGGTACCCTTGGTGCGTTCAAGGCGGGTATGGAAGACCTGCCTTTTGAGAAGAAGCTCGACATCAAAGTGAAGCAGGGCCGGGCGATCTACACGGTTGAAATGAAGATTACCGATGATGATGGCAAGGAACTGCCNAATGATGGCGTTGCCTTTGGTCACTTGATGGTGCGGGGGCCGGCTGTTGCGGCTTCTTACCTCAAGGGAGAGGGCGGCCAGATCCTNGATGANGNNGGCTGGTTNGACACCGGCGATGTTGCAACGCTTGACCCGCTGGGCTTTATGCAAATCACCGACCGCGCGAAAGATGTTATCAAATCGGGCGGTGAGTGGATTTCCTCAATCGAGCTGGAGAATACGGCAGTCGGTCACCCGGAGATTGTGGAAGCCGCGGTAATTGGCATTGTGCACCCNAAGTGGGATGAGCGCCCGCTGCTGATTGTGGTGCCGAAGCCTGATACGAAGCCAACCAAGGAAAGCGTGTTGGCCTTTATGGAAGGCAAGATCGCAAAATGGTGGATGCCGGACGATGTGGTATTTGTGGATGAAATTCCCCACACCGCGACCGGAAAAATCCAGAAACTTGCTCTTCGNGAAAAGTTTAAAGACTACAAATTGCCATCAGCCAGTGCGGCGGAATAAACCGTCACACATGGTTTGGCGTGAAAGGAACTGAGATGGAAGACCGGTCGGCNTGGGTAAGTTGGGGGTTCCGCTTGGCACTTCTTGCAGCGGTGATAGCTGTATTGGCAGTGCTGGGGGTGCGCCTTGGTGTCATGCCGCTTCGGCTTGCGCTTTTTNCAGGGCTGGGCGGAGGGGCTCTCATNGCCCTCATTGCCGCGCTGGTCTCCGTCATNGGTCTCTTTCTCACATTCAAAAATGGCACAGGCGGTCGCGGTATCGCTTTTGCGGCTCTCTTTCTGAGCCTGGCGATTGTGTTGCCAATGGGAAGCGCAATGCGGGCTGGCGGTTCGGTGCCCCCAATCCACGATATATCGACGGACCTGACAGACCCGCCTGCTTTTGCGGCAGTTCGCGCCCAGCGTACGCCCGCACACAATTCGCTCGACCGGTCGCAGCCGGAAAATCTGGGCGCGTTGCAGGTTGCTGCTTATCCTGACCTGTCGCCGATCATGATTGATAAGCACCCGGGCGAAGTGTTCGAGGCTGCTGTCATCGTGGCGCAGGATATGGGCTGGGAGATTGTTTCCGTCGCGGTGGAGGAAGGGCGTATTGAAGCAACCGACACAACATTCATCATGGGCTTCAAGGATGACATTGTGATCCGTGTTCGGGAGGAAGCAGGCAAGGCGCTGGTTGATGTGCGCTCCGCCTCACGTGTGGGGGAAAGTGATCTCGGTGCCAACGCCAATCGCATCCGCGCCTTCCGGGCAAAACTGACCGCTCAATGACGATCAAGGCTGCCACCCTGGTTTGTGTCCGGGTGACAGCCGCTTTTGTCAGGCGGTGGGCATTGCCATTTGCAGCATGATTTCACCTGCCGGTTCAAACACATAGCGTCCGGTTTCAACAAAACCATATCGGTCATAGAAGCGCCGTCCGATTGCGTTCTTCTCAAACACCTCGACTTTCAACGGTCCCTTCAGGGCCACAGCGTGATCGACCATCGCACGGCCCAAACCCTGCCCATGAAGGGGAGGGAATAAAAACAGACCGCCGATCTCGTCTTCCAGGAGAGCGATAAAGCCAACCGGCTTTCCCTCCCATTCCACGACCCAAGTCTCCGCATTGGGGAGGTAGATGTCACGCATGTTCTGGGTTTCCTGTATGAGGAAGCTTTCTGTCAGAAAAGCATGTGCAACCGCACTGGCAGATCGCCAAACACTGATGAGTGCGTCGGTATCTTCGGCACTATATTTTCGGATTTTCATTTGAGTATTTCTCATATCCCGCCGCCTCTAGTGGGCGGCAATGCTAGGTATTGAAAGTTCGGGCAAGCAAACAGGAGCACAGGTGCTGCGCGGTTTCTCTTGATCGCTTGCGAGGGCCACGCATTCGTGGCCCGGCCTTAGCAGGACATAAAATCTCCGAGTGTGCGCCTATGCTGGGCGCTGAACGACGCGAGTGTAGCGTAAACTCACGCCACTTTGTAGACCGTTTTGAGATCAGGCACGCCATCGCATGACACCCGTCCATCACCCACCATGCGCACAAGATGCGCGAGCACGGAGCGGGCCGCGGGCGCATGGAGGCGTGGGTCAACGGCGGCATACATAACCGGCACCATCTCCGGGATCGTTGTCCGGCCTTCGCTTATTTGCTCAATGATCTGCCGTTCACGATCATCACGATGATCCATATAGGCCTGCACGAAAGGCTTCGGTTCGGTAATCGCCGGACCATGTGTCGGCCAATAGATTTCATCGTCGCGCGTGAGCAGCAATTCGAGCGATGCCATATAGGTCGCCATGTCCCCATCCGGCGGGCTCACCACCGTGGTGGACCAGCCCATAACATGATCCCCGCTAAAAAGTGCTTTTTCTTCGCGCAGGGCAAAGCACATATGGTTTGACGTGTGGCCCGGGGTAAAGACGCATTCAACCGTCCAGCCATCACCTTCGATCACGTCGCCATGGCGAATTTCAATATCCGGTACGAAGTCGCGATCGGCCCCGGCCTCGACTTCGACATTGTCTTGCGGCTTGCCGGACCCGTGTGGCCCGTAGGCATAGGTCTTCGCACCCGTTGCCGCTTTGAACGGCGCAGCCGCAGGGGAATGATCGGAATGACAATGCGTGATGAGGATATGGGTGACAGTCTCCCCCTCAACGGCTTTGAGAAGGGCGGCGATATGCGCCTCGTTCAACGGACCCGGGTCGACCACGGCGACATTCCCCTGTCCGACAATGTAGGTACCCGTCCCCTTGAACGTGAAGCCACCAGGATTGTTGGCCGTCACGCGCCGGATGAGCGGGCTCACCTGATCAACGCGTCCATACTCAATATCAATTTCATGGACGAAAGGAATTTTCACCGCCATGCCGCCTCCTGCGCTTTTTGCGCAGAATGACGGCAGAGCGGCAGGGCATCAAGCCCAAAGCGACCTACTGACCGACTTCTCTTTTTGGGGGAGGGAGAGAAACGGTGGTCGCTGAAATTAGTATTGGCTGATCAGATTGATCACCAGCGTGATCGCGTAGGCACCGACAAAAAGGTAGCCAGCCGCGGTCACAAAGTCGCTCGTATCCTCGATGCCGAGAGATTTCAGGCTTTCCAGGACCGTGGTTTTTGCAGATGCGAACACATTCTTGTCATCTGCAGGTGCCGTGTTTGGATTGGTTTTCAGGTTTGCGGTAAGCATGATCTTACTCCAAGATCAAAGGGTTAGCGGATTTAAGCCCGCCAGAAAGCGTTCCTGTTAAAACCGGCTGTTATCCAGCTCTTGTTCAACACCCCCTACTTAGGTGCACTGCACAACAGTTTCAAGACGATATGTTTAAAAGATCGTTAGGAGGGTTAAAAACGCCTGCGACATTTCGACTTCTGAGTGTGCCGGACTGTAGGGCGTGCATATAAGGTAGCGATGATTACCTTTAAAGGCGGGGAGACCCGGCGCGAGGCTCCCCCGCGCCGGGAATAAATTTTAGGTGAGAACGAGCAGCATGCTCTCTGAACAGGCCCCGCCGATGAGCCGGATGGTTAGCGGAGAGTGCTGCCAGAGCGTGCAGTCAGATCGTGCTGAAAGATCTAGCTGTACCGGACCTCTTTGACGTCACCTGCATTGCCCGCATCAATTTCGGCCATACTGGTTTGAAGGTCGGCAAGATACTGGTCCTGAACCATGGCATGAAAAGGCGAAAGCATTAGATGCAATGATTTGGGTTCCGTCGTGACGGATGTAAACCAGCCCTTCTCCATCATTTTACCCCAGAGCGCAAAGGCGTCATATTTTGGATGATAGAAAGCGATGAGGCCAAGCTGCGGATGCCCGACAATCTCGAACCCCATGCGCTTCACACCCCGTTCAATATGTTCGCGTACAGCGCAAACCGTCCCCTGTTTCTGTTTGTAGCCCTCAACACCCAGATAATTCATGACGGCCCAGGCAGCGGCAATAGCCCCGCCTGGCCGGGTGCCGGCAAGCGTTGGCGTGATCATTCGTCCGCCGGGCCAATCCGCACAGTCAAAAATCATATGTGACTGCAGTTCAGCTGTGCGGAAGAGCACGGTTGAAGCCCCCTTGGCCGCATAGCCATATTTGTGAAGGTCAGCAGAGATTGACTTAACTTCCGGCACTTCAAAATCAAAAGGCTTGAGTGGTACGCCATTCATTTTGGCAAACGGAGCAAAATAGCCGCCGACACAGGCATCCACATGCAACCACACATCATGTGCTTTTGCGACAGCGCCCAAACGTTCAATCGGATCCATCAGACCATAGGGGAAGCAGGGAGCAGACCCCACCATCATGATCGTGTTGTCATCCACGCGCGCACCCATGGCAGCGGCGTCCGCCAGAAAGTCAGGCCCGCATGCAACACGGCGCATTTCGATATCCATCATCTTTGCCGCCTTGTCGAAGGCAGGATGAGCGGACCAGGGCGCAACAATATTGGCTTGTCCCTTAAGCTTGCCGGNCGCGCGNGCATAATCACGGGCGGNNTTGATGGCCATGGTAATGGAATCCGTGCCGCCGGAAGTGATGTTTCCCGCAGCACCGTCGGGCGCGTGCAACAGGTTCAACCCCATGGAAATCACTTCATCTTCCATCTGCTTCAGGCTGGGAAAGGCGAGGGGGCCAAGACCGTTCTCCGACATGTACATCGTGTATGCACCTTTTTGCACACGCGTGACGTCATCTCCCGCATTAAAAACGTAAACGGCCGTTTTGCCGTCCCGCCATTTCACGTCTGACCCGCCGCGCTCCAGCATCTCTTTCGAGAGTACATCCCAGGTGCGGCCCTGTTCCGGCATTGTGAAGCTCATACATTCCCTCCCACTTGCGCCCTGACGGGCATTCCAGTTTGAACCCTTGTGAAGTTCTATTTCCCCACAAATTTGGGGGCACGTTTTTCAAAAAAAGCTTTCACCCCTTCACGAACATCGCTTGAAGGGTTGGTAATCATCACCGCGAGCGCAGCATCGCCCAGAGATTGCTCAAGCGTCATGTCCTGTCCGCGTTTCATCATCTGCTTGGCAAGCCGTATGGCCAGCGGTGCGCCGGCGGCAATGCGTTCAGCAAGTGCAATTGTCTCGACCTCAAGCTGCTCATGGGGAACAATCTCCGTCANCAGNCCCAGAGCCTGCGCAGTTGGCGCATCATAGGTTTCGCCGAGCATCGTCATTTTGAGCGCCCGGTCCGTTCCCATTGCGCGGGGAAACAGCCAGGCCCCGCCTTCGTCCGGCAGGAGGCCAAACCGGCCACTCGTATCACCAAGCTTTGCTTTGTCGGAGGCAATACGAATGTCGCAGGAGAGAGCAAGNGCAAGACCGCCTGCAACTGCCGCGCCGTTGATCATGGCGATAACGGGTTTGTCACACCGGGACAGAGCCAAAATGACCTTGTGCATNCCATCGCGCATCTCGCGACCATGAGACAATTGCGATGCCATGAGCGCTTTGTGCACCGGATCAGANTTTCCACTTACGTCACCACCAGAACAAAATCCACGGCCTGCACCGGTGAGGATCAGCGCCCGGGCCTCATCATCCCGAAGATATGCATCAATCGCCCGACTGAGCTCTTCACACAGGCGGGTCGTGTAGGCATTCATCGCCTCCGGGCGATTGAGCGTAATGCGCCGCACATGCGGTCGCACATCATCCACCACAATATCGTGGAAGTCAGTCAAATGTGCCTCCNCAAAATGGCCTTCTGTGAGCCTTAAGAGATGATAGGCTATCCGCATCTCAAGAAAAGTCGAAATTGGCCACAGANGCCTGAAAAGCGGCNGGCCAAAAAGGAGGGGCACAGGATGGCATANGACGAAATTCTCTACAGTGCGGCAGACGGGGTTGGCACAATCACACTCAACCGGCCGGACCGGCTGAACGCCTGGACGGCAACGATGGAAAATGAGATGCGTCGCGCGATCAGCGAAGCCGCCGGGGATGAAGAGGTTCGCGTAATCGTGATTACTGGTGCGGGTCGGGGGTTCTGCGCAGGTGCGGATATGGGGGGGCTCCAGAAAATTGATGCCAAAGGGGATGGTCGCAAACGAATTGTGGAGCCCGGCGAGGAGGCTGAGGTCTCTTTCGACAATGAAAACGGCCCCTCGGTGATGGAGCATTTCGAGGGACGTTTTGGGTATATGTTTGAGTGCCCGAAGCCGATATTGGCCGCTATCAACGGGCCTGTTGCCGGGATCGGCCTTGTTATGACCATGTTCTGCGACATGCGCTTTGCCAGCGATACCGCGAAGTTCACAACCGCCTTCGCCAGCCGTGGCCTGATTGCCGAGCATGGCATTGCCTGGTTGTTGCCCCGCCTGATCGGTTCCGCCAATGCGCTTGATCTGCTGATGTCCGCGCGTAAGTTCACCGGAGAGGAAGCCGCCCGCATGGGACTTGTAAACCGGGCTTATTCCGGCAATGAACTGATGGGCGAGGTGGCGGCCTACGCCAGACATATGGCTCAAATGGTGAGCCCGCGTTCGATGACGATTATGAAGCGCCAAGTCTATAAATCCCTGTTTCAGGACTTCAATAACTCCACCTCTATGGCTGATGCTGAAATGCAGAAGAGTTTCGCAAGCGATGACTTCAAAGAAGGCGTGGCCCATTTCGTCGAGAAACGTGCCGCCCGTTTCACAGGGCGCTGACCGCCTCCCTCATCAGGGAGTGGGTGGAAAAGGGGCGCTCCTTCGTGAGGAAGAAGCGCCCTGATCAGGTGAGAGAGCTGGAGGACTCGTCCCACCCTGGCAGTCATTCCGGCAAGGCCGTATCTGCAGCTGGCCTTCCGGGTATTATTAATGACGCCTCCGTCATGTTTGTGCCTTGACGTGGATCAACTGACGATTGTGAGAAAAAGCAGACCGCTCAAATGAGGGCCTCTCTTCGCTGTGTCGTTGTCGCGGCTTTGCAATCTGTCGCCAATGCGGGCGCTGGATCGGGCTCAAGGCTCACGAAAGACACAAGACCGTCAATAAACAGGTCTGTTTTCCAGGATGTTGGGAAAAAGCCGTAAATTGGTCGGAGTGAGTGGATTCGAACCACCGACCCCCTCGTCCCGAACGAGGTGCGCTACCAGGCTGCGCTACACTCCGACTGCTGGGGCGGGGTTATAGCGCTCCGTTTTTGCAACTGCAAGAGGGTGTGTGGCGCGTTTTTTCCGAGGCTGGGTGCTTGTGTGCCCGTATCTTTTTCCAGTGCGAGAACAGGGTCCGCCCGTGCAATTTCATAGAGATAGGCGGCTGTCTGTTCCGCTTGGGAGAGAAAGGGAGAGTGAGAGCTGTCGAGGGTCATCACGCGCGAGAACTCGGCATGCGTTTGCATTTTACGCTGATGGCCGATGGAGATGACCTTGTCGCGCAGACATTCAATATAGGTCTTGGGTACGGCGCCCAGTCCTTTGGATGTTGCCCAGATCAGATCAACCAGGGGGCGGCCCGCCTGCGAGCACAGTCGTGACTGGGCAAGTGTGGCAACCTCTTCCGGGCAATCATGATAAAACAGATCCATGGTGTGCTCCGGGTGCAGGTGAATACGAAAACGCAACCAGTCCGTCCAGACGCCGCGCCACAATTCTGTTCCCTTGTCTTCCAGAACCAGGTTTCTCAAGTGCGTGGGGCGATAGAGCGGTGGGACATAGCCCGTCAGATAAACCAGATGTTGGAAAAGGTGTGGTTTCGCCTGCGCGGCAGCGGAAATCACCATGCCACCCATGGAATGACCGACAAGAATGACGGGTTCGGCAATCTGCGCTGCAGCGTCACACACGGCCTGCGCATAGCTTCGAAGCGAAATTTGGTAGGAGAAACGGGATTTGTGCCAGTGTCCGGGGAGCGTCAGCGTATGTACATGGTGACCTGTGGCAGCAAGATGAGGGGTCAGACGATCCCAGCATCTTTCATCGTGCCAAGCACCATGGATTAATAAATACGCGGCCATTCTACTCTCCAGACCCGCGCTCTATTCTCCCCGTGCATGAGGGGATGGAACGCACGAAAGGCCGGTTCCTCGGAAACTGGCCCGGACTCTACTGTCAGACTCTTCTCAGGCTGTTGCCTGAAGGGAGCATGACAAACAGGGGTTAACGTCGGGATAAGGTGAAGTGGTCTGTGGAGCCGAATCGCCGGCAGGCAGTAGAAATGGCCGGGCTTTCGGCGTTCTCCTGTGCGCCGAGCAAGGCGCAAGCCGGAAAATAGATGGGCGGGCGACTAAAATGTGGCCGATTTGCTCTATAAATATTGCATATGCGGGGACTTCGAGTTATGTGCTGTGTCCGCGCGGCACAAAGCTGCTGCTGTTGGGGCGTCGCCAAGTGGTAAGGCACCGGTTTTTGGTATCGGCATTCGCAGGTTCGAATCCTGCCGCCCCAGCCACTTTTGCGCGCTATCAATCTGCAAGTGTCACGACAGATAAATATCGGCGATCGACGCCAATGCCGCGACAAGGTCCCCCAGAAGAAGTATGCCGGTGGCTACCAGCCCGATCATGAAGCCGCGTCCCCGCTTGTCGGCAGCTTGATAATAGCCTCGGGCGAAGATAATGCGCCCGACGGGATAAAAGAGGCCAATGGCTGCCGCAGCAACGTCGCCATAAGCAAAGGCAAAAATCCAGAGCGCCGGTAGAAAAAGCAAAAGCCCTTCCATCGTATTGCCATGGACGCGTTGAACACGCAGAAAAGCCTCGGGCCCGTCAGTGCGGGGAGCGGGCACCTCATATTTGCCACGGGCGACGCCAACTTGCCGCGCCATCCAGAAATAGATCAGCAATGTGCTGATGGTCACAAGGCTTGTGAGGGGAAGCTCTAAATGCATTGGATATCCTCTTCCATACTCGTCGGGGCACTCTCGCCCGACGATCAGGTTACAGCGTAACAGAATTCAGCTGGACCCAGCGATTAAGTGTGAAGATGCGAAATGCCGCGTTCATGGAAACACCTGCCCAATATCCTTCAGCACTCAACAGGTCCGATGCCTTTGTGCCGGATATCAATTCGCCGATTGAAAATGTGTCAGACAGAAAGGCGTGGCGAAACCTGTCTTTCAACGGGCCTTGCATCCATGAATGTTGAGGGGTGACAAATCCCATTTTGTCGCGACGGTCCAGAATTTTGTCCGGGACATCACCCCGTAGGGCCCGCCGCATCAGAGCTTTTGTCTGTGATCTGTTGATCTTCAGTGATGTGGGAAGTTCCAGCAGGAACTCAACAAGCCGATAGTCGAGAAATGGGACACGACTTTCGATGCTCCATGCCATCGAATTGCGGTCTTCGTATCGCAAGAGCGGTGGAACGCTGAAACGCAGTATATCATCTATCTGGCGCTCACTCGACCGGTAGGTTGTCAACTTGCTGGCTGGCTGACTGGCATCCCACTCCTCCTTGAAGCGGGGGGCAACCATCCTCGCCATGGGGTCTGCCTGGCCTCCGCGAAGAAAAGCGGGAAGGTAGCGAACGCCCTCGGAGAGATTGAGGAGTCCCTTGTCGCCTTGTGCAACCCACCAGCCCAAACCGGCAAGCAGGTTGAGCCAGTTTGCATTCTGGTAGGCTTCCATAAGGCTATAGACGATGTATTTGCGATACCCGCACAAGGCTTCGTCCGCTCCCTGACCATCCAGCAAGACAGGAATATGAGCCTCGTGAGCGGAGCGCATGAGCAGGTATTGTGCGTAAATACTGGCAGATGGGAACGGTTCATCCTGCGTTTGGAGCAACGCATCAAAATCGTTGGAAAAGCCATCGGCCGTTGGAATAACTGTATGCGGCTCCGCCTGACATTGCTCATTAACAAGATCCGACCACGTGCGTTCATCGAAAGCCGGATTGTCGGATGCAGATGTAAACGTGGCAAGTCGATGCCCCGAGGGAAGAAGGCGGGATGCATGGCATACGATCGATGAGCTGTCGAGCCCACCGGACAGGCAGGCGCCCACAGGTACATCCGATCTCAGCCGCAATGAAACAGAAGAGTCAAACAAGCGTCGAAATTCAGCCTCGGCTTCATGTGAGGAAATTTGACGTGAGGCAAGTTTTGCTTCGCTGGGCGGCTGCCAGAAAGCAACGGGTGTTACCGTATGAGGTTCAGAGGGCCGTATAACCGCATAATGCCCCGGCGGGAAAGCGTTGATACTGTCGTAAAAGGTTTCGTGCGTATGATTGACAATACCCCATCGCAGAAAGTCAGCCGCGCGGGCGCGGTTGAGTGTCCGCCGAGCACCGGCCGCCAGCAACCCTTTGATCTCGGAGGAGAAGAGCAGAGCGCCATTTTCGTGTGCGACATGTAATGGCTTCACACCGAACCGGTCCCGGGAAAGAACGAGCACCTGTCGGCACCGGTCCCATATTGCAAGCGCCCACATACCATTAAAGCGGGCAAAGGCATCTACATTCCATTCGCGGTAAGCCGCCAGGACAACTTCCGTGTCTGTTCCGGTGCGGAAGATATGGCCAAGGGCGGACAGCTCATCGCGCAGTTCAATGTAATTGTAAACTTCGCCATTGTAGCAGATGACGTGATCACCATCTGCACTGGCCATGGGCTGAAGGCCGGCATCGCTTGTATCCAGAATGGCAAGCCGCCGGTGCCCCAGAGCGATTTGCGATGGGTGAGCATGGTCTGCTTGCGTGGATATATGCGCATGACCATCAGGACCAATGAAAGCAAAGCCCTCACCATCCGGGCCTCGATGGGCTTGTGCCCGGGTCATCGGGCCGATCATGCTCAACGATGCCGGTTTTGACGCAAGAATGCCCGCTATGCCGCACATGATGTACCTCTAGATGGAATGTCTGCGCAGGACCTGGTCGCGCAGACGCTTGAGAATAGACCAGTCAGGGCGGATTGATGAAAGGAGTGGGACTTTCTCATACCTTGAAATGGCTTTGAGAACATAGAGGCAGAAGGACATGTAGGAAACACTTGTCGCGAGCGCCGCTCCTGTAAGTCCAAAGGGAGGGATCAGGATAAAGCAGGTGATGAGCGTTGTACCTGTTGCCAGCGCCGCGGCAATGGATGCGTCCGTCGATCGGTTTTGAGAGAACAGGTAGAAAGAACCGACAGCACCAATCGCCATGGCATAAATGCCGGGGATGAGAAGAAGAGAGGCCAATATTGCCGGGTGAAACTCAGCATCGAAAATGACCAAAATCGCGATGGGGGGCGCGCTGAGCGCAATCGGAAGCATAGCCAGAAGGAGCGAGCTTAGTGGACGCAAGACCCGCGCGGCGGAAGGAGTCCGATGGCTGGCCTGGTGAGTAAGGGTGGCGTTGACCAGCGATCGTGGCAGGTAGAGGAAAATCTCCACAGCCGCCACGGCAACGGAATAGACACCCAATGTGGCCAAGCCCCAGTAGTTGGCAAGGATGAAGTTATCGAGCCGAAAATTGGCGGCACTCATCATGAAATAAGGGTAGGAGCGCCATGCGTATCCGACTTGCCGGTTCAGGGTTATCCGGTGGACAAAGACGCGATAGTCGGCGCGCCGCCAGGATATCAGTGTCCAGTATCCGGCACACAAGGCCAGTCCGATTGTCCAGGCTGCCATCCCGCTTTCGACGCTGATCTTGCCCCTTAGTCCTTCCCACACCAAACCGGCGACAAACACAAACATGTGCACGAAGGTGCCCGCCAGTCGATGGCCGAAACAATTGTGCCCATAGAGCAATGCTCCTGAGACCAGGGCAAGGGTACCCAGTGGAATGGCGAGGAGCAGCAGGCCGTAGAGAGGAGGGGAGAGTTCACTCAATATACTTGTTTGGTGCCACAAGCCCATCAAGCCGCCAACACCCAGCGCGCTGAAAGGTAAGGTGAGCAGTAGCGAGTTTCCCAGAAGGGCCTGACTTCTGCCAGGTGCACGGGCACGCGCTTGCCAGAAATTGTTGGATGTATCCAGACCCAGAACACACATTGTCGTGACGAGCGCAAAGGTCGCCAAAAATAGCGTATATGAACCCTGCGCCGCTGGGCCGAGCAACCATGCAAAGAGCAGAAGTGCAATTGCCTTGCCTAATAACAAGATTGCATTCTCAAATGCAGCAAGAAGTGCAGAATTTTTCATGTTTTTGGGCAAGCATGTCCAGGTTGAGATTGTCCGGACCATACTCCGCCCGTTCTCGGGTGCCTAGGTCGCGGAAAAGCAAAAACAGTGTTTCTATGGCTTTTGCGACTGGTTTGCAGTTGGCATAATCAGAAATGAGTCCATATCAGGTGCGGGAAAAGAGAGTTTGAATATCTGGGTTGTAAACCATTACGCCGTACCTCCGGGGCAGTCCGGCGGAACCCGCCATTGGGTGCTTGGTCAGCATTTACGCAAAGCAGGGCATTCGATCGCCATCATCGCGGGGAATGTGAACTATCATGAGAGGGCATCAGCGGACGCGGATACGGATTACCGCGCCCGTTTGCAGGAACATGGGGGAATCAAGTTTCTCTGGCTGAACGTGCCTGAATACAAAGGTTCTCTGTTGCGTGTCTTGAGCATGATTGTCTTCGCGCTGCGGACGATTTTTGGACGGGCATCCGGTTATCTGCCGCGGCCTGACGTTATTATCGGATCAACTCCGCACCCGTTTGCAGCTTTTGCGGCGCTCGTCCTCGCACGGCGGTTTAAGGCGAAATTCGTTCTGGAAGTCAGGGATATCTGGCCGGAATCGCTTGTCGAACTGGGTGGTTATTCATGGTTTCACCCCTTTATTGTTTTGCTCGACCAGCTTGAGAAACTGTTGGCGCGGAAAGCTGACCGCATCATCTGTTTGCTGCCCAAGGCACATGACGACCTCGTTCGTAAAGGCAGCCACAGGGATAAAATTACCTGGATCCCGAACGGTGTCGATTTGTCTTTGTTCACTTCGCCGGAGCCCAAGAAGCGGGATGGCGACTTTATCGTCATGTATGCTGGCGCACATGGTGTGGCAAACGGGCTGGATGTGGTACTGGATGCAGCAGCACTTTTACAGGATCGCGGGTGCGGAGGCGTTACATTCGTTCTGGTTGGAAATGGAACCCAGAAAGAGCGGCTGAAGGCGAACGCTGCCAAGCGCGCCTTGGCAAATGTTGTTTTCAAGGACAGTGTGCCTAAGAACGCGATTCCCGCTGTGCTGGCAGCGGCGGACGCATGCTTTATGCATTTGCGCGATCTGCCGGTATTTCGGTGGGGGGTCAGCCCGAACAAGCTTTTTGATTACATGGGAGCGGCGCGTCCGGTCATTTTTGCGGTGAATACGAGTGTTAACCCTGTAGAAAATGCTAATGCAGGGCTCACTATTCCGCCGGAGAACCCTGAAGCGCTGGCAGATGCGGTTATGGAGCTGGCGGGATGTAGCGACGAGGAAAGGGCCCGGATGGGTGCGGCTGGGCGCGCCTATGTCATTTCCGAGCACGGTGCCGAGGTGTTGGGCGAGCGCCTGTCCGCCTTGCTGGCCGATCTGTGATGAAGAAAGACTGTCGACGATAATCACAGGAATGTCGATGTGGTGTTTAAACACCGTCCAGCGAGATGGTGTCAGGCCCGTCAATTGAGAAAAAGCTTGCATCTGGGCGCTGCATGTATGAACGGTGCAGTCGAATTGTGCTACCTTGCACTGGAAATCAAGAAAAGTTTACACCGCTCCATCTTCGGGGCGGGCAGGACAGTGGGCAGGCCTGAATGCTGGCAATGGGGACAGATCGGGGAGCATCAGAAGATGCTTCGGCACAGCCACGTCATGTGTGGATCATTAATCATTTTGCCCTGACGCCGGATCAGGCGGGTGGTACACGGCATTTCGAACTCTCCAAGGCACTCAATGAGAATGGTTTCCAGGTCACAATTATCGGGGCCGGGCAACAGCATATTTCAGACCGAAACCATGTGCCGACGGGCCAAAAATGGGCAAAAGAAGAGATTGAAGGGGTTTCCTTTCATTGGATGAAAACCCCCAGCGCTAGCGCCCGTATCATTAGAAGAGTTTGGAACAATGTCGTTTTCGCTGCACGTACGCTCTGTCGGCAGGGGCTTAAAGCACAACCCAAGCCCGATTATGTGGTCGGCACCTCTCCCGATCTTATTTCAGCTCTTTCAGCTTACGTAGTCGCACAAAGGATGAAAGTCCCCTTTGTCCTGGAAATCCGGGATATCTGGCCGCTCTCGGCTGTGCAAATTGGGCAATTCTCGACCTATCATCCTTACATTGTGCTCTTGGGTTTTCTGGAGCGCTTCCTTTATCGAAATGCAGACTGGATTGTCACGCTTCTGCCGAATGCGCACCGGCATATCGTGCCAAATGGTGGGAATGCTGAAAAAATTACCTGGATACCAAACGGGTCCGGAATTGCATCAAGGCCGATCGCTGAGTGTCAAGCACAGTGTGAAAACGAGAAATTTACACTGATGTATGCGGGCACTCATGGCAATGCGAATAATCTGGAATCGCTTTTGCGTGCGGCACGTATCCTTAAAGACCGCGGACTTGCTGAAAATTTGGCCATCCGTCTGATCGGCAATGGTCCCAGCAAAGAAAACTTGAAAACCATGGCAGAGGAATGGGCGCTCGATTTCATCACTTTCGAACCTGCAGTCTCGAAAGTGATGGTCCAGCAACGATTATCGGAAGCCGATGCATTCTGTCTCATTTTCCATGGTCATGAGATCTACAATTTCGGCGTGAGTGCGAACAAGCTGTATGACTATTTGTCGGTTGGAAGGCCCATCATTCTGGCACTGAATGGCGAGTACAATCCGGTCGCGGATGCCCGAGCGGGGATATCTGTTCTGGCGGATGATGATCAGGCTTTGGCCGATGCTATTGCTGAAATGACACGGACTCCGGAAGACGAGAGGCAGGCAATGGGTAAGCGCGCACGCGCGTATGCCTTGAAGCATCACAGCATGGAGGGCCTCGGCCGGAAGTTCGCCAACGTCCTAAACAATATCCAGCCGCCGAACTAAGTGAGAAAGTGAATGGAAAAGAAGGTTTTGACAATTGTTGGGGCTCGCCCTCAGTTCATCAAGGCGGCGGTTGTGAGCAGGGCAATAGCCCGCGTGCCGGGTGTCACAGAAAGCATGGTTCATACCGGACAGCACTACGATCAAGGCATGTCCGATATTTTCTTTCAGGAGCTCAAAATTCCTGCACCAGCACATAATCTGGCAGTTGGCTCAGGGAGCCATGGGGCCCAGACCGGACGTATGCTGGAGGGGATTGAAAAAGTTATCCAGGAGGAGAGGCCTGATTGGGTTCTTGTTTACGGAGACACAAACTCAACCCTTGCCGGCGCGCTTGCCGCATCGAAGTTGCATATTCCTGTCGCGCATGTCGAGGCGGGTTTGCGGTCGTTTAATAAGGCAATGCCTGAAGAACAGAACAGGATTGTGGCGGATCATTTGTCTGACCTTCTACTGACGCCGACATCGTCTGCGACAGAAAACCTCGCGCGTGAAGGAATAAAGGGCGAGAAAGTACGCTTTGTCGGCGACGTCATGTACGACGCGACTCTCTTCGCCAAGGAAGCCGTTCAGACAGAAATAGGAAAGAGCGTCACATCCGGAAAATCCTATATTCTTGCAACGATACACCGTGCGGAGAACACGGATGATCCTGCGCGCCTCGCTGCTATTTTTGGGGGATTGTCTGAGGTTGCGCAGGACATGGAAGTTGTACTGCCCCTGCACCCGCGTACAAGAAGCCTGATCGCGAAGGACTCTCATTTGTCTGCATTCGCGGACCAGCTGACGGTTGTCGAACCCGTTGGCTATTTTGAAATGGCACGTCTGGAGGCGGGGGCTGAACTTATTGCTACCGACTCAGGGGGTGTGCAGAAAGAAGCCTATTTTCATGGCAAACCCTGTGTCACTTTGCGCGATGAAACAGAGTGGGTGGAGCTGGTTTCCATGGGGTGGAACAGGTTGCAATCTCCGACATCGGGGGCGGCTGTCGCTCGGGCCATCCGTGCCGCGATCGGGCAGTCGGGGCAATCTGGCGCGACCCCTTATGGTGACGGCCATGCCGGAGAAAAGGTGATAGCGGCCATGTTTGGTAAAGATGTGACAAGTGGGTGACAAAACCCTATTTTCTGCGGCCCGGTGGGGACAGCAGAAGTGCTTGCCGATGTGGATAGCTATGGTAGAAAGTCCCCTTCATTTGGTCGGGGTGAATGAAGTCAGCAGGGCTTGGGGTGCAGCTAAGGCCAAGTTGACAGGTGCGTGGCTGGGATAACGTGAAAGTAGCGCCGCGGGATATTAGTTTTAGAATGGGGACAGGTCACCATGAATGCGAGTGAAATGCGACAGCAAAAGACGAGTGCAAAGGGACAGGCAGTCGTCGCCAAGATTTTGTCGCGAGAGGCCAAAGTCGGCGTCGTCGGGCTGGGATATGTAGGCTTGCCGCTGGTGCAGCTGTTCTGCAAACAGGGATACAAAGTTGTTGGCTTCGACATTGATCAGCCAAAAGTGGATCTGCTCAATGCCGGAAAAAGCTATATCGGGCATATTCCTTCGAAAAATATCTCCGATCTTGTGGAAAAGAAGCAGTTTGAGTCCACAACTGACTTTGATCGTATTGGTGAAGTTGATGCGATCGTTGTGTGCGTGCCCACACCACTGACAAAGCATAGAGAACCTGATCTCGGGGCCATCATTGCAACCTCTGAAGCGATCACGCCCCGGCTTCGCGATGGACAGATTGTGATCTTGGAGTCGAGTACGTTCCCCGGCACCACCGACGAAGTGGTCAAGCCGATCCTGGAGAAGAGCGGACTGGTGGCCGGAGAGGATTTCTTCCTTGCGTATTCGCCGGAGAGAGAAGACCCCGGCAACAAAGTACATACAGCGAAAAGCACACCAAAAGTAGTTGGTGCCGATGGCATAGATGCATTGGAAATTGCTGATGCGCTTTACACCAGCATCATTGATGCAACGGTTGTCGTTTCAAACAGCCGGACGGCGGAAGCGGTGAAACTCACCGAGAATATTTTCCGTTCCGTCAATATTGCTTTGGTCAACGAACTCAAAATCATCTACGACAAAATGGGTATTGATGTTTGGGAAGTGATCGATGCGGCTGCAAGCAAGCCTTTTGGTTTTATGCCGTTCTATCCCGGCCCTGGGCTCGGCGGTCATTGTATCCCTATTGACCCGTTTTATCTGACCTGGAAAGCCCGGGAGTATGATGTGCCAACCCGGTTCATCGAACTGGCAGGGGAGATAAACACGCATATGCCAAGTTATGTCGTGTCCCGTTTGAGTGAGGCGTTGAATGAGCATTTTGAAAAATCCGTAAAAGGATCAAAAATTCTCATTCTCGGTATCGCCTACAAGAAAGATGTGGACGACATGCGCGAAAGCCCGTCGCTCGTACTCATCGAGCGGCTGGAGGCTGCAGGGGCGAAGGTCGAGTTCTATGATCCGTTCATCCCGGTTATCCCTCACACGCGCGAGCACGACAATCTGTCGGGGCGCAAGTCGGTTGAGCTATCCGCGAAGGTTGTTGAGGAGTTTGATGCCGTTCTGATTTCAACAGATCATACGGATGTTGATTATCAGCTTGTCTCACAGAAAGCGCGGCTCGTAATCGACACCCGCAACAGAGCCTATCGCAGTGCGGACGCGAACGCGATTATTGTCAAAGCTTAAGAGTTGGATGAATGACAAAGTCAAAAACAGGGGTAGTGGTTTGTGGATGCGGCCACTGGGGCAAGAACCTTGTCCGCAATTTTGCAGAACTCGGCGCTCTCGCTGGAGTCAGTGATCCAAATTCGGAATTGGCGGAGAAATTTGCCAAGGAGGTTTCTGTTCCGGCACTGACATGGAACGAGGTTCTCTCGTCATCAGCTGACGCTGTGGCCATCGCCGCACCGGCGGAGTTGCATGCGACGCTGGGCGTTGCTGCCATGAAGGCAGGCAAGCATGTATATGTTGAAAAACCCCTGGCACTTAGCAGGCAAGATGGCGAATTGCTGATTGCGACCGCCAAACAGACTGGTCGCCAACTGATGGTTGGGCATTTGCTTCAATATCACCCCGCCTTTATTGCACTGTTGGAAATGGTGCGATCTGGTGATTTGGGTAAGGTTCAATATGTCTACTCGAACCGTTTGAGTTTGGGGAAAATCAGACGGGAGGAGAATGTTTTGTGGAGTTTTGCGCCACATGACATTTCCATGATCCTTGCCCTGGTGGGAGAGGAACCTGATGTGGTGACGAGTACATTTGCACCCATGCTGCATGAAAAAATTTCAGACAGCGTTCAGGTCCAGCTGAAATTCCCAAGTGGCGTTCGTGGTCATATCTTTGCCTCCTGGTTACACCCGTTCAAAGAGCAGAAGCTCGTTGTGATCGGTAGCGAGGGCATGGCTGTTTTTGACGACAGAGCGGGCTGGAATGAAAAATTGACGCGCTATCGTCATACGATCAACTGGGGCGGAGCCGTGCCGACGCCGAAGGCCGCGGATGCTGAACCTGTGCCCTTGCCCGAAGCTGAGCCGTTGAAGCTGGAATGTCAGCATTTCATTGATTGTGTGGCAACCAACTCACGTCCCCGGACAGATGGGGCGGAAGCGTTGCGGGTTCTGAACGTTCTGCTCGCGGCTGATCCTGATGCCGCAAAAGAAAAGAGTGGGGACCGTTTTCCGGGTGTCAAAATTCACGAGAGTGCTTACGTGGATGAGCCCGTTTCCATCGGTGAAGGAACGCGGATCTGGCATTTTTCCCATCTGCTGGGGAATGTGCAGGTGGGGCGTTCCTGTTCAATTGGACAGAATGTTGTTATCGGGCCGAACGTGAAGGTAGGCAACAATTGTAAGATCCAGAACAATGTCAGCCTTTATGATGGTGTCGAAATTGAAGACGGTGTTTTTTGTGGCCCTTCCTGTGTATTCACAAACGTGAACAACCCTCGTTCTGAAGTTGAACGGAAGGATGAATTTCGCAAAACCCTCGTGAAGAGAGGGGCCAGCATCGGTGCAAACGCGACGATCGTTTGTGGAAACTCGCTTGGTGAGTACAGCTTCGTCGCAGCAGGCGCGACTGTGACAAAAGACGTGCCGGCATACGCTTTGATGGCAGGGGTGCCAGCAAAACGCATCGGCTGGATGAGTAAAGCTGGTGGACGTTTAGGAGCAGATCTCATCTGCCCGATTGATGGAACGCAATATCGCGAGAAAAGTTCAGACGAACTTGTCGCTGTGACGGAGTGAGATAAAAATGGCCGGTGCAAATATTCAATTTATCGATCTTGCCGCTCAGCAGGCGAAAATCCGCGACAAGATTGATGCGGGGATCGCGCGCGTTCTGGATCATGGGCAATATATTATGGGCCCGGAAGTGCGTGAGTTTGAGGCACAGTTGGCAGAGTTTACGGGCGCGGAGCACGCGTTTGGGTGCGCCAATGGTACAGATGCGCTGGCTGTTGTTCTGATGGCCTGGGGTGTTGGACCGGGGCACGCCGTCTTTGTGCCGTCTTTCACCTACGTGGCGAGCGCCGAAGTGGCGGGCATGCTGGGCGCAACGCCGTTTTTTGTCGATGTGCACGAAGATACGTTCAATATTGATCCTGAGAGCTTTGAAAAAGCGATTGGTGAAGCAAAGGCTCTGGGGCTGGAAGCGACGGCTGTCGTCCCCGTAGATTTGTTCGGGCAACCTGCTGATGTGCCCGCGATCCAGAAGATTGCCGATGCGAACGATGTGAAGGTTCTTGTGGACGCAGCACAGAGTTTCGGTGCGACACTGCATAACAAGCGGGTTGGCACATGGGGGCACGCCACGACGACCAGCTTCTTCCCGGCAAAGCCGCTGGGCTGTTATGGGGACGGTGGGGCTATCTTCACCAACGATGCCGAACTGGGCAAAGTCATTGATTCCATTCGTCTCCACGGTAAAGGGCGTGAGAAATACGATAATGTCCGTATCGGGATGAATTCGCGCCTGGATACGCTGCAAGCCGCTATTTTGAAGGAAAAGTTCGCAATTTTTCCGGAAGAGGTGATTGCGCGTGACCGGGTGGCTGCCCGCTATACGGCAGCGTTGAAGGACGTCGCACGGACACCGAAGCTGATCGATGGCGCGACATCGGTGTGGGCTCAGTACACGCTTATCGTGGATGACCGGGATGCTGTTCAGGCAAAGTGCAAGGAAGCAGGAGTGCCGACGATGGTTTACTACCCAATGGCGCTTTCACAACAGACAGGTTACAAACACTATCCCGGCGTCAGTGGCGGTACCCCCGTTTCGGACAGCCTCTCCGGTCGTGTTCTGAGCCTGCCGATGCACCCGTACCTGACGGAAGATGATCAGGACATGATTATAGAAACTGTCAGAGCGGTATTAGGTTGAGATAAAAAAGGCCCCGAACAGGGGCCTTTTTTACAGGTTGTCTTGCATGCTCAACTTAAGCGAGCCATGAAATAATCATGCTGTGCGATACAGGTTTGTATACGGGCTTGGTTTTCGCGCGTCCAGGTAACGGTCTTTTCAATCCCTTCGCGCAGCCCGACTTTTGCTTCAAAGCCCAGCATGGACTTGGATTTTTCAGTAGAACCAAAACGTTTGCCGGATCTGTCCCAATCGCGGGCTGGTTTGATGTCCGGTGGGGTTGGGTTGCCCGTCATCTCGTTGATAAGTGTGGCGAGCTCAAGAATACTGGTCTCAACGCCTGACGCTAGATTGTAAACACCACCCGTCTCGCCGTTGAGGGCGCAAGCCATCAGTCCCCGTGCCATATCTTCAACAAAGATAAAATCGCGGCTGGCATTTCCACCATTATCAAGAGGTAGTGCCTCTTGATTGAGTGATTTCCAGATGAAGGTCGGTGTTACATTTCTCCAGACGGTGTGTGGTGTCCCGCGCCAGCGCCCTGCACCCAGAATTTCCCTCGGGCCGTAGACGTTCTGAAAACGGGCCTTGACGATAGGGAGCTTGTGCCGTGTCCAATAATAGTTCCCGTAAAGCTCGCCGATGAGTTTGGAAATGGAATAGGGGCTGTCATGGTAGAGAGAGACGGGTGCGTCTTCCGTCGTTGCTGTTGGGTCGTCAAAAGTTTTTTCCGCCACAGCACAACCCGCGGCCGCGTAAACCACTTTCCGCAAACTATTGCTATGCCGTAGACGCTCAAAAAGCTTGAGAGAAGTCAGCGTGTTGTTCTCGTGATCCGCGAATGGGTCATGAATAGACGACTGGTTGCCATGGTAGCAAGACAGATGCCAAGCATAATCCAGGTCTTCGGGAAGTTTCCTGAGAATCTCATCGTCCGTAATGCTGCCAAATACAAAATCGACGGCTGGATGATCGGGGATATTAGAAACATCCGACGACAACAGGTTATCGACGATCGTCAGCTTTCGAGGATTGTGTTCCAGCAGTTTAACGGCAAGATTACTGCCTACAAAGCCCGCGCCACCTACGATAAGAAGTGAGCGATCCTCAAACTCTTTATTGTCTAGCATTCTGTGTTTCTCGGTTGTTAGGAGGCGGGGCTTGGTGCAGCGAGGTGACTGTAAAGCGCGTTTACGCCATGTTGGTCGTACCAGGTCAACATGCGCGTCATCATTTCAGAAAAATCAATTTCAGCGCGCCACCCGAACGCGTCTTCCGTCCTTGATGGATCCAGCACAACGACCGGCACGTCATCATCCCCGGCGGGGACGATTGGAACATCTTCCTGTAGTTTCACACCGAGATGGTTGACCACTGCGTCAAACACTTCTTTGATCGAATGCCCCGTACCCGTTGAGACATTGAAAACACCTGTCGGTGCTGAGTCTTTAAGGGCAAGTTCCGTCAATTTTAGAAAGTCTTCGGCATCGATAAAGTCGCGCACAGTATCGCTGCAGAAACACCCCTTGCCGGCTTTCAGACGCTGGTAGAAGGTCGGAATCGGACCAATAGACAGGCGAGGGCCGGTGACATTCGCCAGGCGGAAGGAGAGAGAAGGTACTGAGCTGTTGAGTACATATTGTTCCCCTGCCGTTTTGCTGATCCCGTAAGAGGTGAAAGGCATGGTAGCTGCGTCAACGGGAATGGGGGTTCGCACTGCGCGCCCGTAGCACAAAGCCGTCTGGAAATTCAAAAGCTTTTTAACGCCATGCTCTTCGGCCGCTTTTACAACATGTATAGTCCCCAGCACATTTGTCTGAGCGTCGCTCAGCCAGTCCGTCGGATCTTTATAGGCGGCTGCAGAGTGAATGACGTGTGTAGGCTAAAAACTGCTGAATATTGAATCGACGAAATCCTTGTCAGCAATAGACCCCTCTTGCAGGCTGAGATTAGTTACGCCAGCGGGCAACGCACCACGATGTCCCGTCGCATAATTATCGATAACGCAGATCTCCACCCCTTGTGGGAGAAGCCGTTCCACGATGCTCACGCCCAGACTGCCGGCACCGCCTGTGATAAGTAATTTCATCTCAGCACCAGACCCTTATGCTTTTTTGTCGTGCTTGAGGTGCGTATATCCACCATGCACACCAAATTCTTCGTAATAATCCACGGCAGCCTTCACCAGTTCATTGAGAGGTGTGAACTCGACTTCGCCAAAGTCCTTGTAGGTTTTTGATGGGTCCAGAAGAATACTAGCGGCATCATCCGGGCCTAACGGGCGGACTTCAGGTTCCGGATAATCGTTCAACTGCATGGCCGCAACGACAGCGTCATAGAGCTCTTTAATGGCAATATCGGTACCAGAGGAGAAGTGATAGGCCCCTCGTCCTTTGCCGTGAGCTGCCTTGATAACGACATTAGCGAGATCTTTGACAAAGACAAAATCGCGACGTGCTTCTGTGACAAAACACTGCTTTCCTTCTTTGAGGCGTTGATAAAAAATCGGGAGGGGACCAGACACGTTACGTGGGCCTACCACGTTGGCGAGCCGAAAGGTTACGTAGTCAATGCCGGAAATTTCCAGATAATCCTCTGTGGTCGTTTTCGAAATTGCGTAGCTGGAATTTGCCGGATTCTTGGGGTGATCCAGAGGAACGGGTTGCTGCACGGGATGCAGTCCATAGCAAAGCGCGGTTTGAAAATAGATGAACCGGCCGACGGAGTTTTCTTTGGCAGCTTTAATAAGATTTGCACCGCCAACTGAGTTTGTCAGGGTGTCGGAATACCAGTCATCCGGGTCTTTGTAGGAAGCCGCCGTATGGACAAGGACATCAGGTTTGTGAGTTGACACGATATCGTTAACGAGATCACGGTCGCTGATGGAACCTTCAATAAAGGTGAGGTTTTTGTGCTCATCAGGCAGATGAATTCTGCGACCGGTGTCCATATTGTCAATTGCAACGACATTTTCGCCAGCGGCGAGAAAGAGTTCCGCCACGTGCGAGCCTACCTGGCCACAAGCTCCGGTAATAAAGACGGTCATGAGTTCTCCGTTCGATAAGTGAAGGCGTATGAGCCTGAAATAAGTTCGAGTGCGCTAAGCCGCTTTGCTTTTTGGTATCGGGTTCAGTTTCTTCCAGCGAGCTGATTGATCGTGGAATGTCTGATGCCAAAGCTCCATGCTCAGCAGACCCCAGGTCTTTCTGGAAAACTGCTGGTCCTCGTGGAAATGCTTGACGATACTCTGGCTGTTAAAGAAAGGGCGGTGTTGGGCTGCAGCGGAAGAAAAAATGTCTTTTACAAAATCTGAAAGTTCGCCGCTAAACCATTCCTTGAGCGGGACAGGAAAGCCCATCTTGTCCCGTCGCGAAAGAATAGACTGGGGTAGGTTCTGGGCGAATGTCTGCTTCAGCAGATGTTTCATATTGCCATCTTTGAATTTGACGTCTGCCGGAATAGTCGCGGCAAACTCGACCAGCGGATGGTCGAGGAACGGTACGCGGCTCTCCAAACCATGTGCCATCGCCATTCTGTCTTCGACCTGGAGCAGGGCGGGTAGCAGACACTTGAAATCAAAATGGGTCATTTTGTCGAAATAGGCTTCTTTGCCGACATTCGGCTTATTGAAGATAGCTTGGAATGAATCGTAGACCCGAGACCGGTCAAGCTGATGCCAGTCGACTTCGTCATGCATGTCGTTTGAGCGATCAATCAGTCTGAAATAGCGCGCATCGAGATCCTCAAACAAACCCTTTTGCCAGAACATTTTTATCATCGGTTTGTACTCGCGCAACAGACCGAGATTGGGAATGATGGATTCAATCGTGACGACGTAGTTACCATTGTGATAGGTGCCGTCGAGCGCCGCTTTCAGGCATTGCTCCAGATACGCCACCAGATAGCGCGCGTAACCTCCAAAAACTTCGTCGCCGCCTTGGCCGCCTAGGACCACTTTGACTTTTTCTGAAGCCAGCTTCGAAACCATATATTGAGGGAAAGATCCCGGGCCCGCTGTTGGAAAGTCCAGATGGTAGATAATGTTGCGGATATTGTCTTCAAAATCGCCAGCCGTAATATCGATCTGATGGAGTTGAGCAACGCCATTGGCCGCAGCGTCTTCGGCATAAGGGCTTTCATCGTAGCCTGGAAACTGGGTGAACTTCCCGTGAAACGCGTCAACCTCACGCTTGCTGTGGTCCGATGCGAGAGCTGCCATAAGGCTGGAATCCACACCGCCCGACATATAGCTCCCGACCGGAACGTCACTCCTCATGTGTAAAGAGACTGAGTCGGCCAACAACTCACCCAGGCGGTTTTCGAAATAGCTGGCGGAGTGATCGTAGTCAATTTGGTATTCCACGTCCCAGTATTTTTTAACCGAGATGTCACCATTTGCCAGTTCCAGCAGGTGTCCCGCCGGCAGCTCCTGAATACCGCGAAACAGCGTTTGCGGACCGATGCAATATTGAAAGGTGAGATATTCTGCAAGAGAATTTGTGTCTGTCTCAATCTCTTCAACAAACGGAAGCAACGCTTTCGCTTCCGAGGCGAAGAACAGCATTCCATCGGCGATGAGGTAGTAGAGTGGCTTGATCCCGAAGCGGTCCCGGATCAGACAAAGACTCTGACGTTTAGTATCCCATATGGCGGTGGAAAACATCCCTCTCAAGTGAGCGGTGAAGTCGGAACCGTGTTTGGCGTAAGCCGCCAGCATGGTTTCGGTGTCGCTGGTGCCCTGAAAATCCCAGGAACCTCGCATCTGCTCCCGCAGCTCCAGAAAATTGTAAATCTCTCCGTTGTGGACAATCACATTGCCGTCGGCTCCCGTCATGGGTTGGGCCCCGGTGGGAGAGAGGTCCAGAATGCTGAGGCGGGTATGAGCCAGGCCAATTGTGTTGTTCGGATGACACCAGAAGCCCGCACCGTCCGGACCCCGATGTTTCAGGAGATCACGCATCACCTCGAGCGCCTCCTGGAGGCGAGGGATAGGCGTTCCTGAAAGACTAGCTATCCCTGCAATTCCGCACATCAGTAACTCATTGAAAAGTATAAGGAAAATAAAAATTTCCAGTGTCCGAAAACACTAGGTGTGAGATAATGTTTTATTCGAACTGTGTGGCCAAGTCCAGTTGACAAGTGGTGGTTATGGAGGTCATTCCCTCTGTGCGCTCGGCATGTTGTGTGGGAGGGCTTTCCTGTATTGGCCACAAACCGGTCGCAAATTTAAAAACGTGAGTAATCTGCGTAGCGACTTGTTCTTCCGGGGTAAAATAGTGGTATGACGGGCATTGAAGTAATTGAAAGAGTGAATCGATGGCAAGGGTGATCGCGAGCTCCGCATTTGTTTTGGACGATGTTTATCGTTCCTTTTTCTATATGCGATTGTGGCTGACGCTTGGGTGGAGAGATATTCGGGCACGGTATAGACGCACCGTGCTCGGACCATTCTGGACGGTCGCCAGCGCAGCCGTGTTGATTTTCTCTCTTGGGGGAGTCTACTCAATATTGTGGAAGGTAGATATATCCATATTTCTACCCTATTTTTCCGCAGGTTATATTGTCTGGACACTGATCGTTGCCAATACGAATGAAAGTACTGCGGCGTTTACTGCGGGCCAGGATATCATCCGGTCATATCGCATGCCCTACTCGATGCATATTTTGCGTGTTCTCTGGCGCAATATTCTTGTTTTTATGCATGCCTTGAGTGTTCACCTCGTGGTGGTCCTGTTTATCGGTGCCGGTTTAAATTGGAATTTCCTGCTTGTTATTCCAGGGCTTGCGTTGGTCGTCCTCAACAGTCTTTGGGTGGGGATCGCGATAGCGACAATTTGCACGCGGTTTCGGGATGTTGCACAGGTTGTTGCCAGCATTATGCAGGTCATGTTTTTCGTCACACCGATTTTCTGGCAAGCCGATCGTATCTCTTCACAGCCACTGGCTGAGCTGGTTCTGGTGCGCGCGAATCCACTGTTCCATCTGGTCGATGTCGTGCGTCGCCCTCTCATCGGGGAAATACCCAGCTATGAGTCTTATGTATTTTTGACAATATCGCTGGTAGTCGGATTGTTTGCGGTTGCGACGTTAATGGGGCGGTCATATCGCCGACTTTCCTATTGGCTATGATGAGTGAGATCTGCGTATGAAGCCCTCGATAAAACTGAGTTCTGTATCGGTGGAGTTCCCCATCTACGACCCCGATCGAAGCTTTCGAAAAATTGTTCTGAAAAATAGTGTCGGGGGGCTTATTCGGAATGATGCTGGTGCTGGTGGCCGGACTACAGTGCAGGCACTTACTGATGTAAATCTGGAGATTTTTCCAGGCGACCGTGTGGGGTTGATTGGTCACAACGGCGCAGGCAAGTCAACGCTGCTGCAGGTTCTGTCCGGTGGTTACTTTCCGTCGTCAGGTAATCTGGAAGTCAATGGAACGATAAGTTCTCTCTTGACGCTCGGAATGGGTATCGATCCCGAGGAAACGGGATATGAAAATATCCTGACCAGCGGGTTGTACATGGGAATGACCAGGCGCGAAATCAGAAGCATTATTCCCGATATTGCGGAATTCTGCGAGCTCGGACAGTATTTGTATATGCCCGTACGAACCTATTCATCCGGTATGTCCGTACGATTGTCGTTCGCCATCGCTACGGCAATCCGTCCTGACATTCTAATTGTGGATGAGGTCATCGGAGCGGGGGATGCAAAGTTTGCCGGCAAAGCGCAAGCCCGCATGGAGAAAATGCTCTCCAAGGCCAATACGTTGGTTCTGGCATCACACTCCAACGATATTCTCCGCACCTTCTGTACCAAAGCGCTGGTCTTGAAAGCCGGGCGTATCGAGTTTTATGGTGAAGTGGAAGCGGCAATTGAGGCGTATCAGGCCCTCGCCTGATAAGGGGTGCGATGACCATTTGTGCAATTCATCAGCCGAATTTTTTTCCGTGGCTTGGCTTCTTCGACAAAATCTGTAGGGCTGACGTCTTCGTATTTCTAGATGATGTGGCTTATCCGCGCTCAGGTAGCAAGAGCATGGCGTCGATGAGCAACAGGGTGAAGATGAACCTTGGCGGCGATGCCAAATGGGTGTCTTGTCCTGTCAAAAAAGCGCCTCTGGGAACAAAAATAAGCGAAGTCCAGATTTCCAATGAGACGGATTGGCGGGGGCGTCTGCTGCGGAGTTTGGAAGAATCCTACCACACAGCAGACAATTTTGAGGCCGCCCAGGCGGTTCTGGAGCCGCTGATCCGTTATGAAGCGGAAGGCATTTCTGATTTCAACAAAAATGCAATCATGCGGATAAGTGAAACGCTTCAGCTAAAAACACATTTCGTTTCGCAGGCAGACCTGAGTTTAGACACTTCCAGCACAAACCTGTTAATTGATGTATGTCGGGCCGTAGGCGCAGATACATATCTCTGCGGTGGCGGTGCGGGGGGCTATCAGGATGATGATGCATTCGAGGCGGCAGGAATAGAACTGGTCTATCAGAATTTTAGACCTCGACCATATGCGGACCTTGCTACATTTGTACCAGGGCTCTCGATAATGGACTATCTTCTATTGGTAGAAGACTGGAAGACGACAGATTGGGGGCTGGTGTGAACTGGGATTTGACTATTCTTAGCGACCCATCATTGTTGCCGCAGCTTGCAAAAACGGCCCGCGAAGGCGGAGGGTTCCGAAAGATTTCAACAGTTTCGACGCTAGAGGAACTGATGACCTTTGATGCCGCGGATTGGAGTTCGACACTTCTGGTTTCCTTCTGTACCGGTGTAATCGTTCCTGCATCCATTCTTGATGCATTGCAAGGCAGAGCAATTAATATTCATCCTGCGAGCAAGGACTTCCCTGGAAGAGATCCTCATCATTTTGCTTGTTACAATGGTACAGAAGAGTATGGGGCAACCGCTCATCTTATGACACCGCGTGTTGATGCGGGGACGATTTTACGGGAAAAATTATGCCCTGTTGGCCCGGATGTAACACCCGGTGAGTTAAGACAGCTTGGGGAAAAATGTGGCCAGGATTTGTACCAGTGCGTCGTTACGGAGTGGCCGAAGACAGGCAATTTGGAGCCGGCCGCGAACCTGAAATGGGCTGGTAGGAAATCAACAAGACGCGATTTTGTTGAGCTATGTCGCATTCATCCGTTGATGGATGAGCGGGAAGTGGAGAAACGGATCAGGGCGACGAGAAGCGAGGGATATACCAACCTGCGTATGGATGTGGGGGGGCGGACCTTCGCATTATCAGAAGTAGATGAACATGCTGGTCAGGCAAGTGAAGCCTGGGTTGATTTTACCGAAGATTCTTATCGTGGAATGATACGGGCTGCGCTATCCAGAGGATATGAATTTTCTTCTTACCGGGATCGATCAGAAGGACCCCATGTTCTGTGGCGCCATGACATCGACTACTCCCTGCACAGAAGTTTGCGGCTTTCTCAGATAGAGACAGAAGAGGGAGTAAAAGCCACATACTTCGTTGGCTTGCGACTGCCATTCTACAACACGCTCGAAAAGGAGAGCGTCAATATCCTCAAGGAAATTGTTAGTGGAGGGCATGATATTGGCCTTCATTTTGATGCAGGATTTTATGACATTGAATGGACGGCAGCGGACCTTAACGCCCGAGTGTCCGTGGAAAAGCAGATTGTTGAAGATAATGTCGGCGTTGAACTGAAGGCTGTCAGCTTTCATGACCCGACGGCCGGAAACATGATGGCATTTGATGCCCCGGAGATTGGTGGATTGGTCAATGCCTACGGCGCGCCGCTTAAGGAAAGCTATGAATATTGTTCTGATTCAAACGGACACTGGCGTCACAAGAGGATTCTGGACGTTATAGAGTCTGGCGAGGGGCGCAATCTTCAGATCCTTACACATCCCGGGTGGTGGCTGCCGGAGGCTATGCCTCCGCGCCAGCGAATTGAGCGAGCAGTTATGGGAAGGGCACGGGCCGTGATGGCGCAATATGACGCGCATCTTGAAAAGTCAGGGAGACAGAATATTGCGGACTAAGGCAACACCAGTGCCGCCAGAGTATCTTCCACGCAAGGCGAAGCTTTGGGTACGCAAGCTTGCAATTGCAAGTCCGGCTTTTCTACATCCTATTATCGTTTGGGCTCAGCAAAGGTTTGTTGATCGATACGCTGTGTGTCCACCATATGCATTTGAGAGTTATTTCAAGAAAACAGCTGGACTATTTCCGGAGGTGGTGCTGAAGAACTATATGAGGTTTGGTGCTGCATTCATTCTGCCGTTTCTTCCGTCATATGTACAAGCCGTATTGCGACGTAGATGGAAAAGTCTTGCAACGTTGGATCTTCGAAAAGGAGTGCATCAGCACTTTGGGCATCGGAAATCCGTTGTGGAAAGGCTTCGTGTTTTCAAAAGAAGCCGCTACTTCGAACAGCACCCATATCATGAGGAGCTATATGATGCATTGCCCAAAACAAAACCTGGTCAACGTTCGGTGGTGTTTCTGCATTACTCGTACTACCACCACTACTATCTTGCGGCTGCGTTGCGTAAGAGAGGATGGAATGCACTTTCAGTAGCGTCCGAGCCGCCTGATAGCCCTAGTCGGCAGTATTACCACGGGGAGGACGTGAATATCTGGAGTGGTGAGTTGATGGAAAGTAGAAGGAACTCAATCTCTCTATTAAAATATATAGAGGACAATATAAAAATGTTGTTCTGGCACAACGAAAATCTGACGAGCTTGTTTGAAGAGTGTTATCAAACGTCTGCAAGAGATGCGGTTCCGTGGGATTTCATTTACCTTCGAAGCAAGGGGATAAAGCTCGGTGTTTCGATGAGCGGTTGCCTGACGGGTACCGGGCAGACCGAGTTTAATGAATATACGAATGGCGTATGCAACGCGTGCGCATGGCAAAACAATCCGGTCGTTTGTTCTGATCCAAAGAATCTTGCTATTGGCGAGATGTATGGAGCACTTGCAGACCTGTACGCTATTGAAGGCGACTGGGTCGTCAATGCTTCTCGCAAGACCAAGCGTGCTTTCAGAGAGCCGCTCACCTTCTGTTTGGACCATGAATTGTGGCACCCCGACCTGGAGGTGCCTCAACATATGCGCTTTGAAAAGAAGGAAGGAGAAATCCTGATATTCCATTCGGTTGGAAATTATAAAACCCGGAATGTAAACGACCGGAACATCAAAGGTACGCCAGCGGTTCTTCAGGCAATCGATCGTCTGAAAAGTGAGGGGTACCCGGTGAAGCTGGTATTTGTGCACGATGTACACAGCGCTGATATGAAATACTACCAGGTTCAGGCAGATATAGTTGTGGACCAGATTGTGTATGGTCGTTACGGCGCGAGTTCGCGCGAATGTATGATGTTAGGCAAGCCGACCATTACACGGCTGGTGAGAGAGCAGCCATCATCTGTAGGCAGATCAGAATCGCTTGATGAATGCCCGTTGATCGACGCAAGCCCGACGACAGTTTACGATCGTCTGAAATACCTGATTGAAAACCCTGAAGCCAGGAAACAGATCGGTGAAGCCAGTCGCGCATATGCGGTCAAATGGCACTCGGCGGAGGCATGTGCAGCCCGTTTTGAAAAGGTTTACGATCGATTGATGGCCGGAAAATTTCCGTTGGATCACCCCTCCGCTTACCATGAAGAGGGCGTGCTTCACTAGGAACCTGGAAGCGCTGGCCGGCGCATGCTAGGTCAGCCGATTTCGAAGACTGCTCAATATGAGGGGGATGGCACTTTCCTGATTCTCAAAGAGAGTCGCCTCGAGAATACGAATGGGGTTTTCCCCGGTTTCAATAATGGGGTCCCCCTCTATTCTTCCCAGAACCTGCCCCGGCATGGCGAGATAAGGTGTAGGCCACGTGTATGGCTGCGCCCGCCATATCTGAATACGCGTATTATCCAGAAAACATGTCGCTCCCGAAAAGGGCCGTGTCGAAGCGCGAATAAGACGCATGACAGATACACTTGGCATATTCCAGTCAATACGGGAATCTTCAGGCCGCCGCGGGAAACAGCGCAGGGAAAGATTTACATCTGTTGGTTGTGGAGTAAGAGACAAAGTGCCATCTGACAGCTGGTTGATCAGCGCGCCAAAGAGAGCTGGTACTTCCTCGCGTAGCCATCCATAGACCATCTCGACGTCGACACTATCTGACAACGGAAGCTTGGAGCGGGCAGCGACGGGGCCGGCATCCAGTTCATCCACCATTTGATGAATGCAAAGGCCGATATGAGGTTCATCATTCAGGATGGCCCAGTTGGGGCAGGCATTTCCCTTGTATCGAGGAAGGTCTCCGGGGTGTGCATTGAATATGCCGAAGCGAAAATTCTCTCTCACTGATGCCGGGAGTAGCCCGGGCCAATTTATCGAGATAGCGACGTCGCACTTTATCTCCCGCAGGAGGGATGTCGCCGGTTCGGAATCTAACTTTGTTCCGCGGATGAAAGCAGCATTATGGTCTTGGGCTAGTTGCTCAAAATCGCTTGGTCCAGCGAGATAGTTATCTGATCCAGCGGACGTGGCGACGAGTGCAATCGTATGTCCGTTCGTTGAAATTTCTTTCGCGGCGGCAAGCAGCATCTCTGTTCGACCAAGCACCGCAACTCGCAATGGTGCGCTCACGGATGACCTCCAAAGACTGCCTCACAGTAGGCATCGACTTGCGAAAACAAGCGATGATCATAGGTTTCCAATAATCCCAGAAACAGGCTGCGTGTACCAGTGCCATCCCGGTCTATGTCCGAGAGGGCCGTCCGTGTGATGGATGGTAGCGGCCCAAGAGCTTTGAGTTTCTCATATTGCTCCATCCGGTTGGTGTTCAGACATATATGAATTGGATGCAGGCAGAAGGTCTTCGCGCCTTTTCGGTGGAACCAGGCATCTTCAGCATCCCAACGCCGGTCGCCGAGAATGTTCATATTGTCTTGAAAAAAATGGGGGAGGCGTCTGAGGGGGCGTCCCTCTTCTTCATAACGAACTTGATGAGGGCCCAGTACTTCCCTCGTAGGCAGGTATACGGAGCAGTCATTTCGGATATCGAAGTTCGTGACCAGCGTTTGCAGGTGCCGTTCGGACTGGAACAATGAGTGTGCTCGAACGCTGCGCCCTTCGGGAACGAGGTTTCGGCAGAACTCAAGAACGTCCTCGACATTTTCTCCATGGCTGCTACCGGGAAAAAAGTTAGGATGCCAACCCAGCTCAAACAGCTTTTCCGACTTCAGATCCTCCAGAACGGGGCTCTCATGAGTGATAAACCATGTCGCAGCCACGCCGCGGTTGGTCAACAGGTTAGCAACCTCGGCGACCATCCAGTCAGGTGCCCAGTCAACATCGAATGTCAGCATAACGGCATCTTTGTGCATCGGTCAGCCTTGTTCAAACGCGGAAATAAGTGCGTTCTGGTCCGGTCCGAATGACGCACTCAATGCCAAACGAATGGCGTAAAGAACAGATTCAGGGTCGAGCTTCAGCAGCGCATCCAGAGCAGGAAAATGGAAGTACTGGTCAGGTGACGAACGCAGTTCAAGTCCTTCACCGTGAGCTGTAAAGGGGACAATCGTGGCGACGCCAAATTGCAGGAGCGGAAAAATACTGCTCATGTCCCAATATACACCGTCGAGCGTCCCGGATCGAAATTGTTGCAGGACATCAAGCCAGAAGTCCGGCGGGTGCATGTCGCTGTCACCAATAGACTCTGTCATCACGCAAATAGCGGACGGTTCTGCTTCGAAGCTGGAAAGAATAAGTTTGCCATTTTCCGGATCGACTTTCGCCCGGGTGTGAAACGGTTTGCCGGTATAAGTGAAACCCGCTTGCCCCGACTGTATGATGCCCAGCTTCACAAGATCGCGGCTGAACGCAACAATATCCTGATTGCCGAGGGGCTTTCTGTTCCAAAACCACAGAAGACCAAGGGAGCGATACTCCGGCAAGTGTCGTAGCAATCGAAACGCCAGTTTAACATGCTTGAAAACGGCGACCGTATCTCCGCCGGTGCGGCGCAGTGAAGGGCCGATGAGCGGCATCGCGCGAAGGGTTTTGGCGCGGGACTGCTGCTCCTTAATGTGTTTGCCCGTCGGGGTGTTGGCCACCGACCAGCCATCCTCCGTAAAGAAAAGTGCCTGATCGTGGGTTTCGATCAATTGTGCATTGAACGCCTTCTGGCTTGGCGGAGTGGCGCTGGCCGCTTTTGTGGCATAGCGATCGACAACGCCGTCAAACCGGACCACGAAATTCTCATAGGAATAGCGTTTACTCTTGATGAGATCATCATGGGCGCGGTCCGCCAGCGCTTTGCAATATGATGTGTCTGAAATTTTTTGGATGACATCGTCAATGTTTGAATAGTCTTTCCGCAAGGGAATGTAATGCTGGTCCGGCACCAGAATGCCACCATAGTGCCCCTCGAGTAGCACCATGGCGGAACCCGTTGCGGCATATTCGAAGAAACGAGGGGAGACCGTATCGATGACGAGTTTCCCATCGACATCCTTAAGGTGTTTATCACTGAATTCAGAGAAAGGTGCGTGAGGGTGCTCATGCCGGAAGTCGAGCTCTGCCTGAACAATCGAACCGTCCATATCGACGACGCTCGCGCCGCTTGGCGTTCCCAGTTGTACGCGGGTCGACTGTAGGAATTTTATCCAATCCGAACCATAGATGCGGTCTTCTTCTTTGACGGAAATATTGTACGTTAGGCCTGACTGTTCGGAAACAGTCTTGAATTTCTCGGCAATCGCGTATTTTTCGTAGCCGATCTCACCGAGGAAAAAGGGGCTGACTCTTGAACGATATCCAACATCGGTTGACCGCGGACCCGTGTAGAAGTTCTTTGGATCACTAAGTCTGTCTGAAACGTAACCCGTCAGGTTGGGCTCGACGCTCATCAGTGACTTCATGATCGAGCGCGGATAAAAAGTATCGAAGTCAGCCTCTGCGACGCAGGTAAACATGATGTTGATACCCATCTCTTCCAGGTATCCATTTATCGTTCTCACATACTGATATTCATCCTGTAGGAACTGAATTTTCAGAGCGGAACAGTTACGTATCGCAGCGCGTTGAGCTTCGCTCAGTATTTCGGGCCAGAAATTGTGCGCGATGACGACGACATCGAATGGAGTGAAGTCAAAGTCAGGCTCAATCGAATAAACAAAATTGTGGTAGAAAAAATTATGCTTGGAGTATTGCTTGAACGTAGCAAGGTGCTCCAGATGAGAAGTCGCCGCGACGCTGTTGGTAGCGCTCGAAAGAAATAGGATGTTTTTCTGTGTCATATTGAAGGAGCTTTTCTATTTCTGAAAGAAGCGATGGTTTGCGAAAGCGCATCGTCGAAATTTGTCATGGATGCGGGCGAATACAAAGAATAGAGGTGATCTGTTTCAGGTAGAAGGGACAATGCGCTGGACGAAGACTGTGAAAAAACAGGTTCAACACCCAGTGCCCGCGCAATGGCTTCGGAGAGTTCGCGTACAGTTACGGTTTGCAGACCCGCCACATTCACCGCCCCACGCCAATGATCTTCAATTGCGCGGACTGTTATATTGATTAGATCATCGACATACACGGGTGAAAACGTCAGGCCGTCCTTTCCGTCAAGCTGAACAGCGGTTCCCGTGTTGATGCGCTCGAAAAGTGTTGGAACGATGCTACGCGTTTGATGAGGCCCAAAGGGGAAAAATGGCCGAAGGCAGCATACCGGAAAAATGTCACGGTACAGGCTGAGTGCACGCTCCGCGGCGAGTTTCGAAACACCGTTGAGTGATCGTGGTGCAAGCTCCATATCGGTTTCGCGCAAGGGCTTTGTGTAGGGTTCGTAGACGCTGCCGGTTGAAAAGAACGTAAAGGATTTGGCGTTGGCCCGCGCCGCGTAGTCGCCCAGCCGCACGCTGGCTGTGACGTTAACATCATAGACATCACCGGTCTGCCCCGGAAAGACACTGTAGGCACGTGACTGTGCGAGGGAAAGTACGGCGTCAATCTGACTGGGCAGAGAGCGATAGGCGTCCGCGTCTGTAAGATCCATCTTGATTTGTGTAACTACTGGTGGCGCCGCTAATGTGCTGCGGGAAAGGGCGACCACCTCCCAGTCAGCAGGTAACTTTGAGAGTAACTTCTGTCCCAGAAAGCCGGAGAGGCCGGTGATTAGAATTCGCATTGCTTTTCCTGTAGGCTCTCAGAGAAACTGTTCACACCAAGCTTCCAGGTTAAGAAGCGACCATATAAGAAGGCGCCTGTTCTGCTGTCCACTTAGATGAGATTCGACGAGCGTGGAGGTCGTCTTGTAGTCAAGGAATTCAAAAATCTTGGCGTCCTGGTCGAGGATCGTATTCCGTACAAAGTCTATACTTTCACCCTTGAACCAGCTGGCATCTGGCGCGGAAAAGCCTTGCTTCTCTCTTTTGGCAAATTCTTTGGGTAGAAAGCTTGATGCAACATTCCGCAGAAGGACTTTCCCGTCTTTTGTTCTTTGGAAGTGTTTGCTGCCTTTCGCAATTTCGTTTTCGTCTAGGCGTGTCGTATCTTTGAGGTGCCGGATCTTCATGTGAATGGGAATCTTCATCGCAAAGTCGACAAGGTCGTTGTCGAGAAACGGGACCCGCGTTTCGAGGCCGTGCGACATGCTTATCTTGTCTTCCACGATGAGAAGGCCTTGTAGAAAGGTCGATGCCTCAAAGTACAGGCAGGCGTTGATTGCATCCGTTGTTGAGTGACTGGAAGCAACCTGAGATGGAAAAACCGAGGAAAAGGTTTCGCGAGCCGAATAATCGCGGATGTCAGACTTGATTGGCGAGAGCAGGCTGTCAAACTGTTCGGTCGGAACAAGACGCTGCCAGAACGAATAATAGTCATCTGTAAACGAGGTTGTTGGCGTTGTGAGTGCACGGTGATAGCGCCATGGGTATCCGCCAAAGATTTCGTCACCTCCTGCGCCCGACAGGACTACTTTTCCGAATTTCGAAGCAAGCCGCGCCGCGTAGTAGTTTGGATAAGATTGTCCGACCCGCGGTTCTTCCAGATGGTAAGCAAGTCGGGGTAAGGCCCGCTCCATGTCGCCGGCTTTGAGAACGACTTCATAGTGCTCTGTTTTGCACAGGTAGGACATTCGCTCGGCTGCATCGCGCTCGTCAAAATAGAGTTCCATCCCCGACGCTGAACTCAGATCGAACCCGCATGTAAAGGTGTGCATATGCGGTAAGCTGCGAGCCGCGATGGATGTGATCGCACCGGAATCCATACCACCCGAAAGATAGGAACCAATGGAGACATCTGAAACCAATTGGCGTTTTACCGCCTGCTCTAAGAGGTGTCGGCCTTCTTCCTCATACTGACTGTCAGAGTGAATGTGGCCTGGTTCCTCAAACTGATAATCCCAGTACTGCTGTTTCCGGACGACGGGGTCATTGCCGATCCGAAATTCTGCATATGACGCTCGGGGGAACAGGTGGATGTTTTTGAAAAGAGTGTTTTTGGAGAAGAAGTTCTGGAAGGAAAGGTATTCGGCCAAGCCGTGCGGATTGAGCGAGGTGCCTACCTGTGGATGCGCAAGTAGTGCCTTGATTTCAGACCCGAAAATAAGCGTCTTGCCAACGAATGTGTAGTAGAGAGGTTTGATCCCGTAACGGTCTCTCGCCAAGGTCAGCTTTTTTTCCCACCGGTCCCACAGCGCAAAGGCAAACATACCGTTGAATCGGTTGAGCGCGCGGACACCCCAAACCTTAATGCTGACCAGAAGAACTTCAGTATCGGAGTGTGAGCGGAATTTTTCACCGGCGGCCTCGAGCTCTGAACGCAGTTCTCGGAAATTGTAGATTTCCCCATTATAGGAAACAACATACCGGCCATCCTGACTCTCCATTGGCTGTCTGGCTTGGTCGGTTAGGTCAATAATGGATAACCGTGTGTGTCCGAGGGCAAGGGCTCCCTCAACGCACTGACCCTGTGAATCGGGACCTCTGTGGTTAATGGCTTTGACCATGCCGGCAATGGCAGTGTCATCGGCTGGATGGCCATCCAGATTAAAATAACCAGCGACGCCGCACATACTTTCCCCTTCAGCTTGATGGCGCAAAACTAGCAGTTTTCAGGAGTAACTAAAGGCTTTTCGGCCCACCTGATGAAAAATATGACTTTAGTTCGCTGGCGGATCTGCTTTGAGACTGGGGCCAAGGGCTAAAAGCGCAAGCCCGACCGTGCCTGGAATGATGAGCGCCAGGCAAGTAAAGATAAGAGATAAAGCCAGCGCTGATTCCGCAGACACACCAACCAGCGCCAGAAGAAAGACGAAGCTTGATTCTCGTACACCAAGACCGGAGTTGGAGATGGGCAGTGCCGCGACCAGGGCAATAATTGGAACGTATAGGAAGTAGGGCATGAGCCCAATTTCAATGCCGAGAGAGAGGCCTATAACCCACGTGCACAGGATTTGCGCAAAATGCGCCGCAAAGGCCATGAACAAGGTGTAGCAGATCAAAAATGGTGCTTCCCGGAACTTCTGCAGGCTGACAGATAAGGGAGTCCAGATGCGCGACAATTGCGGAACAACCGCTAAAGCTTTGTCGAGCAGGGCGGACAATCGCCGACTGTAGAGAACGGCTGTTCCTGTTATCAGGATGAAGCCGACGATTGAAATAGGGAGAACCACCCCGGAGTTTTCCAATCGTGACCACTCGAATGCAATTGCAGCAATAGCAAGTAGCAGAAACGCGATCAGGCCCAGCAGCTTATCTGTGATGACCGAGCTGTACGCGGCACCACCGTCGCTATGGTTTTTATGCAGGTTGAAGGCTCGTGCGAACTCTCCTGCAAGGCCGCTGGGAATGAATAGGTTGATCGCGATAGCCTCGGTAACAAACCTGAGCAGTGTGATGGTAGAAACGTTGACGTTCAGATGCCGCAATAGTGTCTTCCAGCGGAATACACCAAGCGTCAGATTTGCGATTGACAGGAGAACGGCCACAGACAGCAGCACTTTGTCAGCATTCCACAGAAGATCAAAGACTGTCTGCGTATCACTCCGAACGAAGAGAACAATTAGCAGAACGAGGCCGACGATTGGTGGAATCCAGCGCCGCGCAAGTCTCAATGTTTGGGTAAGCATGTTGTAAGCCACTACCGCTGTTTGAGAAGGCGGTAGCGCAAGCGGATAAGATCAAAAAAAGTCCCCAGTATGTGGGGCAGATTTACAGTCTTGGTCCGCCCGCTGCGTCGCAGCGTATAGTTCATCGTTGTGGCCGCAACACGGTATTGACCGGTCAGGCCACGAGCGAGGAGCTCCAGAAAAAGCACGTTGTCATCCCGGGGGGCGGTTGCGTAAGGAGCAAAAACACTCCAGCGGATCAGAAATATCCCTTCGGCCTTGGATATATCACAGCCGAGCAGAATTCTTGTCAGACTGCGCTGACCCCAAGACAAAAACTCCCGATACCAGGGGCGCACGGATTTCTTGACGTTGTTATCTGTAGAAATACGTTCGCTAATAACAATGTCCGCTTCCGATGAGAGACGCATAAGTTTCAGGGATTCTGTTGCGGTGATTTCACCATCTGCCGGAAGGTACGACATGAACTGGCCCGAAATCTTCGCAAATCCGGACGGAATGGCCCGCCACATTCCACCGTTCGCCTTCCGGCGGACACCATGAACATGAGGGTGTGTCGACGTCAGTGTTTCGATGACATCCCAACTGTTGTCCGAGCTACCGTCATCAACAACAATAAGCTCGTAATCTCCCGCAAACTCCGAGGCATCGAAGGTTGAGATAATGTCTGTAACGACACTTTCCAGGGATACCCCTTCGTTAAAGCAGGGGATGACAATACTATAAGTAGGACTTGGCATTATACTTGACCGCTGAAATGATGTTTGTGCTCTGACGAAAAAAGTGTATCCATCCAACGGACAGCAAAAGAAGAGTGTTATTTGCTATTGTACTGGCTGGGGTATGGCGGGGCAATGGGTTTCAGTGTCGGTATGCTGTAAGGCTACAAAAAGGGGGGGCGATGAGGCTTGTTCGGACTGATGTTTTGGGGCTGGGAGCTGTTTTTGCGGTAGCGCTGGTTGTTGGCACTACATTGGCGATAATGACGGTGCCTGATAATTTTCAATCCATTCAGCGCCCTTCGCGCGCGGTGATTAAGGACATTTTGGCCGATTGGGATCGCCGTGAAGCTGAAATGGTGGCTCTGCAAAATTTGCAGGCAGGGCGAATTTATTATTCGACGCTCTCCGGGAATGTCGAAGCGCTTGTCGTTGGTGTGTCGATGCCCAGGCACCCGTCACGAGGCTTTTTTGTCGAGTTGAGTGGGGCCTGGTCCTCAGGTGCGCTCTGGCGGTCCCCTTCGTTTATCCCCGAAGCCGGAAGACCGTTCGAAGTGCGGCACCAGATTACCGCTTTGGATGACGTCTCGCTGCAAATACGGGTTAAGGACGACGCAGGCGGGGTTCTTTTTCAGACTGACATCGAAGGTCAGGGGAGAGAGCAACGTATTGAAGTCATCGGTACAGGCGAAAAGGCTTATGTGGAACTTCTGTTGAACAGCGGGGTAGAGGCAGAGGCACCGGGAGGTCGCGTTGCCTGGGTTGAACAGCTGAGTGTTTTTGCGGAAGGGACGCAGTGATGAATCTGAGTATGCAAAAGCACCACTGGCCAATAGGTCCGTATCAGGTACGTCTTCCTGGAATCGTGCTGTTTCTGGCGATGTTGCTGGGGGTTAACTGCTTCAACATCGTTGTGCTGGAGAATGGGTTCTCTATTACCGATCATTTTACCAACCTCGGTATATCCAAAGATTATTATGCGAAAAGCTGGTGGGAGTATCTGCTACCGCAGCGCGAAGTATATGGAACATGGGCGTCGACGTCGGTTGTGCTCGGCGCGCTCGTACAGCAGGTGCTGCATCCTGCCATCGTGCTGATTTTCAGTCAGTCTGTACTGATTGTCGTCGGCTTTGTTGTCGCGTTGCGGATGTCGGGCTCCATTGTTTTCGCCGCTACGGTAGCTCTGCTGTTTTTTACCGTACCGTTCAACTACCATGTTTATTCTGTGCATGGCACCACAGCTCATGGGCTGTTGATGTCCTATTTCCTGCTGTTTATTGATGCTTCGATCGCGTTGATCCGGGGTCACACGCGCCGCCGGGATTTTGTCTATTTTGGCATTGCGACCGTTCTGTTTGTTCTCGGTTATGAAACCTGGATCGACGTTGTTGTCGTCATGGTTCTGGTGGCACTGCCCGTGTGGATGGCGTTACGGCGGAATGTAGATTATGAGACGGCCGCACGCTTTATGCGACTGGTTGGATTCATCATCGGGCTCACGGTCGTTTACGTCATCGCGAAGGTGAGCTGGGGGTTTGGCAGCGGGGCGGGGACAGAGACGGATCTCGTCTTTTTCTACGGCTTTCTATCCCCGATATGGGATGACTATGTCACCAAAGTGATCGCCTTTTCCTTTACCGCTGCATCTTTGGTTTTGCCGCCGGAGCTCGTGTCGTCATCTTCGCTCATGCGTATGGGGCCGGACTGGCTTGTGGCTCAGCAGCATGGATATCATCCGCAGATGCAATTCCTGACATACGCAAACCACATATTCCTGTGGAGGTTTTATGCAGGCATCGTGTTCGCGCTTTTGCTCGTGCTCGCGGTCTATGCGTGGTTAAAAGCATGGGAGGGAAGGACGGACTGGCGCATCTGGGTCATGTTGTTCTGCGTTGCCATGGTGCTGTTTGGGGCAAGTACACACTCCCTCGTCAAGTACCGTCCTATGCATTCAATGCCCTACCTTGGGTATCAGGTCTGGGTCAATGTTATAGGAACAGTAGGACTGGTTGCTCTTGCTGTCGACTGGCTAGTTGGCTTGAGGAAAAAAGCTGCGCTTGCTTTCGTCGCCATCGCTTGGACTTACCTCATATGGGTAGGCTTTTCCGTACGCTCCGCGTTGGGGATTTATGTGGCAACCATGCAGATGGGGACGTATCCTAACCCTATCCGCAACTTGGTCGCTTTGATCGCGCAGTTATTTTAACAATACTTGGAACATGGACGTTTTCATGGATGGAATTCAGCAACAACGTGAGCATTTTGAAACGCAAGCTGAGCAATATTTGAAAGCGCGCGAGAGCCCTCGGCACATTTACCTGAAGAATGAGATGTGGCGGGCACTCTTGTCTGACGATCTTGTCGCCTCATTACCCCAAGACCGCCCCATCAGAATGCTGGAGCCGATGTGTGGTGCATGCGACGGGCGCATGATCATTGAGGATCAGTTGGGTTATCAGGTTGATTATGCGGGGTTTGATTATTCACCGGCAATGGTTGCGACTGCACGTGGGCGGTTTCCCGAAGCGAACATCTGGGAGCAGGACGTAACCAAATTCGAAGCTGACGCTCAGTTTGATCTCATCATGCTGGTTGGTGCTCTTCATCATGTGGCGGAGCATGCAGAGAGTGTGGTCGCAAAACTCTCGGCGTCACTCGCGCCCGGCGGCATCTTTGTACTTAGTGAGCCGGTCCACAACAATCCTGTCTTCAGATTGGTGCGGGAAGCAATTTACAAGCGCAATGATAGCTTCGACTTTGAGACCGAACGTGGCTTTACGACCGCAGAACTAAGGGAAATTTTCACGTCCGCCGGTATGGAAACTGTGAAGGAAATTTACCCAAGCATGTTGGCATACGTTCTTTGGGGATGCCCTGAAGCCTTTCCTGCCTTGGACAAGGGACCGATGTCCCTTGTTCGTAGCTACGTTGCTCTCGAGCGGTTGTTCTGGGGCAGCCTGCCCGCCAAATATCTGACTTTCGGCATGTTTTCCGCTTACAGAAAACCACTCTAGTGAGGCTGACGGAGAGTAGGGTTTAGCTTGCCACTTGCGCCTTATGTGCGTCGCGCCACTCAATGAGTGCACGTAAACCATCAGCAAGAGAGACTTTAGCCGAGAAGCCGATCTCTTCGCGTGCCCGATCAGGGCTACCAACGCGGTTTCGGACGAGGGTAGCCTGACTGCGGGCAACATATGTGATCTCTTTGTTGCATCCGGTAATGTTCAGGATATTTTCGGCCAGCTCACGCAGGGAGGTTTTTACGCCCGTCCCGACATTGTAATAGCGACCGACAGCATCAGCTTTCATAGCGCAGACGTTTGCCTGAGCACAGTCCAGGACGGAGACGAAGTCAAAAGCCTCACTGCCATCACCTTGAATTGTAGGGCCCTGGCCCGCATCGATAGCGTCAAGCATTTTCATGATAACGGCAATGTAGGCACCTTGATAGTCTTGCCGCGGTCCATAAACATTCATGTAGCGCAAGCCGACAACGGGAAGGTCATATCGATGGTGAAATGCCGTTGCCATGGCTTCACCGGCAATCTTCGTCGCGCCATAGAAGTTCTTGTTGTTAAATGGGTGGGTCTCGGTAATAGGCTCTTCTTCCGCGTCCCCGTAGACCGAGGCGGATGAGGAGTAGACGAGCCTGCCGACATTGTTTTTAACGCAAGCTTCCAGCACATTAAAAGTGCCTCGAATGTTTACATCAAATGCCGCGCGGGGAAAATCATGACATTGCAACAGCCAAAGCGCGGCGAAGTGGAAGACGCAATCTGAACCTTTCATGGCGGCATCCAGAACGTCTGTCTGGCATATATCTCCGCCCGCTTCAAAAATCTTCACGCGAGAATCTTTAAAGGCATTCGCCAGGTTAGCTTCTGTCCCGCGCGCGAAATTGTCATAAATGCAAATTTCGCCCACATCTTCTTTAAGAAGTGCGTCGACGGTATGTGAACCAATGAGACCCGCGCCCCCAACAACAACAACACGCTTGCCTCTAATATCCACGTTTGACCCCGCCATTTGGTGTAGAGTTTGAGTTTTCTGAGGGAAACCTAGTGAACTAAGCCTGTGCAGGCAAGTGGAATTTATGGGCGGATGAGGGGGGATAAGCCCTGTTTTTTACCATCGACCTTCGGGTTGCTTTCCCACCCTAAGTGGGGCACAACTTTTCAGTTGTCAGCGCTCCGTAGCCATTTCATCCACCTTCAATGGCGGCGTATACCTGATACATCTATCTAACCGTATATACGGAACGCGAACCGGCGCTGAATATGACTTCTAAACAACTAACGGCTTGTCTGCTTGTCTACAATACGATCCCTGATGATCCGCGAGTCCGTCGACAGGGCGACGTACTGTCCGAACAAGGATGGAACGTCGTTGGTATCGGGCTTCCTGGCGGGCGGGACACATCGCCTGAGTGGTTAAAGGAAGAAAAGGGGGAAGCGAGTCCCCTTGGAGAGGTGCAACGGAGCCTGCTCTACAAAGCGGTGCGTGTCGTTCTGCCCGAAGCGGGTGACGGCGTTCGGGTCGGAGGGGGAGGCAAGTATGTGCGTACAGTTATCAGAATTGTTTTCCGCGCAATCGCTATCATCAAATTTGCCCTGTTACATGCACTCGTTTTGATCCGCCCATCAACCCACAATAGCGTTTATTGGCGTGTGCTGCCTGTTGCTGCCACATTGTACGAACGCGCCAGGCTGGTGAAAGCCGATGTCTGGGTGGCTAATGACTGGAATACATTGCCGATCGCCCTGCGACTGGCCCGCGAGAATGGTGGTGCCATCTTATATGATACCCACGAATTTGCAGTCGACGAGTACGACCAGAAACTGCTGTGGAGATTGCTGCGGAAGCCGCTCGTCCAGGAAATCGAAAAGGAAGCACTTAAATCGGATGAGACGGTTGTGGTCAGCACGGTGTCTGACGGGATCGCGTCCGCACTGGCGGTGCTTTATGACCTTCCTTCAAAGCCGATGGTTGTGCGCAATACGCCCAAGCGTGTGGATGTTACCGCACGCCCCGTCGAGCGGCCTATAAAGATATTGTATCATGGTGTCGTGGCTCCAGGACGAGGGCTGGAAGTGTCGATAGAGGCTATGAGACTTCTGGGCGATGGTTATCATTTGTCGATCAGAGGGCCTGCTGACCCAAGTTATGCAGAAGAGCTGAACAGGCAGGTGACACAGGCCGGTTTGGCGGACCGTGTTGCTCTCATCCCGCCTGTTCCGATGACGGATCTGGTGGCCCAAGCGGCAGTTTTCGATATAGGACTTTTCTCTCTTCCTGGGCATTCTCGTCACAACCAGTTTGCGCTGCCAAATAAACTTTTTGAGTATATTGGTGCCGGCCTGTGCGTTTGTGTTTCTGCGCTCCCCGAAATGAAAGCGATTGTGGAACACTACAACGTGGGAAAGGTTTTTGAGGACGAGACTGCACAAGGCATTGCAACGACGATTGGTAAACTTACGCCCGAAGAAATTTATCAATATAAGAGAAAGTCTTTGGCGGCAGCAGAAGATTTATGCTGGGAGAGCGAGAGCCGAAAGTTTGTACAAGCGGTCGTAAAGATGATCACGAAAAAGGCGAAGAGTTGACTGAATGAATCTGATCATAGCGTATTGCCGACATTCTACGTATGTCTCAACTACATTTGAATACCTAATGTCCTTCAAGAAGTTTTGGCCGGGCGATGTCAACTTCATTCACGTAACGAATGTTGCTTCAGTGCAGAACAGACCACATGACTATCTCGTGGGCGACAGCCTGGACGAATATGATGTATTGTTACACAACTACTGTGCGAGGCTTTGCTTCGAAGGGTATGTGAGTGAGGATTACAAAAGAGCCGTGCGCGCTTTTCAGGGAATTAAAATTCTTTCTGTTCAGGACGAATACGATCGTACAAACGAGTTGAAGGCTGCCATTAAGGACCTAGGATTTGATATCGTCCTAACATGTATTCCTCCTGATCAGATCGAACTTGTGTACCCCAAGTCAGAGTTTCCCAATGTAACATTTGTTACAGTTCTTACAGGCTATGTGCCCGCGGATACACTTCGGTTGGATGAAAGGCTGCCTCTTCATAATCGCCCCATAATGGTTGGCTATCGAGGGCGAAGTATCGCAATGCGATACGGGAAGCTAGGCTTCGAGAAGTTCGAAATCGGGCGGAGGATGAAGAAAGAATGTACGGACCGTGGCATTCGCGCTGATATTGAGATGGAAGAGAGTCACCGTATTTACGGCGACAAATGGACGGAATTTCTTCGCTCGTGTCGGGTGATGTTGGGTAGCGAGTCCGGGTCGAATGTTTTCGACTTTACGGGGGAGCTCGATGAGCGGTTTAAAGGTATCACATGTAGTGACAAAAACGCGCGGAAGTACCTGCAAGAGCTGTCCGAGATAGAGAGTAAGTTTGACATCGGCCAGATCTCTCCACGAGTCTTCGAATGTGCGATGAATTATACGCCGATGGTTTTGTTCGAAGGCAGGTACTCTGGAGCCATACAACCTAATCGTCATTATGTGCCTTTGAAAAAGGATTTCTCCAATATTGATGAAGTCATAAGTTATCTGAGCGACACTGAGTATCTGGAAAAGATTGCAACAAATGCCCATAAAGCCCTTATCGAATCTGGTGATTATGACTACAAAAATTTTGTAGCTAAAGTACTGAAACAGGTGGAGAAAATCGGTACTAAGTGTGCTGCAAAGCCGAAAGTGCGAATAGCCGCACCTTCAAGGCCAAGTTCTCTAAATGACCGTGTAACGCGACAATTTCCAACGGATCTACCAAAGCACTACACACGAGCTCTTATTGAAGCCGAATTAGAAGTGATGGTGCTTACATTTATTCCTGAGCTCGAGAATGCCATAGCTCGATATGAGGCACTCCTAAATGATGTTGTTAAAGCTACGGGGTTTTCTAAGTGGCAAAAGATTCGACAATCATCAAAAAGATGGGTCCGGCTAGTCGGGGGCATTGTATGGCGTACATGGCTTCAGGCGCTTGCTGTTCTATCTGGCGGTTCGGGCGAGTTCAGGAAATTGAAGGTAATCACTTACTGGCATTGGGGGTTGATAAAAGCCGCTGTAGGTGTATCGAAGCATCCTCTGGAAGATGTTGCCTATCTTGCTATGCAACGACAGAACCTTGAAAGAGCACACGCTAAAGTAGCAGAGTATTTTGCTTTTTTGGAGGGTATTACCGAGCTTGTTAAGGAAAATGAAGAGGAGCTCTCGAAAATTAGAGATATTGTAGCGTCTGCGCAGGCTGAGATTCAGTTGGTACATCAAAATCGAGTGCAGTTGGCGTCTCGAATGAATATTTCCTAGGTCGCGGCAATGTGTGGAATTTTCTTTTCTGTGGGGCTGGTCGTCGATCGATCACGCATCGACATCATCGAGCATCGCGGACCGGACGGTGACGGCTGGAAGGAATGGGACACGCAGTTGGGCAAACTTGCCCTGGGCCACAAGCGTCTCGCCATCATTGATACGTCGGAAGCGGCGGCACAGCCATTTGTCTATGCCGGCAATCGCTATCATCTCGTGTTTAATGGAGAGATATATAATTACGTTGAGTTGAAAGAACAGCTCGCGGGCAGAGGGCATGTGTTTACCACCCACTCCGATACGGAAGTATTGGTCGCCGCCTATGCCGAATGGGGTAGCGCCTGCCTGGACCGTCTTTTGGGCATGTTTGCCTTTGTGATCTGGGATGTTCAGGCACAGACGATATTCGTGGCGCGGGACCGGTTCGGCATCAAACCTCTCTATTATGTTAATAGCCCGGCGGGGTTGGCAATTGGATCGGAGATCAAACAGCTCCTAGACTTGCCGGGCGGTGAGAGGCGGTTGAATGCCGCACGCGCGATTGATTTTCTGTCGGAAGGTCTTTTGAACCACTCAAGCGACACCATGTTTGTCGGCATACAACAGGTACGTCGTGGAGAAGCCTTCGAGCTTGATTTCGGGCAATGGTCGCCGGGCGAACCACTTCCGATACGACGCTGGTATCGTTTACCGGAAGTCGGCTCGCTGGTGTTGAGTGAAGCGGAGGCAGCCGACCGCTTCTATGAACTGATGGAAGATTCCATCCGCCTGCATCTCCGCTCCGATGTGCCGATCGGGTCATGCCTTTCAGGCGGTCTCGACAGCTCGGCAATTGTCTGCCTGATGAGGCAGGAACTCGAATCCAATGGTGCCGGCGATAATCTGAATACAATCAGTGCATGTTTTGACGAAGCTTCAGTGGATGAGCGGAAGTACATTTCTGTTGTCAACGACCACACGCGCGCATCGTCGCACTATGTATTTCCGTCTCCCGAGCAGGCCTTTGGTGATGCGGAAAAGATCACCTGGCATCAGGATGAACCGTACGGCAGTACCAGCATTTACGCGCAATGGAGCGTATTCCAGGAAGCCAAGCGTCTTGGCATCAAGGTGATGCTGGATGGGCAGGGTGCCGACGAGCAGATGGCCGGCTATCACGGGGCATTTGGCCAGTATTCAGCTGAACTGTGGTCACGCCGTCAGTATCTTGAACTCATGAAGCTCTTTAGAGAGCGTCAGAAGTTGCATGGAATATCGATCAAGCAACAGATGATGACAACCTTGCTGCCTTTGTTGCCTCCCGTTATTCGTGGTGCCGCGTTAAGGTTGCGCCAGCAGGTTGTCCAACACAACTGGCTTGATGCCCCGGTTTTCCATGGTCTGAACAGGAAGGTGAGCGGCTTCTCACAGGCGTTGCAGGAAAATGGTCTCTCCGACGTAAACAGCATAGGAAATCTTAGCGCCGCGCTGACAGACAGCCTGAACCTTCAGATGCTTCTGCATTGGGAAGACCGGAACAGCATGGCACACAGTATCGAGTCGCGGGTGCCTTTCCTTGATCACAGGCTTGTGGAGTTGAATATCGGGTTGGGGTCTGCACACAAGATCAAGGGTGCAGAAACAAAACGTATTCTTCGGGTCGCCATGCGCAATACGCTGCCGGGGGAGATATTGAACCGACACGACAAACTGGGTTTTGCAACACCCGAGGAGGTCTGGTTCAAAACGGTTATGCGCAACGATGTCTTGCGGGGGGTTGAAGACACTTTATCCATGTTCCCCGACCTGTTGAACCGTGAGGGAACACTGGCGCTCACAAAAGACATGCTGGACGGGCGGATGCCGTTTAACTTTGTGCCATGGCGTATTGTGAGCTTGGGAATCTGGGCACGATTATTCAAAGTCTCTATGTAAGAGCACATAATACATGGCGTGGTGGATTTTAGAAAATGACGAACGCAGCTCATCAGCGTGACAAGGCCTATATTGTAACAGGTGTTGCGTGTCTCGCTTTTCTTTTTCCATGGATAGGGTTTCTTGTCCCCCGGAGCGCAGCTCTTATTGTACCTCTGTTTGCTGTTCTGCTTTTGCTGGGAACCGGTTGGGAGAAGAGGTCGCTTCAGGACTATCGTTCACCTGTCTGGATCGGATTTTTAATCTTTCTGGGGCTGGCCCTTCTCAGTCTTCTGTGGTCGCTCAATAGCGAGGGAGCAGGGGAACGTATTGAGAAATTGGTTATGTTTCTGCCCATAGGCCTTTCGCTGGCCATACGGCTGAACGGGATGGGGCTGCAATCGTCAGTAAAGAATGTCGAATGGGCGCTTGTAGCTGGATCTGGTATCGCGCTGGCCGCGCTCTGGTTTCACATGGCAACGGATGGCGGCGTCTTTGCACTTTTAAATCCCGACTATACCAGCGTCGAGAAGGCCGTATCCGTAAATCGCCCAAGCGCCATTCTTCTACTCAGTCTGACCGCTGTTTTTTTGAGTTTGAACAGCGTCTTCAATAGAAGTGCCGCCCTGCTTTTTGTGGTGGTGTTGATGGTGAGCCTGCCTTTCACCACAAGCCAAACAGCCTCCATCGGAATTCTGCTCTGGGCACTCACTTGGGCACTGGCGCAGATGAGCGCGAGGTTTGCCGGCTGGGCGGTACTTGTGGGGGGCTGTGTTCTGATTTTCACAATGCCAGCCCTTGTCCTGGTGGTGGAAATGTTCGACGTGGAGCGCACATTTGACTATGGTGCGGGGTCCGTCGGTGCACGCCTTGATATCTGGTACGCCGTGACGCACAAAATTCTGCAATCACCCCTATGGGGCTTTGGTCTGGAGGCCAGCAGGGTGGTAGAGGACTGGGCATTCGAGTTCAAATATGTCAGCGGGATCAATATCCCACACCCTCACAATGGTATTTTACAAGTCTGGCTGGAATTTGGGGTGATCGGTGCAGGTCTTGCGGCTGCCGCATGGGTGGCTCTGGTGCGCGGCGTCAGGCATTTCAGCCCGCAGACACGGCCGGCGCTCTATGCGGGCCTGACCGCCTTCCTGTTTATCCTGTCCGTTTCTCACGGGCTCTGGCAGAGCTGGTGGGTCAACGCCGTGTTTGGTGCGGCAGCGCTGACAATCCTTGTCGCCCGCGGGGCAGGTTCAGGGGCTGAGGGCGCATCCGCAAATCAGGTCTAGCTCTTTTGGGGCGCCGACTAACCTGTTGCGACAGGCCTAATTCCGGCTATTGCGCGCCGATTTCTCATGCTAAGACGTGAACACCGCGCGCATGGACGGGCGGAAATTTGACTTGGCGCGCGGGACTGTATGACTAAAACAGCACTTATTACCGGTATTTCAGGGCAGGACGGGGCTTATCTTGCCCGCCTTCTGGTGGACAAAGGCTACAAGGTTTATGGAGCCCTGCGGCGCGGTGCGGGGCTGAACACCGGGCGGTTGGAAGAGCTGGGCGTTCTGGATGAGATCGAACTGTTGTCGTTCGAGCTTTTGGAATATACCAACATTGCCCGCGCTCTCGACCAGGCGAAACCCGACGAAATTTACAATCTGGCAGCGCAGAGCTTTGTCGGTACCTCGTTTGATCAACCGATCTACACCAGCGAAGTGGATGGTCTGGGGGTCACCCGCATGCTTGAAGTGCTCCGCACCGCTGGGGGCACAACCCGTTTTTACCAGGCATCGACGTCTGAAATGTTCGGCAAGGTTCATGAGGTGCCTCAGCGGGAAACGACGCCTTTTTATCCCCGCAGTCCCTATGCCGTGGCCAAACTCTACGCCCACTGGATGGTCGTGAATTATCGTGAAAGCTACGGCATGTATGCGGCATCAGGTTTGCTGTTCAATCACGAGTCACCCCTTCGCGGTACCGAATTCGTCACCCGCAAGGTCACGCTCGCGCTTGCCCGTATTGCACTCGGCGAGCAGGAGCGTCTGAGTGTCGGTAACGTGGATGCGGAGCGGGACTGGGGGTTCGCCGGAGATTATGTGGATGGCATGTGGCGGATGCTCCAGCAAACAGCGGCTGATGATTATGTTCTGGCTACAGGCCGCACGACAAAGGTACGCGACTTTATCTCGGCATCCGCAAAGGCGCTCGATATGGATCTGGAATGGACGGGCGAGGGGAGCCAGGCCAAAGCCATAGATCGAAAATCAGGCAAGGTCATAGTGGATGTGGATCCCCAGTTCTTCCGCCCTGCAGAGGTGGATCTGTTACTGGGGGATGCCTCCAAGGCAAAGTCTGTGCTGGGCTGGAAACCCAGAGTGGATCTGGATGAATTGACGAACATGATGGTCAAGGCTGACTATGACCGGGTAAAAAACCGGACCCTCCGGTTCTAGCTGCAGGCATGTGATTTTCACAGAGCGTGTGGCGCCGACAAGGGGATTGGGGGCGCACAGTTTGGGCACAGTGAAGGGTGACACAACCATGAGCGGGCAAGGCCGGACAATACCGCTTTGGAAAAAGACGTTTGATGTCGCGCTTGCCACCGTTCTCTTGTTGGTTGCGGCCCTGCCAATCTGTATCCTGGCCATATGGGTCTATTTGTCGATGGGGCGGCCCGTTTTTTTCCGTCAGGTGCGCCCGGGCTTGAACGGTGCGCTGTTCGGGCTGGTGAAATTCCGTACCATGACCAATGAACGGGGAGAGGATGGAGAACTTCTGCCCGACGCGGCGCGTCTGACGCGGGCCGGACGCTTCTTGCGTGCGACCAGTCTCGACGAACTGCCTGAACTCTGGAATATTTTAAAAGGTGAGATGAGCTTCGTGGGACCACGGCCACTCCTGCCGGCTTACTTGCCGTACTATCTGCCGGAGCAGGCGCGTCGGCACGAGGTGCTACCGGGGCTGACGGGGCTCGCTCAGGTCAGCGGGCGCAATGCCCAGACCTGGGAGGCGCGTTTCCGCCATGATGTGGAATATGTTGATACATTATCGTTCTGGGGAGATATGAAAATTCTTGCCAGAACAGCCTGGACTGTACTGCGTCGCGATGGGGTGAACGCCGAGGGGCATGAAACCATGCCGCGCTTCGACGAGATGGTAAAGGCGGGGACAACGCGGGGGCGGTTGCCAGACAGGCAGGAGAGCGCAAGCGAGGAGGCAATATGACCGGTATCTGGATATTGGGCGGCGGCGGGCACGCCAAGGTCGCGCTTGCAACACTGGCGGCAGACGGCAAGGCGATCGCAGGTCTCTATGATGATGATCCCGCAAAACAGGGGCTCAGGCTGCTTGGCCACGAAATCATTGGTGTCACCCCGCCCGAAGACTGGTGGAATAGTGAAACACGTAGCGCCTTTATTGCTATTGGCAGCAACAAAATACGCGAACGCGTGGCGGCACGGCGGGCAAACTGGGCTGTTGCGCGGCATCCCGCAGCACACGTCCACGCCACCGTCGCCCTTGCAGCCGGCACATTGGTTTGTGCCGGGGTTGTGATCCAGCCGGACACGTGCTTGGGGGCACATGCCATCGCCAATACGGCCTGTTCGATCGACCACGATTGTCGGATCGGTGACTTTGCCCACATCGCGCCGGGGGCTCACCTGGCGGGTGGCGTGACGGTTGGCGCACGCTCCTTTATCGGGATCGGTGCGAGTATCGGTCCGGGTGTGAGGATCGGGGACGATGTGACAGTCGGTGCGGGGGCGGTTGTTCTGCGCGATATCCCGCACGGGGAGACCTGGGTCGGCGTCCCCGCCCGTTCCACCGGCAATGCCGGGTAAGGATTGACGAAGCGGGGCAAACCGGTTTCAGTGCCGCCTTGGGGCTACCCTGGGTAAGGAAAAAGGCAAGAAAAAGATGAGTGATCCAGAGCGTATTTTCCTCTCACCGCCTCATATGTCAGGCCGCGAACGCGACCTCGTGGGAGAGGTTTTCGACAGCAATTTCATTGCGCCGGCGGGCCCCATGATTACCCGCTTCGAGAACGAGTTTTGTGCGTTGACGGGCCACAAATCAGCCGCAGCCCTGTCCAGCGGAACGGGCGCCATGGATATCGCTCTGCGTATGTTGGGGGTCACCACGGGAGATGAGGTCTGGGTCGCAAATCTCACTTTCATCGGCGGGGTCTCACCTATCCTGTATCGCGGTGCCGTACCCCGTTTTCTGGATGTCGCCGCCAACACATGGACGCTTGACCCCGATCTTCTGAAAGATGAGCTTGGTAAAGCCGATAAGGAAGGGCGTTTGCCGAAAGTTGTCATCCCTGTGGATCTGTACGGGCAGTCCTGCGACCTGGATCGGATCGTTACCACCTGCGATGCTTACGACATTCCGGTCGTGGTTGATGCCGCAGAGTCGGTTGGCGCACGGTACAAGGACAGACATGCGGGGAAAGGGGCCCGCATGGCAGTCTATTCCTTCAATGGCAACAAGATCATCACGACAGCAGGAGGCGGTATGCTGGCGAGCGACGATGAGGAGCTGATTGCGCGGGCACGATATCTCTCCCAGCAAGCCAGACAGCCCGTACCTCACTACGAGCATGCAGAAACCGGTTACAATTACCGTATGCCAAGCCTGTGCGCGGCAGTTGGTGTGGGTCAGCTTGAGGTTTTGGCCGAACGTGTGGCGCGGCGGCGTGAGATTTTTGATACCTACGCCCAGGCCTTCGCAGATCTTGAAGGTGTGGACATGATGCCTGAGGCAGATTACGGCACGGCCAATCGCTGGTTGAGTGTTCTGACGCTGGACCCGGAAACGGTTGCAAAATCACCCATGGAAGTGATTGCCGCAGCCGAAAAAAACAATATCGAATGTCGGCCCGTATGGAAGCCGATGCATGAGCAGCCGGTTTTCAACACCGCGGCCCATGGCGCGACCAGTGTTTCTGACCACCTGTTTGCAACGGGGCTCTGCTTGCCGTCCGGTTCGTCCATGCGTGCGGAGGATCAGGAGCGCGTAATCAGGCAGATCATCAGCACACTAACCGCTTGATCTGCAGGGGCGCGACCTAATGGGCGTCTTGCACCTGCAACTCGTAAAGCGTGGCATAGAGGCCACGGGCTTTCATCAACGCGTCATGAGACCCCATTTCACGAAGCTCACCATGCGCGAGTACGATAATCGTGTCAGCCTCGCGAATGGTCTGCAAGCGATGGGCGATGATGATGGATGTCCGACCGGCGGTCAGTTTGCGTAGCGCATCCTGAATAACAAGTTCGGTTTCTGTATCCACACTTGCCGTTGCTTCATCCAGAATAAGAATGTCCGGGTTCATGGCCAAAACCCGTGCAAAGGCGAGAAGCTGTCTTTGCCCGTGGCTTAGGTTACGCCCGCGTTCCACCAGTGGTGTGTCGTACCCCTGGGGCAACCGCTCGATAAACGGATGCGCATTCACCGTCCGGGCGGCCTGGATCGCATCCTCGCGGGAGACATTCGGGTCACCCAGAATAATGTTATCGAGCACCGTACCTGAAAATATGTGGAAGTCCTGCAGGACAACACCGACCCGTCGCCGTACGTCACCCGGCATCACATCCATAATGTCCGTGCCGTCGATGAAGATGCTACCAGGCGCTACGTCGTAGAAGCGACAAAGCAGCCGGATAAGCGTCGTTTTGCCCGACCCTGTCGGGCCGACAATCGCAACACGTTTCCCGGGTTGTATGGTGAAGCTGACATCCCGCAAAATCGGATGGGAGGGACGGTACTGAAAGTCGAGATGTTCAAACCGGACTTCACCCCTCAGCGGGGCCGGAAGTGGTTTGGGTGCCGCCGGTTCGATCAGCGCTTCCTTCCAGTCCAGCGCCTGAAAGATACGTTCACAGCTTGCCATGGCGCGAAAGACAACATTCCATTGCTCGCCCATGGCAACAATCGGGCGAAACAGCATTTCAGTAAAACTGGCAAACAGAATAATACTGCCAAGCGTAACGTCCGCCCCGATCACCTGTGCCCCGCCAAACCAGATGATGGACGCCATCGCCATGAAAATCAGACTGTCCATTGCCGGGCCATAATAGCTCTCGATTTTGACAGCGAGGTTTTCCTGGTGCCTGTTGGTGGAGTTGATGTCCGAGTAGCGTTGGAAGTTGATCTCTTCGCGCTGATAAAGTTGGACAACCTCCATGCCCGAAAGGTTTTCCTGCAGGTTCTCGTTGAGACGGGAGAGGCTGGAGCGGATGTCCCGATAGACTTTCCGGCTGGCCAATCGAAACACGAATGTCGCCGCCGCCGCGATCGGCATCAGGATCAGGAGAATGCCCGTCAGTTCCGGATTGATCGATAGCATGATCGACATCGCAACCAGGAAGGGGACAAACTCCCCCAGCAAAACACCAAACCCCGACAGAAGTTCAAACAGGGTCTCGATATCGTTGGTCACGCGGGTCATCACGCGGCCAACCGCCACACGGTCATAGAAGGTTGCGGGTAAACGCTCCAGATGGGCAAAGACATCGCGCCGCAAATCCTTCAGTCCGCTCAGCACGGCCCGGGCGAGCAGAATACGAAACAGATGGCTGAAAAGCCCCGCCATCAATGTCCATCCGGCATAGACGACGCAGGCGGCAATCAGCATGTCGAGCGCACCAAAGCTGGAAACCCAGGCAACGAGCGCCTTTTGTCCCATGTCCGGTGCTTCGATATCTCCGGGTGTGGTATCCGCGACAAGCAGTAAGCCATCCACAACGACACGTGTAATAATAACCGGAGCAAGGACCGTCGCTGTCGCACCGATCAGGACAGCGCAGAGCGCGAAAAATGCCCGGCCTCTGTAGGGGCGAAGCCAGCTCAGCAGGCGGCGCAACAAGGCGGTATCAAACCGCTTGCCTTCAATGTCATTGTCGAAGACCGAATAATCTTTTTCCGGCGCTCTCACGTCGCTCATGATGCGTCCTCCGGCAGGTTCTCGCCGGGCACAGCGTTCTGTGCCTCCAGATCGGACTTCAACGCGTCACGCCGGCTTTGCAGGCGGGCAAGCTCGGCATAGGCACCGCCGGCAGCCATAAGCTCGGCATGGGTGCCGCTCTCTACAATCTCCCCCCGGTCCAGCATGACAATGCGGTCGGCGTGTTGCGCCGTTGAAACCCGGTGAGATACAAGCACCGTTGTCAGACCGTCCCGCAACGACCGCAGACGCGAGAGGATCTTTTCCTCGGTCTCGGTATCGACCGCGGAAAAACAATCATCAAGCAAAAGCACGGGGGCACCACGAATAAGCCCACGCGCAAGACTGGTGCGTTGTTTTTGCCCGCCCGACAATGTCACACCTCGTTCCCCGACCTCGGTTTCAAGCTTGGAGGGGAATGTGTTGATCGTTTCTCCCAGATCCGCGATTTTTGCAGCGTTCCAAACCTCTTCATTGCTCCGGTCTGGATTGTCGTAAGTGATGTTCTGCCCCAGCTCGTCTGCAAACAGGAACGGGTCCTGGGGGACAAAGGCGATTTCCTGCCGGACCTGCGAAAGCGGAAGCATCCGGATATCACGTCCGTCGAGATAGACGGTGCCCGGAGCCGGGTCGAGTAGTCGCACCAACAGGCGGAGCAGGGTCGATTTCCCGGAGCCGATGCGCCCCAGAACGGCCACTGTCTGCCCTCGCTTGATGGTCATGGAAACATTGTTCAGGGCAGGCCAGTTCTGTGTGGTCTTCTTCTGGCCGGCATGTTGATAGGAGAGGTCTTTAATCATGATTTCCCCACCCACCGCATCAAGAGGGGCGGCGTCATCCGCATCCCGTATTTCCGGTTCGTGATCGAGAATTTCATAAATACGTTCCGTTGCTGATGCCGCCCGTTGAAAGAGGGTCACCATAACCCCGCCTTCCTTGACCGGGGATAACATCATGCCGAGATAAAACAGGAAGGCGGTGAACGTGCCGATTGTCACTTCGCCGCTCATCACCAAAGACCCGCCATAGCCCACGATGATCAGCGTAGCGGCCCCCGTCATCACCAGCATGGTGGAGGTGAGCGCGGAATTGTGAAACATCAGACGAAGAAACGTATCTGCATAATCCCCGCTTTTGGCTTCAAGGCGGGCGATCTCACGTTCTTCCTGCGAATGGGTCTGGATCGTGCGAATGCCGTTCAGGTTTTCCTGCACCTGGGCGGAGAGTTCTGAAAACCCTTCCTGTACCAGCGTTGACTGCACGAATATCTGCCGGGCAATCAACCAGCCGAAAAAGCCGATAACCGGCATAAGCGGCAACAACATCAGTGAAAGCTTGTATGACAGGGTCAGCATAACCCCGAAAGCAATAATGCCCGAGGCGCCAAGCACAAACAGCAGCCGCGAGCCCAGGCCGATCATCATACGGATCAGTTGAAGGTCGTTGATGGCGCGTGCCATCAGGTCGCCGGTTGTAAAACGCGCGAAAAACCGGGGGCCTTGAAGTTGCAGATGCCAATAGAGTTTCTGGCGAAGATCGAAGGCAACTTCCACACCAACCTGGCGCACAAAGCGCCGGCCGAAACTGAATGAGGTGTAGCGGGCACACATCAGGATCAGGATAGCGACGGCGGGCCAGAGCAGATTGGGGACACCACGATTGAGCGAGTCGATGGCGGTCCCCAAAAGCAGGGGCATCCCCGCCTCCAGAAGCCGCCCGAGAATAATCAGCGACATGCCGCCCCAAAACTTGGAAGCATGCACCTGAATAAGAGGAAGAAGCCGCCAAAGAGGGTGCGTGGGCGGTTTGCGCGTCTGCATAAATAGGCCCTTGTTATTATAGTCCGGCCTGCTTGTGGGCCGAACGGTTCTCTACCTCTTCAGAGGCAGAAAGGGCGCCGGTTGGACATTTTCCATGCCAATTGCATGTGGAAAAGCCGACAGACGCCTGAGTCGCTGTTCTAGTGTAGAGGGCGTTTGGGAGCGGGGGAAGTTAGAGCGGTACTTTTCTGACCGTGGCAATCCCGTCAAGGAGCGAAACGGCCATGAAAAAGGTGGGCTCATGGAAGGAAAGCACATGCTCCATATCCGCGGACGGGAAGTCAGGCTGTGCGGGGTCCAGAAACTTCTGGGCCGCTTCGGCGCGGCGTGTCCGGGCAAGGGCTTCCTCTTCGGAAACGCCGTCCGGCAGATGGAGCAATGCCAGAAGATGATCTCCACAGGCGACATCCTCGTCGCCGGTCGGGTGGGTTGCCACCAGGAGCAGCGATCGTGCGCCCGCTGCGGCAAGCTGGGAAAAGCGCGTAGCACTGGCCCGCACATTGCTCAGGCCCGTCACCAGAACATGTGATGCATGATCCAGTGCGGCAATGGCCATGCGCGTCCCGTTGGACGTGCGGTGGATGATTGTTCGCCCGTCGAGGGCAAGCCCGGCAATCTGGGCGGGAGAATTGCCAAAATCAAACCCGTCAATCGGGAGCGCATCCACTTCCCCCGCCAGGAGGGCATCCGGATGCCGGGCGGCCAGTGCCCGTGCATCCGATATGGTTTCAGCAAGGAGGATGCGCTCAGCCCCGTTATCAAAGGCCGTCTTGGCAAAGGTGAAAGCGCGGATGACGTCAATCACCACTGCGACATCATATTGACCGGAAATCTGACCGTGGCCCTTGTGGCGCGCCACGGTAACGGGGACCGACAAAGCACTCAAAAGAATGCCTGAATGCCGGTTTGGGCGCGACCAAGGATCAACGCATGAATGTCATGCGTGCCTTCATAAGTGTTGACCGTCTCAAGGTTCATCGCGTGGCGGATCACGTGATATTCGTCCGAGATCCCGTTCCCGCCGTGCATGTCCCGCGCCATGCGGGCAATGTCGAGCGCCTTCCCGCAATTGTTGCGCTTCATCATGGAAATAGCTTCGGGTGCGGCTTCATTTGCGTCAAACATCCGCCCCAGGCGCAGACAGGCGTGTAGTCCGAGCGTGATTTCCGTCTGCATGTCGGCAAGCTTCTTCTGGATCAGCTGGTTCGCCGCAAGCGGGCGCCCGAACTGTTTGCGGTCCAGCGTATAGGTGCGCGCGGCATGCCAGCAGAATTCGGCCGCACCGAGCGCGCCCCAGGCAATGCCGTAACGGGCGCGGTTGAGGCAACCAAACGGACCGGCCAGACCCCGTACATTTGGCAGCAGGTTGGCTTCGGGCACAAAAACCTCGTCAAGAGAGATACCACCGGTGATGGAGGCACGCAGGGACATTTTGCCCTCAATCTTCGGTGTCTCAAAACCTTTGAAGCCACGCTCAACGATGAAGCCGCGGATCACATCGTCTTCTGTCTTGGCCCAGACGACGGCAAGGTCCGCAATGGGGGCATTGGTGATCCAGAGCTTGGAGCCGGAAAGCGAGTATCCGCCGTCCACTTTTTTCGCCCGGGTTTTCATCGAGCCCGGGTCCGACCCGTGGTCCGGTTCGGTCAGACCGAAACAGCCGACCCATTCGCCCGTGGCAAGCTTTGGCAGATATTTCATCCGCTGCTCTTCAGAGCCATAAGCATAGATCGGGTGCATGACGAGGCTGGACTGCACGCTCATCGCCGAACGATAGCCGCTGTCTACCCGCTCTACTTCCCGCGCAACCAGACCGTAGGAAACATAGTTGAGACCGGCACAGCCGTACTTCTCCGGGATTGTGCTGCCGAGCAAACCTTGCTCGCCCATCTCGTTCATGATCTCGCGGTGAAAGATTTCCTGCCGGTTGGCTTCAATGATGCGGGGCATCAGCTTGTCTTGTGCATAGGCGCGGGAGGCGTCGCGCACCAGGCGTTCTTCTTCGGTCAGTTGGTCGTCAAGCCCAAGCGCATCTTCCCAGTTGAAAGGAGGCAGTTTGGGGTTGGCGGCGGGCTGAGTGTCAGATGAAGCGGCCTGTGACATGAGCTTTTCTCCCGATGAGTGGTTTCCGGGCTCTATAGCATTTGGGGCGTGCGGGGGCTACGGCTTGTTTTCCGTGACGTAATGGGCCAGATTGGCCGCCAGATGGTCCACCAGCAGACGGGCATGCAGGCTGTTTTTCAGCCTTCACGGCAGGCAAGCCACATTTCCATTGGGAAATCGAGCCACCCGGGGCAACCCTCGACGGGATGGGGTTTTTTCAAACGCAATAGTCAAACGAGGCATTGGAAAACATGCCTGACACTAGGCGCGTTTTTTTCCGCTCGCCAAATGATTTGTGTCTCTCTCTTCCGGGAATTCGTCAGCGGTGTTCGGATTGTCTATATGCTCCGCTGACGAGGTAGCGCTTGGTACCGCCTCGCCATAGTCAACGCTGATGGTGCCTGTATCCTGCCCCCGTATTTTTGCCTTGGCCTGATACATGCTCAAATCCGCTTTGTGCAGCAGATCATCAATCTGAAGAAAAATGACGGGTCCAGTTGTTGCAATACCAACGCTCGCCCCGACAATTGCTGCCGGGTCTGCTGCCATAAGTGAGGCAAATCGGTCGGCAACGGCAGCCGTTCCCTCGCGGTTGGTGTCTGGAAGCAGGACGCAGAATTCGTCACCGCCGAGGCGACAGAGGATGTCGGAGTCCCGTGTAGCAATACTGAGGTTTTTTGTCAGTGTGGTCAGCAAATTATCGCCTGCGCTGTGGCCAAGTGTATCGTTGAGTTGTTTGAACTCATTCACATCGACATAGATCAGCGATAGCGGAAGGTGATGACGTTGTGCGTTGCTCAGTTCCCGCTTGGCGTGCTCGTAGAATGCGCGTTTGTTATTCACCCCGGTAAGTTCATCAGTCAACGCAAGGGTGCGCAATTGTTGGGTCCGGGTTGCGACAATCTTTTCAAGACTGTCAGCATATTCCGATGTCTCGTCTTGTGCAGCCATCACTTCAGATTGAAGCGCAAATATATACGTGTCGAACACGAGCTGGGAATCGAAGAACAGCATTTTCAGTAAGGTGGCTTCCTTTGCCGCAACCTCTTCCCGTCCGTCCGAGCTCTCTTCAATAATGGTACAAAGAACACCATAGAGAAGGCGAAGCGCGGATAAGAAGTACTTTGGTGTGACCCCGATCCGCCAATGAACCTTCCCAACACGAAGTCGCGAATTTACATAAGCCTCATCGTAATTACCTTCGAAAATCTCGACAATGTAACCCCGCATTGAATTCTTCAGTCGGCCCAGCGTGTCGGAATCGCCGATGATCAAGGCTATTTCCGGGTTGTTGAGCTGTCGGGCATAAAATTCATCGATCGCCCAATCAAGTCTCTCAACGACCGCCAGGCGACAGGATCTCAAAAGATCGAAATCGGTTTCGGTGAGATCAAAAAGAACTTTGCGCTTGCTGATTTCAAAATCAGAAAACTTCATCTGTTCCAGTAGAGACTGCTCAATCTTGTTCATGACGTGCTTTCGACATCATTGTTTCCAGTCAAATGAGCGTTACATGTCCCTGATAAAGAAATAGCTAATTTAGAACCAAATATGTATTTTTAGCTTCTTTTCTATATGGATTAACGAGCGCCACCGTTGCGTGGGAAACAGCATGTGTGGAAAGACCAAAGACCACCAAACGCTCTTTTCAGATCGGTGGTTAACTAGGTCTTACCGCCAAAACAGACGTACCCAGACGGTTGCTGCGTCGGAAAAGCTGCGAAACTCAGGAGTTTTGAAATGTCATATCAGATGTTCAGCCTGGGGACAGACGTTTAGACAGCCCAACCATTCAACAGGCCCTGCACTAGCCATCTGATCTAGAGGAAAGATTAAGTCTTCCATTGCATCATGCTGGCATGTGGAAATCTGGCCTAGTTTTCTTGCGGGAAAGGGGGGATAAGAATGTTCGGTAAGTCCATCAAATTCCTCCTCCTCCGCCATATCGGGATCATGACGACGCTTGCAGCGTCGTTGACCATTATCATGGCTATCGCGGTATCCATGTCCGGTGGTCATCGCGAAACCTGGCAGGAATATCTCGCCGCGCGCGAAGGACGGCACGCATCCTTGAACTCTGTCAGTCGCGCGCTGGGATATGGAGGGCTTGTCCACAATCTCTATAATCTGGCCCTGCGTGGTGGAGACGAATACGCGTTGGCCACAGATCGCGACATTGTGGCCGCACTCTCGTCGATCGACCAGTACCAGGCACTGCATCCCTCGGAACTGGAGCGTATCACCATTACGTTTCTGAAGGACGAGCTGACCCGCGCGCGGCTGAGCCTGCGGGACTTACAGGCACGGGTGAAAGCGGGTGATGATGCAGAGGAAATTCTGGCAAATGCGCCCTTTGACCTGGAGCGAATTGCCAGGTCGCTCGCCAGCCTTGAAAGATCGGCAACATTCGAGCTGCCTTCCGGCATCGGGAGTGCTTACTGGGCTCAGTTGCGGGATCTTTGGAGAATGGTGGGGATGGACGGATTTATCCATCACTACAAAAAATTTCTGGTAACAGGTGTCGCAGAGGAACGTGAACACGCAACCGAGATGGTCGTGCGTGCAAAAACCCTGTTGGCACAGTTGGACACAGTCTCCTCGGGCGGGGCGCAGAAAGAGGCACTGACGCTGATCGGGCTGACGCTTGATGAATATCTGCGTGCGATGGACAAAATCGCGGAATTGCAGGTTGAGGGTTTATCTGTTCGTGAGATCGATCGTCGTGTGACGATCGATGACAGACCGGCACTCGGTGCGTTCTCGACCCTGATCAGTTCAGAGCTTGCCCGTATCGAAAATCAGGGGAAGCAGAACCTGGTTTCCATGCAGGAAATGGAAAGCATTATCATCTGGGGAAGTGTTCCTCTGCTGGCTATTTTTGTTTTTATCTTTCTCTCGACGAGTATCTTCCTGCGCAAGATGTTGCAGCGGTCGCTGGAAGAAGTATCGCAGCGGCGGGATGCTATTCTCGCGGATGATGACGATATTCAGCATGCGGTGAGCTTGCGGAAGTCGCATCCATTGCTGGACGAGTTTGAAACCTGTGCGAATTATCTGGAAGATGTGGGCAACGTGCTGCGTGAAGAACGCATGATGTCTGCGCAGCAGAGACGAATATTGGACCGTCTTCCAAACGGGATTATAGCGTTCTCTGCCGGTGGGGCGATGGCGTTCTCCAACGCTCGTATGCCGGAAATTATTGATATGCCGAGATCCTGGTTCAAGGGGTCCAAAAGCAAAGATGAGCTTCTGCTGTATCTGGCAACCCGTGGTGATTTCGGTTCCGGTGTGCCCGCGGATCTTGCGAATTTCTATATTGAAATGACCGACGACCTGTCGGTGGGTGAAACCACGTCTTTTACACTCGATACCTCAGACGATCGTCATATCCGCGTGCGCGTGGAACGGGAAGTTTCAAATTTGATACTTCTTTCCGCAGACGATGTGACGAGGGAGGAAAAGTCATCGCGCGCTAAGGAAATTGAAGCGCGGACAGATTGGCTGACAGGCTTGCCCAATCGCAAAGCAGCGGAAGAGGCAGGACCGAAGATGTTGAGCGACGCTGCCGAAAACCGACAGGCAATGGCTGTCTTGTCGATGGACATGGATGGCTTCAAGCCGATCAATGACCAGTACGGTCATGCGGCTGGTGATCTGGTGTTGCGGGAAACGGCAAAGCGCATCAAGGCAGAGCTGCGCGAAGGTGACTATGCGGCTCGGGTCGGGGGAGACGAATTCCAGCTCGTTCTTAATCGACTAGACGATGCGAACGGTGCGGAGCTGTTTGCAAGGCGGCTCGTGCGGGTCTTGGAGGATCCAATTGATCTGGGCGATGGAACGATGATCAGTGTCTCTGCAAGTATCGGTATTGCATGTTATCCGCTACACGGAAAAAGCCTTCAGGGATTGGTGCACCGCGCTGACGAAGCCATGTATGGGGCCAAGGCGCTGGTTGATGACCGGGTGCTTACCGCGTCGAACCGGGCACCTCACGCGGAAGCAGACGAGACGGCGATAGCGTCCTGAGCCTTGCGCAAGGCTGGCCTGAAGGCTTAATGGTGCCTGGTCGAAAAGCTGACAAGCTTCTTTGCACGTTCGTCCCACAATCCAAGTTTTAATGTCGCAAAACTCTGCCGGAAAGTCAGACGTTTGACCGACGCCAACTCAGGATAGTCCCGCAACACCTGGCTCAGACGGTAGTAGGGGATCCGGGCGGAGAGGTGATGGACGTGATGAATACCAATATTGGCCGTCATCCAGCGAAAGGGTTGTGGCAGGTCGAAATGGGAACTGCCGCCGAAGGCTGCATCTTTTAGCGACCAGTCTTCATTACGGGCCCAATATGTATCTTCAAACTGGTGTTGGATAAAAAACAGCCAGATCCCGATCGTCGCGGCCAGGAGTGTCGTGGGCACATATATCTGCAAAAAGGGGGTGAGACCCAGCAGGTAAATCATCACGCCAATGCCAAGCACTGTCGTGACGTTGGTTCCCATGGCGCTGATCCAGAAGCGGGATCCGGAGCGCATAAACCCGAGCGGCAGCCGGTTTCGGATAAAGAATATGTAGGCGGGACCGATCCCGAACATGACAAGGGATGAGCGATAGAGCCGGTAGGCAAGACGCCGCCAGCCACGAAGCTCGGCATGTTCCTGTACTGTAAGTGTGTCAATGTCCCCGGTACCGCGCTTGTCCAGATTGCCGGAGGTTCCATGATGAATAGCGTGGCTTTTCCGCCATACGTCATAAGGTGTAAGGGTCAGAACGCCGAGGGTGCGCCCAACCCAGTCATTCAGCGACTTGGTACGGAAAAACGCCCCGTGACCACAATCATGCTGGATCATGAACAAGCGCATCAGAAAGACGCCGGCTGGCACGCAGAACGCCAGCGCCAGCCAATAGCTGACAGACAAAGACCACCAGGCGGCAATCCAGAGAGAGACAAAAAGGCCGCCAGTAACAAGCAGTTCCAGAAAACTACGCTTGTGGCTGGGTGTGCGGTAGGGTGCGAGAGCGAGCAGCCAATCCTGCGTAGACCGCTCTTGAGGCGTGGAAGGTGAACGATCCAAGTTGTGCCCAATCCATTCAGAAAAGCACCTGAGAGGGCACTCACTTTACGCGGCACCGCCAGAAGGGGCGGCAGGTCTTCAGGGGTCTGTAGCATTCAGCCCGCATTCCGGCAAGCAATGTTGTGCGACAAATTAATGTGAGCTGTGAAGGCGCTTTTTTAGGCAGGCCCGCCCGGAGCCCAAAAGAAGCCCAAAAAAAGGGCCGCGACGAAGTGCGGCCCTCATTAACCTGTTAAAGCGCGGGTTTAGAACCTGTTAAAGCGCGGGTTTAGCCGGCCTTTTTAACAAACTGGGCCTTTGCCTCGTCAAACTCGGCTTTCATGCGGCCAACCAGCTCGGCAACGGGCGGGGAGTCCTCAATCAGGCCAATGCCCTGGCCGCAACCCCAGATATCTTTCCAGGCTTTCTGCTTCATATTGCCGCCCGAACCGAAATTCATTTTGGATTTGTCGGCGACCGGCAGGTTGTCAGGATCGAGACCTGACTCCCGGATGGAGGGGGCAAGATAGTTGCCGTGCACACCAGTGAAGAGGTTGGAGTAGATAATGTCGTCAGCGGCATATTTGACCAACGCTTCCTTGTAGGCAGCGTCAGCATTGGCTTCTTCCGTGGCGATGAAGCGGGAGCCGATATAGGCAAGGTCGGCACCCAGCGCCAACGCGGAGGCAACGGAGAAACCATCACCAATAGCGCCCGACAGCAGGATTGTGCCGTCAAACCATTCTTTTACTTCGCGCACGAGCGCGAACGGCGAAAGCGTACCGGCATGACCACCGGCACCGGCGCACACCAGGATGAGGCCATCAACACCCTGTTCCGCCGCTTTTTTGGCATGCTTCACATTGATGACGTCGTGGAAGACAAGCCCGCCATAAGAATGCGCCGCTTCAACAATCTCTGCCGGTGGGCGCAGCGAGGTGATGATAATCGGCACCTCGTGCTTCACACAGACCTCCATATCGTGCATCAGCCGGTTGTTGGATGCATGGCAGATCTGGTTGACAGCGAACGGAGCTACTTTCTTGTCCGGGTTGGCAGCCTGATATTCGGCAAGCTCGGTTTTAATCCGGACAATCCACTCCTCAAGCACAGGCTCGGGGCGGGCGTTCAGCGCTGGAAAAGACCCGACAATCCCGGCTTTGCATTGTGCAATGACAAGCTCAGGGCCGGACACAATAAACAAGGGTGAGCCGACAACAGGCAGCTCCAGCGAGTTCTGGAGAATAGGCGGTAGTGACATCAAGGTCTCCGTTCAACGAAAGGAAAGTGTTGAAAGGGAATATAGAGCGGTGCCTCTGTTTATGTCTGTTCAAATATGTTCAGCAAGGGGCTTGGGGCTGTTCAACGTAGAGGTTAGCCGCTGATTTTTCCCAGAAGCTCGTCCCTGTCCATGCGACCACGGTTCGCGATGAAATCGAAAACGGTCGCAACAGGTTCGGTCTGGCGCAGGTCGGGATGGGCCAGCAGCCAAAGGTCGGTCGAACTGAACAGTTTCTCCGGCGCGATGCGGACAAGGTCTGGATGTTTATCGCCGATCATACAAGTCAGCACCGTAATGCCAACGCCCTGACGGACGGCGCGCAACTGATCCGCAGTGGACGAGCATCGAAGCCAGGTAGGGGCACCGCGCGTCACATGGTTCGACCAGCGAAAGAGTTCTGTTTCTGATGCGGCACCACAAAAGCCGATAACGGTATGTGTGGCCCATTCCTCCCGCGCATTGGGCAGGCCGTTTTTTTCCGCATAGTCTTTGGATGCATAGAAGGCGACACCAACCCGGCTGATCTTTTTGCCGACCAGATTTTCCTGTCCCGGCCCATACAGGCGGATCACGATATCGGCTTCGCGGCGACGCACGCTGGCGGGCCAGCTGTCGGTCACGAACTCGATCTCAATATCGGGATAGGCCGCGTGAAAATCCTGCATGTGTGGCATCAGCCAGTATCCGGCAAGCGTCGCGGCGGTCGAAACCCGGACAACACCCCGGGGGCTTGTTCCTTCCGATGCGGCGATGCGTTCCGCCCGCATCGCGGCCGATGCCATCTGATCGGCTTCCTGTTTCAGATGTTCCCCGGCAGGGGTCAGCGTGTACCCGTCAGCCTCGCGGACAAAGAGCTTCTGGTCCAGATGCCGTTCCAGTTCCGCAATATGCCGCCCGACCGTGGCATGGCTGAGCTTCAGGCGCCGCCCGGCGGCAGAATGTGAACCGGCGTCCGCCACGGCGAGGAAGGTTCGAAACAGGTTCCAGTCAGCCCCAATGTTCATTGTCGGTCTTTCGATGTTCAATTATGAACGGTAATGTGTGCTGGACGCGACGCCTTTTCAAGCACTCTCCGGCGAAAAACAGCAAAGGTGAGCGGTTTTCCTTGTTCTCGATCCCAATCTGGAAATCGCAGCTAGTGCAGATCTCATCCCAATTTGATAAACCTGAACCATCGAAATGAAGGGGATGCCGCAAAGGCCCCCACAGAAAGGGAGGCATTTGTGCTGAAAACACGTTTCACCGAGCTTTTCGGTGTCGAGCATCCGATCGCGCAGGGCGGCATGCAATGGGTGGGCCGGGCTGAACTGGTCGCGGGTGTGGCAAATGCGGGGGCGCTTGGCTTCATCACCGCGCTCACGCAGCCGACACCGGAAGACCTGACCAAGGAAATTCAGAAATGTCGTGATCTCACCGACAAGCCTTTCGGTGTGAACCTGACGATCCTGCCAGCGCTGAAGCCGCCGCCATATGCTGAATACCGCCAGGCCATTATTGATGCCGGTGTCAAAATAGTGGAGACAGCGGGCAACAATCCGCAGGAACACATTACTGAGCTGAAAAAAGCCGGTGTGAAGGTGATCCACAAATGCACCGCCGTGCGTCACGCTATCAAGGCGGAGAAAATCGGGGCGGACGCAATCTCGATCGATGGGTTCGAATGTGCCGGCCATCCGGGTGAAGATGATATTCCAGGCCTTATTCTCATTCCTGCCGCCGCCAACAAGGTGAAAATTCCGATGATTGCCTCAGGTGGCTTCGGGGACGCACGTGGTCTTGTCGCTGCATTGGCACTCGGTGCTGAAGGGGTAAACATGGGAACACGCTTCATGTGTACCAAGGAAAGCCCGATCCACCAGAAGGTCAAGGAGCAGATCGTCGCCAACGACGAACGTGCCACCGATCTCATCTTCCGCACACTGCACAACACGGCCCGTGTGGCCCGCAATGCAGTGAGCCAGGAAGTGGTAGCGATCGAGAAGAAGGGCAATGCCAAGATCGAAGATATTGCACATCTTGTCGCCGGGGCTCGCGGTCGCGTGGTCTATGAAGAAGGTGATGCGGATTACGGCATCTGGTCCGCAGGCATGGTGCAGGGATTGATTGATGACATCCCAACCTGTGCGGAACTGGTATCGCGGATCGTCGCGGATGCACAGGCAATCATCGCAAGCCGGTTGAACGGCATGGCGGGCCTGAGCCCGGCGCGCGCTGCTGAATAAACAAGCGATACAGATGAAGGAAAGGCCGCTCCCGTCAGCGGCCTTTTTCTTTTGTGTTGTTGCGCACTTTGTGTGGGCGGACACCATATCGGCCGTAAAAGGCGCGCGAGAAGGAACTGAGTTCGGAATATCCAAGACGGTCCGCAATCTCACCGGGTGAAAGTGTCGTCTGCCGAAGCAGGCGCGCCGCATCCTCCATCCTTGCATCGTCATAAAGAGTGCGAAAACTGGTTCCCGCATCTGCCAGCCGTCGTTGCAGTGTGCGAAGCCCCAGGCCCAGATCGTCAGCGATGACATTAAGAGTGACCGGGCGGTGCGCCCGCGCGGTTATTGCCGCCCGCACAGCAAGACTGATCTCATCAAGCGTCATCTGCGCGGCCAGCAACGCATCCGCGTGCGCTTTGAGGTAGGCAAGCAATGCTGCATCCGCATTGGGCAGCTTGATGGCAAGTTTTGCATGGCTGAGCGTGTAGCCGGGATGAGGGCTTCCCATTTCAATCGGACAACCGAAAAACCGTTCATAATCGGATAGTTTGTTTCTGGCAGTGCCGGTCACGCGTACAAGATCGGGTGCGAAGTCTGAAAGCCCGCAATGGCGTAACACAAGGATTGTCGCCGCAAGAATGGAATCCACCTGCATCGGGTGTCGCGCCAGGGGAGCGTCCTGCGCTTCGTAGGTAATGTTGACGCCATTGGCACCGACGGCACTCGCGTAATAGCCGCTATTGCTGACAAGTCCCTGATAGGCGGCTGTGTTGATGCCGACCTCTTCGACGGTCGGGCTATGCATGGCGATAAGACCCACAATGTTCATGGCCTGCGGTGGCAATGTTGAACCGACCTTGAGGCCCAGAAGCGGGTCGTCACTGAGTTCTGCAACCCGGTGCCAGAGACGACGCGCCTCTATCATTTCCACCTGTCGGCTCGGTAAACCGCCAGAACCACCTATGGGAGAAAGGGGGCCGGCGAGTTGAGATCTCGGCAATCCATGGGCAACCAGCCCGCGGATGACCGCGTCCATCCAGCCGGTCGAAATGGTTCTGGGGTTCATCCTCGGCATCATGTCTATATGGTACGACATGAAAAATGGCATGTCATGTCATCTATCTGGCGTAACCTGTCAGTGACGAGGGCTCGCGTTTCCGGTCAGACTGAGGCTCTCAAATCACAGAAGAGGGGGAGATCATGTCACAGGCTGTTCAATCGGATTATGCAACGATCGAGGTCCGCCCGAACCCGTCAGGTTTCGGTGCCTGTATTTGCGGTCTTGACCTCTCAAAACCACTCCCGCCGATCACGCTGGACGAAGTGAAGCGCGCATGGGCGACGCATTCGGTTGTCTACTTTCCCGATCAACCTTTGACCCTTGATGAGTTGGAGGCCTTTACACTGCAATTCGGTGAGTTTGGTCACGACCCTTTCATCAAGCCGATGAAAGAAAGGCCACACGTGTTGGAGCTGCGGCGCGAACCGGATGAGAAAGCCACAAATTTCGGCGCAGGCTGGCATTCAGACTGGAGCTTTCAGGAGGCACCACCGGCCGCCACCATCCTTCATTCAGAGGTGACACCACCAGTGGGCGGTGACACGCTCTACGCGGATGGATCGCGCGCCTATGAGGATTTGTCCGACGAAATGAAAGCCAGGCTTGAAGGTCTCAAGGCTGTTCACAGCGCAATTCTGCCTTACGGCACCAAAGGCGTGTTCGCGCAGGAAAAAGAAAAGCGGACAATGGAAATCATCTCTTCCAAGGATGCAGAGACCACGCAACCACACCCACTCGTTCGCACCCATCCTGTGACGGGACGCAAAGCACTCTATATCAGCCCGACCTACACGATCGGGATCGAAGGCATGGAAGCCGAGGACGCACAACCATTGCTCGGTGAGCTGTACCTTCACATGGTGCAGGACAAATATGTCTATCGTCACAAATGGAGCCGGAACATGCTCACCATGTGGGACAATCGCTGCTGCCTTCATCTGGCAGATGGCGGCTATGACGGTCATTTGCGCGTCATGCATCGCACAACGATCGCAGGTGACGTGCCGGTTTAATCTGACACGCAGCCAGCTTTCGATAAGCTGGAGCAGGCCACCTTTAGGTATGAATTTTTATTGCGCGGAGAAGCCGGAGGCGGGCAAGTCCATGTCTGGGGGCTCATACGCCCAACACCAGCACAACAAGCCCGCCCACAATGAGAATGACGCCGGAAATTTCACGACCATTCGATGCTTCCTTGAACCAGAGCCATGAGACGAGGAAGGTGAACACAAGCTCGACCTGCCCAAGGGCACGCACATAGGCGGCATTCTGCAACGTCATGGCGGTGAACCACCCGACAGACCCAAGGGCACCGGCGACCCCGATAGCAAGCGACGAAGGCCAATTGCGCAGGGTTGCTATGAGTGACACGCGGTCTTTCCACAAAAGCCAGACCGTCATGAGGGCCGTCTGAATGGAAAGCACGATGGCAAGTGTAAAGGCCGCGGGCACAAGAAACCCGTCCATGCCGAGTGACAATGAGCCTGCCCGGTAGCAGACCGCAGCCACCCCGTAGGCAGCACCGGATCCGATCCCCATGATGGCGGTGCGGCTGGTGAGAGAGGTGACAAGCGCGGCGGGAGACAGGTTGGTTCGCGCGACGGAGATAGCCATGACACCCAAAAGGCTGATCAGAATGCCAACCCCGGCACCCAGCGTGATCGTTTCCCCCAAGACCACGATGCTGAATAGCGCTGTCTGTACCGTCTCTGTTTTGGAATAAGTTGTGCCGACGACAAAATTCCGATGGGAGAAAAGTGCAACAAGAAGGACCGTGCCGACAATCTGCGCGATACCGCCGACAAACGCGTAAACGTAAAATTCAGGCGGCGGCACGGGAAGAGGATCGCCAAAAATGCCGTCCAGTACAGCCAGGTAGACAAGGGCCACAGGCAGCCCGAAAAGAAACCGGACATAGGTGGCGCTGGTTGCGGTCAGGTCGCGGGCAAGTTGGCGCTGCAAGGCCGAGCGGAGGTTTTGCAGGAACGCAGCCGCGATGGTGATGGGAATCCAAAGCGGCATGGCAGCGCTTGATCCTTTATCTGCGTGTTAAATCAGTCCTCGATCGCACCGTAGACAAGCTGCTGCATTTGCGGGCGAAGCGGATAGGCGCGTGACGGCATGAGCTGGGTCATCAAAATGCCGATCAAATCCTCTTCCGGGTCAATCCAGAAATAGGTGGATGCCGCACCGCCCCAGGAATGATTGCCCGCAGAGGTCACAGCCTGCGCATCCGCCTCATCAATGATGACGGAAAAGCCGAGGCCAAAGCCCGTGCCCTCTGACCCTGTTTCAGAGAAAGCCGACTGGTCCATCTCGGGCATTGTCTTCCCGCCGGGCAGGTGGTTGAGTGTCATATAATCAACGGTCTTCCGAGACAGAAGACGAACACCTTCCAGCTCGCCACCATTCAGGAACATCTGACAGAAGCGCCAATAATCCACCATGGTGGAAACAAGCCCGCCGCCGCCGGACAGGAACGGTTTTGCAGACGCATAGGTTGAGGTTTCGTCGCTCGTATCAAACAGGCGGACTTCGCGTGTTCGCGGGTCTTTTTCATAATTTGCGGCGAAGCGGGTGAGCTTGTCTTTCGGCACCACAAAACCGGTATCAACCATGCCCAGCGGATCAAAAATGCGCGATTGGAAAAAGACATCAAGGCTCTGGCCCGACAATATTTCAACCAGCCGCCCGCAAACGTCGGTTGCAACCGAGTAGCTCCATTGCGTGCCGGGTGAGAAGAGGAGGGGAATTTCGGACAACGCGTCGCAGAAAACTTCCAGGTTCATGCCGTTTGCGGTCGCTGCGCCGTCTATGCCGCGCTTGCGGTAAATTTTGTCCACGGGGTGGGCGTGCATAAAGCCGTAGGTAAGGCCGGATGTGTGGGTCAAGAGGTCGCGAATGGTCATGGGGCGCTCGCAAGGCTTGGTCTTGTATTCGTCCGACGTGCCTCCATCCCAAACTTTCAGGTTGGCGAAAGAAGGGATGTAGCGTGCAACTTCGTGCGACAGCTGAAAGCGGCCTTCCTCGTAAAGCATCATCAATGCGACAGAGGTGATTGGTTTTGACATGGAATAGATGCGGAAAATCGTGTCTTTCTCCATGGCAAGACCGTTTTCGCGATCACGTTCGCCCACCGTTTCAAAATGGGCAATCTTGCCTGCGCGGGATACGAGGGTGGAGACGCCGGCCAGTTTGCCGCGTTTGACATATTCCCCAAAATGAGCGGGAAGACGGGCAAGCCGCGTCGAACTCAGGCCAACATCCTCCGGCGTCGTAAAAGGTGTCTTTGCGTTCATGATTGTCTCCCCCAAAATGTGCCTACAAATACGAATGGCCTGATCTTAAGCGATCAGGCCATGAGTGGAAGAAAAACCTGCGAGAGCTGCTATTTTACGCGAAAGCATGCCACCACATCTGCCATCCAGTCTTTTACGTTCTGGCCCAGATCCAGCGGCGTCTTGCCATGGCGCACCAGTATGAGATCAAGGTCAGGAACGACAATTGTATATTGACCTTCAAACCCGTTGGCGGAAAAGCTGCCGGGGCCACCCCGTTCCAGCCACCAGTGAGCCCCATAAGGCCCATCATCTGTAAGCATCTTTGCGGTCTGTTGTGTTGGCGTTCGGGCGTAGTCAACCCATCCTTCAGGCAGAATACGCTTGCCTTCCCATACACCGTCTCTGAGATAAAGCATGCCGAACCGGGCAAAGTCTCGTGCGGTGGCATAACAGAACGAGGAACCGATAAATGTTCCGGCTTCATCAAACTTGGGGACCGGGCTTTTCATACCCAGCGGGGCAAACAATTCTTCGACCATAAAGTCATGAAATGCTGAACCGCTTTTGCCGAGCGCCCGTGCTGCACAACGCGCAACAATGTTGGTGGTCCCGCTTGCATAGGCCCAGTGCGTACCTGGCGCATGTTCAAGTGGGAACGAGGCGGCAAAATGCGCGACATCTTTCTTGCCATCACCCCACAGCATCTCAATCACATCAGACGGGGCTTCCGCCGTGTAGTCTTCGCGAAAGGCAAGACCGCTCGACATCCGCAGCAACTGATCCAGTGTGATGTTGTGACGCGGGTCATTGGGGTCTGTCCATTCGGGTACATCAGCGCGCGCATGAATATCTATTTTTCCCTCCCGGGCGAGAATGCCAATCAGTGCATGCGTGATGCTTTTGGCCTTCGACCAGGATGGGAAGGTGGTTTGTTTGTCGAAGTCAGGTCGATAATGTTCCTGCACAATGCGCCCGCGTTGGACCAGCAGCAGGGCATGCGTTTCCCCCAGCGGAGATGTTGAGGCCGTGTTGAAAGCAGCATCGACCAGCGTTTGAAGCCGCACCTTGTCCACCGTGGCCTCCAGCTCTCCTGTGGGCCAGTCCGAGGTGGGCCACGCGATATCTTGAGGTTGTGGCGGGAGAGGGATCAAGACTGTGGACATGGGAGCTTCCTACACAAATGACAGATGAGGAGAGAATGAGCGACCATGCACCGAATGACAAGCCTGCGACCCGGGTCTTCAGGGGTGATTTGCAGAGGTACGGCGTGCGCGCGTGCAAGCATTGCCGTCGGAGGCGCTTTCCTGTTTTATAGCGCATCGAAATAAAGGGGAGAAAAAGATGACACTGCCGCGTATCGGGATTGAGGGGAACTGGTTTGTGGATGCCGAGGGGCGGAAAGTGATTCTGCGCGGCGTCAATCTCGGTGGCGACTGCAAAATGCCTTATCCGAATGGCGGCACGAACTTCCCGACAGATTTTGCCGACCATGAAACCGTGTCATTCATCGGCAGGCCCTTCCCGCTGGAAGAGGCAGATGAGCATTTCTCGCGCCTGACGGCTTGGGGTTTTAACTGTTTGCGCTTGCTCACCACTTGGGAAGCGGTAGAGCACGCGGGACCTGGACGCTATGATACCGAATATCTCGACTATTATGCGGAACTGTGTCGGCTCGCAGGTGAGCACGGGCTCTACGTATTTGTTGATTTTCATCAGGATGTATGGAGCCGCATGACAGGTGGCGACGGAGCGCCTGGATGGATTTTTGAGAAAGTCGGCCTCGATTATACAAAATTCCACGAAGCCGGTGCCGCCCACGTTATGCAATACAAGTATGATTACGCGCGCGGTGGTCGTCAGGAAGATAATTATCCAACCATGACCTGGGCGCAGAATTATCGCATGTCAGCCAACGGGATCATGTGGACGCTCTTTTTCGGGGGGCGGGACTTTGCGCCGGACCTGATCATTGATGGGCAGAACGTACAGGACTATCTGCAATCTCATTATCGCGGATGCCTGGTCGAAATCGCCAAACGCGTAAAGCATCTCACCAACGTCATTGGTTTTGATACATTGAATGAACCGGGGACCGGTTTTATCGGGCAGCGTCTTTCATATCAGCATGTGGCAAAGACAGAAGAAAACCCGCGTATTGCCGTGCCCGGCCCGGCCTGGTCTCCACTGGACGGGTTGGCCGTTGCGCGTGGTGTAACGCGCTCCATTCCCGAACTGACATTCTCGCTGGAGGAAATGCAGTCCGTTGTTACAGAGCACAGGAATGTGAATTCGGCCCGGGTGGATTGCTGGCTACCGGGGCGGGACGACCCGTTTGAAAAGGCAGGTGCTTACCGCCGGACCAATGAAGGTGTCGAACCATTGCGTGAAGATTTCTTTCAGAACGTGAATGGCCGGCGGGTCGACCTGGAAGAAGACTACATGGCGCCGTTTTTCAACGATGTCGCCGCCGCCATCCGGTCGGTGGAGCCGGACTGGTTGGTCTTTGCCGAGCTGGATCCATTTACGGGCCTGTTGGGCGGGGCGTTTCCTGAAGCAACACCGGAGCGCACGGTCAATGCGTCGCATTGGTATGACATTGCGGTTCTGTCGACCAAACTTTTCATGTACCCAACCGCCGTTAACCCTTTCTCCGGCAAAGTGCTGGAAGGGCGGAGCGAGATCGAAGCGCATTACAAGAGGCAATTGTCCAATGTCCAGAATGCGGGGCGCACGCTGAACAATGGCGAGGGGGCACCAACGCTCATTGGTGAGTGCGGTATCCCGTATGATCTGGACGGCGCTGCCGCCTATGAAGCCTGGGCTAACGGAGACCGTTCCGAGGAACCGTGGAAGTCCCATGTCATGGCGTTGGAGTTTCTTTACAATGCGCTCGACGCTCTGCACCTCAGCTCTACCCAATGGAATTATACCGCATCCAACGCAAACGATCTGGCAATTGGTGACGGCTGGAACCAGGAAGACCTGTCGATCTTCAGCCGGGATCAGCAAACAGACCCGGATGATATCAACTCCGGTGGCCGTGCCTTGAAAGGGTTTGTTCGACCCTATTTGCAATCATGCCGCGGCACGCTGAACAAAACGCATTTTGATCTGGCGACCGGGGCGTTTGAAACCCGCTTCACCCCGGAAGGGAAGGGCGAGGCAACAATATTTGTGCCTGTGTTGCAATACCCTGATGGATACAATCTGCAGGTTGAGGGCGGTGAAGCCGCTTATGACGCACGCACGCAGAAGATCTCGATTCTGGCAGATGGACCGGATGAAGTATGTGTCCGTATCTCGCCAATTAACGCAGAGACAGCAGCCTAAAGTGCTTCGGCAATCTGTGCAGCGGCCTCGCGCAATATAGGGGCAAATTCAGCGCCCGCAGCTGCGGGCGTTGTTGCGGTGCGGATAAAGCGCATGGCGAGCGCGGCCTGCGGTTCGCCATGTTTCATGACAGGGACGGCAATGCCGAATGCCCGGTCCTGCGGTGTCAGGTCCGTGAGTGCATAACCAGTGCGACGAATGGTTTCCAGCAGCTGGTCAACATACGCTGTATCGTGCGCAAGTTGATCCATCTTCATGCCGGTGCCGCGCAGGGCGGCCAGCAGCAGCGCCCTTGTCTCTGGTGTTGAGTAGGCAAGCACCGCACGCCCCATTGCCGAGACAAGAAGCCCAATGCGCCGCCCGATATAAATCCGGTCCAGCGCAAAAGGGCTTTGCGAAAGCGTGCTGTAGCGCGCCAGCATGGCATCACCATCCAGCGTCGCAATGACAACGGGCCATTTATGGTCCTCTGTCAGCTTTTTGAGGTGCGGGCGGGCAACTTCCACAATGCGGTCGCTGCTCTGAAAACCGTCAGCCAAAAGGGTGACACGGTCCGTCAGGCAATAACCTGCCGTCCGGGAGATCCGCCGTGCATAACCTGCCGCGATCAATGTATCCAGAAGCCGCACGAGCGTGGATTTCGGCAGGCCTGTATCATCATGAAGTTCAGACAGTGTGGTATAGGCGCGCCGGTTCAAGGCCTCAATGACGGCAAGGCCCCGCGAGAGAGATTCAATGGCGCGTTCTGTCATGAGCCGACATTATTCCACAATGCGGAATTAGTAAATCATTTGCGGGTGCGGAGACAGGGCGCGCGCAAAACTCCCCCCATGGTTGGCAAAAGGAGGAAACACCGTGAACGCACCTGCCCGCACATCTGCGATCGAAAAGGATATGAAGCTGAACGGTATTGAGGTCGAATTCATGAGTCCGCTTGTCGGGGCGACATTGTCAGGCGTCGACCTGCGAAAGCCGATCGGTGCCGAAATGGCGCGGGCCATTCAGGATTTGCTTGTAGAGCGCAAAGTACTCTTCTTTCGGGATCAGGATCTGACCACTGAACAGCATCTGGAGTTCGCGCGCCATTTTGGCAAGCTGGAGGTGCATCCCTTTGCGCCCTGCAAGCCGGGATACCCAGAAGTGCTGGCCATCACCCATGACGAGAAAAGCAAGGGCCGCGAGAATGTCTGGCATTCTGATGTGACCTGGCGTCTGGAACCATCGCTCGGATCTATCCTCAGGGCGCTTGAGGTGCCCGCAATGGGTGGTGATACTCTCTTTGCCAATATGGAAGCGGCCTATGATGATCTCGACGATGAGATCAAAGAGAAGATTGACGGGGCCGTCGCCGTGCACGATTTCGGGCACTTCCGTACCATGTTGAAGAACAAAGGGCACACGCCCGAGGAGATTGAGGCGTTCAACAGGAAATATCCGATGGCGGAGCACCCGGTTGTCCGTACCCATCCGGAGAATGGTCGTAAATCCATCTATGTAAACAAGGCCTTCACGCAATATATTAAGGGCATGGATCGCGCAGAGTCAGATGCGCTGCTGCAATTTCTCTATGCACGGGCAGCAATACCGGAATACCAGTGCCGTTTCAGATGGCAGAAAAACTCTATCGCCTTTTGGGACAATCGGGCATCACAACATTACGCCGTCTCCGATTATTGGCCGGCGCTGCGACGCATGGAGCGCGTCACGATCATCGGTGACAAACCGGTTTGACAACCGACGGGCGGCCGTGGACTGGTCAGCCGGTGGTAGGCTGGAGCGTTGGGCAGTGCCTGCCGGAGTTACGCCCGCCTGTGGATAGTCAGGGCAAATGCATAAACCATCGCGGTTTCCTTCAGTCGTTCAAAACGGCCGGAGGCCCCGCCATGGCCTGCGGACATGTTGGTCTTCAGAAAAAGCGCATTGTCACTGGTTGAGAATTCACGAAGTTTCGCAATCCATTTCGCCGGCTCCCAATAGGTGACACGCGGGTCAGTCAGGCCTGCCAGTGCGAATATGTGAGGGTAGGCCTGCCGGCGTACATTGTCGTAAGGCGAGTAGGACGCAATCATTTCGTAGGCGTCCTTGTCCTCAATAGGGTTGCCCCATTCCAGCCATTCCGGCGGTGTAAGCGGCAATGTCTCATCCAGAATTGTGTTAAGCACATCGACAAAGGCAACCTCGGCAATCAAACCCTTGAAGAGCGAAGGTGCGAGATTGGCCACTGCCCCCATGAGCATGCCACCAGCACTTCCGCCATGCGCAGTAATCTCTCCGCGTGATGTGTAGCCAGCCTCTGCCAGATGCTCCCCGGCGGCAATAAAGTCAGTGAATGTGTTCATCTTGTTGAGCAAGCGGCCCTGGGTGTACCAGCGGTAGCCGCGTTCCTGTCCGCCGCGAATGTGCGCAATGGCATAAACGAAGCCGCGATCCACAAGGCTTAACCGGCTGACGGAGAAGGATGCCGGGATCGATATGCCATAGGAGCCGTAGCCGTAAAGCAGGCAGGGGGCGGTTCCGTCCTTTTGCAGGCCTTTGCGATACAGAAGAGAGATAGGCACCCGCTCCCCATCTGCCGCGACAGCGAACACCCGCTCGGTAACGTAGTCCGATGCATCATGGCCGCTGGGGACTTCCTGTTCCTTCAGGAGTGTGCGTTCGCCGCTTGCCATGTCGTAGTCGAACACCTGTTCAGGTGTTGTCATGGACGAATAGGAAAACCGGCAGATATGCGTTTCATACTCCAGGCTGCCCATGAGAGAGAGATCATAAGCGGTCTCGTCAAAACTGATGGGTTGCTCCTGTCCGTCCGACATCCGGCGGACGATCAGGCGTGTCAGACCGTCCTCGCGCTCCGAGCGTACGTGGAAGTCGTGAAAGGCAATCTGGCCAAGGACGAGAATGCCAGGCCGGTGCGCGACAAGATCCCGCCAGAAGCGCCGTCCCGGTGTCGCAACCGGCGCCTCAACAAGTTTGAAATCTTCGGCATCATCTGCATTGGTCACAATGAGAAAGCGATCACCGCTTGCATCATGTTCCAGGTCGTACTCAATGCCGGGCAGGCGTGGTTCAACCAATCGTGGGTGCGCGTCAGGGTCTGCGGCATCTATCAGGTGAACTTCGCTGGTCTGATGATCGTGGACATTGATGAGAATATCCCGGCCGCTCTGTGTCGCGCCGACGCTGACGAAAAAGCTCGGATCACTTTCATGGTAGACACACTCGTCCTCCAGCGCATCCGTGCCCAGCCGATGGCGAAAGACATGGGCGGGACGGTGGTTTTCATCCACCTTCACATAGTAGAAACTCTGATTGTCGAGCGTCCAGACAATGCCGCCGCTCGTATCGGGCACAAGATCGGCAAGTTCGCTACCGCTCGTCATGTCCCGGACACGAATGCCGAAATATTCGGAGCCTTTAAGATCGGCACTCCAGGCAAACAGACGATCATCATGAGACCGTGCAGCCCCTCCTATCTTGAAGTAGGCATGTGGCTCGGCTTCCTTGTTCCCGTCCAGAATAATGGTTTCCTCGCCCCCATGCCGGGGTTTCCGGCAGAACAGCGGATGTTGTGCGCCTGTTTCGTAACGTGTGTAGTAGAGCCAGTCCCCATGGGGTGAGGGCACGGAACTGTCATCTTCCTTGATCCGGCCTTTGATCTCCTGAAACAATTGCTCCCTAAGCGGGCCAAGTGCCTGCATGGCCTGATCTGCATAAGCATTTTCAGCTTCCAGATAGGCGCGGATGTCGGGTTGCAGAACAGTGGGGTCCTTCATCAGTTCCTGCCAATGGGGGTCACGCAGCCAGTCATACACATCCGTTCGGGTAATGCCGTGGCGTGTATCGGTGACAGGTTTCTTGGCGGCGACGGGCGCGTGTGGCGGCAGTGAGAAGGGCATGAAAGTCCTGTTTGAAATAGAAAACACCTCCGGCGGGGTTCGCCGAAGGTGTCAAAGATAGGGCGCGAACGCTTATTCGAAAAGAAGCGTAATGGTCTCGGCAACGAGGGCAGGGCGTTCCTGGCCTTCGATTTCGACCGTCACTTCATTGACAATCTGCATGCCGCCGCTTTTGGGCGTAGCTGATTTGAGCGTGACACGGCCACGAACCCGTGAGCCTGTTGGCACCATGTTTGTGAAGCGAACCGAGTTTGAGCCGTAATTGATGCCACGGGTGACACTTTTCACGCCGCTGATTTCGCTCATCAGTTTCGGCAGGATAGAGAGCGTGAGATAACCATGCGCGATGGTCGGCATGCCCAGTTCCTTCTGGGTCCGCTCGGGGTCAATATGGATCCACTGGTGATCACCTGTTGCTTCAGCAAACATGTTGATCCGGTCCTGGTCGAGCGTCATCCAGTCGCTTACGCCGATTTCTTTGCCGGCTTCTGCTGCATATTCAGCGATGTTTTCAAACACGCGCATTTTCTGCCTCCGTAAGAGTGTTTATCAATTCAGGCTGTTTCCGGGATAGAATTGTGGAAAGGTTCTGAAAAACTGGCCTAAACGTAACGGTCTGGCCTTCAAATCGCCAACGGATATTGGCGAAAAATCTTCTCTTTTCTGTGCTTTTTTGAACATCAAAGCAAAAAGGCATGGCCAGTTGGCCATGCCTTCAGCTCAAAGCAGGCCGGTTTCAGCGCGACAGGCGGATTCGCACCCGGCGATCTTCTTCGTTTTCCCAGGTGAGATCATCCAGCCAGCCCCAGGTCTCCCCTTCCGGCTCAATCGCAATACGGCTGCCGTCCCAGCCATGTCGTCTCAGGCGGGCTGCAACCGCTTCGGAGCGGCGGCGGGCAAGGGCGGCATTTGATGCAGGGTTGCCGGTCTTGCTGGCTTTTCCGAACAGACAGATTTGCCCAGCGTGCTGACCGGTGGCGCGGTCATAGACTTCTTCGATGATAGACAGGTCGTGCGCGTCAAGCTCGGAGGAAGACGGCTCGAAATAGACGAAATATTCGCGTTCGAACTTGCCGCCGACACCCAGGCGGTTGTTGCACTGTTTCCCGGACGAATGAGTTTCCACGGCATGGGCCGTGCCCGGCATCAAAGGTCCGGCCACAAGAGCGAAAAGGCTTACGCTGGCTGCGACAACCAGAGATGAAATGGAAAAACGCTGTCTGAACATTCTAAAAAGCCTCGTATCAGTGACGTACCCCGCCGGGGCGCGAGTGTAGACCGAAGCGCGCTGGCAGACAAACAGCGTATGAACTTCAAACGTCCCCTGCGCGTGCGCGGACCGCTTGTTCCAGCTTGTGCAGCGGGCCGGTGCGTAGCCCAAAGCCATTGAGTTTTTCTACGGTCCGGTAGAGATAGTCGCGATTGCTGCCAATATCACCAGTTGCCTGAGCAATGCGGGCGACGGCGTCATCAAAAGCCATTCGTCCGGCGTAACGCTGGCTGGTCCGATTGGCCACAAAGGTAAGTCCTTGTTGACGTTGTCCCTGAATGGTCATTTGGACATGTCGTGGCACATACCCCGTCCCGATCATCTCCCGGAGCCAGAGAATTTCGGTCTCGCTCTCGATGTTCGATGCTTGAATGCGATGTGCAATCCCGATGCACGAACCGCCGCGGTCCAGCCCCAGCATCAGGCCGGGCGTCTCCGGTGTGCCACGTCCGATAACCAGATGGAGACAGAATGCCCGATGATATCCATGCAGTTTCGCCTGTTCAGACTGTGTGACATGGATCGCCGGGTTCCACATTAAGGAACCATAGCCAAAGACCCAAAGGTCTTGGCGCGCCGGGAGGGCGGCGAGGAAGGAGCGACGAGACCGCTCTCGCTCCTCCTGCGTTACTAGAGAATAGCCGGGCAGGGACGCTGCCCGCTTTTCAAGAGCGGCAATCCGCTCGGGCGTAATATGTTCTCGCTTCAGCAGGCCGTCGCCGGCAGGTTCTGCCGGTCGACGCACGTTCTCTGTCTGATCAGACGATTTTCGAGTCACGATTGCCCCAATACCGATCCCGGACAAGACGCTTGTATAGCTTGCCGGTCGGGTGTCGGGGAAGTTCTTCGTCAAAATCGACCGAACGAGGGCACTTGATCTTGGAAAGCTGTGACCGGCAGAACTCCAGCAACTCCGCCTCAAGCTCAGGGCCCGCCTCATTCCAGTTCAAGGGCTGAACAACGGCCTTCACTTCTTCGCCAAGGTCTTCGTGCGGCACGCCGATTACCGCCACATCGGCAACCTTCGGATGGGTGATCAGAAGATTTTCAGCCTCTTGCGGGTAAATGTTCACGCCGCCTGAAATAATCATAAAGGCCTTACGGTCCGTCAGATAGAGATAGCCGTCCTCATTCACACTAATAACATCGCCGAGTGTGCTCCAGCCGCGTTTGGATGGATGGCGGGAGTCTTTCGTCTTCTCGGGGTCATTATGGTATTCGAACAATTCGTCCGGATCGGCTTCTTCCTGCGGGGCGAAATAGATCGTGCCGGCCTCGCCCACGGGGACCTCTTCGCCATCTTCGCCACAAATGTGCACGGACCCAAGCAAAGGCTTGCCGACAGAGCCCTTGTGCTCCAGCCACTCGGTTGAGTTCAGTTGGCAGAAACCATTGCCCTCAGAGCCCGCATAATATTCATAAATCACCGATCCCCACCAGTCGATCATCTGTTCCTTCACCGGGATCGGACAAGGGGCGGCCGCATGAATGGCAACCTTGTGCGACGAAAGATCATGCTTCGTCTGCACTTCCTTGGGGAGCTTCAGCATACGAACAAACATCGTCGGCACCCATTGCGAATGGGTGATCTTGTGTTTTTCGATCAGCTCCAGCACACCTTCCGGGTCAAAATGATCCATGACGATGCATGTGCCACCAATTCGCTGAACCGACATGTTATAGCGAAGCGGTGCAGCGTGGTAGAGTGGTGCCGGGGAGAGATACATGGTCTCTTCGTTCATCCCGTATAGCAGGGTGACAAGGTTCAAAAGCCCTTCGCCGGCATCAATTGGGGCACCGCTGAGTTTCCGGCGAATGCCTTTCGGTCGGCCTGTTGTGCCGGATGAGTAAAGCATGTCCGTGCCCGCGGTCTCATCGGCAATGCGTGTCGCGGGCATCATGTTGCGCCGCTCCTCGTAGGACTCGTAGCCGTCCTCTTTGCCATTGATCATGAACCGGGTTTTGACGTTTTTCAGCAGCCCGCGCGCGACAAGCTCTTTGGCAGTCGGAGCGAGTTCTTCAGAGGTAAAGAACAGTTTTGCGCCGCAATCCTCGACAATGTAATCAATTTCGGGCGCGGTCAGGCGTGATGAGATGGCCGTAAAATAGAGGCCCGCCCGCTGTGCAGCCCAGCACAATTCCAGGAACCGTGCATTGTTCTCCATAAAAATGGCGATGGCATCACCAACTTGCAGACCTTCCGCACGGAACAATTGTGCCGCTTGGTTGGAACGGTCTTCAAGCTGCTTGTAGGTCACAACTTCGCCAGTGGCGGACATGATATAGGCGGGCTTGTCCGGTGTTTTGGCGGCATGGTGGCAGGGGTGGAACATCGAAACTTCTCTCCCATCGATTATTTGTGTGCCCTGTTTAGTCAGGGCTTTTTGGCGGTATGCATTTCTTCGTGCAGCCTTCCCGCGAAGCCTGTTATACCAAGGCATAACGTAATTTCATCGCGGTTTTCTAGGAAATTTTCAATCTCGAACCTGAAAGAGTAATGACGTAGGGGAAACGAGACCTGCCGGAAAATGCCCGGGGAAATTCTTGAGAAGTCGCCCGCAAACACGCCTGAGAAATTGGAGGAAAATGTGGATTACAAAACCATCAAATATGAAGTTGAGGACAATATTCTCACCATCACGTTGCACCGCCCGGAGAAAATGAATGCCTTTACGGGCGAGATGATGGCGGAACTGATTGACGCTTTTGACCGCTCGGATGCCGATGACGAGGTTCGGGCCGTTATCGTAACGGGAGAGGGAAAGGCATTTTGCGCGGGCGCGGACCTGTCCGCCGGGGCGAAGACATTCGACTATGAAGCGCGCGATGATCGCCCGGACAAGGCGGGGACAGCCAAGACATCGTCGGGTGAAATAGATTGGAGCCATGCCTCCGTTCGTGATGGCGGCGGTCGCGTCACACTGCGTATTTACGAAAGCCTGAAACCGGTTATCGGCGCTATCAACGGGGCGGCTGTTGGTATCGGTGTAACGATGCAATTGCCGATGGACATTCGTCTGGCCTCGGAGAATGCTCGCTTCGGCTTTGTCTTTGCGCGCCGCGGTATCGTGCCCGAGGCGTGTTCCAGCTGGTTCCTGCCGCGTGTTGTCGGTATTTCTCAGGCCCTGGAGTGGACCTATTCCGGCCGGGTTTTCGATGCGGCAGAAGCATTGCGCGGGGGTCTGGTGCGTGAATTTTACAAGCCGGAAGAATTGCTCCCAGCTGCGCGTGCCATTGCACGCGAGATCGCGGACAATACGGCACCTGTTTCCATTGCACTCACACGCCAATTGCTCTGGCGCATGGCGGGTGCAGACCATCCGATGGAAGCACACAAGATGGACAGCCGTTCGATCTTCTCGCGCGGGGCTTCTGCTGATGCCAAGGAAGGTGTCATGTCCTTCCTTGAAAAGCGTCCGGCAACTTATCCCTGCAAAGTGTCAGAGGATATGCCGTCCTTTTTCCCGTGGTGGGAAGAGCGCGAATACAAGTAAGACTTGCCGAAACCCGGTGGGTCAGGCGGTTTTCCCTGCCTGACCCGATGCCGATCCGTGGCTGACTTCGACACGCCAGAGTTTTGTGAAGAAGAAAATGCTGAGCCACAGAACCACCATGCATGATGATGGGACAAGCACCGCATTCAGCGGCCCCAGTTTGGTAATCACAAAGCCGATCATCAGTGCGCCGATTGGCCCTCCACCCATAGAACCAAGTTGGAAGACGGAGAGGACCCGGGCCCGGTGGCTGTCAGTGGCGCCCATCTGAACGATGGCACGTGACTGGCTCATGGAAACACCGGCACTCAGCCCCCAGCCGAGGACCAGCATGAACACGGCCCACAATGGCGGGTGGAAATGCAGGAACACCATCGTGATGGAGCCCATACACATTGCGCACATGATGGCACGCCCCTGCCGCCGGATGGGGCGCAGGCGGCTCTGGACCATCGAGGAAACACCGATGCCGCCGAAGAAGCAGATATTGATAAAGGCGAGCTCGAGCGAACTGCCCGCATAAACATCACGGATCAGGATCGGGAACAGAACCATAAACACGCCGATATAGAGAATGCCCGACAGAAACATGAGAAGGACGACCGGGCGTATGCTTTCGCTCCGCCAGACAACGTCAAACCCTTCGCGGATCTGTGCCATGCGTGATACGGGAGGCTTGTCCTGGTGCGAATGTGTAACCGGCGCTGGTGGGAGCTTGTAGGTCGTGAATGCCGCGAGCAGAAGCGCGACAGCGTGAAAAATCATTAAGGGTGCAGCCCCCAGCACGACGGCCGCCCCGCCCGCCACAAGGCCGACGACCTGAGAGAGAAACTGCATGCCCGTGGCCATCGTCACGGCTTGCTGGATACGCCCTGCAAGGGAGCGGGCTGCGACCTTTGTGAGAAGAGAGTCCCGGGCAGGCATCGTGAATGCACCGATAGCACTCCCCAGAAACGTGCAGGCAATGAGCGCCTCGTAAGTAAGCAGGTCGGTAAAAAAAAGACCGGCCAGTGTGGCGGGAACAAGCGCATTTGCCAGTTGCAGACGCATCAGGTGGGCACGGAGTTCAGCACGGTCCGCCTTCGCGCCGCCAAAAAGACCCAGCACCAGCATAGGCAGCATGGCCAGCATTTGTGCGATGCCGACCCGGCTCGCGGGCTGGTGCAGATAGAAAGTCAGTAGCCAGGGAAAAAGAACAGTCTGAATCCCACTGCCAAAAAAGTAGCTGGCAACACCACCCATATACCAGCGGAGTTCTCCTTGGGTTTCGACAGTTCCAGCCACATTCTTTTCCTTTTATCCGGCTTTTCTTTTTATCCGGCAATGCGTGCGCGCTGCCACTATCTGTTGTTTCAGTCGGCGGTGCCGGGGGCCATGTCGGGTTTTCCTGTATCGCCTGCGCGGGGGGCAAGCGTGGCAAGGCTCCATATGGGAGTAAATGCACACACAAGCAGCAGCATCACCATCATGAGAACAGACGGGATCAGCACAGCATTTTGTGGTCCAAGCCATTCGACATAAAAGCCGGAGAAGAAAGCACCGATCGGAGCCCCACCCAGAACCCCCATCTGGAAAATCGCAAGGATCCGCCCTCTATGGCTGGGCGGTGCGGATTCCTGAATGATGGTCCGGTTCATGGTCATGGCGACACCGCCGCCGCACCCCCATAGAAAGGCAACAGCAACAAACAGCGGGAAAGAATGCGCAATAGAAAAAGACGCCATGGTGAAGGTGCCATACCCGAGTGCCAGAATGAGCGCGCGCCCCTGGCGTTCAATCGGGCCAAACCGGCCGATCATCATCGCAGTGAATACAATGCCCAACATCATTGCGATATTCATGGTGGCAAGCTCATCCGAGCCGCCGTCAAACACATTGCTGATGATGATCGGCAGCACAACCTGACTGGTGCCAAAATAGAGAACCCCGACGCACAGAACGATAAGGGTTGGTGCCAGTAGTCGCGGGGTCTGTCGCACTTCTGAAAAACCCTCCGCAATGCCGCTAAGAGACGGAGCTTTGCCGCCTTCGGGCGTATGATCAGGCAGGCGAAAGGCAAGCATCGCACCCAGCCACAAAAGAGCGGTCTGCGAAAGGAAGATCAGGCCGACCCCGACCTGGTCCTCAAGACTTGCCAGTCCGAACCCGAGTATCTGGGAGCCAAACTGGAAAACCGTCACGGCCATAACGGCTTTCTGCACCCGCCCGGAGGCAATCAGGGTGAGAAGAGAGTCCCGTGCAGGAATGATGAAAGCCCCCATCACACCCATTGTCAGCGCGTAGATAATCAGAACAGGGTAGGTCAGCGTGTCGGTCGAGTAGGCGACGAACAGACCAAGAGACGGAAGACCGGCGACGAAATGAACAAAGATAAGAATGCGACGACCGGAGATATGATCGGCCACCGCACCGCCGACAAGGATCAGAAGCATGGTCGGCAAAAAGAGAGCCATCATGGCAATGCCAAGTTCCGGTGCCCCGGCGTTCAATTTGGTGAGAACCAGAAAGGGGAACAGAACGGTTTGAATGCCAATGGCTCCAAACCAGCTGATCAGCCCGCCAATGTAAAGGTTCATGGGTCGCATCTTGTTTGCCTTTTTATGATGATGCGCCGACCGGATGAGTTGCGCGCAGATGCCACAGGTTTGATTTTAGCATAAGCCATGCCAAAACCCCCGTCATCCCAAAAGCGGGAAACAGCATGGCTGTATGTGTCCCGAAAAAGCCAGCCAGTGTCCCCATCAAGAGCGAGCCAAGGGGCGCACCACCGGCAAACCCGAGTTGAAAAATCGCAAGAGCCCGCCCGCGTAAGGTTTCAGCGGCTTCGGTTTGCACGATTGTACGTGCAAGCGTCATCGTGCAGCCAGCCCCCAGCCCCCAGACAAAGGAAAGCCCGCAAAACAGCCAGAATGGCATGGCGAATGAAAAACAGACTACGATCGTCACCCCGGCAGACAAGGAACACATGACGGCACGCCCTCGCCGCGCGACATGGCCAATCCGCAGCAGTGTAACGGTTGAGGTGATCGTCCCACCCCAAAAGCAGATATTGGCGATGCCAAGCTCCACAACACCACCTTGATAGAAGTCACGCACGAGCAGCGGCAGGATGACCAGGAACGCGCCAATGAAGAACACGCCTACCGCAAACATCGCGACAACAACAGGAAAGAGCGTGTCTGAGCGGCGGATATAGGCAATACCCTCCGTCATGGCCTGAAGCCGCGGAGGATGGTCAAGAGGGGCGGCCTGCTTCTTGGGTAATTGGCGCGAGGCCAGCCCGCCAATCAACATAATGAGCGATTGTGTCGCAAACAGCAGCGGGACACCAAAAGCTGCAGCTGAAAGGGCAACCATCATGCCCAGCAATTGCGCGCATTGTTGTACAGCCATCGCGAGCGTAACCGTCTTTTGAATATTTCCGGCAGCAACGAGGTTGAGCGAGGCATCGCGGGCCGGCATGGCGAAGGCGCTCGTCGTCCCCATGAAAAGGCCGTAAATTACCAGCAGCCAGAATGACAGAAGGTCGGCACCCAGTGCCTGTGCAAGAACAAGTGGTGGCACAGCCGCAAAAAGATGAGTCCGAAAGAGGATCGTACGCGGGTCCCCCCGGTCGGCTGTGGCCCCGCCCAGAAGCATGAACAAAATAGCGGGCGCGGACAGACTCATCTGCGCAAAACCAACCCAGAACGGTGCGGCATGTAGAATGTTTGCGACAAGATGCGGAAAGAGCACAAATTGCAGACCAAGACTGACAAACCAGCTTGCCTGTCCGAGCAAGTACCAGTTCAGAATAGTCCCTTGGGTGTGGGGTCTATGGGTCAAGTCTATGGCTCCCGGATATCTTTTGGCTTGTGAGGGGTCGCGCGCGCTGCGCCAGTGTGACGGATTTATGAAGTTTTCGCATTGTGTCGAATGAGTCTAGCAAATTTAAGAAGCCGGAAAGGGAGTGAGGCAAAGATCGCACGCAGAAAGCAGGGAAAGCGTGCTGCCGCTGCGGTTGTTGATCCGGCTATCGGATCGGGTTGAGTAGGAGTATGAGGGTGGATACAGAAATTGTTGAAGCATGTCCGGGAAGAACGGCGGCGGATATCGCTCATCCTGTGACACCCATCTCGTCCTCGACAAGCTGTGCGGCTGTTTTTCGGCGCCTCATCGCCGCCCCGAATGTGCATGATTGGCCGGTCTGTGTGAGCGGGTCTGGACAGGCCGAGGCTGAAAAAATTGTCGGGTTGGTCAACCGGCAGGAATTCATTCTCGCTTACACAGTGATGTATGGCAAAGAGCTTTACGGCAAGAAACCCATTACCGTACTGATGGACAAGTCGCCGGTTAAAGTGCCGGTGTCGTTAAGTTGCGAAGCCCTGAACCACCTTCTGGTCGCGGCAGGGCGCGATAGCATGCGCAAAGGCTTTATTGTAATGGACGGCGACAGCTATGTCGGCACGGGCAATTTTGCGGATGTATTGTCAGCGGTGGCAGAGCTGATGGCCACCCGGGCGGTGGAGCGTGACATGGCGCTTGAGCGCGTTGAGCAGGCCAATGTTGCCAAAACAAATTTCCTGGCCAGCATGAGCCACGAATTGCGGACACCTCTCAATGCTATTCTGGGGTTCGCAGATCTGGTGAGGAAAGAGACATATGGGGAAATGTCTCCCCCCAACTATCGCGATTATGTTGAAGACATTTATCAAAGCGGACAGCACCTGCTCAGCATGATCAACGAAATTCTCGATATGGCGAAAATCGAAGCCGGTCATTTTGAAATTTCAGAAGATGTTTTCGACATGGAAATCACGCTCTCCCGCGTCACGCGAATGATGCGCGAGGCGGCGGCAAAGGCGCAGATCAGCCTCTCATCTCAGATACCAGAACATGGTTTGCCGCTGGTGCGCGCGGGCGAACGCCATTTTCAACAGATCATTTTGAATATTCTGTCCAATGCCATCAAATTTACAGAGGCAGGTGGAGCCGTAACTTTGGATACAAGGTTAAACGAAAATGGTGATGTGTTGCTCGTCATCACAGATACAGGGATCGGTATCGACCCATCCATGATCGAGAAAGTGTTTGACCCTTTCGAGCAAGTGGAGAGTTCGCTCACGCGCACGAGAGCAGGGACGGGGCTCGGTCTGCCACTGGCCCGCGCGATGACAGAAGCGTATGGGGGAACGCTCTATCTCACAAGTGAAGTTGGTTGTGGCACACGTGTGGTTGTACTTCTACCGGCTCACCGGGTGTGCCACGACTGGTCGGCCACCGAAGCTGTCAACGCAATTTTTGTCGCCTGAACGTATGTTAGACGGACATGATCTCGGCGTAATGGTGGATGCGTGTGGATGAGGTCTCCGCGAGAGCAGCGACCATGGCGCGGGCGACATGGGCGGCATGGATGCCCCGGTAATTTTTCAGCGGGCCATGCAGGGCGAGATTAATCAAAGGCGTAAGCTTGACCGCCAGTTGCTCTGCAGGGCGAGCTTCTTGCCGGGTACCAAGCAAAACACCCGGCCTGAAGATGTGAAGGGTGGGAAAGCCTAAAGCCCGAACGGCCAGCTCCGTTTCACCTTTTACGCGGGTATAGAAAAGACCTGATTTCGGGTCCGCACCCACAGAAGACACAAGCGCAAAGCCGGTCGCACCGGCAGCCTGGGCGGCACGTGCGAAAGCCGTTTCATACTCAAAATCAACTTTGCGGAAAGCGGCCTGGCTGCCTGCCTTTTTTATGGTTGTGCCAAGCGCGCAATAGGCTTCGTCAATCTGGAGAGGTCGCGCCGCCAACTCTTCTTCCAGCCGGTCAAAGTCGACCACCCGGTTTTCAAGTCTGTCACGCTGATGGGTAAGGGGTGCGCGCGTGAGAGCAATCACCTTCCCGATGCGCTCGGTCAGCAGGAGCTGATCAATAAGATGGGTCCCAACAAGGCCGGTCGCACCGGCGACGAGAGCAACAGTCTGACTCATTTGGGGGTTGGTCCTGTGTAGCGCGCACGCGGTCGGATAAGCCCGGGGCGATGTTGCTGTTCGATGGCATGGGCGACAAGCCCGGCTGTCCGCCCCAGTGCAAAGAGGGAGAGCGCCGCCCCGGGTGGCAGGTCATATGTAGCGCCAACAGCGGCGAGTGCAAGGTCGACATTCGGTTTGATTCCCGCCGCCGATTTCATGGTGTCAATTACCTTGCTCACCCGCGTAAAGGCATCGGTTTCCGGTCGATGGTCGGCCAGATATCGCATCAGCATTTTGGCACGCGGGTCGCCGTCGGGATAGAGCCAGTGGGAAAACCCCGGCATAGGCTCCTGGTCACGCAGGCGTTGACGTACCGCCTCTGCGGGGTCCGGGCTGGTTGAAAACTCCCGCAACAGGTTCTCGGTGCGCCGCGAAATGCCACCATGGCGTGACCCCTGCAAGGCAGCGAGCCCCGCAATGACACAGGCATAGAGCGTAGATCCGGCCGCGGCCGTGCAGCGGGCAGTGAAGGCGGAGGCATTGAGCTCATGATCAGCACACAGAACGAGGGCGGCGCGAATAGCCTCTCCTGTCTCGTCGTCTTTACCCCACGCTTTTTGCAGAACCTTGTGTACAGGGGCGGGGGATGTGGGAGCATCCGCAATTGTCGCGGCGACAAGGCGCAGGATCCGGACACCCGTCGCCGCCAGCCCTTCAGGTGTCGTATTGTAGAGTGTCTGGTCTGCAGTCGCAGCAATTGGCAAGGCAACCAGGCATCTGTCGAATGGGGGCAGACCGGCGGGCAGCACATCAATAGCCGGCGGCATGACATCTGTCTTGAACGGATCGGTCGGGCAATCCCACAAAAGTGTAGCGACGCTCTCAAGCGTGCCGTGTGCCGCGAGCTTCGTAGCGTCGGAACCACGGTAGTAGAGCTGGCCGTCAGCGATCAGGGTGATGGAGGAATCGAGAATAGGCTGCCCGAAATGCAAGGCGTCATGGGCATGATCGAGTGTCGGTTTCCCGTCCCCCGTTTTGGCGGCTCGTCGCTTTTTGAAGGCGCGAACATCTTCCGCTCTGTAACGCCGCGCGCGTGACTGTGGCACTGGCTCAGAGCGGATCAGATCCCGGCTCACATAGGCATAAAGCGTGGGGAGGCTGACATCCAGCTCCGCTGCCGCCTGCTTGGCGGATAAGTAGAGCGTGCCGTCATCATGTTCGTTTAAAGGGGTANCNGCTTCGGTTTGGGGGCACATATCCGCATANTCTGCTGCTATTTATATATTGATTAGCTTAATCAAGATTGATTGTCGTTGCAAGNCTGTCCACCTTGCAGGGACAGGAAACGTCCAGGCTGACGATTCAGCAATGGAGAGAAAAATGACCAAAAACGAAAATATCGGAATTTCAAAGGCTCATGCGGGTTTGGAAGGCGTTGTGGCTGCGGAGACAGCCCTGAGCCTGGTGGACGGGCAGGCCGGTCGGCTGGTGATAGCAGGTTATGATNTGCCGGACCTGGTCGCTGAGACTGACTTTGAAGGCGTTGTCGCCAAACTCTGGTCTGCGGCCGGGCGGGAAACCAGCCATGCAGAAGCAAAATCAGCCATTGCGGCGGCGCGCGTTTTGGCCTTTGAGCAGGTGCCGATACTGCTGTCAGCAGCAGGCGGCCTCACAATAACAGAGGCATTGCGCGTTGGTTTGTCGCTTCTGCCGGATGAACACGGGCAGGACGCGTCAGCCCGGCTCGTCGGGGCGATGCCGGTTTTTGTTGCAGCACTCGCCCGCCATGCGGTCGGTGAGCGAGCTGTGGCCCCGCGCGCAGAGCGCAGCCATGCCGAGGACTATCTGACCATGCTGACAGGCCAAACACCCGACGTGGCTGCCATCAAGGCGATGGATGCCTATCTGACCACGGCGAGTGACCACGGNATGAATGCGTCCACCTTTACCGCGCGTGTTGTTGCGTCAACGGCAGCAGGCCCGGTTTCGTCCGTGCTCGCCGCGCTGTGTGCTCTCAAAGGACCGTTGCATGGGGGCGCTCCCGGCCCTGTCCTCGACATGCTCGATGATATCGGCACCCCAGCGCGAATAGAGCCCTGGTTACGTGAGGCTGTGATGGGTGGAGAACGTCTGATGGGGTTTGGCCACAGAATTTACCGGGTGCGGGACCCGCGCGCGGATGTGCTGGGGGCTGAAGTTCACAGGCTCGTCGGTGGTGAGGGGCGTGTGAGCTTCGCCCTCCAGGTAGAAGAAACAGCGAAAGCCGTTCTTAAGGAACTCAAGCCTCACAGGCCGCTTGATACAAATGTCGAGTTCTATACCGCCATGTTGCTTGAAGCCCTGAAGATCCCTCGTGCNGCCTTTACGCCAACCTTCGCAGTAAGCCGGGTGGCTGGCTGGACAGCCCACGTCATGGAGCAGGATAAGGTTGGTCGACTGATCAGACCCGCTTCCCGTTATGTCGGGAACGTTCCTGAAGGGCTGGAAGTCGCCTGAGGCGGCATCAGCANGGATCGAGAGAATCGAAAGCTTTCTGGACGAGCTTGATGGCAGGTTCGTCCAGAANGTCCGGATGCCATTCTCCGAAACGAATAATCTTCTGTTCAAGCTGATCGAACGTGGCNGATGCGGGCACACGCGCACATTGAATGCGGTCTGCTTNCTCGTGGGTGTGTACCTTCTCCGTGCGGGCGTTCGCCATGAGGATTTGCAGACTGGCAAAGTAGCCGCTGACATATTGGCGGCAATATCGCGCTTTGCCGCGTCGCGGCTCACTGGGGTGCGCGAGTGCTTGCTCCGCAGCTAAAAGGCAAAAATTGTACAGGTCCCGNCCGGTTTCAACGCGCGTGCGGGCTTTTGTTTCAGACGCAACGGAAAGAGGCAGAAGTGCAAGAGCAAGAAACAGAACGACGCGGACGCCTGTTCCCGCAGTCCTGCAGCGGGGNGAGCGGTGTTGGTTCAGGAGCTGAAATCTGTCCATCGCTCCCAAAGACCCTCAACACATTCATTGGTTGAATACTGGCTTGTAATCATGCGCATCGGGCGTTCTGCAATGCCACCAAGCGTGTCGTCCGCCATCTCCTGGGCAAGCGCGCGGCAGGGATCAAGTGTTTGATAGGTGCCATAGAAAACACCNCCGACGGCAATCGCAATAAGAGCCACACCACTGATCAATGTCCGCATCTCAATCCCCCGTTGATGCCCTTGTCNCTNGTCACCTGCGTCCGGTTGTACGTGGATCCCGTTCACGTGCAGCTAGTAGCGGATGCTTGAATTGTCACGCCGTTCGTTGAAAACCGACCGATCATCAAAACCNTGCTGGCCGCCGCATGATGCATANCCATCACCCCAGCCTGTCCGATAATTTTCTTCTGCTTCATAAAGCGCGCTATTGCGCTGAATGGTTTCCTTGAAACCGGAAACGCGCGTATGGCCGGTACTGCATCCGTCTGAATATCCGGTNTTGTAAAGCGGATCCTGTAAAACGGCAGGGTCCCGATCAAACGCACAGGCACTAAGCAGAAGTCCAGCAGCCAGAGCAGCCACACCCGATGAAAACTTGACGCAACGCTTGATCATGAACCGCTTTCCTACCTTACATTCCACCTCAGGTTGCAAGCTCGACAGGACCAACAGCCCGGCAGGCTACAACACCGCTCTCGCCCGAGGCATCAGCCCGAAACGNGCTGAGAACAGAGGCGAAAGATAGCGGGTTTTCAGGGGCGATGCCAACGGAAGTGGACATCACGGCGCATGGAAAAGAGGCAATTTGTCATATCGTGGGCATTTTCTGGCTCAAAACGGGGTGATGTGGACGGCGGTACAAAAAACGCNNCCACACATTCACGACATTTTAAGCGAACCGGCGTTGGATAGGGGCCTGACAGACCAGAAAATCCGAAGAACTGAAGTGAGACGTAGCGGTGCAGTCAACAAGCGATCCGGTCGCCCAGGCAAGCGAATTTGAAGAAGAACCCGAAAGGGAAGAAGAGCCTGTGTCTGCTGCCGTTTCACNGGAAACNGANNTGGCGCGTGAGCGTCTGGCCCGCCATCTTTGTGACTTGCTGCTCACCGGCTCTCATCAGCTGGCTGCCAACGAACTGGCGCTCGCAGAAACGGCTNTGGTTGATTTGCTGCCGTGCCTGACGGTGTCAATCAAAAGGCGGTTTGCGGATCGGCTGGCACCGCTGGAAAGCGCACCAGCAACGCTTTTGTCGGCATTTCTCGATGAACCGTTTGAAGTGACCGAGGGGCTGATCCGTGAAGGATTGTGCCTGACCAATTGTGATCTGGTGCATNTGGCAGAGCGTGGAACGAGAGCGCATCGTCTCTGTCTGGCCGGGCGCCAGCCTCTAAGCCGCGTCGTAACGGATGCTGTGGCTGCAAAAGGCGAGCAGGATGTTCTCGTCCGCNTGGTGGAAAACCANGCGGCAACACTGTCACACTANACAATAGATCAAATGGTTCGCCGCTCCTCCGNCGAACCGGAACTGATTGTCCTTCTGCTTCAACGCGCAGAGCTGACACCCTGGTACGCGCATCTGATGTTCTGGTGGGCAGACAGCGAAGAGCGGGCAACGATCCTNAAGCGGTTTACCGTTGACCGTCGCGCCATTGTTGATGTGTTGTCGGGTAGCGATGACCTCATGTCGTTGAACGATGCAGCCACACCGTCGCTCCGGTCAACTTACCGCCTTCTGCGCCCGGCACGGGCTTTGAGCGAAAGCGGGCTGGAACGCCTCATGTCCGGNATTTACAGCGGCTCAGCGCAGAAGGCCCTTGCCGCCGCCGCCGGTATCTCGCCAACTATGGCGGGATGGATTATTGGGGACGCGCGGGGAGAGCCTATTGCCATTCTGGCCAAAGCTCTTGGGCTCCATCGGGACGTATTCCGCGATGTGGCAGCCGGATTGAGCGCAGCACGATTGTCAGGCTCCTATACCGAAAACGAACTTGAACACGCCGTGGCNTTATTCGATTCAGTGACGATGGAACGTGCCGACTCTCTTTTGCATTTCTGGGACAGGATCATCCTGACTGAAACACCGGAATAAGGGCGACACGGAAGTTGAGGTCCATTCAGCCCGCNACCCGNGTNTCNAGCGGGGCGCGAAAGGCACTGACCATGACAACCCGTTCCAGCTCGTCCCTTGTAGAGCGGGCGGTTTCGATGATGTCGCCTTCTGCACGGTCAATAAGGCCAACAATTTCCTCCACACCGGACAGCACCTGCGAAAGCCATTCGCCCGCGCTCTCGTCCTCCTCCATCATGGCNGCGGCATCCGTCGCCAGAATAGAAGCAGCCTGACGAACGGCACCGGTGTTGAAGTCCACCGGCCCGACAATCAGATCTTCAATCATACGAATTTGCGCGCGAATCCGGTTGATACGTGCNGATTGTTCCCGCTCAAGCCGCTCATCCTCGTCCAGAACCGGCGCAAGATCGTCAAGCGGCACCTGAAGGCAATGTCCGATCTGCGTCATNGTGCGGAACGTGCCGTCTTTTTTGCCGGTTTCAATTTCGGAGAGGTAAGCAGGGCTGATGCCGGCCGCTCTGGCAAGTTCCACACCTTTCAGTCCGCGATGTTCACGCCATACACGCACGGGGTTTTCCCCGTCTGCAATACGATGCACGACTTCAGCCGGTATCAGCGAAACACGGTCGCCCAGCAGGGCATCCGCGGAAGCCTTGATATCGGCAATATCGTCNGCCGCCCGTTTCATCCGTTCATATTGTGCCATTGGGACGAGGGCATAGAGCGCNTCACCATCAGGCCCTCGAACAATTTGCGGGGAAGGGGTTTTGGTGCTTTTGGGCTGGGGGGTGCTCAAAGATCTGATCCTCAGGTTCTGGAATTCTGTGTGTCAGNAATGCTGAGAACGGTCAGGGCACTGCCAGCCCGCTCAAAAACAAACCGCGCACCGCTTGCCAGGCGGCGGACGCGTAATGCTTCCGTCAAAAGTTCATCATGCGTGTCATCGGTTCGCATATGAGAGAGGGCTTGCTTGATCTCGCGCCGCGTTGTGGCACGAAGTCGTGACATNTGCCGAAAGGCATCACGGGAATATGCGATGCCATGCTCGCTGGAGGCTGCACTGAAATAGGCGACATTCGCCATGGGAAGTCCTGTTCCGGCTTTTTGCCGTTTGTCGTCGCTATGCTATCTACGGGTAAGATTTGCTCACCGCGAAATTTTTCTAAAGAGCAATGTAGCGTGATTCGGCGGTTCAATCGTACCTGATTGCACCTGTTTACGGACGTATAGAGATGAGACAACCCAAAATTCTGACAACCATGCGGACCTATTCCCGNGCCACCTTGTGGGCAGATCTGATGGCAGGCGGTACCGTTGCNCTGGTGGCCCTTCCACTCAGTCTGGCGATTGCCATTGCTTCAGGGGCAGACCCGGCAAACGGGTTGGTCACAGCGATTGTNGGCGGGTTTTTTGTGTCTGCCTTTGGCGGGAGCAGGGTGCAGATTGGCGGCCCGACAGGGGCCTTCATTGTTGTGGTCTACGGCATTATCCATCAACACGGTTATGAGGGGCTTGTTCTGGCAACCTTCATGGCGAGTTTGATTCTGTTGATCGCCGGGTATTTTCGGGCAGGGCGCCTGATCACCTATGTGCCGGAGGCTGTNGTCAATGGCTTTACGATCGGCATNGCAGTGGTAATCGCGGCCAGTCAGCTGAAAGACTTCCTGGGATTGACCGTGGCAGAGGTGCCTGCCGAGNTTCTGGCGAAACTGGAAACACTCTGGGCNGTGCGCGAAACGCTGAACCCGGCCGCCCTTGCCATCGCGCTCATCACGCTCGGTCTGATTGTCGGGTTGCGGCGGATTGCNCCCAGGTTTCCGGGNCTTTTCGTTGCTGTGATCGTCACATCNGCCCTGGCGGCCTATTACAGCCTGGATGTGGATACAATCTACGCTCGTTTCGGGGCGTTGCNGTCCAGCCTGCCAGTACCCGAAATGCCCGTATTTTCTCTGGCGCTCGCCAGAGATCTGCTCCCATCCGCTATAANGATTGCGTTTCTCGCAGGCGTGGAATCTCTGCTGTCTGCGATGGTGGCTGACCGGATGATTGGCGGTCATCACCGCCCCAATGCGGAGTTGATGGCGCAAGGTGTTGCCAACCTGGCCTCAGCCTCCGTTGGGGGAATGCCGGTAACGGGGGCCATTGCCCGCACAGCAACCAATGTACGCGCAGGTGGACAAACCCCTGTGGCGGGTATTTTTCATGCCCTCGTTATTCTGGCCATGATGATGTTTGCAGGCGTGTGGGTCGGACAATTGGCTCTCCCTGCGCTGGCCGCACTTCTTATGCTGACAGCTTGGAACATGAGCGAGCCCCACAACTGGAAAACATATTGGGCGACCTCTGCCGTCGATCGTTTTCTGCTGATCCTGACNATGATCCTCACTGTCTTTGTCGATCTCACGGTTGCTATTGGCGTCGGTGTTTCCATTGGNCTGGCAAGTCGCCTGNTTGCAAGCCCGCAGAACCCGGATGAATGGACACCGCCAGACAGGTAGAGTGGATGGTGGATAGGTAAAACTTCTCCTCGGCGTAAAGTTCATGCACGATGCCACCAACAAGACAGAAACACGTATAAGGGAGGAAGAGGCATGNCAGACGCCGCGATTGATCTCGTGATCGACATGATCAGACAACGTGCATTAGGGGGAGCCGACAAAACGCTCGACGAGCGTCGGGCCGATATGGATGCCATGTCGGCAGCCTTTGGAGAGCCGCAGGGCGTTACCCGTGAAGAAGGGACACTTGCCGGACGCCCGTGTCAGACTTTTACCCCGCTCGACACCACCCCTGAAGAGACCCTCCTTTATTTCCACGGGGGCGGATATGTGATGGGGTCTCCGACATCACACGCGAACCTGACAGCCCGTCTTGCAACCGCAGCCGGTGCGCGCGTGGTTAGCCTCGATTATCGTATGGCGCCTGAAAATCCGTTTCCGGCGGCGGTCGATGACGGGCTGGCTGCCTACAAAGCATTGCTCGATCAGGGGTGTGCAGCGGAAAAAATAGCCATCGGTGGGGATTCCGCCGGCGGTGGGCTGACTTTTGCAACCCTGCTCTCAGCACGGGACAAGGGCNTGCCCATGCCCGCCGCAGCGATTGGTCTGAGCCCTTGGACANATCTGACATGCACCTCAGAAACCTATAAGAGCCGCGCGGATGCCGACCCTATGATCACCACACAGGGGATTTCGGAAATTGCGGGGGTCTATCTGGCTGGAAAACCGGCCACAGATCCGCTGGCCTCTCCTTTGCTGGGCGACCTGACGGGCTTGCCGCCAATGTTGCTTCAGGTGGGAGACGCAGAAGTCTTGCTGGACGATAGCAGGCAGTTTGAGGCCAAGGCCCGTGCGGCAGGTGTGGATTGTTCTCTTCAGGTATGGGACCGGATGATCCATGTGTGGCACGCTTTTTTCCCGATGTTGCCGGAAGGGGAGCAGGCCCTGGTTCAACTGGGCGACTTCCTGAAGAAAAGCTGGCGGCAGGCCGCCCGTGCACAGGCAATTTAGTCTACTCGCGGGAACATTGGGGCCCGCGCCAATCGGGCAAAGCCTGTAACTGCGCAGATGAGGCCGTACCGCACGGGCGAAGTGCGGCGCGGCTTTTTGCGGTGAGGGCGCCTGCGCATTTTGACGCAGCTCACAGATAGTTGATCCGTATCAAATACCCTTTGCTCAATCTCCGGCAGGTTGGTGTGGAACGAAGCGGTCAGGGACAGGCCGTTTGCGCACCATGCGCCCCAAAGCGGGGCGCTACTGAAGGAGTAGAGAATGAGAACGTTTGGGGCCGCTGTGCGCTCTATGGCCATTGTGGCCGGAGCAACAATCAGCGTATTGGGTTTTATGGGTGCCGTTGAACAGGCGCGTGCAGAAGGGGATAGCCCTTGGCTGATCCGTGTACGTGGTATCTATGTGTCGCCGGATGAGTCTGCGAATGTTCGGGGGCTTGCCGGGTCTGTTGAGGCTGATGGTTCCCTCGTGCCGGAGCTTGATATCAGCTATTTCTTTACCGATAACATTGCCGCAGAATTGATCCTCGCGACATCGAACCACGATATGTCAGCAACCGCCGGGGTTGACCTGGGGGATGTTTGGGTGTTGCCACCGACTTTGACCTTGCAATACCACTTCTCACCCAAAGAGACATTCCGCCCTTACGTTGGTGCAGGCATCAACTACACGATCTTCTATGGCGAAGATAAAGGGGCTGTCGCCAGCATCGATTATGAAGACGGCTTCGGATATGCCTTGCAGGCAGGGGCTGACTTTGATCTCGGCAACCAATGGGTCTTCAACATTGACGTGAAGAAACTCTGGCTCAACACGGATGTGACGATCAATGGCGGCGCGATTACTGCTGATGTTGATCTGGATCCCTGGATCTTCGGTGCAGGCTTCGGCTACCGCTTCTGACCAGGCTGGTCTCGTTATTGAACAAGCGCCGGTGGATCCGCTTGCGGGGCCACCGGCTTTTTTATGGAGACAGTCAGCTGCGCCAACGCAGTGTGACAGGCTCAATCGGATTGACGAAGGGCGTTCCTTCTTCTCCGGCGCGGGCCCATTCATTCTTCAACCGATGATACCATTTCGCCTGAATGTCGGAATCATTGATCAGCATCAGCCCGGGTTCAAACTTCAACCCCTGTTGTTGCAGGTTCACCATGTCCCCGTCCTGTTTCAGGAAAGCACGGATAAACTGACGTGCAACAGGTTTCAAAACCGACAGGAAGGGCAGCGTCCAGTAAAAGGTCTGCGTGATCTCTGTTCGTTTTTCATCCAGCGGTGTAACGCTGGTCAGACCGCACACACGGTGCTTGCCCGCTTGAATGGACTCGATGCGAATGCCGGGCAACTGAAATGAAATTTCAGTAACCGGTGCGCCACCCAGAATTTTGTACGCCCCCGAATTGCTGGAGGGTTTGTGCGCAACCATGGTGAAGCCGCGCGGGTTGGGGGCGAAATCTTTCGCTTTTTCATGGATAGAGGCTGTTGAACGCCACCACCAGGAGCGATGCACAAACGGACCATGTGCCGGGTCCATGAGACCGATCACGGCATGGTCAATGTGGCAGTCAAAGATCATGGTTTCGCGAAGACCGGGGCGGGCGCCATCAAAGTGTGGCAGCACGGGTGGCTCATGGGCTGGCGGCGCATCCGCGCGTCTTTCATCCGCCATGTAGATCCAGATGTTGCCCTGAATCTCCCTGACGGGATATGAGCGCACGCGGATACGTTCAACATCCATGTCCTGTCCTGGAACAAGCGACGGAATGTCTGCGCATACACCGTCTGTTCGGAACTTCCATCCATGATAAGGGCATTCCAGGGTTGCATGTCCGCAACCTGAGGTCTTGTCAGAGTATAGTTTGCCTGCTGACAATGGCACACCGCGGTGCGGGCAGATATCGCGTAGTGCGAACACCGCACCCGCTGCATCCCGTCCCAGGACGACAGGTTCACCGAGCAGTGTTTTGTGCAGCATATCGCCTGCTTTCAGGCGTTCGCCGGGCACAGCAAAATACCAGATATCGCGTAAAAACATGGGCTCCCCTTGAGGCTCAAAAACGCGCCGCCACCGGCTGTCACCATGCGAAAATATACAAGTTTGTCAATGTTTTAGCCCAATTGTTCGTTTCAACTTCTGTTAACGCCTGTCTCACTAGCGTGGAGTGTCGGCACAGATGGCTGGCGGTACACGACGAACGTTAAAGGAGTGAGGCATGCGAACAGAAACACGCGCGGACATGTGTGTCGTGGCCTTTGCGGCGCAAAAAGGTGGCGTCGGCAAGACAACCCTTGTCGGGCATATGGCGGTGGCCGCCGCACATGCCGGCATCGGGCCGGTAGGCCTCATCGATATGGATCCACAAGCCAGCCTGAGCAAATGGACTGAGAGCCGGGAGGAGCGGGATCTGCACCTCTTTGCGACAGACCCCGGTGGTCTGAACGCAGCTTTACGGGACGCAAGCGCGGCCGGCATGCGGCTGGTGCTGGTTGACCCGCCGCCAGCCGTCACCCGCGCCATATCCGAAGTGGTCGCGCAAGCGGATCTCGTCGTTATCCCGACACGCCCCAGCCCGCACGATCTGCGCGCTGTGGGCGCAACGGTGGATATCGCGGAATGGCACGGCAAGCCGCTGGTCTTTGTCGTCAACGGCGCAACAGCGCGCGCGCGGATAACGGCCGATGCCGCCGTGGCGCTATCACAGCATGGCACGGTCGCGCCGGTTACCCTTCACCATCGGGTTGATTTTGCGGCAAGCATGATTGATGGCCGCACGGTGCTGGAGGCAAAACCCGACGGCAAGAGCGCTGGTGAGGTCGCGACGCTCTGGTCTTACCTTGCAACGCGGCTGGAGCGGTTGCAGCCCCCGCAAGAGGGGAGCCTGGCTGGTTCGGCTCTGACCTATACCGGGAATTATGCATCCAACGTAAACGCGCTCGGTCGCCAGGCACCAGCCTTTGGTCGCCGCATCGGGCAGTAACGGGCGCGCGCCAGTGCGGGTCTGCTGGAGCGAAAGAGCGTGCATAGGGTCTGGACGATACAGGAACGAACAAAATGACAAAGCGGAATGAAGGAACAACAGGGCGCCGCCAGCCAGACGGCTTCGCCAGCTTGTCGGCGGACATGATGGAGCGGCGACTGGGTGCGCCGTCTGGCAATTTTTTTATACCCGCCGATGATCTGGGGGACAGGCAAACCGGACTTACAGCTGGACATTCTGCCGGATATTCCGGGAGTGAACACCTGCGTAATGGTCATGGTTTTGGCCGGCGGCGGACACACGCGCCGGACGAGCCATCGTCGGATGTGGTGATGCCGCTACATTATACCGGTCCAGAGCGCCGCAAGCGGGCCGTCAGCCCCGTTATCGAGCGTCGAAAATCAATGCCGCCACGCGTAAAAGTCTCCGTCCGGCTGGAACCCGAACGTTATCAGCGGATCAAAAGTGCCGCCATTTTGTCGGGCCGGACCCATCAGGATTTGATGACCTGCGCCCTTGATGCCTATCTGGATCTGCTTGGTATGCCGCAGGAGCGATAGGGTTTTGCAAAATAAAGTCCTTTTTGACTAGATTTGAGGTAGAAAATGCAGGTAAAACTAGCCTGAAAGTTTTACTTCTTAAATCAAAAAACAATCGCTGTTAAATTTTCGAGTTGCGTTGCTTGGGTTTCTTTCAATTGCTATAAGTCACCGACTTTTAATTGTGCTACTTCTGACAATGAAAGGGTCGCGGGGTGAAATATAAAGGCCTGATGCGACTTGAGCTGAATGCGATCCATGCAGGATAATGCCGATCTGGTTGAGATGACCGCGAACATTGTTTCAGCCTATGTGCGAAACAATGTGGTTGCGTTTTCTGATCTGCCTGCGCTGATTGAAACAGTCTTTCAGGCGCTGGCCGGTATCGATGTGAACACGAGCACAGACCCGGTTTTGGTTGCCCAACCAGCGGTCTCGATACAGCAATCCGTAACGCCCGATTATCTGATTTGTCTGGAAGACGGGAAGCACTTCAAGTCGTTGAAGCGGCATTTGCGCACGCATTACGACTTGTCGCCGGAAGAGTATCGGCGCAAGTGGAATCTGCCGGCCGATTACCCCATGGTGGCCCCCAATTATGCTGCCGCACGTTCCAAGCTGGCAAAGAAGATGGGGCTGGGCCAGAAGCCGGGTGCAAAACGACCGTCAAAAAGGGACTGACAGGCTAGCCCTCACCCGAAGGGCGCCATGCTTGTGGCATCAAAGAAGAACCCGCAAATCCGAAAAACATTGTGTTTGCAACATCGGTGATCCCGTCCCGGGGTCACATGCGCCGCNCTGCGTGCGACACGCTTGCAGTCATCGCCAGGACGCGTCAGTCTGGCACAATGATGGCGCAAAGGAGGAAGTGGGATGCAGCAACTGATGATCCGTGTGAAGGGCACNGTGATGAGCCTGCTTCTGGTATTTTGTAGTCCGGCGNCGCAGGCGCTTGAGACCGCAACAATGCAAGACGCGACCCACACAATAAGTGTCGGCGAACGTGCGCGTTTTCCTGTTATGTCGCGTAGTGATCAATCAAGTGAGTTTTCGGGATGGTGTGAACTNAAGACAAAAGGGGCGGCGAGTATTGTCTTCGATGGTCGCCACTATATCCCGCTGTCGCCCCCTGCGGTGGGTGATGTGATCAACTTCAGTACNCCGGGTGAGCGGCGCTTCGAGATGACCGGNACATTTGAAGCCAATGACGGTGCATCGGAGATCAGCTTCTTTTTCTCCGGCGTGCCTGTTGCTTTCTGCTTCGGTGGCGGGGATTGTGCGAGTGTCAGTGAGGGCAGTTCGTCTGTCTCTGTGGCGTGTGGTCAATACTAAGACGCTGAACAGAAAGTTTTATGCGGGATTTTCTTGAANAAAGAGGCATGGCCCTCGCGGTCGGGGTGCTGGCTCTCGTGATCGTGTTGGCGGGACTGTGGTTTGTTCTGGCGGGACGGGGCGAAGAAGGGCAGCGGCCGGTCTCCGTGGTTGAAACATTTGACACACCGGCCACNTCGCGTCTGGGGCGCGAACTGACNGCGGCACTGGATGTCTTGCAGGCATTGCAGTCAGGTGAGGGGATCTCCACGCAGAGCTGCGAACGGTGCCGCTTCCTGTCACAGGCTGCCGATGTCTACAAGGTCAAGGCCGTCGGCCTGCTNGAAACCATCCGTGTTCTGGAGGGAGCAATCTCCGGATCCCGCGACGGCCTGACGGATGCAGAGCGTAACGGGCTTATCCGCAATCTCGCACAGCAACAGAAAGTGGCAGGTCGGGTCATTTTGGGCCTGATGAGTTTCGCCGATGCCATCAAGGATTGCGAACAGGAACGGTTGTGTCGGCGGGATGACCCTCTGCGGGCCGCGGAAACGATGCCGTTGGATTGCCGCCGGGATCAGGCGGTATTGCAAAGCTCCGTCCAGCGCATTGAACGCCTGGCGGACAGGGTGATCGACGAGGCGCGGCAGTGCCAGCGCTTCTCCTGCCCGGTCATGCAGTGTGACAAGGCGGCGGGACTGTCGGACGATCTGGCGATTGTGGAAACCTCTCTGGCGGAGTTGGCGGGGGGGCGTCTGGCTTTACCGGGTGTCGGTGAACTTGCACCGGCTTCCGGTTTGGCAACTGTTCTGGGCAGTGTCGAGCGTGGGCTGGTGGCGCTGGCTGTGCAGTCGGCTGAAACGAAAATCGAGCCTGATGCATTGATGGCGCGGGCAGATGATATGAAGGCAGGGCTNGGGGCCTGGCTGCAGGAAACTGAGAGCCGGCATGGCGTTCAGGAAACCAGTTGGCGCGTGAGTGCCTTGATGGGCGAGATTGATGTTGCGGCGGAATGGGCNCGGGCGGGCGAGGGTGCGGACCATACCCGCGCTTATTTCCNGTCCNTGTCGCGGGCCATTCTGAGTGCGGCGCGGCTGGATGCTGCACTGGCGATGAGTGAAGAAAATCAGGCATCAGCCACTTTGGGCGTTGCCGAGGGGCCGATCTGCGGGGCGCGGGAACTGGGGCAGGCCTATCTGAAGGTCGGNCAGGCCCGGGCGGCGCTNAATTTCTGTCGGGCAAAATCAGCCTGCCCGAGCGCACGCACGCCTGANGCTGTTCCTCATCGGTCTGCCGCCAGCCGTGGGTTGGGTGCCTATGCAGCCGTCACCGGTGCATTGCCGCTGGATGAGGCGCGGGCACGGGATGCCAGCGTCGCCCAGAGCGCGCCGGTTGAGTTGAGTTTTCAACGGCAGCGTTTTCGCAGTGGCGAAGTGTTGCGTGTGCGCGCAGATACAAGAGCATCCGCCTGTCTGATCGAAGACGGGGCAATCGCACTTGTACGGGCGGGCTCACCTGCCCGGCGCGCGCAGCGGTATCAACTGGACGGTGGCAACGTTTCCGAAATTCTTCTCGCGGCGCCCACGGAACCTGGCAGATATGCCGTTCGGGTTTTTGCTTCGGCAAATCGGGGGGGTGGTACCTTGCGTGATGAAGTGGTCAGTGTTGAGCCGCTTGCCGTGGGGTGTAGCGGGTTCTCCGGGCTTTGGGATACGGATTTCGGGCGTCTTTATTTGACCGAGCGGGATGGAGAGATCACAGGCAGTTACCGCCGTAATGATACTACCCCGCTTCCGGGGCTGTTTGTCGGTCAACGGCGCGGCAATGTTGCAGAAGGTATCTGGCTGTCGGAATTGGGGCGCGNTGGTGCGCGACTGCGCCTGACGGATGGCGGGACCCGGTTTGTCGGCAGTTGGGGNGTTACACCGGAGCGCGTCGATGGGGCTGGCCAGTGGAATGGTGCCTGTCTGGGGTATCGGCACTAGCAACATCGCCGACACCGGCTGCCCCCTCCAGTATGGCGACGTGTGAGAGAAGAGCCGTGAGCGCAAGCGGGGAATAGGCGAAGGAACATCTGCCCCGCAGCCGCTGCATGCGGGTGAGGNTGGCATGGGCAGTTCTCAATGCGAAGGATGTCGCGTCAGGCGAGGGCGCGTGTGACGGTAAACGCGATAGCAGGGGCGACTGGGGCGACAAGGGCGACTGGGGCGGCAAGGATGAGAAAAGTCCGGCCCTGGTGAAGGCCTGAAAAGCCTGTAGCCCTTGTTCAGAAAGTGGTTCTGGTCGTTTTGAACGNTCTGTCGTGGGAGAAATAGGCACCATTCATACAGCATAGGCACACGCCCGTGACAGGGGNGTAANTTACAAATCCTGNAAATGTTCGATCAGAAAAAACGGACAGCCATGACAATGGGCGCGCACCAGGAAACATGNCTGACATGTCGCGCCTCGCAGGCCGTTTGCAAAGGCACAAGCGTATACCCCGGCGGCTTTCTGCTATCGGGAACAAGATGGGCGAGTACGATCTCGTCAGCGTGCGTGCAGATAAGGCAGATACGGTGATGCGCTTGCACAAACGGCGCGGCGTCGAGCTTGTTGCCGATCAGAATTTCACCTTCAAGATAAGGACCTGTGTTTCTGTCCAGACGNACNGCGATGGGGTGAGGTGCTGGAACCGATATAGANACAGTGTTTCCTGATGATTCTGCTGATGGAAGGAGGGTGCCCGCCTCTCCAATCGTGCCCAAAACAGGGATGGCGGATGTCGAGGGGGTATCAAGCAGATCTGTCAGCGGAATTTGAAAGATGGTCGCGAGNGGCTCCAGCCAGTCTACCGAAATTTTAATGCCGTCGGTTTCCAGGCGGGAAACCGTNGCCGCGGTTGTGCCCAATTTTTTGGCCAACTCTGACTGCGTTAATCCCATCTGGCGTCGGTAATGTCTTATTTTATTTCTCACAATGCCTGTCTTTCTGCCGCGTCTCCGGCGCGAGGGACGGAGAGGTTTCTCTCAAAAATTGCATAAAATGCAAAATTACTCCCGCTTTCTGAATCACCGACTAAAATATGCGTTCTGTGATTGAAAGGGTGCGGCATCCGCACCGGCAGTATGGGAGTTTGAAATGTCGGACTTGTACTCAAATTTCGCAAAACGGCTTGAGCCGGAGCCGCAACAAAGCACTATTTTGACCACAAAAACGGCACCGAGGCGAGGCGCAGCGCTTAAGAAACAGGCCGACGATATTCAACTGACCTGCGCACTTGTAGCGCGCGCCTATAACATTTTGACCGCAGATCTGTTCCACCCGACCAGGGGCGAGGCCCGTGTGGCGGAGGCCCGGCAGGTTGCAATGTACCTCTCCCATATCACGTTTGGCATGAGCCTCGCTGCGGCGGCAAGACGGTTTGGACGAGACCGGACAACGGTCGCCTATGCNTNTCGACAGATAGAGGACCGGCGCGACGATGACCGATTTGATGTCATGCTGGAGCGGCTGGAACTGTCGCTTACCGTATTGGNGAAAGCACGCACNTGTCTTCCTGAAATGAAAAAACAATAGGAGCGCGAAATGACAATGAGCAAGGGTGAGATGCGACGAGAAGCATTGCGGGTCATGCGGCGTCTGGCTATGCCCGACTATGTCCTCGTGCCGCTGAAGGAAGGCGGGGCAGGGCTTTTTGGTCCCCGGAACAAGTTTCATAAACCGGTCGACAAAGTGGCATGGGANACGGTTGAGACACTCCACAGGTCTGACCTTCTGACCCGAATACGCCCGGCNACTTCCAGCGTGCCCGAGGATCTGGTCGGGACGGCTGCCTGCGAATACCGGTTGAGTGGGGTCGGTCGGTCCTGGTNGCGTCGTCATGCGCCGGGACAGGCACAGCGGGGTNGTGCAACACCCTATCAGGCGCAACATCAGATCAAGGGGAAAGTCNTCGTGANCGAAGACTCTGCAGGATCCCGGGCCTGTCTTCAGAGCTGCAACGTCAATCTGGGTGAGGCACCACTTGGTTGGTTAAGCCGTCGCAAAGGCNCAAATGGGGAGCCATTTTTAACATCGGTGGAAGTNGCAGCAGGGGAACGGCTGCGCCGCGACTATACGTTGGCGCAACTGACCGCGCGTGTAACTGTGGACTGGGAGGGGTTTCTCGCACATGTGGACCGCAGCGGGCCGGTGAGCGATGCCGGGCACCTTTCCGATATGGCCATGGACGCCCGGACCCGCGTGGCCCGGGCCGTGCAGGCAACTGGACCGCATTTGTCAGATGTGCTCATCGCAACCTGTTGTCATCTGNAAGGGTTGGAAGAAGCGGAGCAGACATTCGGTTGGCCACAACGATCAGCCAAGATTATTCTGAAAATAGCGCTGGGGCGTTTGGCAACCCACTATGGCCTCAATGTAGGCGGGAGGCCCGCTGCAAAGCCTTATGTGTGGCGGTCAGACAGCGTGCCCAGCGCGCCTCCCGGCGACTGAATGTGGAGCGGGGCTCAAGCCGTGTGAGTGGNAATGGTCCGGGCTGCATCTTCGCGAACACGTGCGACCATGGCATGCAGTCCGTTGGAGCGTTGGGGCGAGAGNTGTTCGTTCAGTCCGAGTTGCTCAAAAATTGTCCGCGCATCCACATCAAGGATCTCCGCAGGGGATTTGTCCGAATACATTGTGAGGAGGATTGCCACCAGCCCCCGCACGATAAGTGCATCACTGTCGCCGCGGAAAACCAGTTTTTGACCCTGATCGATTGTGTCGCACACGAGCCAGACCTGACTTACGCAGCCTTGGACTTTTGTCTCGGCATTGTGCTCCTCCGCCGTGAGAGGCGCGAGTTGCTTGCCAAGTTCGATCACATATTTGTAGCGGTCTTCCCAATCATCAAGGTAGGAAAAATCGTCAATTAGCTCTTGGATGCTCATGGGTCGTCCCGGATGTGGCAGNTCTCGATACGGGTGACATAGACGCGATAGGCCCTGTGAGCAAGGTTTGGCGCAAAAAAGCCCGGACGCCCCCCTCATCTGGAAGGGAAAAGACAGGCAGGCGCATGGGCTTGTAGGGGGAGGCCGCAAAAGAAAAGGCGCACAAACAACCGGTTCAAAGGGCACAGTACCGGTCATTTGTGCGCCGTTGGGACGGGGGCAAACCGTCCCGGAACGTCGCGAACGAGTAAAGCGGCGTTCCTGCTTCGGGTTAAGCGCCGCGCTGCCGGGAAGCACTGGGTGAAGATGCCTCTCGGGCAGGTACTGCGCCGCCTCTTTCCGGGTAAGTTTCTGAATTGCCTTCCAGGGCGCGTTCTGCGGCCCAGGTGATGGCGAGACCGCCATAATACGTAACCTGTCGCTGAACATGCCCGAATATGGCTCTGCCTGTGTCACAGGCAGCTGCATTGCGCTCGCAAAACGTCATGACGTCCTCCGCAGAATGCATCGCGGCGACGGCAACGTCGGTAAGTTCCAGTGACTGGTAGGTATCTGTCTCCGTGAACCCGATCAGCGATGTGCCGTCGCTGTTCGGACCTTCAGTGATAGATGTGTCTGGGGACGGGAGCAGCAGTGCAACCACCGTGACCCAGAATGCTATGCGTATCAAAAACATAAGCTTGCCCTTCGTTTGTGCCCTTTATCAACCAGCTCACCATTGCCTTCAGGCCGAGGCCTTTTGGGGGAAGGAAAGCAATGGGTCGCTGTTCGATAGGCAGACATTAGGCGCGCAAACGCTTCCTGGTACTTAAATCCATAGATAAAATTGAATATAACTAGCCAACAATAGAGTATAAAAAAAATCTATTACTTCCATCTTATTGATGGAGGGAGGGTTTTTATAATAAAAGAAAAAGCAATATTTATATCAATTTCAGTAAAATTCGATGCAAATTGAATTTCCCAGGCCATAGGCACAAAAAAACCGGCAGGTTTCTGCCGGTTTTTGTTGTATCTCGCTGGTGTGGTGCTTAGCGCTGCGCCACCGGCAGGACATTGACCCAGCATGCCCGAACATCCTCAATCGCATGCTTGCCGGTGCACCAGGCTTCCTCAGACGGGAAATGGGCTGCAGCGATACATTGGTTGAGATTGAGTTTGGCCCAATTGAGGCATGATGTCGTCCGCCGGTCCGGTTGTGCCAGATCTTCAGTCGGGATGGTGGTTTGCAACGTCGTCGAAATGACATGCCGTGCTCCATAAGCCAAGACACGTTCCATCACGTGCGGGGCCAGCGCCTGAGCAGGCGTGATCGGAGAGAGTTCCGACAGAACGGACGAGAGACCTGTGTCTTCGTTCAGGTCTGCTTCAAGCGCTGCAAAGTCGCGGGTAGCCTCTTCCGGCGTGGCAAAGGGGGCCGGGGTCATCATGCCCCAACGGTTTCCCTGGAATGCATGCGCGGCATTGAGGAAGCGCTCATGCAGTTGAGTGAGCAGGCGATTGTCTGCCGCGATAGCTGTCATGACCGCACTGACAGCAGAATCTGCGCCTGGCAGGTCACGCGCAAACTGACCCTTGCCGGACAGTTGCTCAAGAACCGCCGTCTGCCCGTGCGCGGCAACGGCCTGTTGAACGCCGGCTGCGAAGGTTGGGTCGGACGCTGCGATCAGGCCCCGATGGGCAAGCCAGCCGCGCGCCACGCTGCTGGGCTCGCTAAACCGCAACTTGTCCAGCATGCGCCGTACTTCCCGCGGTGTGCCCAGACTGCTGGTTACCGCTTCGCTGACTGCATTCTGGAACTGGGCATATTGTTGCGCAATATACCCAAGGCCGATCAGCGGACCTTCGCCCGGGCGCACCGGACGAGCCAGCGGCTGCGGGATATGCGCCATGATGGCGACGTTTGGCGTCAGGGCAGCGACATCAGTGGTCGCAGCCGCTTCGGCAGCCTGAAGGTTGGTGGTCAGTGCCAGACTGGCACCTGTCACGCCGGCGCTTAAAAGCGCAGCGGCAAAAAAGCCACGTCGAATGGTATGTTTGGCAGAGCCCCCGATTGTGCCCGCCGTGCTTTCTTTGCGTTCCATGCCGGTCAATCCCATCTCGCGATACCCCCTGCCAGACCCGTCCGGCTTGTTGCCAATGGTCGGGCGTTCAATCATCTACTCTAAGCAATCATCAGCTCTAAGAATGCGTGCGGACACAGACCGTTTGTTAACGTCTTGTCGTCCCGCAAGCTTGCAGAGTGTAGGAGTGGAATCGCTTCGGCGCAATCACCCTTAAGGGCATAAAGCTATGAGTTTTGTACGGTTTTAGTCACAAACCTGTGGAAAAAGGCCCTCAACAATCTGGAAGCCAAGGCATATTGCCGCTTGGAGCTGCATCGGCCCCGCGTTAAGGATGTCGTGAGTTTTCAACAGGCTGGACGGTAATCAGGTCCGATCCGCCTTGAACCAGCGGAGCCGGGCTGAAACATATGGCCAGACTGAAAGCCGAAATATGGGTGAAAGCACTCATTCGCCGTGCCGCCGTAGCAGGCAGTCCGGCAATGGTTGTCCGGCGTGGGCATGAAGAAGCCGGAACCGTCTATGTGAAGGTCAATCGCCTGGATGATACTGCGTCGGTTTACGCACCGACGTGGGGTGAAAACGGGGAGCGCGTCTGGATGTGTGCAACCGGCGCCGACCCTGTCGCAGATCAGGTGGCAGAGGCCTATCTGGACAAACAGGCCAGGTTCGACCCCGACTTCTGGGTAGTGGAGATCGAAGACAGGGAAGGCCGTCATTTTCTGACCGAGCCCATATCCTGAAAGGGGGGGCGTCGCTGCCCCGCCCGGAACGTGTCACGGGGAAGCTTCGTGCAGTGCCTTGAGACCGCACGAAGTTGGGGCGTTTACGGACGCATGAAGGTGTAATCTGTGTCCGGGTCGAGGTTTTCCGCCGCTGAGGTCAGTTCAGCCGCAATATCTTCGATCGACCGGGTTTCTTTATAGATGTGCAGGACCTTTTCCAACATTACCCGTGCAATACTTTCAGCAGGCAGCCGCTCCTGTTCAGCCTCTGCCAGGGCAGCGTCCATATGTTTTGTGGCAATTTGACGTGCTGTCGCCATGAGGTATCTCCAAAAAAATCCAATTTCAATGCCCGGAAATTGGCCTGAATCAAGCACATATGCAATGATACACATCAACCTTCGTAAGGGTATGCACTTGCTTTCACCTTGTGTGAGAGCAAGCGTCACAAGCGGTTGGTAGCGCGTAGATGGACAGCGGACAGAACGACGTCGAGGAGCCTTGAAAGATGGCCTTTTTTCTCTATCGCGACCAGTTGGTTGAACTCGATACGTCAATGGCACCTCAGGCGCGTGGGGATTTTCCCCTTCAGCCTAACCAGTATGAGCAGATTACCGTGCAGGATCTGATGCAGCTTCTGACGGAAGGTCTGGCGGACAATCCCCGTCTGGCGGAAGAAGAACCGAAATTCGTGCTGGCAATCTGTCATATGCTGTTCGACAAGGATGGTGTGAACGCGATCCGTGTGACGGATGACGGGTTGGGGCCTGTCCTCTCTTGCGCAAAAATCCCCGATCAGTCGCTGATGATCCTGGATGAACTGCGGATGCGCGGCGCGCTTGATCAACAGGCCGTCGATGAGGCGGTCTGGAAGCCACTGGCCTGATATTTCCTGCATTTTGACGCGAAGGCTGCTGGAAAGCCGGGCAAGCCTGGGATAGTGTCCGCCCGCAATTCCAACCCGACAAAAGACAGTCTTGCGAGGCTGTGAGGAGTAATGACGTGAGCGTAGACGGAACAGGCTCGAAATCCCCTTCATTGCCTGAAGTGCGCCGCCGCCGCACCTTCGCGATTATTTCTCACCCTGATGCCGGTAAAACCACCCTGACTGAAAACCTTCTGTTGCGAGGGGGGGCTATCCATCTTGCCGGTCAGGTGAAGGCGCGCGGGGATAGGCGTCGTGCCCGGTCGGACTGGATGAAGATCGAGCAGGAGCGCGGCATCTCGGTAACCTCAGCGGTGATGACCTTTGAGTACAAGGACATTATCTGCAACCTGCTGGATACGCCGGGCCATGAGGACTTTTCCGAGGATACCTATCGCACGCTGACGGCTGCCGACAGCGCCATCATGGTGATTGACGCCGCCAAGGGTATTGAGGCGCAGACCCTTAAGCTGTTTGAAGTCTGCCGCCTGCGGGATGTGCCGATCATCACTTTCATCAACAAGGTGGATCGGGAGGGACAGGACCCGTTCGATCTGATGCAGGAAGTCGCAGACCGCCTTGCACTCGACACGGTGCCAATGACATGGCCGGTCGGCTCAGGCAACCGCCTGCGGGGACTTTATGATCTCAACCACGATAAATTTGTTGCCTATCATTCAGACAAGCACGCAGAAGCAATGGGCTTCGGGATCGATAGTCCTGAAATCTCAAAGTACGTACCAGCTGACCAGCTGGCTGAACTGAGGGAAGAAGCAGAACTGGCGAAAGGGGCTTGCGCAGAGTTTGATATGGACCTGTTTCGGGCAGGGGCGCTGACGCCGGTCTTTTTTGGTAGCGCGCTTCGTCATTTGGGCGTTGATGAATTGCTGGATGCCGTGGCCGCTTTTGCACCCGCACCGCGCCCACAACCCTCAACCGTGCGTGATGTTAGCCCCGATGAAACCAAGGTCTCCGGTTTTGTCTTCAAAGTGCAGGCGAACATGGATCAGAACCATCGCGACCGCATCGCCTTCATGCGTTTGTGCTCCGGCAAGTTCAAGCGCGGGATGAAATTGAAACTGTCGAGTTCCGGCAAAACCATCAGCGTGCACAATCCCATTCTGTTTTTCGCGCAAGATCGCGAACTGGTGGACGAAGCGTGGCCGGGAGATATTATCGGTATCCCAAACCACGGGACTATTCGTGTGGGCGATACGCTGACAGAGAATGAGGATCTGATCTTCACAGGCATTCCCAATTTCGCGCCCGAAATTTTGCAGCGTGTGCGTCTGGACGATCCCATGAAGGCCAAGCATCTGCGCCGTGCACTGGAAAGCCTGGCGGAAGAGGGCGTGACCCAGGTCTTCAAGCCACAATTGGGCGCGAACTGGATTATCGGTGTTGTCGGGCGGCTTCAGCTGGATGTTCTGGCACAACGGATTGAGGCGGAATACTCCATCAAAGTAGCACTGGAACAGGCACCCTTTGAGACAGCGCGTTGGGTCGAAGCCGACAATGATGCGGACCTCAAAACCTTTATGGAGAAGAACCGCGCCAACATGGCCGAAGATCGCGATGGGGCACCAGTCTTTCTCGCCAAGTCATCATGGGAAGTGAATTACACTATGGAGAAGTTTCCCAAGGTGCGTTTTTCCGCGACCCGCGAACGTTCACCTGTCGCGGCTTGACCTTGCCCTCACTCCCCGGAGCCGCCAAACTGCGCCCGTTGAATCAAGCAAGAAGGTGGTGAGCGTATGGAAGGCCTGATCGAACAAGGGCGGGAACTCTGGCAAGTGACACAGAACGTCTGGCAGACGGGCGCACTGGGATACGATATCGGCCACTTCCTTACCGCGCTGGGTATTTTTCTCGCCTTCTATTTTTTGCGCGGCGTGCTGACACGATTTGTCTTCGCATTTATTGGCCGCTGGGTTTCGAGCACGAAAACCACACTCGATGACTACCTGTTCGAGGCGATTGCGGATCCTCTGCGTGCGACCTTCATCGTGATCGGTGTTTTCTTCGGTCTTGAGTTTCTGGACCTGGAGGGAACAGCTGCTGTTTTTGCAGATAACCTCACCCGGACATTGATTGCGATCACAATCTTCTGGGCCCTGCGCAATGCGGTCAAACCTCTCAGTATTCTGCTGAGGGAATTGGAAAATATTCTGACCCACGAAATGGTTGACTGGCTGGTGACCGGTATCCGCTGGGCCGTCATCTTGGTGGGAGGGGCAACCGTGCTTCAGATCTGGGGCATTCAGGTGGCACCGATCATTGCAGGCCTTGGTCTGTTTGGCGTGGCAGTGGCACTGGGCGCGCAGGATCTCTTTAAAAACCTGATCGCCGGTCTCTCCATTCTGATCGAAAAGCGTTATCGCAAAGGGGACTGGGTTCTGGTGGACGGGATTGTTGAGGGCACCGTAGAGACGATTGGCTTTCGCTCCACCACCGTACGTCGTTTCGACAAGGCACCGGTCTATGTGCCTAACCAGATCTTGTCAGATGGCGCCGTCACCAATTTTAGTGAAATGACCCATCGACGGATCTATTGGAAAATCGGAGTCGAATATCGCACAACGCGTGAACAGCTGGAAACGGTGAGAAACGGGATCGAATCCTATCTCCTGGAAAGCGACAAATTTGCCAAACCGCCGGAAGTCCCGCTCTTTGTGCGTATTGATGCGTTCAATGACAGCTCAATCGACATCATGGTCTATTGCTTCACCAAGACGACCAATTGGGGAGAGTGGCTGGAGATCAAGGAACAATTGGCGTTGGCATTGAAAACGATTGTGGAAGAGGCCGGAACAGGCTTCGCTTTCCCGAGCCAGTCCGTCTATGTGGAAGTGTTGCCGGATATGAACGCGCCTGGCCAAGGCTAGTTGCAGGTGAAAAGCCTAGTTGCACGTGAAAAGGCCAGTTGGGTCTAAGGGCATTGCACAGGCAGTAACATGCGAGGGAGAAGTGTCGCATGGCGAAGGAAGCAGACATTGCCCGCGGCTACCTTCCTTATAATGAGGAAGCGGAATGGTTGAAGGTGCGATATGCCGATACACCGTTCCCGGACAGGCATCCGCATTTCAAACCCTTTTACCCTNAAGCCCCGGCACATNTTCTGGATGTTGGGGCCGGTATCGGCGTGGATAGNCTGGGTTTTGCTGATCTTGGCCATCATGTCGTAGCNGTGGAGCCGGCTCAGGCAATGCGTGCTATCGCCCGGGCCGAGCGAGATCATGCAGGCATCACATGGATCGATGACCATCTGCCGGACCTGACGAAGGTGGNCGCATTGGGGNGTGGTTTTGATTTTACGCTCTTGAGCGCATCATTCATGCACCTGCCGCCAAAGACCCAGCAGAGAGGGTTTGAGACATTGTCTTTACTCTGCAANCCCGGAGGCGTGGTCGCGATGAGNCTTCGCCACGGTCCGGTACCCGANGGTCGCAGCATGTACGAAATTCCGGATGAGGCGGCGATGGTGATGGCGGCGAACGCCGGTCTGAAAACCTGCGTGAGCGAAAGCGGGTCAGGGCGCAAACAACAAACGGGNGTAACCTGGTCCAGCTTTGTCTTCCGTAAAGCGTGAATTACGCGGCACTCGACGCGGCATCTTTGCGCACCCGCCAGAACCGCATCGCCCGTTGCGCAATATCGTACGGGATCATGTCGTAAAGATCGAGCAGCTCACGGGTTTCCGACAATGGNCGCTTTGTCTTGGGAGAGGCCAGCAACGCCAGGGTTGAGAACGTCGAACGGTCAAACCGGGTTGCCTTGCAGGCAATTGCCAGTGCCTCACCGGACTTGTCGTCAAAAATACGCTCTGTCGTTTCAATGTCGATTTTGGCAATGCGGGAGAAGCCGCAAATCAGCTCATCAATGCGGTTTGCCCTAACCAGGTCAACGAGCAGGGTCTCCGACAGTTCCCGAAGTTCCGCCTTGCGATCTATAAATTGCTGCGCTCTGCTTCTGTCTTCGGACGGTTTGTTNCTGGNCTTGATCAATTTGCGTTCGGCTTGTTGAAGCATCTGGTCAACAAATTCNGGATTAAGACCGGCCGATTTCTCAAGGATCATGGTTTTCAGCTTGGTGGAAACTGTCCAGAACATCTCGTGCATAATGTCGGGCGNCANNTNCTGGCGGCTCAGAAGAGGCGCTTGCAGCNTTTCATTGCGGCTGGCGCGGTCGGCGACCTTTTCAATCGTCATACGCCCGATTTGTGCCTTTTCGTTCCGGACAAGCGTGTGCACCACATCGTCGTCGCCATGGTCAACCAGCGCGTCGGATATTCGTTCATTCACATCCGGCCGGGCTGCAACAATGTTACGGTGCTCATTACCCTGCTTGTAGATAATGGCGAGAAGGTCGTTTTCGTCTAAAACCGGGCTCTGCTCGATAACCGGTGTGGCGACGTCAATCTCGTCATGCGCAAGCTGGTTGACAAGGTCACGGGGNGCTTCGGCAACGGTAGCCAGGCGACGGGATAATTCGACACGGACCTGTGTTTCCAGGCTNCGCGCCACATCACCCATGATGCCCGAGAAATGCTCACGTTCTTCCTCGGAATACTGGGCTGGAGCCTCCAGAAAAATGTCTGTTACGCCGCGCAGCAATTCCCGGCGGCGTTCGCTGGAAGGTTCTTTCGCGAGTTCAATAAGATCCCGCAAATGGGTAAAGCGCGTCATTGGATAGGCTGGTCCCGGTCAACTGATCTGGGTGCCACTGTGACCGAAAAATCTTAACAAGCGATGGGAAGAGCACGTATCAAATTTTCGAAAAATGTTTGGGACAAGGGAAATTTCAGAGAGGTGCGGCGAACGCGGTAAACGCTGTTAACGTTTTGTTCATTATAAAAGGCGGAGGATAATGTCATACACTTGTCTCATTGGGGGAAAGTGTAACCCACGGGAGGCAGCGATGGTTCAAGTCATCGAGTTCAGGCCGAGGGAGACCCGGATCAAGCGGCGNACCTATTCAAAACCCGCCGACGTGATTCCGATGCCGGCTCAAACTGTATCTGGAAAAGTGAAAGCGAANCCGAACAAGCGTGTTGATCTTGCAGCGCTGCACAATCTGACGCGGCCTCACGAAGCAGAGTGAAGGGCCGCCAGCGAGACGATGAGGATGCCGGCCGCGANGACCGCTTGCGTCAGATATGCCACTTGCGCCACGTATAAAAAGGGGCAGGCGTNGGGCGGGGGTAACCAACTGTTTTGCGCGCTCTCTACCTTCCCGGACCAAACGGANGACAGGCCGGTCAAAGCCACCATCGTATTTACGGGCTGATTTTGCTAGAAGAACGGGATATCCGAAATCTTCTGAACTGAGGCACCGCGCCTGTGAGCGAACCGTCAAACACGCCAGAGAAACATCCAGATCCGGTCGCTGGNCCGAATGCNGGCCCGGACNCTATGAATATTGTCGTCATTGGCGCGGGCATTATTGGTGTCACGACGGCTTATTGCCTCGCGCGGGANGGGCATCGGGTCACCGTGGTGGACAGGGAGCNAGGCCCTGGTCTTGAAACAAGCTTTGCCAATGGGGGGCAAATGAGTGCGGGCGAAGTGGCGCCCTGGGCCGGACCGGGCGTGCCGTTGCGGGCCTTGAAATGGATTGGCCGGGCGGATGCACCTTTACGGCTGCGCTTGAAATGGGACAGGGCGCAATGGATGTGGCTTTGGCGTTTCTGGCGTCGGTGCAATCTCNCGGCCCAACGGGACGGGGCCACCCGTAATGTGGGGTTGGCCCTGAAAAGCCGTGCCATTCTCACCCGCACATTGGCGGAACTGGCCGCACAAGGTGTGGATCNNGATTTCGACCAGCGTGAAGAAGGTATTCTCAGGGTCTATGCAACAACCCAAGAGGCCGATCACGCCTTTGCCGAGGCCGAGCGCCTGGNATCTCACGGCCTGACGCAGACGCGTTTAAGCGCACGGGAGTGCGTGGCGCTGGAACCCGCGCTGGCGTCTGCTCAACAGCGCGGGGAGATAGCAGGCGGGGTCTATTGCGAAGGAGACCAGTCGGGCGATGCTTACAAGTTNACGGCTGCACTGGCTGTCGCAGCGGAAAANCTCGGCGTTGAATTCCGGTATGGNGAGAGTGTTCACTCCATGGAACGGCAGGGCGCGCGCATNACNCATGTCCGCACGGACAAGTCACGTCTGGCAGCGGAATTTGTGGTCATGGCTGCCGGGGTCATGAGCCCCGGCCTGCTTGAAGAGGTTGGCCGCCGGCTGCCTGTCTACCCACTCAAAGGTTATTCGGTCACCTTGCCCGTGCCGGATGATGGCAGGGCACCGACAGTCTCAATAACCGACGAAGTAAGGCGCATTGTAGTGAGCCGCCTTGGCAATCGTCTGCGCGCTGCCGGTCAGGCGGAAGTGGCNGGATATGACAAAACCCTTGAGGCTGATCGGGCGCAGTCCGTGCTGAGCGCGGTNCGGGAGCTTTTCCCGTCGCTGGGCGATGAAGCNGTACCTGAGTTTTGGTGTGGTTTGCGACCGATGACCCCAGACGGTGTCCCGGTCATCGGTCCGGTGCCCGGGCGCGACAATCTGTTATTGAACACCGGCCATGGGACGCTTGGCTGGACCCTGGCACTGGGCTCCGCAGCNCTGGTTGCAGATCTGATCGCGGGGCGCCATCCCGNTATTGATCCGGCTTTCTTTTCTCTCGAGCGCTTTTGAGTGCCGGTTGCTATCGTGTGAATAATTTGTGCATTGCACAAATTTTCTTGACGAGTGAAGTTCTGCGCTGTCAATATCAAGATTGTGCAGCGCACAAGGGCTGATGGGACAGCTTCACGCGCTGGCATCTGTCTCTCCCACGCGGAGAACAGGGTGCAAACAGGCGGAGATGGTAATGGCCACTAACACCAGCACGAAAAAGACCGACAGGCTCGAGGNCGTCNATACAATCGACCTGCCAGAAGCGAAAGAAACCCCATTTGAACANGTCAGTGACCTGATGGCGGAGCTCGCCCAGACGCATTTTGACGAAACTGTCGATGCGACCCGTGCTCTTTTCGCCGCCCGGGATGCTCGTACCGCATTTGAGGTTCAGTCAAACTACCTGACAGGCACGTTCAAGCGGAACATGGATGGTATGCGCCGTTTAAATGATCTGGCGGGCGAGGCATTGCGCACGAATATGATTCCGGTCGCCATGCGCTGGGCAGAGCAGGCGTCCCAGGTCAGCAAAACCAAGATCCGCAGCAACTGAGCTTAAAGATGCGGAATGCTGTCTTTCTTGGACATGCGTTCCGCAATCATCTCAAGCGCGGTGAGATGGGCATCCTTTTTCGCCGGGTCATAGGCTGTGATGTTGATGCCGCGGATCAGGGTACGACGGTGCGTGCCTTCGTTTGAATCAATATCAATAATATTGACGCAGCAGGTGTTTTGTTCCAGCCGGGCAAAGGCGGTGAGACCCGCACCGGTCAGGTGCCCAAGCAATGCGCGATTGACGCCCCCATGCGCAACGAGCGCGAGCGAGGACCAGGAAGGGTCATCGACAAGTCGGTTAAACCCGGCAACCACGCGTGCCTCAAAATCTGCAAAAATCTCCCCGTTCCCATAAATCGCTCCGGGTTGGTCGGCGTGAGAGAAGGCGTAAGCCACCTCATCAAGGCTCTTCAGGTTCTTGTAGCGGTCCGGGTCTGAACGAATTTCCTCAAAGTCGGCATCAATACCGATCTCCAACTGCCGGTCACCGAAAATACCGTTCGCGGTCTCAACCGTGCGGGGCAGACCGGAGCAGACAATGCGGTCAACGTGAATATCAGCCATCATCCCGCGCATTGCGGCTGCCTGCTCGCGGCCCCAATCCGTAAGTGGTACAGCACGACTGTCGGCCACACGGTTTCCCTGATCATCGACATAGGAAACATCACCATGGCGAAACAGGTGAATACGGCGGCGGTGTGATCCGTCAAAGGCTTTGCGCATAAAAAACTCCCGGGACTATCAATCCCGGGAGTATAGCCTATTCGTGTCAGTCGGGTGACGATTAGCTTGCGCCGAACACCCGCGTGAAAATCGTGTCCACATGCTTGGTGTGGTAGGAGAGGTCAAACAGTTCATCAAGGTCAGTATCGGAAAGTTTGCCTGAAACGTCCTTGTCCGCCTTCAGCAGCTCAAGGAAATTGCCTTCGCCCCGCCAGACCGGCATGGCATTGCGCTGAACGAACCGATATGCGTCTTCACGGCTGGCACCTTTTTGAGTAAGCGCGAGAAGGACCCGCTGCGAGAAGACAAGGCCACCCAAGCGGTCCATATTCTTCTGCATGTTTTCCGGGTAAATGAGCAGCTTGTCGATGACGTTGGTAAGGCGTACCAGCGCAAAGTCGAGTGTCACTGTAGCGTCTGGGCCGATCATCCGTTCAACGGACGAGTGCGAGATATCCCGCTCGTGCCAAAGCGCCACATTTTCCATCGCCGGGTTGACAGCCATGCGAACGATGCGTGCAAGGCCGGTCAGGTTTTCTGTCAGGATCGGGTTCCGCTTGTGCGGCATCGCCGATGAACCCTTCTGGCCTTCGGAGAAAAACTCCTCCGCTTCCAGCACTTCTGTGCGCTGCAGGTGGCGGATCTCGGTGGCAAGCCGCTCAATAGAGCTGGCAACAACGCCCAGCACAGCAAAGAACATCGCATGACGGTCCCGCGGGATCACCTGTGTCGAGACAGGTTCAGGCTCAAGCCCCAGCGCTTTTGCCACATGCACCTCAACGCGCGGATCAATGTTGGCGAATGTGCCAACAGCGCCTGAAATCGCGCAGGTTGCAATTTCCTTGCGTGCGAACACAAGACGTTCGCGGCAGCGTTCAAACTCGGCATAGGCTTGTGCGAGTTTGACCCCGAACGTGGTGGGCTCTGCGTGAATACCATGCGACCGACCAATCGTGATCGTGTCCTTATGCTCAAAGGCACGTCGCTTGAGTGCGGCCAGCAGGCCGTCCATGTCCGCCAGCAGCAGATCGGCGGCCCGCACCAGCTGTACGTTGAGGCAGGTGTCGAGCACGTCTGATGACGTCATGCCCTGGTGCACGAAGCGGCTGTCTTCGCCCACGAATTCCGCGAGATGGGTGAGGAAGGCAATCACATCATGCTTGACCTCACGCTCGATCTCATCAATCCGGGCGACGTTGAATTCAGCTTTGCCACCGCGCTCCCAGATGGTTTTCGCGGCTTCTTTGGGAATGACCCCAAGTTCAGCCAGCGCATCACAGGCGTGGGCCTCAATTTCAAACCAGATACGGAACTTGCTTTCCGGGGACCAAATGTCGGCCATTTCCGGCCTTGAGTAGCGCGGGATCATGTTTCTCTCATTTCCTTTGGAATTAAGCGCAGGATGTAGCAGATCGCCCCATCCGCCTCAACCCGCCCTGTCGGGCAAGGGGGCAATGCCTTTATCTGGCAATATTGAGCGTGGTTGTACCAGGGCCGGTTTCACAGGCCTGCTGGATCAAATCCATCAGTTCAACCAGGGCTTCGTCCGGCGGATGGTTGGTGCGCCAGGCACCGGAGAAGCGTGAAACAGCCCAATCATGGATATCGGCACAATTCAGCTCAACAAGACGGCCTGACGCCAGATCGTCGGCGACCTGATCATGAAACATGTAGGCCCAGCCAATCCCCTCCCGAACCAGTTCATGCAGAATACTCACCGAATTGACTGCCCAAAGGTCCGTCACATGAACATGGTAATTGTAGGTCCGCTGATCGAGCGCCATACCCGACAGGATAATCTGCCGGTGATTGTCGAGCTCCGACAGGGGAAAGGGGGCTGGCGCTTTGGCGAGTGGGTGGTTGGGGCTGGCTACCGGCAGGGAACCGCGTATTGCCAACTGACGCCCGTCAAAGTTCCGCATCGGCATCAGGTCGGACAAAGCAAACAAAACCAGATCCCCCTTGCCATCGGCGAGATCATGAATAATCCGGATACTGGGGGTTTCCATGACGGAGAGTTGAATCTGAGGGCGCGATTGGGAGAACGCGGCGAGCGCCCTGGCCAGCGGCGCGCGTGGAAAGATTGGTTCCACCAGAATAGTGGGGTTAACAGAAATGGAGCGTTTCAGATCGTCAGCACGGGCGGACAAACGCTCAATACGACGCGAAATGATCTCGGCATCGCGGCGGAGTGACTGCCCCTCATCGGTCAGCACCGGACGATAGCCTGACCGGTCAAAAAGGGTGAGTCCCAGCTGGGTCTCCAACTGCCCAATCGTATAGGTAATCGCGGAAACGGTGCGATTCAGCTTTTTGGAGGCAGCCGAAAAGCTGCCAAGTTCAGCGATTGTGTCAAAAACCAGCAATTGGTCGAGCAGGTTCGGGTGCATAAAATATCCAAATATTTTGAACAAGAACTCAAAATATATGGAATTTCATTCGACTTGTGAATGAGAGAACATGCCCGCGGCCTGATAAGAGGCCAGATAGACATTTGGGAGGTCATCAGATGGATCGGCGCAATTTCTTGAAGGGTACAGCCGCAGCAGGCGCATTGACAGTGGGTCTGAAAGCACTCCCGGCGCGTGCTGCAATGGACCCTTTCGTAAAAATGGACGCGATGGCGCAGGCGGCACTGGTCGCAAAAGGTGAGGTCTCCTCCCTCGAACTGGTGGATGCCGCTATCGCCCGCATCGAGGCGCTCAACCCGAAGGTCAATGCAGTGGTAAGCACGCGCTTTGACAAGGCGCGGGAGCTGGCCTCATCCGGCGAGATACCGGGCGGCCCGTTCACGGGTGTCCCCTACCTGATCAAGGATCTGTCTGAGCTGGAGGGAGAGCCGCATACGCTCGGCTCGCGCTTGTTTGAAAACCAGATAGCCTCTGTCGACAATGGTAGCGTGCAACGTGCCAAAGCGGCAGGTCTCGTTATTTTGGGCAAGACCAACACACCTGAGTTCGGACTTTTGGGAACGACAGAGTCAGAGCTTCTGGGGCCGGCCAAAAACCCCTGGGACCTGACCAAGCATACGGGTGGCTCAAGCGGTGGCGCAGCAGCGGCCGTTGCATCCGGCATGGTGCCGTTCGCCCATGCAAGTGATGGCGGTGGTTCCATTCGTATACCCGCGTCTGTTTGTGGTCTGGTTGGCCTGAAACCGAGCCGCGGTCGGTCATTCGTCGCGAAAGATGAACGGAAGATGCCCGGCGATATTGGCGTTCGCCTCGCCGTCAGTCGCTCGGTGCGCGACACGGCACAGGCACTCAATATGGCTGAATGCAAGGAAGGTGAGGGAGACCTCACACCTGTCGGTTTTGTCGAGGGACCATCCACGCGACGTCTGAAAATAGCCATGACAACCGAGAATTATCGGGGTGTGGATGCAGATGCCGACGTGAAAGCCGCGATCGAGGCTTCCGCAAAACTCTGTGCAGACATGGGGCATGAGATCGTGGAAGCCAAACCCATTGTGAACCCGCAAGAGTTTCTCGACAATTTCCTTGGCATATGGGCCTCGTCGCCTGCCTATCTGGTGGACAATGCCTGGATTATCGGCCTGACCCAGTTCCGTTTTATCAGCGCTGACTACGCGCTGGAGCCCTGGACCCATGGTCTCGCAAAATTCTTCAATGATAAGGAGGCGGCAAACCCCGGCGTGGTGGAAAGGGCGATTGCGTATTTCGATAAAGTGTCCCGCGACTATGATGCCTATTTCCAGGCCATTGACGTGGAACTGACCCCGGTCTTGCGCACGGCACCTATCGACCTGGGTGTGCAGTCGCCGGATGTGGAATTTGAAACGCTCTTTGATCGGGTAACGGACTATGTGTCCTACACGCCGCAACACAATGTGGCGGGCCTGCCGGCTGTTTCCTTGCCGCTGTTCACAGGGAAGGGGGGCTTGCCGGTTGGCAGCCAGTTTGCAGCGCGTCGTGGAGACGAACGCACTCTGCTGGAACTTGCCTACGAACTGGAGCAGGCCAGGCCGTGGGGTAACCGCTGGGCACCAAATTCGGCTGCGAACCTTTAAGAAGACGCGCGGAAGCGACATCTCCTGCGTTTGACAGCCTAAGAGCCGCAAACAAATATTGTCATCCCGGACGGACGATACGTCCGAGCCGGGATCCACGAAGCACTTCGACTTTCTGTGATGTGAGTATGGATCCCGGATTAAATCCGGGATGACATCTTTGTGTGTCACCGCGCCACGCGCTTCAAATCAACTGCAATGACTTGAAGCTCGCATGGCTTCCCTTGCCAATGACCAGATGGTCATGAACGGAAATACCAAGCGGCTTGGCGGTATCCACAATCTGACGCGTCATGTTGATATCGGCCTGGCTGGGGGTCGGGTCCCCGGATGGATGATTGTGCACGAGAATGATCGAAGAGGCACCAAGATCAAGCGCACGTTTGACCACTTCGCGCGGGTAGACGGGCGTGTGGTCAACCGTACCCTTTTGTTGAACCTCGTCCGCAATCAGCACATTCTTGCGGTCAAGAAACAGAATGCGAAACTGCTCGGTCGTATTGTAGGCCATGGCCGCCTTGCAATAATTCAGAAGCGCTGTCCATGACGAGATGACCGGCTTGTTCATCACTTCCGTTTGCGCAAGTTTGATGGCAGACGCCTGTACAATTTTAAATTCAGCAATAGCGGGGCCGGTCATCCCTTTCACCTCGGCAAGTCGCGCGGGCTCAGCAGAGATCGCGGCACCAAACCTCCCGAACCGGGCGAGCAGGTCTTTGGCGAGCGGTTTCACGTCACGTCTTGGAATGGCGCGAAACAGGATCAGTTCCAGCAGTTCGTAATCAGCCAGCCCGTCAGCGCCTGCTTTTTCAAATCGTTCCCGCAAACGCTGTCTGTGGCCCGCATGATGGGCCGTGACAGTTTTCTGCGAGGCGGATGAAGCATCAGGCATAGGGGGGGTGATCAAGTCCCTTGGGCGATTTGGTGAAAATTTCTGCCCCCGTCGCCGTCACACCAATCGTGTGTTCGAACTGGGCAGAGAGAGAGCGGTCGCGCGTTACCGCTGTCCAGCCATCATTCAAAATCTTGACGGCCGCCTTGCCGAGATTGACCATCGGTTCCACGGTGAAACACATACCTTCGTGGAGGGCCATGCCCTCGCCCGGACGACCGTAATGCAGGACGTTCGGAATGTCGTGGAACACCCGCCCAATCCCGTGCCCGCAAAATTCACGGACAATGGAACAGCGCTCGCTTTCAGCGTATTCCTGAATGGCATGGCCAACGTCACCAAGCGTGGCACCGGGCTTCACGGCCGCAATGCCGCGCATCATGGCTTCATAAGTAATCTCGCACAGCCGCTCTGCTTTCCGGTTGACCTTGCCAACAAAATACATGCGGTTTGTATCACCATGCCAACCATCTTTGATCAGTGTCACGTCCACATTGACGATGTCACCGTCGCGCAGTGTTCTGTCACCGGGAATGCCGTGGCAGACAACATGGTTGACCGACGTGCAGCATGAGTGCCGATAGCCGCGGTAGTGAAGGGTTGCAGGCAGGCAGTCATGCGCAAGCGCATAATCGTAAACAAGCCGGTCGATCTCATCGGTTGTGATGCCGGGTATGATCTTCTCGGCCAGCATGTCGAGCGCGCCAGCGGAGATCGCACCGATCTTGCGCATGTTCTCAAAGGCTTGGGGGCCGTGAACACGGACTTGTCCCAGCATCGTAATGTCGTGTGCGGCGAGGTCGGCTGTCAGCAGGTTCATATGTCTGGCTTTATCGATTCAGATGAATGGTGGAATTATACGCTCACTTTAAGCGTAATGGGTAAAGATTGATGGATCTCTATCCCCGTCGGCGAGAGTTTACAGGAATAGCACAGCGGCTCAACGCCCGCCCGAACGGCATCAGCCAGGGCCTGAGCGTAATAAGGGTCAATATCCGCCGCTGGCCGCATTTCCGTGCAATCATCCCGTTGTACCAGAAAGAGAACAATTGCGCGATGTCCGGCCCGCACCTGAGCGGCCAGTTCGGCCATATGTTTGGCACCTCGACTGGTTTTTGCGTCCGGAAAAGCCGCGATACCTGCATCGCGAGAAAGAGTAACGCTCTTTACTTCCACATAGATCGCGGCGCGATGAGGGTCTTCGAGCAGAAGGTCGATACGGCTGTTTTCACCGTATTTCACCTCACGGCGAAGCGAGGCATAGCCGGAAAGCGCCGGAAGCTGGTGGGTCAATAGCGCTTCCTCGACCACCCGGTTGGGGTGGGCGGTATTAATGCCGACGAGTGTTGGCGCGCCGTCAGCGGGCGAGGCAACCTCTACCAGTTCCCAACTCCAGGCGAGTTTTCGCTTGGGATTGTCGCTTTTGGAGACGTAGATCCGTGACCCGGGCTCGGCCAGCCCCATCATCGAGCCAGGGTTGGCGCAGTGCGCTGTCAGTTCCGTGCCATCGTCAAAGCGGATATCCGCAAGAAAGCGCTTGTAGCGCTTCAGCAGGACAGCCGGTGTGAGGGGGTGTGGAAATTTCATGGCGCGACCCTAGTCAGAAGGCGCAACTTTGCCAAGTATCATGCACGGTGCAAGCGTCGTGCACGGTTAAAGGGTGCAAGGGCTTGGTTCCAGCCCGCGGCGCGCTATAACATGCACTATGTTCTGGAGGAGTTGAACACTATGTCAGATGCTGCTGAACCACGCACCGTCACAGCCGCTGTGTTGCTGATCGGCGATGAAATCTTGAGCGGGCGCACCAAGGATGCAAACCTTGGTTTCATCGCGACTTTTCTGGGTGACATTGGCATTCAGGTACGGGAAGCCCGTGTGGTAAGCGACGAGCGTGACCGGATTGCGGACGCCGTCAACGCGTTGCGCGGTGCTTATGACTATGTGTTCACCACTGGTGGCATAGGGCCGACCCATGACGACATCACTGCTGATTCCGTCGCCTATGCTTTTGGTGTGCCGATTGGCCCTCATCCTGAGGCTATGGAAATTCTAACCCTTCATTACGCGGAGACAGGCGGGGAGTTTACCCAGGCGCGCAAACGCATGGCACGCATCCCGGAAGGTGCGACACTCATTCCCAACTCGGTCAGCAAAGCGCCGGGCTTTCAGCTCGACAATGTCTTTGTAATGGCCGGTATCCCGATCATCGTGCAGGTGATGATGGACGCTTTGAGTGATCGGCTCGAAGGGGGCGCGAAAATGACCAGCCGGACAATCGATTGCTTTGTTGGTGAAAGCGCCATAGCGGAAGCATTGGGAGAAGTGCAGTCGCGGTACCCGAAAGTGGGTATCGGTTCGTACCCGTTCTATCGCGATAATCAGTTTGGCACGTCGCTCGTATTACGCTCGGTCGATTCGTCAAAGCTTGATGAGGCCTTTGCAGAAACCATCGCTTTGGCAGACAAGGCAGGCGGTAAGCCTGTCGAACGGGCGGCAACTTAACCATAAAGTTTGGCAAAAAAGCCTTTCCCGGTGGATTCTTGCCGTATTTGTGCAACAATTTCCGCCACATTACGAAGTTTTCAGCTGTACAGGTGCCGGATTTCGGTACAATCGGAACACAATTCGTTACCGTGTCTCGCTGAACGCTCGTTGGTGGAGGAGCGGCCGACCAGAAGAATGAAGGACCGGAGGGGGCTTCAGATCGGAAGGTCAGTCGAAATTCCGTTAGAGGGGGTCTCGGGTAGCACTGTAGGCTCGGGCGATAAAAGACTGAACAATTGTGGGTACGTACACCCTGAGGGAGAACGCTAAAATGAAGAAGTTTGCTGCCGTTTTGGGGATCGCTGCAGGTCTGTCAATGATGACTGCAGGTGCAATGGCGCTGGATTCGAACTTCGAGACAATGTCGAAAGCCGGCAAGCACCAGTTTTATGTCTGGTGCACGGGCAAAGACGATTATGTCGAAGCTGCTGACGGTTCCAACGCAAAAGATGCACAGTCCAAAGTTGCTGCCGCTGCTGGTGGTAATTGCTGGCCAGTATGGCAGGGCATGGTCAACTAAGACTGGCTCAAAGGCTATTCAACGGAACGGCGACCCATCGGGTCGCCGTTTTTGTTTGAGGAATATTTTGCCTTTTCCCTATTTGACCTGAGCGCGCCGGACCAGTATCAGCTTGTGTCAACGGCATGAACATGCATTCGCGTGCCGCGCTGGCCCCATGGCGAAATTGGTATACGCAGCAGACTTAAAATCTGTCGCCCGTATGGGCTTCCCGGTTCAAGTCCGGGTGGGGCCACCACACGGTTTGCAATCTTCCAAGAGTGGACCCGTTCACGCGATGGGACGCGACCTTAGCCCTCGCTCTGCTGATGCTCCGTGTGCTTGTCAGTAAGTCTGAAAAGGGCGTCGCCAATACCGGCCTGTTGAGCCAGCTTCACCTGCACCGCATCACTTGGGAGAAGAACGGAGATTTTATCGACGTTCAGATCACGCAGTTGAAACGGTGTGCCATGGCCGTACTCCAGATGTCCCCGCCCTATGATGCCGATCATCAAGGGGGCGTCAGGTTGCATGACGACACGTGCGATATTGCAGGCGAACGCACGATCCCAGGTTTGTTGAGCCCGCAGAAAGCGATCCGAGATCAGATCCTCGGGTGACGTGCCGACATTGCCTTGACGCTGCGCGTCGCCAACAAGGTTGGCCAGATACTGACGATATTCAAGTGTTGCCGGTTTTGAGGGGGTGAGGCCGTCGCGGTCCTCTTCCTCAATCGCACCCCAGCCCAGTTTTCCCACCTCCGTCACCAGCGTACGCCGGCAATTGAGGGCATACATGGGAACGCGGAACGCGCGGCAGAAGTGAAAAAGAGGGAGGTCGAGGTCGGGGGCAAAGCCCCAGACCTTGTCCCAGTTGACTTGTCTGAGAAAAGCCGCCTCGTCCAAATGACCTTCGATCCATTCGTCCAGAACGGATTGGACCTGACGCGGAAACATTTCAAATCCCATCGCAATGTCGGCACGGTGCGCGCGAAGCCCCGCCGCGACATGCAGTTGCCACCGATGAATGTCGTAACGGTCGTGCGTTTCACCCAGAAGAACAACGCGTTGTTGTGCCATCTGCGCCATCAGAGCGCCATGGTTGAGGTTTTCACCTGTTGACGGGTGGATCCAGGTAGCAGTGGGATGGTCGATATAAGACATGTCTGAAACTCGCTTGTACTGTTCAACAGAAAGATGCTTATGGCGCTGTATCCGGCACCGCACAGGTCCAGAAGCCTGCGCCGCCGCCGACACGGGGCATGTTGGCAGGCGGGCGTATCCGGTTGGACCAGTAAGCCGTCCGTACCTTCCTGTTCTGATATGTGGGAACCGCAAAGAGTCCCCATTGCAAAGCCCGGTCCAGAAGCCGCGTCGCGTGCGTACGTTCAGGCAATGTTGTCGCACCCAGAAGTCTCTCAAGCGCATCATCGACAGCCGGACTATCGATGCCCAGAATTGTACGGACATTCTCCGCCTGCAGGCGGGGGCTACCCCACAAGGTGACTTGCTCTCTTCCCGGATGCAGAGGGGGAATGTAGAAGCGATACACCATCTCAAACTCGGCGGTTTGATACCGTTCCTGAAAGCTGGAAGCGTCCACACGCTGAAGTGTGACTTCAACCCCGATGCGATTGAGCAGCTTTTGCCAGGCGCCGAAGATTTTGTCTTGCGTTGTTGTCGAGGTGAGGATGGTGATGCTCAACGGTGTTCCGTCACGCTGGTTGACAAGGCGTCCGCTGTTTTCGTCATACTTCCATCCGGCATCGGCAAGCAGTCTGAGGGCATTGGCGAGGCTTTCTTTTGTCGAGCGACTTGCATCCGCCGGTTGCCAGCGTTCCGAGAAGGCTTCGTCGGGAAAATGCGCCGGGAAAGTTTCCATCCACGCTTTTTCGTCAGCGGTGGGTGCAGAAGCCGCCTCATGCTCGGCATTTCCAAAATAGGATGAAGTGCGTTCAAACGCTGAGAACAATTGGGTCTGGTTGACCCAGTCAAAGGGAACCAGAGAGGCAAGCGCTGCGCGGACGCGGCGGTCCTGAAAACGCGCATCGCGCATATTGAAGAAAAAGCCGTTCATACCCATCGGCCACCAGGCAGGCACGTCTGTCACATGAACTGTGCCGTCTGTGATCGCGTCGTGTGATCGATAGGAATCCCACTGCCGCATGTCGTCAATGCCGATCTGGTCCAGATCGCCGCGCAGAAAGGAAAGATAGCTGGTCGCATCGTCGGAAATATACGTATAGGTGATGCTCTTGAAATGATGCATCCCCTTGCGGGTCGGCAGGTTGGCCGCCCAATAGTTTTCGACCCGTTCAAACCGGATTGATTGTCCCATGTTGACGGAGGCAATTCTGTAGGGGCCGCTACCGACAGGGACTTCCGTAAACATTTCACCGAAGTTTCGGCTGGACCAGTAGTGAGCGGGTAAGACCGGCAGCGATCCGAATGAGAGAATGTTTGACGGGTCTTTCTCCCCATGGAATGTGACATGAACAACCCGTTCGGAAACGGCTTCCACCACCGTGTCTTTCAGCATGGACCGCCAGAAGGGACGGGCGGACGCCCGCATGGTGTCAGCCGTGAAAACAACATCCGTCGCGGTGATCGGGTGCCCGTCATGGAACTGCGCCTTAGGGTGCAGAACAAAAGTAACTGACCGTCCGTCCTCGCCTGCCTGGATGCTCTCTGCGATAAGACCGTAACTAGTCTGAAATTCATCGACAGAAGGTTGCAGCAAACTGTCATAGAGATATTCAAAGACGCCGGGCGCGCGCCTCCCCCTGATGATCCAGGGGTTCAGGCTATCGAATGTCTGTCGGGTTACGAGGTTGATCTCGCATGAACCGGGGCGGTCTGACGAGGCTGCGTTGAATTGGGTGAAGGAGGGGGGATAGAGAAATGTCCCGCTCACCGAATAGCCGTGTGTGGCGGACGTGTCACCAGCACTTGCGGTCATCGTCGATCCACATATCGCGATGGTGGCAAGGCCGAGCAAAACCTTCGGTCGTGAAAAGCCGTTGGGAATGTTCATTTTTCTTCTTTTCTGGTTGCTTGGGCATTTTTCTTTTATCTAATAATGACTCGCAGTTGCAATAAAAATCCATATGTGCCAAACCTCCCTCCGTCATGATAATGCGAGTCAGTCGCATTTTTGTTAAAGGGGTGTACGTTATGACAGAGATGAATGGGGTGTCGTGCGACGCAGGCATGAGACACGGAAGGCAGCGTCAGGAATTGGCGTTGCGAGTAAGCACTGCGGCCCTGCTGGTTGCAGGTGTCGTTGCGTTTTCCTTGCCAGCCCGCGCGGAGGGGGAAGACACAAGTGAGAAGCCTGTGGAAGACGGAAGTGCTGTTGGTGGTAAAGCGCTCCCGGATGAGGCCGCTGTTGGGCCGACAATCGCGCCCATTGCAGTGACAGCAACCAGACAGGAGCGCAGCCTGTTGGAGACAGCGGGGAACGTAGATGTCATCACTCGAAGCGATATTCAACGAAGTGGTGATGTGACGGTTCAAAACCTGTTTCGTTACAAGGCGGGTATCGAGGTGCCGCTACAGAGCTCGGCGACAGACCCGTTCAATTCCAGCGGCGGAATTGAAATCAGAGGTGTCGGCGGAAACCGGACTCAAGTGCTCGTGGATGGCAACAGAACGCTGGAACGTATTACCGACAACAGCCGCGATGTGGTTGAGGCCTCGAACGTGAAGGCCGTGGAAATTGTCAGAGGTCCGTCTTCTGTGCTTTGGGGGTCCGATGCGCTTGGTGGTGTGGTGAACTTCATCACACGTGACCCATCGGACCTGTTGACAGCTGAAGACGATTGGGCAGGGGATGCTGATTTTTCCTATAGCTCTCTCGACAATTCATTTGTGGAAACACTAACGGGTGCTGCTCGGATTGCGCCAGGACTGGAATTGCTTACCAGCTTCACGCGCCGCGATGCATCCGAGCCGGAACTCTCCAATGCCCGCACCGGTGCAGATGCAATTCATCCATGCCCGCGCGCAGCCGCGGCAACACAATGTGATAGCTTTGATCCACAGGACACCGGGTCCAATAACTTCCTGGGTAAGCTGGTCTATGCGCCAAGTGGGAATAATCTGTTCCGACTAACAACGGAATATTACACCCGCCATACGAACGTTTCCCAAAACTCCCTCCTGGGGCCGACCGCGAACGGCTTTGGCGTAGTTACATCCAATACTTTGTCATATGAAAGAAAGCAGGAAGTAGAACGCTGGCGCGTGAGCTTGGAACAGGAATGGTACCCAGACACGGAATACCTGGATGAGCTCACCTGGCAACTGACCTATTCACCGCAAAAGATAGAACGGACGGGAGAACGTATCAGGCAGCTTGTTCCAAGCGGTCACACGGAACAGCTTTTCCCAACATTGAACTACGAGGAAACTTTCTTCGAAGCAGATATCCAGGCAACGAGCGCGTTCGATATTGCCGGGGCGCCGAACGTCTTCACCTACGGGATTGATGGGAGCCATACGCGCACCGAATATGAACGCTTGGACGTGACCAATAATCTCACCTTGGGCACGACAGCAATCGCACGCGCAGGGGGATTTAATTTTGCCAATGCAGATACGCTAAGAGCCGATGCTTACATCCAAGATGAGATTGAGTTCTTTGGGGGTGATCTGACGGTCATTCCCGGTGTACGTGGTGCTTACCATCAGATCGATCCGGACCCTGATGCGAACTACCGCGTGGCAGCTGGTGCAGAACCGAAGACGCTCGAAGAGTTTGATGCACAACTGAAACTCGGTGCCATTTTGAAACTGGGGTCGGGCTGGTCAACTTATGCGAATTTTGGCCAGGGGTTTAAGATGCCGACTGCACAGCAATTGTTCCAGTCGATCGATAGCACACCCTTCTTTGCATTGGTCCCCAACCCGAACCTGAAACCTGAGAGCGTCGACAGCTATGAAGTCGGGGTGCGGTTTGATGTCGGGCAAAAAGGGTACTTTTCTGTAAATGGCTTCAACGCCAAGTATGACGATTTTATCCAGAATTTCGTTTCCATTGACCCGACACGTTTTGGCCTGCCAGCTGGGCTCAACACGCTCACTTACGACAATGTGGACAAGGTGGACATCTGGGGTATCGAGGCCGAGGGCGGGTATCAGTTCAACGAGAGTTTCTACACCTGGTTCAATGTTTCCCATCAGGACGGCGAGCAGACAAATGCGGGTGTCACCAGCGAATTTCTCGATGCGATTCCGTTGAAATGGGTGCAGGCCGTTGGCTACGACAATCTGGAACATGGTTTGAATGTTGAGCTTGTGGGAACTTTCCAGTCGGGCAGCCGGCGGGTGAACAATCGGACAACCGAGTTTGCACCGGGTGGTTTTGCCGTGTTCGATCTCCTGGGGCGTTGGGATGTCAACGAGGCGGTCAGTGTTCGCGCAGGTGTTCACAACATCTTTGATCGTCGCTACTTCGCAGCAGAAACACGTGGCTTCCCGATTAGCGGGTCCGCCAGCGTTCAAAGCCAGAACCCCGTAGAACTTCAGGTACAGCCAGGCCGGTATGGAACGGTCGGCGTGTCTTTCAAGTTCTGATGGATTTCAAGCGGAGTTGAGCAGGTATGAGTAAGACAGCCCGATATATGGGATGGCGCATCTTCCTTATGGTCCCGACTTTGTTCGGTATCATGGTGCTGAACTTCGCTTTGACACAATTTGCCCCCGGCGGCCCGATCGAGCAACTGCTTGCGGAGGCCGCCGGGGCCGACAATGGCGTGATGGCACGGGTCGGCGATGAAGGGGATGTTGATGCCGGTTTCTCAGATGTCGGGCAGGGCATCTATAGGGGAAATGAGACCCTGGACCCTGCATTCATCGCAGAGCTTGAGAAAGAGTTTGGCTTCGACAGGCCGCCGGTGGAACGTTTTCTCGACATGATGTGGCGCTATATGCGCTTTGATTTTGGCGAGAGTTTTTTTCGCGGCGGTGATGTGATTTCACTCACGCTGGAGCGGCTCCCGGTCTCGGTCAGCCTGGGACTATGGGTGACCCTGATCACCTATCTCGTATCAATCCCCCTGGGAATATCCAAGGCCGTGCGAGATGGATCCCCGTTTGATTTCTGGACAAGCACCCTAATTGTAATTGGCTATGCGATCCCCAGCTTTGTCATTGCCATTCTTCTTATTGTTGTTTTTGCCGGGGGGATGGTTTTTGACTGGTTTCCATTGCGGGGGCTGATCGGCGAAGGCTGGCAGGCATGGCCCTGGTACCGACAAGTCGGGAGCTACCTGCATCATATGGCACTCCCTGTTTTGGCAATGGTGCTGGGTAGTTTTGCCTTTCTTATAATGCTGACCAAAAACAGCTTTTTGGATCAGATGTCGCAACATTATGTTTTGATGGCGCGCGCCAAGGGGCTCTCTGAGCGGCGTGTGCTCTATGGACACGTATTCCGAAACGCCATGCTTATCGTTATTGCGGGACTGCCGGGCACTCTCATCGGTATTTTCTTTACCGGCGTCTTGATGATTGAGGTGATTTTCTCACTGGACGGTTTGGGATTACTGGCGTTCGATGCCGCCCTGACGCGGGATTACCCGCTGGTTTTTGGTGCGCTCTATCTGACCACCCTGCTGGGTCTCATCCTCAGACTGATCAGTGATCTCGTTTACACCTGGGTTGACCCGCGCATTAACTTTGAGAAGCTCCATGTCTGAAACGCGGATCAACCATCCTGATGAAGTCTGCGCCGATGCAGAGCAATCCACGGTCGCACTGGCGCAAACCCCGCCGCTTCAGGCCACCTGGCAGCGCCGATGGAAAGTGTTCTCATCGGACAAGCGCGCAATCACGTCTGCCATGCTCTTGGCCGTCTTGGCTCTGGCCGCATTTGCCGCGCCGCTTCTGTCAAATGATCGCCCGTTGATTTTGGTGATAGACGATCTTGTATATTTCCCTGTAATCGAGAAAGTGCCGGATCACGTTGTTGGTGGTTATCTGCCGATCGAGGCGGACTTCACAGATCCGTCTGTGGTCATAAAGATAGAGAAGGAAGGGTGGGTGCTTTGGGCGCCCGTCCGGTACAGCTATAACACGGTCGACTTCCATACCTGGGGCAATCATCCGGCGGCGCCAACAGGCATACATCCTTTGGGAACTGACGACCAGGCACGTGATGTTGTGGCCCGTGTATTGTATGGCCTTCGGATCTCGCTGTGGTTTGGGTTGGCTCTCACCGCGATCACCGTCTCGCTGGGCATTGTCGCAGGGACAATCCAGGGCTATTTCGGCGGTCTTGTGGACCTGTTGTTCCAGCGCTTTATCGAGATATGGGAAAGCATGCCGCAGCTTTATGTGCTGATTATTGTGTCCAGTTTGCTGGTGCCCAGTTTTGCGAGCCTGCTCGTCCTGTTGAGCCTCTTTGGCTGGGTCGGTGTTGTCGGTGTTGTGCGTGCGGAAGTGTTGCGTGTCAGACAACTTGATTATGTCGCAGCAGCACGTGCCATGGGGCTTCCGTCGCACAAGCTTATGGTGCGACATGTCGTGCCAAATGCATTAGTGGCCGCTATGACCCTGTTGCCGTTCACATTGACGGGAAGCATCGTCTCTCTCACGAGCCTGGATTTTCTGGGCTTTGGCCTGCCCACGAATGCCCCTTCTTTGGGAGAGCTTTTGCAACAGGGGCGAAACAATCTGAATGCGCCCTGGCTGGGGTTCGCCGCGTTCAGTTCGCTGGCATTCCTGCTGACATTATTAGTCTTCGTGGGGGAGGGAGTGCGGGATGCGTTCGACCCTCGTCGATCTCGCAAGCGTATACCCCGTCGGGGGAAGTTGGCGAAGCAGCGCCCGAAACGGCGGACACAGCGCCAGCCTCCCTGTCGCTCGACCCGGAAGGATAAAACGCTCCTGAAGATTGACAGGCTAACAATCACACCATCGGGGCACCCTGCGCAGAGGCTCGTGGATAGGGTGGGCTTGGAAATCGCCCCGGGGGAGATTGTCGGGCTTGTGGGCGAATCCGGCTCAGGTAAATCATTGTCTGCCAGAAGCCTGCTCAATGTGCTGCCAGATGGCGTTCAGTTCGGCGATGAGGGCTGGATGGCTTTTGAAGGGCATGGTTCGGCATTGGGTGATGTATGACAGGCCCGCTTGCGGGGAAGAGAGATTGGTTTCGTCCCCCAGGAGCCTATGTCTGCGCTCAATCCCGTTCACACCGTGAAACGGCAAATCAGGGAGGCCGTTCTTGTCGGGCATCCAGGGGCAGGCGAACGAGAAGTGGAAACGCGCATTTCCCAATTGCTGCATCAGGTCGGGCTTGATCATATGGTGCATCGCCTCAATGCATACCCGCATCAATTGTCAGGCGGGGAGCGGCAGCGTGTGGTCGTTGCAATCGCGATCGCCAATCACCCAAAACTTCTTGTGGCAGATGAGCCGACAACAGCGCTTGATGTCGCTCTGCAGGTTCAAATTCTTGATCTCTTTAGTGCGCTCCGCCGGGACATGGGGATCGCCATCCTTTTTGTATCTCATGATTTGGGCGCAGTTGCGGGACTGGCGGACCGGATCCTGGTTATGGACAAGGGGCGGATCGTCGAAGCGGGGCGTACCGACAAAGTGATGCGCCACACGCAAAGTGTTCAGGGGCAGGAACTGGTGAAACACCTGAACCCTTCACCCCGAAAGGAAACAGTCGGCAAACGGGAACCCGCCAGGACCGTCCTCAAGATAGAAGGGCTCTCCGTTGAATTTGGCGGGCCAGCGTGGGGGGTGTCCGGGCCGAACAGTTTTCACGCCGTAGACAATGTGTCTCTGTCGCTCTGTGCGGGCGAGACCTTGGGGCTGATCGGTGCCTCCGGTTCCGGCAAGACGAGTGTGGCGCGCGCGATCCTGAATATGTTGCCACACAAAGGTAACATTGCGTTGCCGGGACTGGGTGAAGAGAGAAAGACGTCGGCGAAGCATCGCAGTTCGGTGGTGCAGATGGTTTCCCAGGACCCGTTCTCGTCCCTTTCACCTCGTATGACCGTTGCACAGATCATTGCAGAGCCATTGGGGATCCGTACCCCCTCTGTTTCCAGACATGAAAAGATGCGACTGGTAGGGAAAATGTTGGCCCAGGTGGGGTTAGGTTGGGATGTCGCACATCGGTATCCACACGAGTTCTCAGGCGGTCAACGGCAGCGTATAGCTTTGGCAAGGGCCCTCATCGTTAAACCGCAGATCGTGGTGCTCGACGAACCTACCTCCGCGCTGGATGTGTCGGTTCAGGCAAGCATGCTGGACCTTCTGGTAGATCTGCAAAACAGAACGGGCGTCGCATATATCCTGATCACGCACGATTTTTCAGTCTTGGAAGCCATGGCAGACCGGATTGCCGTCATGCAGTCGGGAAAAATTGTTGAGACAGGCAAGCGTCAATCTTTGCTGTCCAACCCCGCTCACCCCTACACCCAAAGTTTGCTGAATGCATCACGCCGTCTGAGGGGCGAGAACCCCACACAACTTGATTACTGAGTTCACAAAGGAGAATGACAATGGCAGAACCACAAAAGAAAGACCTTCTGCAGGAGGTGACGGATGAAACACGGGCAGATGCAAGAAAGCTGATTGAAGGATCCCGGTCCGCATCGCTCGCAACACTCGATCCCGGGACCGGGCATCCGATGTGCAGTCGAACTGGCCTTGCAACTGATCAACAGGGGCGACCCGTTTTCCTGATGTCTTCTCTTTCCGGTCATCACGCTGCACTTGTGAGCGATCCCCGCGCCAGCATGCTGATCGGGGAGCCCGGTTCAGGAGACCCGCTGGCATACGAACGCATCAGCATCTCGGGTGTCGCGGCACAGGTGGTTGATGAAACAGATCGGGCCGCAGTGCGCGAGGCCTATTTGGCCAAACATCCGAAGTCAAAACTGTATATCGACTTCAAGGATTTTACATTCTGGCGTCTCAATCCGGAACGTGCAGGATACGTGGTGGGATTTGGTAAGGCCTACTTGTTGAGTGCATCTGACCTCGATATTTGAGCGTCCGGCACAAGTGGCGACAGGTCGGGCCGCAGGGGGCATGCCTTCCCGTGGCTCATCCATGGTTTTCTCTTCCCCCTCCGCCCGGTTTGGCGCCCGATTTGTCGCCCGACTTTTAGCCCCGATCTGCGATCGTCCGGCGCCTCCTTGATCCATACCCCGGCTGACAGTACGGAAGAGACAGGTATCAGTTTTACTCATGATGTGATTAGGATCATTCATTTGATACATGTCAATTTCTCTGGCTTCATTTTGTGGCAGCTGACCTGCCAGCGGGATGCGTATTGCCCGGTGGTAAAGACACAAATGGCTTGAGTTCAGCCATGACAAAAAACAGGTCGTAAGCGTCAGCTGAAGTTCGGGGGGACTTTTGTTGTTGCAGCCTTTGACATCAACCATTCAACCGACGCTGGAAAGCCTCGGTTCTCGGGTCGCGCCATCATGGTTTGATGAAGCGAAATTCGGCATCTTCATTCATTGGGGCGTGTTCGCCATCCCTGCTTTTGGCGAACATTTTGGCGATATCAGTGCTGTTTTCAAACATGACTATGACAGGGCGGTCGTGCGCTCTCCCTATTCGGAATGGTATCAGAACGCAATCCGCGTTCCAGGCACGGCCGCACATACGTTTCACCAGGAAACGTTCAACGGCGCGCCCTATACGGATTTCAAGCAACCATTTGTCGATGGGCTGAAACATTGGGATCCAGATGCCTGGGCCGAAACCTTCAAGAAATCGGGTGCGCGTTACGTTGTGCTGGTGACCAAACACCATGACGGATTCTGTCTGTGGCCAAGCGCGGTACATAACCCCCATCTGGACCATTGGTATACTGAGCGGGACATTGTGGGAGAGCTTGCTGCCGCTGTCAGAAGGGCGGGCCTGAAGTTTGGTGTATATTATTCCGGCGGCATTGACTGGAGCTTCAACAAAAAGCCCGTGTCAACCTTGGGCGACTTTGTGGGTTCGGTTCCCGGTGGGAATTACGGTGCTTACGCGACGGCACAGGTGCGTGAACTGATAGAACGCTATGAGCCCTCCGTCCTTTGGAATGATATTGCCTGGCCAACAAATCTCTCTTCGTTGTTGGAGCTGTTTGCAAGCTACTACAATCGGGTGCCGGATGGGGTCGTCAATGACCGTTGGTTGCATGCGACATGGTACATGAAGGCATTGAGGACAAAACTGGGGCGACGGGTCTTCGATGCCCTTGCCAAGCGTGCCCTGGCCAAGTCGGCGGGCAATCAGAAGGGGGTTGTGCCACCTCCCATCCCGCATAGCGATTTTCGGACGCCGGAGTACACGGTTTTTCCGGATATTCAGGCAAAAAAATGGGAAGCCACACGGGGAATGAGCCATTCATTCGGCTTCAATCGCAATGATAAGCCGGATGATTATGAGCCCGCTCATGCGTTGCTGCACGGCTTCATCGATGCTGTATCAAAAAATGGAAACCTCCTGCTCAACGTGGGGCCTCGCGGTGTCGACGGGGGCATCCCGGTTGAGCAACTGGATCGTCTCAACTGTTTCGGGGATTGGTTGTCGAAAAATGGGCACGCCATTTATGGAACACGTCCCTGGAAGATATCAGACGCCAAGACAGGCTGTGGGCTGGATGTACGCTTCACGACATCCGGCGGCGACTTACATGTCATTCTTCTGGGAACACCGTCGGCAGAAGAACTGGTTCTCAAAGATGTCATTTTGGCCGAAAAACCGGGACGTATGAATGACGGTGCGCCTGTCACGGTAGAGCGCCGCGGGAATGACAGTGTTCTGCGGCTGCATAGCGTCTTGCCGGATGCCGCTGCACACGCGCTGACCTTCGCGCTGCCTGACCCTGACATGGACTAGACATGAAAGAAGTTAAAGCCAAGAAGTAAAACTGGGGGGAGAGGCGTTAAGGCGCTTCTTTGACAACATTCAAGGGAGGAAGTTGGATGGTCTATAACTGGGGTTCGATGAAAGGGCGGCTTCTGGCCTGTGCTAGTACAATGTTGCTCGGAGGGGCGATGGCGGGCGCCGCAACCGCCGCCGAATTTGAGTGGGGGGATGTAACGGTCGATATTGATAGCACCGTGAACATTGGCGTGGGCATTCGGACAGTCAATCCCGATGCGCGGTATATCGCCGCTTCCAACGGGGGCACAAACAGAAGTGTCGCGGCGGAAAACGTGGACGATGGAAACCAGAACTTCCTTCGTGGAGACATTTACTCCGCGTCGACCCGCGCCATCCATGATGTTGAAATATCACTGGGTAACGTGGGGGCCTTTACCCGGTTCAGCTACTTCTACGACGCCGTTAAGAACGATGCAGACAGCACGCGGCGTACCGATCTCAGCGACGCCGCCCGTCGTCGGGCAGGGCGGGGCATTGATGTGCTGGACGCATACGTCTATGGCGATTTTGAAGTGATGGACATGCCGCTGGCTGTAAGGCTTGGCAACCAGGCCATCAATTGGGGGGAGGCGCTTTATCGCTCAGGTGGTATCGCGCAAACCAATGCGATTGACGTAATCAAGCTGGAAACACCAGGGGCAGAGGTTCGCGAAGCCTTTCTCCCGTCTCCCATGGCGTGGGCAAGCATTGCGATCACACCGGAATTGAGCCTGGAGGGGTATTACCAGTTTCAATGGCGCCAAAGCCGCCTTGTGCCAGTTGGTACGTTCCTGTCGGGGGAGGATCTTTTTGGCCCCGGCGCGGAAGGGTTCTTCCTTGCCGGTGATCCCGGTGGCACGGGCCTGCCGGCATCGGCATTGTTGGCCGCACCCACTGGCGTGCGCAAAGCAGGGGATGAACGTCCGAACGATCAGGGGCAATGGGGTGTCGCAGCGCGATATTATGCAGAAGGCATTTCATCGGAGTTTGGGCTCTATTATCTGAACTATCACGCCAAGACCCCTTATGTCGGTGCAAGCGCTTCCAGAGTGGTTCTGGTGCCAGCTTTTCCACCATTTATTCCGTTTCCAATTACAGAGGATCTCACAGACAATTATTTTGCGTCTTTCCCGGAGGATATTGACCTCTACGGCGCAACTGCCACTTTCCCGCTGGGGGACATCTCGATTGGTGTTGAAGCAAGTTATCAACCTGATTATCCAGTACCGATCGACGGCCTGAGCGCGGCGACAACGGCCGTAGGCCTTGCCGGCGGGGGAGCGGCGCGAAGCTACGGGTTCGCGCGAATGGACCGGCTGAGCACGATTGCCAACGCGCATGTTTCCATTGGGCCCGGCATGCCTGTCTTTGGTGCAATCACAGAGGCAATGGGTGCCGATGCAATTGACATTGTCGGCGAAGCGGGGCTGGTCGACTTCCAGGGAGCCTTGCCGACGGGGGCAAGCGGAGACAATTTCTCGTGGGGCTACAATCTCACCGCGAGCGCGCCATTCAGCCGGGCATTCGGCACGGATATCACGCTTACACCGAGTGTTGACTTCCGTCATGACGTGAACGGTCTGTCTATCGACCGTGCCGTGACCAGCAATTATGTCGAGAACAGACGTGGGATTACACTGGGCCTGGAGGCGAGTTACGAGGCGGACCTGGCTGCGAAGATTGCCTACACAAACAATATGGGTGGCGGAACGAATTCGGCGAAGTCCGATCGTGACTACGTCACATTCACTGTCAGTTACGCATTTTGAGCGCAAGGCGCCGCGTTATTCCGTTGAAGGAGTAGGACTATGTTGAAGAAACTTAAGTCTCTGAAAAAAGCAACAGCGTGCACTTTGTCTCTTGCGATGTTGACACTGGGTACACCAGCGTTCGCCGGACTGGGGGAAAACCTGACCCCCATAGGGGCAGAGAAAGCCGGTAATCGTGAAGGGACTATACCGGCATGGACAGGGGGACTGACGCAGATGCCGGCAGGATGGTCGCAAGGCGACCCTCGTCTCAACCCGTTTGCCGACGACGCACGGCTCTTTACCATTGATGCCGGTAACGCGGATCAATACAGCAAACAGCTCACACCGGGGCAACTTGCGTTGATCAACGCCTACGATGGCTATCGTATGGATGTCTATCCGTCCCGCAGAACCTGTGCCTACCCGCAAAGAATTTACGACCGCACAGCCGCCAATGTGGATGAAGCGGCAATGAGCGCGGACGGCGCTTTGACAGCCGGCTATGGCGGGGTTCTGTTTCCCGTTCCGGAGAATGGCTGGGAGGTGATGATGAACCACCGAACGGCATTCCGCGGTGTTGGAAACCGCCAGATGATAACGACAGTCGTTAAACAGTCCGATGGTGGAAACAAAATATACCGGGGTGAAACCCAGTCCTTTGTGCCCATGTATGCACCGGGAACCCAGTCGTTTGACGACACAAACGGCTATATGAGCAAATTTGTCTACACGGCGGAGTTTCCGGTCAAGTCTGCGGGAACCATGGGGCTGGTTCATGAGTTCTTCAACCAGACGCGCGAAAGCTGGGCTTATCTTCCCGGACTGCGCCGCGTTCGCAAGGCCCCTACAATCGCGTATGACAATCCGGCAGCGGGGCAGGATGGACTGCGAACCTTCGACCAGACCGGCATGTTTAACGGAGATGGTGACAGGTACAATTGGGACCTGATGGGGAAACAGGAACTCTACATCGGTTACAACGCCTGGAAATTTCGCGATCCCGCTCTGAGTATTGAAGATATCGTGGGTGAGAAATATGCGTCACGAGATCTGGCGCGTTATGAACTGCACCGCGTCTGGCAGGTGCAGGCAATGCTGAAACCGTCTGTCCGAAATATCTTCACACGGCGCGATTTTTACATTGATGAGGATAGCTGGAACATTGTTCAGGCAGACCTTTATGACGCGCGGGGGGAGCTCTGGCGTGTACAGGAAGCACATATGCTGGTGGCGGCTGAGCTTCCCGCTTGTGTGGGGGCTGCAGGTTTTTACTACGACCTGGAAGCCCAGCTCTATGTTGCCGATAATCTGGTGATCGGTAATGACGAAAGCAATTACTCGCTGGGTGTCGAGATAGACGGCGCACACTTTACGCCTGCCTATCTAAGACGCAGCGGCAGACGCTGAACCATTCTCAATCCCTCCTCTAAGCCGGTCGCGGCCAACGCTGCGACCGGCTCATTTGTGCCGCCAAAGGAAAAAAACACATGCAGACCGGCGCCCTCTCTTCGCGGACAAGAGTGAATTTTGGTATCGGTGCCATTGCCTTCGGCGTCAAGGATACCGGGTTCAGTTATTTTCTGTTGATCTACTATCAGCAGGTATTAGGGCTTGATGCAGCCTATGCGAGCCTCGCTCTCTCGCTCGCGATTGTTGTCGACGCCTTTACCGATGTCCTGATCGGCTATGGATCCGATAATCTGAGAAGCCGCTGGGGGCGGCGACATCCGCTCATGTATGCGGCGATCCTGCCGACCGTGACAGCCCTTTATTTTCTCTGGAACCCGCCGGACTGGATCGGGGCCGACGAGCTGTTTTTCTATCTGGTGGCCATGGCCATACTGGTGCGAACCTGCGTGACCTTCTTCGAAGTGCCGAACGCGGCTCTGAGCGCGGAACTCACTCATGATTATGATGAGCGAACAAAACTGATGGCCTATCGGTTTGCATTTGGTCTTTGGGGTGGATTGGGGGTGATGTTTCTGGCCTATACCTTCCTTCTTCAACCAGATGCACAGACCGAGGTCGGAACGCTCAGTCAGTCGGGGTATGAGAAATATGGTGTGATGGCTGCCGCCGTCATGCTGGTGGCGATGCTTTGGTCGGCAATCGGAACACATGATCGGATCCCTTATCTCCCCCGCGCACAAGGCCAGTCCTCAAAGGGGGCATGGTCCGTCTTTCGCCAGATACGGCAATCATTGGCGAACCGTTCGTTTCTCGCGGTCTTTGTCAGTCGAATATTCGGGGGCGCAGCCGCAGGCATTGCCACCAATCTCAGTATCTATTTTGCGACCTATTTCTGGATGCTGACATCTGCGGAGATCGGCCTTTTTCCGCTGATGGCACTCATATCTGTCACGCTTGCCTCCCTGGTGGCACCAGCCATTTCCCGCCGATACAACAAAAAAAGTGTTGCGCTCAGTGCTGTCTTCTTCCTGATATTCTGGACCCCGCTCCCATTGTGCCTTCGGTTGTTGGATTTGTTTCCCGCAAACGGTCATGACTTGCTGTTGCCATTATTGTTGCTGCACGGCCTGGTGGACGGGATCGCGGCCGTCATCTCTGGCATTTTGCTGGGCGCTATGATTGCAGACATTGTGGAGGATGCGGAGAATGAGACCGGTCGCCGCAACGAAGGACTGTTCTTCGCCGCCAACGGTTTCGCCGGGAAGATGGTGTCTGGCGTGGGTATTCTGGTTGCCGGGCTTATTCTGTCCGCAGTGGAGTTTCCAACACAGGTAGCGCCCGGAGAGGTTGAGCTGGACAAGACCGAAAAACTTGCGACGACCTACATTCCCATTATCGGTGTGCTTTACCTTCTGGGTTGGGTGGCGCTGTGCTTCTACCGGATAGATCGTACCAGGCATGAAACGACACTGCAGAACTTGCGCGACAAAAAAGAACGCCCCACCGGGTAAGACGGCAGGGCGTTTAATCACAAACAGGTAAATCAGGTCAGTCTGCGGCAACACTCGGAAATTCTGTCGCGCCGGATGCAAAAGGTGAGATCTGATAAGTCTGCCGAATGGTGCTGATCTGCTCACCCCAGAGGCTTTCCCAGTCAACCAGAATGAGCGGCCTGGTTTCGCGCCCATGCTTCCAGCCGGAAAAAGACAGTTCCAGAATGGGGGCAAGGCCTGCGGGGAAATAGAGTGTGGAGATCAAACTTACCGCGGCGATAAACCAGGCGGAATAAGGCTGGCCGATCTGCGCAAGCTGAAATCCGGAAATCCCGATCTCGTCTTCGCCGATTTGCTTATATCCGGCTACAAGGTGAAAAACATCGTGGAGCTGGAGGATCCGTCTGTTCATCCATTCGACAGGCGGCATATCCGGTTGCGCAGCGCCAAAAAGACTTGCTGGGTCGAGCACTTCAACATCGAAATTATTGTCAGTGATCAGGCGGTAGAATGTTTGGCCAAGCGATCCTTCCGGCATGTCGCGCAGGGTTTCAATCTTCACCGTTTGAGGAATCGGCGTGGATGTAATCTCTTTCAGTCCTTCGAAGGAAAGCACCATGCGTTCAACCGCATCGGAATAGGCGGCATCGAACCCGTTCCCGAAAGCAGCCACCGTTGAGGTGATCTGATAAGGGTCCGTAGCTTTCTCCGGTGCGTTGATGAGAGCCCAGAGATGCTCGGGGAACCCGTCAGACAAGGAAGTGGCCTTTAATGACTTTGAGGGCAAGGGCGCACAGCCGAGCGGTCGGGTGTCGGGTATGTCGAGACGAAGGTGGGTTCGCGCAGTCTCCACCGGCATGTCGAGAAGCCCGTGCCAATCAACCTCAAGAAAACTGGGAAGGCGAGCACCGTCTTGCCAGCCACAGGTAAGCGCATCGTAAACAGGCTTCATTGCCTCCGGATCGGTAAATGCAACGCGACCCAGCCATGCTGTCAACGCCAGTGCGCTCGCTTTGTTGGGTGCTTGTTGAGCGATAAAAGCATGCAACGAAAGGTCGCCCGACGGCGTGCGCGGATAGTTCAATAGGGCGCGCCAAAGTTCGCCGACAAGTGCAATATGGCGGAGCAGGGAGGCCGTCGGCTCATGTGGCTCTATTTCACCTGTCTTCTGATAAAACGAAGACACCATGTCGGACACGTGGCACAGCGCGGCACCAACGCTTCCCCGCGCGAAAGGCCTCTCCAGTTGAGCCTTGTCAATGGGTGTGAAACCAGCCTGCGCGCTGAGGGCCTGATATTGAGGCGTAACATTTGTTCCGTGTAGCGAGAGGGCCGTAAAAAGCGCCTCAACTGATTGGGTTTGGCCAAGCGGTGTTTTGAAGCTGGCCTCAAAGCAGGTTCTGATTTCCGGGTGGATCATTGTCTTTCCTATGCGCGCAATTTCTTGTGGCTATAGGTGGCCAGACGTTATGATATGAATCAAATGAATGTTCCTAATCTTTGCATGAGGGTAGTTTATGTACCGGGAAGGTCCTGCAAAACCGCTCAACTTGAATCTCCTCTGGTCACTTAATCTCTTGCTGATTGAGCGTAATGTCACTTCCGCGGCTGATCGGGCGGGTATTACCCAATCGGCAATGAGCCACACACTCAAACAGCTAAGGGCCTATTTTCAGGATGAGCTGCTGGTGAAAGGTGAGCGGGGTTTTGTCCTCACACCCAAGGCCGAGAAAATTTCCGGGCGATTGCAGCAGGGCTTGGAGATTGTTGGTCAGGCAATCGACGCAGAAACAGAGTTCGTGCCCGAAACATCGAACCGGCTGTTCACAATCGCGACCTCCGATTTCCTTTCGGCTCTCGTCATGCCATCGCTCGCTGCATTGACGGCAGAAAGAGCACCCAACACGCGGTTTCGCTTTACATCTATTCCCGAACATCTGGACAGGGCGTTGGAAACAGGCCGGGTGGATCTGGTGATCGGAAGTTCCATCGAAAGCCGCCTGGCAAAGCGCAAGCGTCTTTTCGCTGACCAGTTCGTCTGTGTTGTTCGGCAAGACCATCCGGCCCTGCAAAAGCCGTTCACAAAATCACGTTATCTGGAAATGAAGCATATTGATCTGACCAGCGAGCCTGGCGTGACATCGGCGATCATGAAAGGCCTGGGTGCCCGGGCAGGGGATCGGACGGTTGCAACGGAATCGCCCTTCACGCTCTCGGCACCGCTGGTGGTCTCATTTTCTCATCTCGTGCTGACAGCCCCTCGTCTGCTAACCTATGGGTTCTCAGATGTATACCCCGTGAGCGTGTTGGTGCCGCCGTTCAAGATGCCGCCCCTCTCCGTAGAGGCTGCCTGGCATCCGCGTATGGAGGCAGACCCGACACATATATGGTTGCGGGATATTGTCACTGAATTGGGCGACCTGATGCAGGTCACCGCAGACGGTATCGAGATCACAGGCTAGACACCGATCTGGTGCGGCGTAGCACGCGGGTCAAGGAGCGGGCCTTCCCCTGGACAGTTTCTCGCAGGGCGCTTACACAGCAGGCTGTGGCAATCCTTCATCCCCCACGAGTGGCTTCCCCGTCCCGAAGGCGGCAACCGCCCGTGCCGTACGCTCCTCCGGGGT